>JAKMEE010000001.1 GCA_022426155.1 Candidatus Poseidonia sp. | reverse complement strand
GCCAAATGCATTCTCTTTGGAGAACATGCGGTTGTGTACGGTGAGCCAGCGGTTGCTGTTGCTCTTGAGCAACGCCTCCAAGTCCGTGTTACACCCGCCAGTTCGTGGAGCATTGACGGCAGCTCCCTTGTCGCAAAACGTCACCCTCACATCCATCATCTCGTTCATGCACTATGGTCCACAACGAGCGATCCGAAGCCACTATCCGTCCATGTATCGGGAGATATCCCACGGGCATCGGGTCTTGGGTCAAGTGCTGCATTAAGCGTTGCTTTGTGCACTGCTTTAGATGCGAGCAGACCAAATTCAGAAGGCCAACTTGGGCACGATGAAATGAGCCATCTCGCCCATTTGGCTGAAGCAACGGCCCAATCCGGTCGTGCATCTCCAATGGATACCTCAACCAGCACCCTTGGAGGGATTGTGGTCCTCTCAGACAAGAAAGAAGATGGATGCGATTGGGTCTTCACTCGTAAACTCGAAACTCCCGATGGTCAACGAACTTGGGAGATTCATACAATGACACCACCCCAGGATGATGTGTACCTCGTATTAGGCAATACAGGAGTTCACGCACCCACTTCGCATCAAGTCGCCTTGGTTGCTGCTGCTCTTGAAGCCAATCCAAGCCGAATTAACGAGATACGAGCCATTGGAAGTATCGCTCGCCGTGGGTTGAAAGCGCTCCAAGTAGGAAATTACGATGCAGTCGGACACGCCATGAGCGAAAATCACATTATTTTACGAAATCTTGGCGTATCATCGGATGAACTTGAAACCCTGATTTCAGCAGCACTACCAACAGCTCTCGGAGCGAAACTGACGGGTGCCGGAGGCGGAGGGTGTATGGTTGCATTAACACGCAACCCCAAGGCCACGAGTGAAGCCATTGAACTCGCTGGTGGACGGACTCTCATCTCACGGCTCGGAAACCCAGGCGCCACCCTCATCACAGCGCCAAAAGAGGCTTTTTGGTCCAAGTGAGTATCCGATCTCCACGACTGCAAACTATGGGTCCGAAATCCCTTTTAAATACTAAGGGTTATTCGCCTTTTATATGACCACCGATGAAGAACGCCTAACTGTTGTCAATGTAGTTGCAAGTACCCGTGTTGCGGAAGAACTCGATCTTCCCGACATTGCTATCCAATTGAATTGTGAGTATGAACCAGAACAATTCCCAGGTGTAGTCTACCGTGTCACCGAACCAAAACTTGCAATCCTGATGTTCCGCTCCGGCCGTGCTGTCTGCACCGGCGGAAAGGACGAAGACAACATCCACACAGGTATCGACCGCATGATCAAGGATTTGCGTGCAGCTGGAATTGAAACATGGGATTTGAAGGACGTCACCATCGAAGTTCAAAACATGGTAGCTACCTACGCTCTGCACTATCCCGAAGATTACGATGGACTCGACAAGTTCACTGGAGAACCTCAAGCAGGAGTCCCACGAAAATTGAACCTTAACCATCTTACATTCCACTTGCCGTTCGACAAAGTCGAGTACGAGCCAGAGCAATTCCCAGGCCTCATCTATCGCCTTGACGACCCCAAAGTCGTCTGCCTCATCTTCGGATCAGGAAAGATGGTGATTACCGGGGCACGACACAAGGACGAGATTCTCGAGGCTGTCGAAATCATCAAGGACGAACTTGCAGACTTGCTTTGAAGCAAGAGAAGCGTTGATGTTCTTCGCCCTGTGTGGGTTTCATCATGGGGGCTCTCCGGCAACGTTGGTTTCTGCCCCTCGCGCTGACATTCCTGTTGTGCTTTAGCATCGTCCCGCCGACACATGCGCCACTCCCACAAGCCCCTCTGACCTTCGAGAGTGGAGGGCATGACCCTGGCGTTTCTGACATCCCAGAATGGAGGGTAGGTGACCGTTGGGTTTACTCTGGAACCTTTGACCCGACCATCCTTGTGACCAATACAGGCGTTCAGGCAACGGTCGGGGAAATTCAGGGAGATACAACCACTGAAGTCATGGCGATTTCAGAGCAAACCGTTGACAACATGACTGTGATGGCGTATACCTTACGTTCCTCGGCGAATTTTGACAAATCTGGCGTCTCCCTCGAGGGGTATACGGGCAATGTCTACATCGAATACACTCAGACTGAATACTTACGAGTGAGTGATTTGGGCGCCATTCGTAGCGATCTTGACATGTACATTCGGTTTGTTCCAAGCGGCATTTCATTCCTTGAACAGATCTTAGGTGACATCACAATCTCTACGACGTATTCACCTGTGAGTGAAACCTATGATTTCCCACTTCGAGCCGATGAACGATGGACGACCACCACAACATCCTACACACAGTGGTCTGGTTCAAGCGACTACATCACTCCGTTCCCCCCTCCCGTCACCGATACCAATCAAACCACATGGGTTGTTTCTGATGTCGGAAAACCCTCGAATTCAATCGGTCAAAGCATCGATTATGGTGGCTGTAATGGTTCCTATGAACTGACCTCTTACAACAGGGACGGAGATTCCGATGGATACAGATGGTACTGCCCTGAAATTGGGAATTATGCTTGGCTCCACACAGAAGATGAGATCGGGCTAACCATCGATTTCCGCCTCAAGCGATACGACCCCGTCGGAGCAACGGGAGTGGCCCCGTACAGCAATCCAGGCACACGTGATTCATGTTTGGCTGTAACCCCTGAACGTGAGATTACGGCCCTCAACACCCCTCTACAAGTGTGGGTCAACGCATCCAGTTCTTGTTTTTCTAACCCAGCTGGAATCAATGTTGACCTTCATCACGAACATGAAGGCTTGACAACTTCGTTGACCACAGCAAGCAATGGTAGTGCTTGGGCAGAAATTGACATTGGTGATGCCCTTGACTCCACTGCCTCACAATTGGATTATGCAAGCCATGGATTGGTTGCCCACTCAGGGAATTTTGTCGGATCCACAACCGTCACATTGGATGAATACCTCGTCGGATTGGACGTGTTCGCAGATGCGGAGGCTGCACAAATCTCTCGGAATAGAAGCGGAGTTGTCACACCACTCAATGCGCTATCGGGCTACAATGTGCTTCCTGGGGACATGTTGGACGTTGAAGTCTCATTCAACAATCGTGGAATTACTACCTCTATCCCAACCACAGGATTGGTCATTCTCCCCAATGGTCAAACCATTGAAACTTCACTGCCCGCTTTGCAAACTTACGAAGTCCACAAGGTGAACCTAAATTGGACTGTCCCAATTGGTCAAGAGATTGGCAACCTCACCCTCTCCTGGGAAGCGGACCCTGATGGCTTGAATTTGGCAGATGCAAATATTTCAAACAATCGTGCAGACATCGGGCTCTTCGTTGGGCGACTTCCTACGCCAATGGTCAACAACACCTCTGGCCTAACCAACCAAATCATCACTCTTGATGCCTCACAGAGTTATGATGAAGACGGAGGTGATGTTTCTTGCACATTCATCGTTCCTTACGATGATGGCACCCGAACATGGACTGAAATCACCCTTATTCGTGAGGATTGTATCCTTAATTACTCGTGGATTGACGACGGAGATTATCCTGTTGAAATCATGATTGAAGATGAAGAACGAGATGAAACATCAATCACTGTTTCAGTGAATGTACTAAATCAAGCCCCCGCTATCGAAGTTCAATCCATGAGAAGTGAAGCGAAAGTCGAACACCCCATCACGTTGTTTGCATTCGCCAATGATTCAGATTCCGAGAAACCTTGGCCAGGAGTGGTGGACATCTACTGGCCCGGAGCGAATTGCAAAGAGGGTTATTACACTCGTGTGTGCACTACAACTTCGAATGTTGAAGGTTGGAAAACGTTCACGGCCGTAGGAATTGATGACGATAGCCAGCAAGCTACGGCCACCATCGACATCAAATTCACCAACATCAACCCTCACGGGATCAACATCCAACTGGTGGATGACGAACCAATTCCCATGGACAGCCAACAAACTTGGCATGTTGATGAGGACCAGACGGTAACGGTCAAAGGACAGGCACAAGACTCCATGGATGATGTTCTCGGTCTAACTCACACATGGTGGCCGGATGATGCGCAGCCAAGTATGATCCTCACCTTTGATGGACGAACCTCAGAATTTGACATGGTTTGGGAAAAGGCTGGCTTGCACAAAATGCGACTGGAGGTGCTCGATACTGAAGGAGCATCAAGCGGTATCGAGGAACGGTGGGTGAGTGTACGAAATTTAGCCCCCGTGATTGAACCACTCATAGAAATCCTCCCCGTTGCAGAAGGGCAAACCGTTCAAGTGACGGGCTCAGCCACCGATTCTCCTTCCGACCTTGTCTCATTGGTACGATGTTGGGACATTGATCCAAGTAGCGACTCGGATGACTTGGGAAGTGCTGACGATGATTGTGATGTCAGAGGCGATAATTTGACCATCGCATGGAATCGCAGCGGCACCCACAAATTGGTCTATCACGTGACCGATGATGATGGAGCCCATGCGAGTGAAGTATTGACGGTCACAGTTCTCAACACCCCGCCTTTGGTGCGCACTGCGGCCATTGCATGTGTAGCCTACCAACCTTGTACCCTAGATGCTTCTTCCACCATTGATGCACTCACCGATGTCGACGGATTGACGGTGGTTTGGGACATTGATATAGCCGATGATAGCAATGAAGATGGAATCGCTGACAACGACGCTGACCTTATTGGAAAAATTGTCACCTACACGTTCAAGCAATCAGGTGCTCATTCGGTCAAAGTCATTGCATGGGACGAAGACCCAGAACGACCTGGTTCCAAGGTGGTCACGTTCGCTATCGCACCAGCAGATCGCACTCCACTTGAAAATCTCGGGGCTTCACTGGTCGGAGAAAATGCGAATCCATTGATGCAATTGGGATTGCTGTCAATGATATTACTGCTTTTGCTCCTGTTCACACGACGGAAGTCTGGACAAGAATCCACAGAAATTTGGGACGAAGTCAGTCAGCATGAACAAGCCCAATCCATGGAGGACAGAGATGAAAGGTTGGAACGAATTCGTCCCGAAGGACCTCCACCTGCTTATCTCTTCCAAGCCGCCTTAGAGCAAGCCCCTGATTCAATTCAGACATCCACTGAGACCACCGACGAAACAGGGCCAATGGTCCCCGAAACAGGTTTACCAGAGGGTTGGACTTTGGAACAATGGGAACATTATGGGCAACAATGGCTCGATTCACAAACATGAGAACATTTGGGACATTTCCTCAAGTATAATGACGGCCTCGTCTGTCTATGAAGGGAAGTCGAACGACGATTGCCTTGACTCTTGTATTCCTGCTTTTTGCTCCTATGCTGGCAGCGATTCAGTCATCTCAACTCGCAGAGGAGACAGTAGCAGTTTCACCAAGCACTGGGAATCTTGGTCAAGCGCCAGATGTTCCAAATTATCGCATTGGAGATGAATGGGTCTATGATACACAGTTCGATGTGGCTCAATTGCTTGCACAGGCCAACGTTTCGGCATCCCTCAACACCTTAACAGGAGAAACCACCAACAAAGTCACGGACATCATGTTCGAAACCGACGAAACTGGACAACAAGTCTTGGTCTATGAGATCACCATCGAAGGCGCGTTTTCTTCTGGGAATAGCGGAGCCACATTGGAAGGAACTACGGGACGATTGAACATTGATTATGATGGAGTTGACATCTTGCGGGCTCGTGATTTGGCCGTTATGACTTCAAATTTCAACTTGGATGTCAGATTTGCACCCTTCAACCTAGGATTTCTAGAAATAACCTTGGGAGATGTGACCTTTGACAACACATACACCCCTGCCAAAGAACGTCATGATTTCCCCTTGAGAACAGGAGATCAATGGTACATGCCTTTTGAGATGGATACTCAAGTCACTGGCACCTCCGATTATTTTGACCCTTCAGAATTCGATGATACTTCGGATGAAAACAATTCATGGCAAATCATCAAAAACGAAGCTCCCTCAGAGGACGGAGATGTTCCAGATTACACAGGATGTGATGATTCTTACAAAATTGTGGAGTGGAATGAAACTGGCGTGAGTGCTGGATTCAACTGGTATTGCCCCGCAGTTCGGGGTGATGCATGGACTCGGATTTCAAACTCTGCTGGATTCACCATTGATTGGATTTTGAAGGAATATGACCCCGCTGATTCCAACAGTGTGGACACACAATCTTCTCCGGGTGGAAGAAATACTAACATTCATGTTGGAACTACTTTTTCGGCTACACTCCCCAATGCTAATGAAAACATCTCTATCGAATACGTCGTGGCTGGCTCACCGCCCAATCCAGTCACCAATACCAACCTCCAATTACGGTATGAAATCAACGGAACCATCGCCAATCCAACTACCGACTCCGTTGATGGGAAGGCTGGATTATGGCTTGATGTCTCAAACCAAACAGATACCACTCCAAGTAGTGACGACCATACAAGCAACGGTGTCGTGGCGTGGGACCCAATGGCAAAAATTATTGGCGCAACCACCATCGTTCAAGATTTGAGTGTGGTAGGTGTTGATTTATTGGCACAATCAGGCTCCATCATCGTTGAGAGAACACGTGATGGACAAACCTCAACGCTTGGCGCATCCATCGGCTTCAATGCTCTGCCAGGTGATGTGCTGAGTTTCTCATTACCTGCTCAAAACCGAGGCGTTTTACCCGCCCCAGCAACGACCATGGAAATTGAAACTCCCGATGGAACCATCATAACCAAACCTCTTCCAAGCCTCCAACCTTACGGGGTGGAACGCATCGATGTGGACTGGTCGGTGCCAGAAAATATGACGATTGGCATGCAATCCATGCGTTTTACTGTTGACCCTGATATGAACGTCACAGCCGATGCTAACCGTACCAACAACGAAGCAACCATTGCCATCTTTATCGGTCGAGCACCGGTTGGCTCAATCAATGTCAGCACTGGAAAATACACATTTGAGAACATCACATTGGATGCATCAGCAAGCTTCGATGAAGACGGAGGTGATGTGGGTTGTCGATTTGAGATTGAATCTCGTTTGGCTCTGATCGATGTGATTGAGGCTCCGGATTGCCTCACACACTGGAATTGGACCAACAGTGGTATGTGGTCTGTCAAAGTGATTGTAACCGATGATGAATTGGATGTTGATGAATTGGAAATCGAAGTGGAAGTCCTCAATCGAGCTCCATCGTTTAACCTCACTCATCCAGAATCTGTCGTTGTTGAACAACAAGTCACCATTGAAGCCGTGGATATTGTTGATATCGACACATCCTCGCCCACTGGCCAACAAGTCTCGATTTCATGGCCTGGATTGGATTGTTCAGAGGGATTAACACAGCCAACCTGCACTTTCATTCCGTCCTACGAAGGTGAATTCAACATCACAGCCATCGCTACAGACGATGATGGTGCAACAACGACCGTCCTCAGTAATCTCTCGGTGCTCAACGTACCACCTACGGTTGGATTCCCTGAATTATGGACAGGAGGAGAACAACAGTACCCCGACCTCAACGGTTCCTGGCATCTGAACGAAGATGAAGTAGCCTTGCTTCGAGCTGTTGGAAATGATACTGGAAACGATTTGCCAACACTTCTCATCGAATGGTATCCATCCATGGATGATGAAGATTGGACCATCACGAGTGTGGGTTCGTCTTCTTCAGAAGCGGTCTCTTGGGGAACTGACGGGCCTCACCTCATTCGGGTACGGGCCATTGACACCGATGGAGCAAGTTCAGAATTCAGGGAGGCCAATATCATGATCCACAATGTTGCACCCAGCATCACCGGCCTTCCCGGTAACACTCCGATCTTTGAAGACGACCCGCTCAACCTTTCAGTTACGGTGAGTGACACCGCCTCTGACATCGATTCACTCGAAGTCTGTTGGGACTTCGATGCTACCGTAGATGTTGACAACGATGGAGACATGCAAAATGATTGTGAAATGAATGGAACATCAATTGAGCGCTCCTGGATCACCTCTGGTGTTCGTTGGATTACAGCAACAGTTACCGATGACAATGGAGCAACAGCAACGCAATCAATGAATGTCAGTGTACTCAATATTCCCCCCACCTCAATCATCACCCCTCTTCGTACGAAAGGGATTGAAGGCTTGATGGAAGGTCAAAACCTCACCCTCACCGGAGAGAACTCGTCGGATACAGCCGGGGACAAAAGCGAATTAATCTTCCAGTGGGATAGCAGCCATCTTGATATGGATTTAGATGGAAGCAAAACAGGGGATGTCGATTTTGTGGGAAGCACTTGGACCATTGAAAACCTCCCTGTGGGCACCTGGACAGTAACCCTCACAGTTACCGATGATGACGGAGAATTTTCTCAAGAGGAAATTACCTTCGTTGTCAAGGCTGCACCTGCTGAGGGATTATTTGAGAGTGTGAGCCAAACCTTTGGAACTACGACTACTTTGGCCATTATGGTGTTGGGAATCGTGATTGCCGGGCTGCTAGTCTTCTTGTTCCTCACCCGCCCTGGTTCGGATGATTCTTTGGAGAGCCTCTCCGTATTCGAGCAAGGGCCGATGGGCATGCCATCGAATTCGCCAACTCCCTACGAGGCACCTCCAACATCACTCGCCCCTTCAGCCCCCGCTCCCGTAGAGCAACCACCAATGGCTCCTGCAGAACAAGCCAACTCTGGCCCTCCACTCCCGGCTACTGGACTACCTCAGGGATGGACAATGGAACAATGGAATTACTACGGAGAACAATGGTTGGTTACCAATCAGCCCGTTCAAGCCGTTCAACAACCCATAGTTTCTCAAACCCAACCGACCTCTGCCCCATCAGAGTTGCAATCATTGCTCGATGATTTAGACTTCTGAGGCACGAAAAATGGCGAACCTTTGGCAGTTTTTTGGACTTCCCGACCCTGAGGGAACCATTGAGAAAGCAAAGCCGAAACCATCTCCACAACCTCAGCCTGTAGAACTTTCAACCACCACAGTGATGCCAGAAGAGGAACTTCCACCACCGGTCAAACAGCCCGCATCCAATGGTCAACTCACAAGCAGGTCACGCCTGACTCCACCGTTGAATTGGACAGGACCAATCACTCCAGATGGAGAGCCTTTTCACGATCTCGGTTTACACCGAGGCCGCCCACAACAACTGCCGCAACAAGCGCTTCGCTATGTCGCCCCAGATGAAATGAAGCGCATTCATACACGCGCTATTCTCGAACGAGTGCTCCATGGTGATACCGTCATTGTCGATCTACGTCCACTCGTCCACATGGACAGTCATCAAATGGCTTGTCGAAGAGAACTCAAATACATGGGAGATGAAGCCGGAGTCAATGTATTTTCGTTGGATCGGGAAGACAAATTGCTAATGGTTCCAGGCATCGAGGTCGTCGTCGACATGGAGAAGCATGAATTGGGCCTTACCCCATTGATGTGAACATCACAATTGACTTGCGACTAAGGTTTCAAGCAGGTTCATGACCTCCCTTGTGATACCGAGGACCACCGATGTATTCCCATCGATCACTGAAGCGTGTTCTCCCATCTTCCCATGCAAATCATATCCTCCAGCTTTTCCCTGCCAAGAACCCGAGGACAATAAATCAGTAAAATCTTCAACTGAAAGTGAAGGGATTTCAACCACCGAGGATTCACAACTATGGAGCCAACGACCCTGATACCACATACTGCTCGCAGTCCAAACCAAGTGACGTCGCCCTGAGAGACGATGAAGCATCATGGCCGCTTCGAGTTCATCATTCGGCTTTCCAAGACTCAATGAATGGTCATCAGGGTCTGCAATCATTGTATCACACACCAACACAAGGTCGAAACCATGCTCCTCTGGAATTGCTCCTACTTTACGCTGACAAATCTCTGAAACTTGGTATTCAACCGTTCCATGGGGAGGAGTTTCATCCACTCCCAAGAGACCCTCCGCTCGAAAATTGAAAAACAAAGGTTCCAGCATCGCTTTTCTACGAGGGGAGGCAGAAGCAAGCCAGAGCTGCATGAAACTCTGGTAACAAAACCCCAACATTGTCATTTCCCCCCATTAAAATCATGGGTGAGGTTGAAGAATTGAAAGGTGCACCGCCAAATGAGTGAGCCAAATGAGTGACTTGGAACGAATCCCAACCCATATCGAAGGACTTGATGAAAAAATGCAAGGTGGAATTCCTCAAGGCCACATTTGCATCGTTGCAGGTTCGTCTGGTGCAATGAAATCGAGCCTCACTTTTTCCATGCTCTACAACGCTGTGTTGTATGGGGAAACCAGTGGGATTTACGTGACATTGGAACAAGGCAAGGAATCTTTGCGCTCTCACATGGCTAACATGGGAATGAACGTTGATGACCCCCGTGTTCGTAACCGTATTGCCATCATTGACCTTGCAGACTTACGTGTTCAGCTCGATGAACAAGGCATGAGCAATCGTGTTGATTGGATGGGACAACTGATCAGCCAATTGACCTCATATCGGCAATCCATTGGATTTGAACTCCTCGTATTCGATTCACTTGGTGCCTTCTTCACCTTGACCAAGATGGAAAACCCCCGAGATGAAATTTTCCGCTTGTTTGAAGCAGTTCGGCGACTGGAACTGACCTCGTTCTTCATCTGTGAAATGACAGGAGAGGACCACAAGCAATTTGGAGAATACGGTGTTGAAGATTATCTTTCAGATGGCGTAGTTCATCTTGTGATGGAACGTCACGGCGACGATGTTATGAGAAAAATTGGTGTTGTCAAGATGCGCCATACCAACCACCTGCTCGGTTACAAACCATTCAACTGGAAGGAAAACGAGCAGCGCTTCACGATTCTGTGAGATTCACTCTACCGTGACTGATTTTGCTAAGTTCCTTGGTCGGTCAACATCCTTCCCGAGTAATACAGCGGTTCTGTAAGCCATCAATTGCAACGGTAAAACCGTCAATAGAGGCGTGAGCAAAGGATGGACCTTGGGGACTGGAATGGAAACATGGGCTTCTTCGGCAATCTCGTCTCCTTGTTCGTGAATGAGGATGATTTTCGCACCTCTAGCTTTGCATTCATGTATCGCAGAGAGCGTTTTTTCCTTGAGATGGTCGTTGGGTGCAACGACCACAACAGGACTCCCCTCTTCGAGCAGAGCCATAGGCCCGTGTTTCATTTCACCAGCTGGATACGCTAAACATGGAATGTAGGCGAGTTCCATTAACTTCAGAGCACCCTCTTTGGCTACCGGAGCTGAGAGCCCCCTTCCGAGGTAAAGGACGGAGGACGCAGAAGAAACGAGTTCCACGGCCTCATCAATGGGTCCAACATTTTCAAGGTATGATTCCATCAAATGCGGAACCTGTTGAAGTTCTTGGATGAGCTCACGACCTTGATCTTTGGAAAGGTGACGTGTTCTGCCAAGTTGCATGGCGAAGATGGTCAAGGCCCCTACCATGTTGGTGAAAGCCTTCGTTGATGCGACCGATTGTTCAGGCCCTGAATGAATGTAAACACCTTGACCACATAATCTCGCAATGCTAGAACCAACGACATTGACTACACCAAACACTTGTCCTCCTTTGAGTTTGATTTCTTTGACTGCCGCGATGGTATCGGCTGTTTCACCAGATTGTGAAACTGCGAGATAGAGTGCTTTCGGATTGATGACAGGGTCATTGTTCCGGTATTCACTTGCGATATGGGTGACGGCAGGAATACGAGCCATGCGTTCAATCAACATCTGACCGATCTCGGCGGCAATTGCAGCTGTTCCGCAGCCCAATAAGCGGACATGTGGCACTTGAATGAGGGTGTTATGCTGGAGTTGCATTCCTCCAAGACGACCTGAACCCATCTCACGATCAATTCGTCCGCTAATACATTGGCGTAAAGCGTCGGGTTGTTCATAGATCTCTTTGAGCATGAAATGAGGAGCATCTCCCAAATCTGATTCCCCCCAATCCTCATCCAGCGTGCTGATGTTAGCCTCTTGTGACCCACCCTGTAATGAGCTCAATTTGAGAGAATCTTTGGTCACGACTGCCAAATCCCCATCTTCGAGGTAAACAACTTGCTGAGTGTGTGAGGTAAGGGGGTGTGGGTCACTAGAGATGAACATCTCACCATTCCCTGTCCCAATAATGAGAGGAGAGCCGTTTCGAGCACAAATTAACAAATCATGCTCGAGAAACATAACGCACAATCCCCATGTCCCCCGAACCCGTTTGAGGGTGCGGCGAACTGAAGTCTCAGGTGAGACTCCTTTGGCCAATTCCAAGGCGATGCTGTGAACCAAGACTTCCGAATCGGTTTCGCCAACCATCTCAATACCTCGGGCAATGAGTGACTTGCTCAACGCCCGATAATTCTCAATGATTCCATTGTGGACCAATGTGACCTTCCCATCAAAAGAACGGTGTGGATGGGTGTTCTCAAGCGTCACGCCACCATGTGTAGCCCATCGGGTATGAGCAATGCCTTGTGACCCGGGGACATTGGCTGGAAGGATGGATTGGAGATTTCCCACTTTGCCAACGGTTCTGTGATAGGAAATCTCACCATCATTCAACAAAGCAACGCCGGTTGAATCATACCCGCGGTATTCCAATCGTCGTAAGCCTTCAACCAACAAACCAAGGGCCTGTTGATGACCAATATAACCGAAGATGCCGCACATACATGGCACCTCAGAGATTAAATGAATTCGAACAAATCGGGCAGACCAATCGTTTGACCAAGAGGTCTTTTACAGTGAACGCTGCTTGACATTCAGGACACTTTGCTTCACGTTTCAAATCGGGCAGAGGCATCATTGGGGCCGGGAGTGGAAGATCAGGGAGCGGGAGTTCTGGAAGTGGAAGAATCTGCGGTAACTCCGTGGTAGGCATTGGTGCAGGAGGCGATGACAAGGAAGCAGCCATTTGAGCGAACTCTCGTTGCTGCTTTCGTTGCATTCTTCGTTGAAGCCTCGCATTGCCTTCACCAGCATCGACCTTCATCTCCAATTCCTCAGCCAAAGTTGGCTCATCGGATTCATCATCCATGACCGCGACTACACTTCCGCTCACGGTCATGTCGTCTTGTGCATCTTCATCAATGGAGAGCAAGGGGCCACTATCATCTTCTGGTTGAATCATTAATTCCACCATGTCCGAGGTATCTTCTTCGAACACTAAATCCTCGACTTCTGAGCGACCCCGTCTAACTGCAACAACAACGCCCAGTAAAAACAGAACCGTGAACAAAGCAACACCACCCAAAATCATACGCTGAGTTGCTGGTGAACCGGGCAGTGGTTCGAGTAAGAGGTCGATGAACGATGGGGCATCAATGGGCTTATTGGAAGAAGACAAAGAGACGACCTTTCGTAAATTGTATGAGCCCCCAACCGTGATTGTATTAACCAACGTATCGCTTTCAAGAGGAGCGATTCCAAAGAGGAAGCCTAATCCTAGAATGTTCGACAAGCCATCCACGGGCTGTCCTTCGGTATCCGACACAAGCCCCATGCGTGTGATTGGCCCGAACACATTGATTTCATCATGATAGACATAGACGCCTTCTTCACGTACTGATAGCTCAACGCCTTGGATACCAGGAGAGAGGAGGCGATTAGGTTCTGAGAGCGACCAAATTGAATCGGTCACTGCCGTCACGAGTTCTGCTGTCTTCCCACGGCCTTCCCCCCAAGCGGCAATCAACCGGTCTTCACCCTCGACAACCAATACTTCCAATACAGGACTAGTTGCTTCATCACCAATGGATGATTGGAATCCCCAAGAGGATTCAGTTGGACTACCATGCGTGTACATCAATCCAACACGTTCTATCCCTGTGACATCGTCACGGTATTCCTGATACATCACGTGAAGGTATTCCTCTCCCAGCCCAATAGCCAATGATTGGCCATCAGCTGCGCGGATGTCAATGTTGGACAAAACTGTCGTAGCATTGCCCCATGATGGGCCCCTGTCTGGGCTTGAAGAACTGAGAACAAAGATGGAGGTGATGTCTTGCCACGAACCCCCTGTGGCCAAATTCCGATGGTAACCCGCAAGCACCATGGTACCATCATATTCATCGAAATCAAGCCCCCAATATGAGCCCTCAACTAGTTTCAAGGCTGGCATGTGATAATGCTTCGGAGTGGTTTTTCCTGAGGCGGAGATGGAGGTCATGGCGATGTCAGTGAGCATGTAGCCATCGGTGGACAGGGCTTTGCGCGTCCAAGCAGCTTGAATCAACCCGTCCTCTCTCTGATGAACAGCTAATTCACCTCCCCAATTCGATTCAAGAATGACATCACCCTCTAGGGACATTGCTGAACTGACCGTCCGGACTCTCAACTGCCCTTCGAGCGTGGTGAATAACAACGCTCCATCATCCAGGCCGATGAATTCAACGGGGACTTCTCCAGTATCCAGATCAACGCCCACTCCTGAGCCACCCACGCTTTCGTCTGAGACCGTGAGGTTGAACCGTAGTTCATTATGGCCAATTTCGACTCCGGAGCCACTCAGGATGGCGCGATAAGAGACACCACCTATATCGTCCACAACATCGTTGAATGAAGCATAAGCGAAGCCCGAGGCTGTGCTCGAACCAGGGACGATCGCCAAAGTAGAATCATCAATCCGATCCCAAGCCCCAATGTCATCGTTCAGTCGCTCAAGCCCTAAATTAAGTCCAGTGGCTTCAGTTTGGCCGAGATTATCAACTCGGATTTTCAACTCAAACGGAACTCCCGGATTGGGAATTCCAGATGGAGATAACCGAGCGGCACCTGGCAAGAAGCGAAGCATTGGTTCGAGGGGTCGTTCATCGACTTGGAACGTAAAGGAATAGGCATTATTCTCACGATCCGGGTCATTGAATTGATTGGACGGGTCGATGGAGATGATGACATCTTGTAACCCGGGTTCTGTTGCCAACCAGTACAGCGTAACCTGCTGAGAGTCGCCTTCTCCAATGCTAGGAAGTCGCGTTTCTGAAGGATAGGTGGTTGAAGCAGTCCCTGAAGCGTCAACTTTGACCAGTACATCCTCTGCTTCAAGGTCACCAATATTTCGAATCCCAAAGCGGATTTCAAGGACCGTACCAGCCACAGCAGAATTCACAGGCAATCCAGCATCAAAGATTTCAACGGAACCGTAAAATCCAAAGTTGGGGGCTGCAGGAAGATTGTCGACATTATAGGTTCGCCGAAGTGCATCACTCATGGCTCCACTCTCGTTTACCATGCGAATACTAATCCGGTGAGAGCCATCTTCGACCGTGGTGGAATCCCAAGAAAAGGACCAGTCTTGTATACCATCTTCTTGAGGCTGTAAATTTTCTCCCGTAACCCATGCTTCGTTATTGATTTTGTATTCGACACGTTCGTGTTCAGTACCTTCTGCTGTCCCTGTAAATTCAACTGAACCTACCAGATCAGTCCCGAGGGAGGGGCTGGTGAACGTGACGGCCATTCGAGCAAGGTGGATGACTCGGACATCGACGGTGGATGCTTCTCCTTCGCTGGTCAAGCCACGAGCATAAACCACTGTGTATTCTTCATTGGATGCAATCCAACCGTCATCAATGGTGAGGTCGAGGTACCAATTCTCAATGGTCCCGTCTGTTGACATCCACATGGTCAAATCTTCACTCTCGCCATCGTCCGTATACTGTTCAAGTTTCACTTGTACCTCAACATACTCAGCCCCTTCAAGGTCGGCCGTCCCCTCAATGGACATGGTATCTCCTGAGAGGTGCATTGACCCGTTATTTGGCCCACTCATCGAGATGTGAGAACCCAATCCCTCTCCTCCCGGCGGAGGGTCAACGACGACACCACCGTCGTCTTCAAGAGGTGTGCATGAGCGATCCAAAACAAAATCAAGAGCACAGGAAGCATCTACCAATCCAAAGCCCCACTTTTCATTCCAACGATTGGAGATATCAGGTTCTGATGCAACGCCCCGAGATTCGGAAGAATTACGAAGGATATCTTTGATCTCCTCGGGAGAGAGATTGTCATCGGCATGGAGGAGAGTCGCTACGATTCCAGACACTACTGGGGTGGCCATACTGGTTCCATCTTTGGATTCGTAATCATCGTCAGCCAGTGGTCGCTCGGGTGCACCAGGAATGGTCGGCCCCGTTGAAGCAGAGGCTGACATGATTCCTGTTCCGAATGAGGTGATGTCAGGTTTGAGTTCATCCCATTCATCGTCATCACCATCGTCCAAACGGGGGCCCCAGTTGGTATAATCGGCGAGGACATCGTCGGTTCGGTTGACTGAATTTCGATCATTCACTGCTCCAATTGAAATCGCTCCATCTGCACTTGCAGGAGACGGGACACGCTTGGTTCCATCGTTACCCATAGCCACTACACAGACAATTCCAGCATCGGTAGCATCGTTCACCAATCGGGCTTCTGCCCCTGAACCGTTGTCGCCCTCATCGCCAGGATTGAGTGGCGATGATACTGAACCAAATGACATTTGCCCGATATCAATGCCTCGACTTGAGTCGTTGTTCCCCCAATCGGTATCGACATTGTTAATCATCCATTGAATTCCATTCAACGAGGCTTGAGAATTTGTTCCGCCAGCATCTGTGAGGACTTTGATATCAACCAAGTAGGCACCCATACCCGTTCCAGTATGAACCCGACTCGGCCCTCCAGTTCCTAGCGCAGTACCCGCTACGTGAGTTCCGTGTCCAGACCCGTCGTCTGGGTCAACCGTGCCGTCAGGATTTGAAGCGGACGAGGTTGCATCAAATCCAGCCACCCACTTTTGATCGTTATACGATGTCGCATCTGAATCAGGTTCATCATCGGCGTCATCGAAATCATTGAGTGCACGATGTTCATTGTCAACTCCCGTGTCCAAGACAGCAATCACTACACCTTCACCGGTGTATCCACGAGCGTAATTGGTGGCGCTGTAAACATCGGAAGGCATGGCACGTGAGGCTTGGGAAGCAACACCGTTGAAGGGAACCATAATGTTCTGCATCTCAAGGACTACAACTCCTTCGATAAAATAGAGGGGCATAAGAGAACTAACTGGGACTTTGTCCACGACTATGGAGTCCAATGAGTCAAGCACTTGGAACCAAGCGCCACCTGATTCATCCACCCAACCATGATTCTTGAGAATCGTACGCACCGCTTGAACATCTGTCGCTTGTGGATGCCAAGCAAAGTCGATGACGATGGCAACGGTTTTGTGCCCATCAGGGCCAATGATGGCGGTAGGAGAATCAGATTCAGCACCATCAATCACACGTTGAAGTCGGTCATCCACGCCGTTCCAGTCAAGATCTGGCCCGTACGAAAGCCACCAGAAGTCATCCTCAGCAGCTGGACGTTCACCTCGATCGAGCATGCGAGTTGGTCGTTCACAGAGTTCATCATCGCACATCAATGGTGGTAAGCCATCAATCAAAATGGGTGGTGCAAAAGAAGGAGTTTCCACTTCAGAAACATCCGAAGCGAGAACAAGACCGCTCATATCTGCAAAAAGAACTAGCAGTGAGAAGAACACAGCACCTTTTCTCAAACGATTCTGCCCTCCCCTGCCCATTGCTCATCACCTGTGCATCTTTTCCATATCATGGCCACCTTTGAGCCTATTGGGAAGATGGCTCTGTTCAGCACCTTCTTGAGGCATTGACAGCCGTCAAAGGTGCTGATGAATCTGAACGAGGAAAGAAGCGATTCAAGAGGATGAGGGCCACTCAAAATGAGACACATCTGCCGAACATTGGAGATGAGGGCCTGAGCGACGCTCCACCATGCCTAATTTCGCCTCGCAATCGGGGCACACACCAACCTGTGCGATGTGTTCCATCCATGCCATACGGGTTTCAGGCTCATCGCTTGCTTGAACCAAATTCTTGAATGGCTCACGGAGATGTTTTGGAATCGTGAGGCCACGTTGCGACCATGGATCTTCGATTGAGGTCATATCGGTCATGTTTGATTTCATCTGCTTCAATCGAGCCGATACAGCGTCCTGTCCGCTTGGCCCACCATCCAACACCCCCAATTCCACAGGCCCACCCTTGGCCACGAATGGGAGCACAGCGTAAGCAGCGATGAAACCACCAATGTGCGCCATGTGAGCAATACCACTTGAAACGCCAGAATCCATGGTTGACAAGGCGCGAGCCAATTCAAGTCCAAAATACAGCAAGGCAATGAACACAACGGGCCAAGGTCGGATAAGAATCAATGGAAAGGGGATTTCATCTTTTGGCCATCCAGCCAAATAAGCGCCCAGCAATCCGAAGGCTGCACCGGATGCACCCAATGCGGGTGTGTTTGAGGTTGCATTAAACATCACCCAACCCAACGAACCCCCCAATAGGCCGGTGAGGTAAATGACTGCAAAGCGCCTGCTGCCAAGGCGTTGCTCCAGAGGAACACCAACCAACGCAAGGATGATGACATTTCCAAGTACATGCATCAAATCAGTTTGACTGTGGAGAAAGCCCGCAGATACTGTCGTATGCCAAAATGCAGGTGCACTTGTGCGAACAGGCACCAAAACGAAATCATACCAGACCCAATATTCCAACCAGCCCCACGACCAGAGTAGCTGCCACAGAACCTGAACTACCGAACCAAGCAAGACGCTGACCGTAATGCCCATCGCTAGTGAGGTCTGGGTCCGCAATGCATAGACGAGGGGTGAGAGGATCGCCACAAACCACAAAGCGAGCACGCACCACTCGGCCGTGCTAAACAAAGAGGCGGCAAAGGCCATGACCACCCCTTGAGGTGTTCCTCTTTGGAGTTGATGCTTCCCAGCCGCTCAAACAGGAGGATTCATTCTTCATGCCTAAGTCCCCGTTTCATGGCGAGCCCCCTGCTCACGCTGAATGGTGTGGAAGTACGCAGAGGTATGGGTGTTGTTCTTTCCGACCATTCTTTGACATTAAGTGGCGGCCAAGTCATGGTTGTTGAAGGACCAAATGGTTCGGGAAAATCCACGCTCTTGGAAACTGCAGCCGGTTTAATTTCGCTCGAAAAAGGTGACGTGGCGCACCGTGAAACCGTCATTCATGACCATGAAGGGCGTAAGAAAGCCTCTCCATTGAATGTGACATTGGTTCTGCAAAAAAACGGCATCTTGGGTAGTGAACGTGTGAATGAGCATCTTGAGATGGCCATGTCAATGTCAAAATTCAAAGTTGACCCTACACCCTATCTCAAATCGTTCAACCTCCTTCATCGAAGAGACGACCTCGTCGCACATCTCTCACAAGGGCAAGCGCGAAAGGTAGCAGTTCTCTCAGCCCTTCTCCCTGCCTTTGCGAGCCCTGAGCCATGCTTGGTGTTCCTCGATGAGCCCGATGCTGGGCTTGATGATGATGCAGTACAAGCCTTGTGCGATTGGATTGATGCTTTGGGACAGCTTGGCCATGGGATTTTCATCGTCACACACGATCAACGCGTCAAAACCTGTGCTACCGCCCTTCATCGATTACCAAAAGGAGTCACAGAGGAAATAGACCGTGAACAAACCACGGCGGCCCAAGCACCTTCACGAAGTCCGATGAAGGCTGTCTCACCAATGAAATTTGGATGGCGGATGCAATGGAGAACTTTGGGCTGGTTGAATCAAAACGGGGTGGCCGCACTCTTGACATTGGGCATCGTTTTGTTAGTTCTTGAGGTTCCACTTGATGTATCCACTCTTCAGGGCGTTGGATGTTTTCTCGCCCCTGCTCTTGCGGCTGGGTTGTGCGGTGATGGCACGGTGACAATGCTCAGAGAAGAGCGGGCCAATACCTGGTGGCGCGGTGTAGCTCATCGAACACCCCATGCTGGTTGGCTTCCCTTCCTCATCGGTGGTGGAGTTTCACTGCTGAGTTCGCTGGCACTGATTAACGGAGTGGATGTGACATTGGTCTTCGTCGGGGCGTGCCTTACCGGTGTCGTCAGCCACCTCTTGCGCTTTGCTCAACAAGCGATGGACCAACTCGCCAGGCCCAATGCAGTTTTTGTTGGCTTGCTCACCCCCGTTCTCCTGCTCCCCTACGCCTTGCTTCTGGACCTCTTGATTGGTTGATACCTCCACCTTCAAGAAGGACGACCCGCCCCCTAGTATCATGAAGCGGAGCGTTGGTGAGGGTTTACTCTTACTCGGGTTCTTTGGGATCACAGGGACCCTTCTTCTCGCTTTTCTTTGGGCTCCCAGCGTGTCGATTGATGCGTTTGAATCTCCCGCAGCACAACGAATTTTTTACTGGCACGTCCCCGCGGCATGGGCGGCATTCATCGCATTTGGAGCCCTTTTTGCCGGGAGTGCTGGATGGTTATTTTGGAGATCTGAACGGATGTGGCGATTGCACATTGCTGGATCTGAGGCGGGCTTGGCAACAGGCCTCATGACGGTGTGGTCTGGCTGCGTCTGGGGTGCTGCTGAATGGGGTACTCCATGGGATTGGAGTGATGTTCGTTTGAACACCTTTGGCCTTCTTACCCTCCTAGCAGTGTACCTTGTACTCGGTCGCAACAGTCAACCGGACGGAGTGGAAACCCGTGATACATTTGCAGGATTCGGGTTGTATGGGTTTGTGCTTGTCCCCTTCACCTATGTAGCCACTCGAATTTGGGCTGTTCGTCACCCAGGTCCAGTTGTTGCAACCAGCGAGGGAAGTTCGCTCAACGGCGATATGGGTTTGGTTCTTCTCATTGGAGCGATTTCATTCACACTCTTGATTCTTGGACACATCATGATGTCGATGCAGATCACGTCCATCGAACAAAGCATGGAACGTTTACAGAAGAAAATGGATGGAGGAATGTAAGTTGGAAGGAATGACATATCTCGCCGTAGCCTATGTTGGGATGGTCATTGCCATCGGCATTTGGACCTTCACCGTCATGCAACGAAGTCGCCAATTGGTTCGTCGGGTTGAAGCCATGGAAGAAGCCATAGAATCATTGAGTGGCGACCCAACTGAAGAAATCAAATCAGGACCTTGAACGGAGATTCTGTGCCACATCTTGAAAGGTCATGCCTTGAACCGAGGGGTGGGACCGTCGTATGTCAAGCCGATTAGGTGGTGATTTTTGTTTGGTGTGCGGTGCAGAACCGCCGCTGTTCGGGGACCGCATGTGTGAACCTTGTCTCCGGGCGAGAACCACACTGGCAAAACTCCCTGAAAACGCCCCATGGGTTCGCTGCGCCCGATGTGGTATCGTTGAAATTCAAGGGAAATGGGAAAATATCACAGAAGCCGAGCTTTGGGATGAATTGGTCCATCGCAATCTCATCGTCCATGAACGAGCGGAAGAGATTCAGTTAGGAATGGAACCTCAAACCGTTTCTGACCGTCACACGCTGCTTCATCTCCAAATTGAAGGCGTCATTGACAATTTGTTGTTCCAAGAAGAACACACGATGAGAGCCAGAATGGCCAACGGGGTTTGCTTAACATGCACTCGAAGAGCTGGAAATTATTTTGAAGCAACCGTGCAATTACGCTCGAGTGCAAGGCGATTATCCGAAGAAGAATTCAATCGCTTACGCCGAACATTGGACAATGTATTGGAAAAATTGGCTGACGACCCTATGTTCTTCATCACCTCGGAAGGACCCGTTACTGGGGGGTACGATGTGGTGTTAGGGAGCAAAGGATTAGCTCGCACATGGGGTCGCCACCTGGTTAGTGAATACGGCGGATTGATTGTCGAAACCAATTCCACTGTTGGACGCAAAGACGGCGTGGACGTCACACGGCTGACCTTGCTTTATCGAAAGCCAGGTTACGAAATCGGGGATGTCGTGTCCTGGCGTGATCATCTTTGGAGGCCTTCATCATGGACCAAGGAAGGAGCCATCATGGAGCGGATTGATCGTCTGGAGCGAACAGGGGCTTCATGGAGAGATTTGGAGTCTGCAAACGTCATCGCTCAACGGCATGATTTCGTTTCAGTCGAGTTCATTAACGAAGATTCATCGGTCGGAGAATTTCTCGATCCAACGGTATGGACCATGCAGTCGGTCAAATTGCCGTTTGATCACAGTACAGGGCGAAATGGTATTTTAGCCCGTATCGATGGTGAATGGGTGGCTCTCCATCACATGTCCGTTGATGAATTACCGGTTGAAACTGGACAAAAGGAGGATGGATGATGGAAGAAACTACGGAAAACAATGAGGACCCAAGTCTCCTTGATTTGGCTGAACAACTGGATCACCAAGGAATGGTTGGATACGTTCAACGCTTTGTTGAAGACATGCGTCAGGGCTTCACGGCAATTCAAGACGATACCATGCCATGGCTTGAAGAAATTCGACGGCAGCATTGGAACGGCGTCCTATGCATTGGCATGGGAGGGAGTGCCGCAGGCGGAGATTTCCTTGCTTCACTCGCTTCACACCATGGGTCCATGCCCCTTCATGTACATCGCGACTATCGCCTACCTGCCTGGTTTGATGAATCGTATTTGGTCCTCGCCACAAGTCACAGTGGAAATACCGAAGAAACTGTGCAAGCCGCAGAGGCTGCATTGGCCAAAGGAGCAACCGTCATTGTGATTGCGACAGGTGGGGTCTTGGCCGGATTGGCTGAAACATCGCCTCGATGCCATTTAATTCCGACCGTCGGAGGCCAACCTCCACGTTCTGCATTTGGTCATATCTTCAGCCGGCAAGTGGCCTGCATGGAATCACTTGGGATACTCCCCTCCTCTGAAAACGGTCGGGAAAACATGCTTGAACGACTTGAGGAAGTGAACAAGCACTTTGACATCACACGAAACCCAGAAGGGGATGTGGCATTGCTCGCGGCTGCCATGGTCGACCAACCTCTTGCCATCATTGGCCCTACTGAAATGATGCCAGCGCTCAATCGCTTCAAGAATCAAGTGAATGAAAACGCTGGAAGATTTGTTCGCATGGCGGTCTTGCCAGAGATGAATCATAACGAAAGTGTAGCATGGGGCGGTATTGGAGAAGATGGTGACCCTGCTCGAGCAGACCAGGTTCTACTGTTCCTGACATGGAACCACATGCACCCGCGCGTTGAGCAAAGACTCCAGTGGATGATTGCTCATGCTTCGACTGAACTCGCTTGGAACTTGGTGGGAGAAGGAGATTCTTTGATGGAGGCCTTGCTTTACCAGTGTTTGATTATGGATTGGCTTTCGGTTACGCTGGCACTCTTACAAGGAAAGGACCCCGCTGCGATCGCTCCAATTGCATCGCTCAAGAATCACCTCGATTCCGTTCAATAAAGTGGACCGCAAATGAGCCTTGGGTCCAAATATTGCTCAAGTGCAGCATCCCGCTCATCTTGATGAACCACTCCTGGCATGTCACATACAAGCGGTTTCTTGGTGGAGATTTGCACATGAACGTGCGGTGGCCATCCTCCATTTTCATCCTCAGCCCCCATTGTTGCAAGGAGGGCCCCTTTACCGAAGGCATCACCTGATTGGTGATGTTTGATGCTCTCCCAATTCAGGTGACCGTACAATACCCAAAATTTGTTCACACCTTCGTAAGTATCGCCGCCAGGCTTGGTAGGCAATGCAAGGCAGTGTTCAGTGATGAGTGTGGGGCCATAAGAACCGTCCTGGTCGTTGATTCCGGTTTCGTACACAGTCCCTTCCTCAAAAGCATGGACGGCTGTACCGGCAGGAGCCCCAAGATCCAATCCAACATGGTGATCTCGTTTTCCTTGAAACAATTCAGTTGTGTACATCCCCGGGCGGTGTTCATCAAACCGCCCCACGCTGTACTTGGTCGGAGCGGACCATGAAATTTGAGTTGGCCGTGTAAAGTCATACACCCAGTATGGGCCATCGAATTCAACCGTCGGATGGAAGCCGGCGTTGGGGTTCGACATACCCCTCGATGATGGGTGATTCTACTTGAGACTTCGGAGAAGCATGAAATCATAGCCTCTCCTGCTCGTGACATGCTTGGGAGTGCTGTGGTGGTATTGGCCCCGAGTTTACTCCCTGGATGGGGTCTTGCAACCGTGCTTGATGGAACGAGCGACCGTTTGCGAAAATCCTTGCTCGCCCCTGCCCTAGGTTTGTTGTTGTTCTTTGGAGTATCTGGGTCCTTACTTTTGCTCAATGTTTGGTCAATCTTCTCACTCTTTTTGGCTATGCTCCTCATGAATTTCGCCGCCTACCGCGTAATGACCAAACGACATGAAGAAGTGGCCAAACGAACACGGTGGCAAATGTTGGAAGCAGCCATGCATGGTGAAGTAAGTGATGTCGAAAACGGACATCTCAATGAAGAAGCTGAACGGCAACGGGATGTTCGTAAAACACGACAAATTCCCTTGTTTTACCTCAGTGGCTTCATTGCGGCTACAGCTTTACTGATTCCATTCTTGCAATCCATCCCGTTTGGGGTGGACTGGATTGGGTTTTCAGTCATCACTCAGAATATTATGATGCACGGGGGCCTTGTTTTTTCTGGGCTCAATGAAGGATTCTGGACCTACCCTCCTGCCTTTCCCTCTATTGCGGCTTGGGTGGCCATTATTACGTCTGTTGATGCAGCAACAGCGGTTTTTCATCTTGGACATTACAGTCTCTTCGTTTTATTGCTGGGTATGATGGGGGCCTTTGACCGCCACGGTGCAGGGCCACATGGCATACTTTCAATGGCCCTCGGAATTGGTCTCTTTGCCAAAACCTTTGATTCCGGCTATCCAACCGTGGCGAGTCAATTGGGTTTGGTGGTCGGTATCTTGGTCCTCCTGCGCCCCGTCAAACACCGACATCGACATCATACGGTTGGTCTTGTGATCGCCCTTGCATGTGTGACGCTCATCCATCCTACGGGTGCCATCTATCTCGCTGCCTTGTTATTCGCACATGTCTTGTACGGCATTCAATTGAAGGATGAAGTCCATCAGGAATTGATGCGGAAAATTGCTTTGGTGGCCTCTATCTTCATCACCGTAGGATTTGCGATTGCTCTTCTCGTAATGGCTCCGCGTCTCTTCGCTGAGGCCGTGTTTTCAGAATATGGTTGGCAGGGTGGGCGCCCGATGTTGGTCTACAACGGGCTCCTAGTGTTGCTCGGTTGTCTGGCCGCATGGGACCTACGAATGACCCTTGAGGGGCGTATTCTCATAACATGGTTCGCTTCGCTATGGTTACTGAGTGCCATCCATTTGGTTGAAGGGTTACAAGACATTCCATTGCTTTCATTGCTGTCTTACACCCTCTATTCCATGGCCCTACATGCGTTTCACATCCCGTTAGCGGCATTAATTGCCTTGAGGTGGTCACCGTTCACTGAGCTCTATCCGATTGAAGGTATTCCAAACACCTCTCTGCGCTCTGTACCAGAAGGATTTACCCGGACAGTTGCCGCATGTTTACTCGTGGCAACTTTGGGTGCTCAAAGCATGGCTTTGATGTTGGATGAACATCACGAATTACAAGCGCTAACACCAAGTGATTTGGAATTGAGGGACCGCCTCACCACACTCGGTGAAGCAAATATCTACACCGAAAATAGTCATTGGGGCCATTTGTGGAACCTCCCCTCTTCGATGGATTCTACCAGTTTGCCAACCCTTGGATTGGTGTATCTTGAGCACAGTGAACAAATCAATGCTACTCAAGCAATCTATCATGACAATGTTAGTTACTTCCTTGAACACGACATGCATTACGCTCTAACTTCCCCCCTCGGCTCAATTCAATGGGTTCTTTCTCAATCCCCTTATTGGACCAAGCATTGGACCGTCGATGCAAGCGCATTGTGGCTTCTGCAACCTGAAGGTAACGCCTCAGTGAATCAATTAGTGGGCATCTCACAAAGCGATTGCGATGGTTGCGAAGAACGCTTGGACCCGTGGCGCAATCACCGCTTCCGCGACCCCCTTCAATTGGGAGAGGTGAGGGCTTTTTTGCCGGAAGGGCAAACGGGTTTGCTTGAACTGAAAGCCGTTGAAGGGGCCTCCAGTCTCTGTTTGGTCTACGAAACGATTGGCAATACTGGAGGTGTATACTTTAGCAACAATGCTGGCATTCAACAGCTCGAACAGCCGTTAAACCGAGAAGCAGGATACCATATCACCTGCATGGAACTGACCGAATCTTCCAATCTGACAGAAATTAAAATCAATTGGGAGAACCCCTCACCAGATTCTTGGTTGAATCCATTGGCCCTCTCTGGGCGGGATTCAAGTTTCCTCGATCAAACAGGGTTACGTTTACACTGGATTGAGTGGGAATTCAAAGAAAATACAATGTGGAATGAGACGGTGGCATGACCATGAAGCACCTCATCGTCCTGCTTCCTGTGCTCAATGAGGCGCAGGGATTAGAATGGGTACTCAACAACATGCCAAGCAAGGCTCTGTCTTCACGAGGATACAAAACCACGATTATTGTCATGGATGGGGGAAGCACGGATGAAAGTGCAGACGTAGCTGGGCGATATGGAGTCGTATTTCTTCGCCAAGAAGGAAAGGGGAAGGGGGCGGCACTTCGCCATGGATTCCGCACGGCCATAGCGCGCAATGCGGATGAAGTAGTCATGTTAGACGCTGATGGGACCTATCACCCTCGTGAAATACTCCATCTTCTGAAGGGTTTGAATCACACCGATGTTATGATTGGAAATCGTTTAGGTGGCAACATTCAGGAAGGCGCGATGAGTCGTTTCAATTTTCTCGGAAATCATTTGTTGACATGGTCTGCAACTGCTATGTTTGGAATCACAACGAAAGATGTATGCTCGGGGTATTGGGCTTTTAATCGCAGCAGCATTGACCGCCTCATACTCAACAGCACTTCATTCGAAATTGAAGCAGAAATGTTTGCATCCATGGTGCACAGAGATGTATCTTTCCACTTCCATCCGATTTCTTATCGTCGGCGTATCGGAGTCGCGAAATTGAATTCAACTGCAGATGGATGGCGGATTTTTCGCAAGTTATTGACTCGTCGCCTTTTCCCCGAAGCTCTTCTCTGAATTCCATTACAAAAGGCCTCAAAGGGTGCGGGTGAGTCGGTCCATCATGCAGGAACGATACCAAGCCGTGGTCTTGGGTTCCAGTGGCCTGGTGGCTCAACGTCTTCAACAACGGCTTATGCATCATCCAATGTTCACGCTCAGTGCAGTCGCGGGAAGTTCCGAACGTGCGGGGAGTGCTTTGTTGGACATTCCATGGCGCCTTGACGACCCACGACCTCAATTCCCACCCCTCCAAATCGCGGATATCCATGACCATGGACTTCCTCAACGTTTGTTTGAGATGGGAATCCGCGTGGCGTTTTCGGCATTGCCTTCAGAACAAGCACAGACACTTGAGCCACATTGGGCGTCATCGGGCATTGCTGTCTTCTCAAATGCAAGCGCCCACAGAGGCAAGGAGGGTGTTCCGTTAGTCATACCAGAAATCAACTCCCATGATTTGAGATCTTTTGGCCAAGTGGGATACCCCCTCGCATGCGCTACCAATTGCACGCTGTTGCCACTCATCCTGCCCCTTGCACCCCTGAACCAAACCTTTGGTTTGACTCAGGTCAAAATGCGCAGTGAGCAGGCAATCTCTGGCGGAGGTTATCGATTGATGGACGAGATAAATGAACTCAAACACCAATTCAACTCAGAGATCCCTGGTGAAGCCGAAAAAACTGCTGCAGAATTGAAGCACATTCTCGCCTGGGATGGACCAATATCGATCCGTTGTGAGCGAGTCCGACGTAACGACGGGCACCATGTTTTTGTCGAGGCCACCTTTGACCACGCAGTCACGCCCAACTCGGCAAAAGCATGCCTAGAAGCATGGAATGCCTCATTTATGGATCAATCACACCCAAGTGCGCCGATTGTTCCATTGCACATCGTTGAACAAATTGACATAGAAAAGCATCTCTTTAGCGACGGCCTGTCGTTTGAAGATGCACCCAACCCTGCGCTCGATCTTCAAGCAGGAATGGGTGTCGTTGTGGGAGCGATTTCCTGTCCAAACCCACATACAGTCTGTTTTGAAGGCTATTCACACAACACGTTACGAGGGGCTGCAGGCGGTGTCATCTACTTGGCAGAACTTGCAGCAAGCATGGACCTCTTCTAAATCCATCACGAAACACCCCTATCCCTAAAGGGTGGAACCGCCCCCTTGTATTCGGTGAGAGCATGGGTATTACAGCAATGATTCCGGACATGACCATCGGCCAATTAACGCTTGAAGCAATAGAGCGTTGGGGTGAAATTTGGGACTCAAACGCTACCCGAATGGTCATCTTGCTTCTTTGCCCCCGGAAGGAACGTAAAATGATGGAGCTGCATGGTGATATGGTCGAACATGGTCAGCCCGTTATGACAGTGTTTCATCGGCCTCGAGCAGAGGCACCGTTGCTCGTTGAACAAGGATTTGACCCACGAGCTGCGTCCTTCCAATTTGTTGATATTGCCACAGCGGATTTAGGAATATGGATGCAACACCTAATCACTACTGAAGGATGGATGCGAGGTTCCATTGAAATCTCCTCCACCCCGTTCTCTGTTGGCCTTCCTTCACAGCGACCATTTGAAACGATCAAAACCTTATGTTTCCGCCATCCATCTTTGCCAAAATTGGATCGCTATTTCCTTCCATTCCCTCCAGATTCCCTTCCTGGAAAATGCTTCGTGAGCCTCCCACGGAGAGCCGCCGCTGAAATGGCTCGCCAACAAGCCGAGGTCTTGGGCGTAGGGCGTTTGGAAAAACCAGTTTCAACTCCAGTAGCTGATCCCGAACCCATACCCACTCCAGTCCCAGCACCTGTCGAAGCCCAAATTGAGAACACTGAGTCTGAACCCTCAGAGGAACCATCCGTTGAACCGGAACCCTATGTCGTACCTTCGAGAACCTCCGTACCCCTACCACCTGGCGCTACGCCAGCACAAGAATCACCATTCGAGCAACCGGTTGCGTCTGACCCTGAGGTTCCAACTCAAATCTCGGAAGAAGACGATGTTGCGCTACCCGAAGTTATTGAGGAAGAAGAAATCCTCTCGGAACTTGAAAGAGAAGTTCGATCCTTTTTCCAAGAACTCATTGATGCAGGGATTGAACCTGCTGAATTCATGGACGACCCCCGATGGGAAGACATCGGTGAACGAGCACTGGCTGAAGGACTTGAGACATGGCCCATCCTGCTTGAAATGGCATCCTTGGGTTGAGAAGGTTCAAATCAAATCACTGCAAGGGGAGAATGAGGGAGTCGTATGGGTTTCTGTATCAATTGCGGTCAACAACATGCAGATGGTACTCGGTTTTGCCGATTTTGCGGCAATCAACAACCTGGAGAGCCTTTGCTTCAACGTCTTCGTATTGAGGCTCAACAAATTCACGGCATTCGCCTTCAAATGCAGGCTCAACAAGCCAATCAGTACCAACAACCCCCACGCTGGTGAGGTGGATGCGGCCCAAACATTTGGCCATCCAACTCTCCAAACTTCAACCGCATCCTTGTCTTCACGTTGAACTTGAACAATACGCAACCGAGGGAGACCTCGCCGCATATTGGACCCTAGCCATTGACCAAATCGATGGTATCAGCAATCGTGTTGTTGCCGACCTGGGGAGTGGAAACGGTGTACTCGGTATTGGTTGCTTGCTCATGGGAGCAAGCCATGTAATCTTTGTTGAATCAGATGCCTCAGCCGTTGGAGTCATTCAAACCAACCTATCCAGTCATCCTGAATTTCATGGGCGATGGACGGTTCATCAGGCTCATGTTGGCCGTGATCCTATTCCCTTGGAAGATGCTTCCCTCATCGTGATGAATCCTCCATGGGGGGCTCAAGTCCCCAAAGCCGACCGCCCATTCTTTGACCTCGCATTGGAATCTCAAGTCGATGTGATTCATGTCCTTCATCATGAGCGTGCTGGCCATCTTTCTGGCTTAATCCGTGATGCGGGTTGGGAAAGTGAGCACCTCTTGCGAACCGAGTTCCGACTTCCTGCACAATATGCCCATCATGCCAAACGGAAAGCATTCACAGATGTCTTGTGTTGGCGTATTCACCGCTCTGGTGACGCTCGTCTTCCACAGGATGACGATGATGAATCCAATAAGGGGGGTTGAAAAGGAGGGAGGCCTCGCCTCACATGAGCGAAACAGTGTGCGTCCCACCTCGGGCCATGCTTGCTACAGGAATGAGATACATGACGGCGAGCCTCGTCACCCCAGGAAGCATCATCGGCCAAGAAGGTCAACATACACTCGGTGAAGGAACTGTCCTATCGGATGGCCACATCATCTCAACGGTGATTGGTCAAGTCGAAATCAGCGATGGAACCATCATGGTCTCACCTACAAAACCCATTGTTAGTCCAAGCATTGGAGACACCGTTTTGTGTGAAGTTGTGAAGTTGAACGAAAAACACGGTGAGGCCATGATTTTGGCCATTGAAGGACAAACGGGCTCTATTCAACCTCAACACTTGTACGGTCAATTCTTTGTCACTGGATTGGTTGACAGATTCATGCATCAAACCGCCGATGCAATGCGTCGCCGTGACGTGTGCCGCGCACTTGTCAAGGAAGTTGAACCTGTGGTTCGTTTGGACTTCCGAGACCGTGATGACTGTGGCGTATTGCACGCAATTTGCCCCCCTTGTGGAAGCACGCTTGAAGCGCATCTTGACGGCGATTGGAACGTGATTTGTTCAACGTGTGGCCATCAATCCTATCGAGCTCTCGCCGACAATTATGGCGCAGGATGGGCTGAACTTGAGGAAGGAGCAAGCGCCCTCAACAATGCGGGAAAGCGTTGGGGTGCGGCAGCAGAAGCCATGTTTGCCAAAGGTCCTGCTGGTCGAGCGACCTTCATCGCCGCAGATGTACGTGAAGACGGCCGAGAACGCACATATTTCAAATTCGAAGGACAAGCAGGTGGTCGAGGTGGTCGTCCTCAAAAAGCGGCACCAGGTTGCCGTCTATTCGTTGGCGGACTTCCCCGAGAAGTTGGCACCGATCAATTGAGAGAACTCTTCACGCCTCATGGTGAAATGACCGATTGTATCGTCCTCGTGGATGATGCTGGAGCCAACCGTGGCTTCGGGTTCGTCACCTACGCCTCAAAGGGCATGGCGGACACTGCTGTTGCAGCCTTGGACGGTCACCGAATCAACGGGCGACGAATCGGTGTTCGTGACGCAGATAGCAATGACAAGAAGAAGAAGCCAAATAGAAAAGACCCTGAAGGACTAAAACTCTACATCGGAAACCTTCCATTCAGCGCAACACAGGAACAAATCACTGCCCTCATCGCACCTCATGCGACCGTCAGCGAAGTTGTGATGGCCACTGACCCCTCTGGTAAATCCAAAGGGTTTGCTTTTGCTTTCATCAAAGAGACGGATAATGGCGAAGCAGTAGTTTCAACGCTCTCAGGGACTGAACTCGAAGGACGAAAAATCAAGGTTGACATCGCCAAAGCCAAGGCCAAAGGCGGCAATAACCGAGGACGGGGTTCTTCGGGAGACGGTGGCGGAAAATCATCTCGCGAACTTCAAGCCCTCCGGGAAGAAGAAAACAAAGGCAACAAGCGTCGTCGCAAGCCTCAAAGCAAGAAGGATTGAAGGAGCCATCCTCCTTCCTGTGACACATGGTTGAGTCATTTGCATCCGAATGGCTTGTCATTGACGGCTACGAAGATGAGCCTGCAGCCTTCGGCGTTCCACCCTACGTGGGCTTTCACATACGCTATGTGTGTGGGGTTTTCGAAACAACGTCAACGCCTTACACCTACATCACCATCGACCAATGGCGACACATGCTCAAAAACGAACCTGAAAGGACCGAGGACTTGGTCAATCGATCACTTGGTGTAGTGTGCATAGCTGGAGCCGTTGTCCCCGGAAGGTATCTGAGAGGCACACCGATCTCACTCAATGAAACACAACACATCATTCGGATGCTCCCTCATGGTATGCCTGCACTCTTTGGAGGCTGGGCCATTCGTGGATGGAAACAACAGGGTTGGACCCCCTTGCGTGCCAACCTGTTTCTAGCCGTCCAAGATACCGATGCCACATTGAATGGATTTCTCTCAAAGGGCCAATGGAGCCATGCAAGAAGAACGGGAGAACAGTGGACTGCATGGGCTCAGGCAGGTGCGATCAGCAAGGCCGTAACTGAACACCCTGACCTTGGAACAGAAGAACGACCCGGCCCTCTCACCTATGAAGTGGAAGTGTATCAGGGATGCGTCCGATACAAACGTGGATGTAAATTCTGCATTGAACCGAAGAAGGGCGTCCCGATTTGGAGAGAACCCGAGGACATCATCGAAGAGGTTCGCCGAGCTCATGATTCAGGCGTACACCATGTGCGACTCGGCGGCATGACTGACACCTACACCTACATGGCTGATGGGGTGAAAGAACTCGAATATCCCGTCCCCAACCCTGAACCAATAGCAGCCTTATTGCACGGCCTTCGTGAAGATGAACGTCTTGGTATTCTCCACACCGATAACGGCAACCCTTCCATCATTGCCGAACATCTTGAACCTTCAGAGGCCATCACCAAAACACTCGTTGAAACCCTCTCCGACGGAGCTGTTCTGTCCTTTGGATTGGAGTCTGCCGACCCAAGCGTTCACGAAGCCAATTGGTTGAATTGCGACCCAGGCCAATTGAAACAGGCCATTCGACTTATCAATAAACACGGCAGTGTTCGAGGCGAACGTGGCTTACCCAAATTACTGCCCGGGCTGAACTTCATTGCAGGATTGAACGGAGAGTCTGAAGCGACCTACCAAATGAATCTCGACTTGTTGCATGAGATTCGGAAGGAGGGGTTGCTACTGCGCAGAATCAACATCCGCCAAGTCGAGGGTGAGGGGTTTCAGGAAATACCAACCTCGGCTTTCAATTCCTTCAAAGAAGCCTGCAGAGAAACGATTGACAGGCCCTTGCTGGAGGAATTATTCCCTCTCGGTGGAGTAATCCGTGGAGTCCATTGGGAAACCCACGATGGGCGTACACGACTTCCAGTTCATCAGACTGAAGAACACACTGGGCAGCAAATTCATGGGAAGGCAGGCATCACATTTGGACGACAAATCGGCGCCTACCCAATCTTGGTTGGGGTGGAATACAAAATACCCCTTGAGACCCAATCCGATGTGGTCGTAACAGGCCATGGTGCTCGCTCGATTACAGGCATGGAAGTGAACCTTGACCACAACCAGATGACCGAAAAACAACTTTCAGCCATCCCTGGAATTGGCGATAAGACGGCGTGGAATTTAATCAGTTCCAGAGTCAAAGCCCAACGAAAAACAAATCATGTCCCTCCCTACCAAAGTGCTGAAGATTGGTTTACTGCGACAAACATTACCTTCAGAGAAGAATTTAAACCCTACTTCGTGAAACCGTACACACAATGATGGCTGTACAAATCTGATACCCTTTTTGACCATTAATAACAAATACTCCAACCCGGCCCAGTAACCATGAACACCCGTACTGCCTGGACTTTTGCATTTTTGTTTTTCATCCAAGCCATGTCTGCTGCACTCTATGTGACACCGGGCCAACCCAATGAAGATACATGGAATGGACCCATTCTTGAATCCGGAGCGCGCTCCCAAAATAACTCCTCAAGCGGATGCGGGCATGATCTAACTAATGCCTCCGTTGCCGCCTATTCATCGTATTCTGTATACGACATTGGCGACACGTTCTTTGGAGGCATTCAAACCAACTGTGGAATTTACAACGCCCAAATGATGATTGATTGGAACATCCATAATCAAGACTCCAACACATCGATAGATGTCGGTTCTTACAATTGGACTGTCACAACAAGCGTGTATCTCCAGACCAACCTAAACTCCAGTGCCCTCTCGACCTCGCCAGTAGGCAACTATTCTTTCGATGTCACCTTCAGTTGGTACAATAACAGTTCAATGACGTGGGAATTGGTGGACACTGATTACGAATCATTTGTTGTCATGAACATGACCAGTGGTGGGGGAGGCAACAACTCTACGCCTTCGGAAAGTATCAACATCAACCTCCTTGGATACTCAACCATCAACCAAGCGGGCTCGATGGGCACCTGGGCATCTGGTGCTGCCTTGGGTGGTGAATTTATTAGTTCAAATCTCAATCAAACCAACTATTCCATGACATGGGCGCTCTTGTCAGGGTGGTCCTCTACACAGATCATCAACCAAGGAAACGCATCATGGTATGCTTATACCAATTCCAGCACTGAGAATGTCAACTTTACCAGCCTCGCAGATGGCCAATATATGTTCCAAATCTATCTTTACACCGCTTCAGGAAATTTCCTTGACAGTGACATGTCCTACATGGAAATTGGGAATGCTTCTGGCGGCAACAACAGCGGTGGCAATAATAGCGGTGGCAATAACAGCGGCGTCATGGAATCGATTGATGCATGGACGAATTCTTCAAATTACAGTTCATCCGATGCCATCGACCTCATTTATGCTGCGAGTGATTTAGTATGGAACATGAGCATTAACTACAATGTAACGGCAGATGTGTACGGTCACGATGCAGCAAACAACACCACGTCCATCGTCTGGTCCATGGGGCATACGTTCAGCCCTAACGGCCCTTCACAACTCGATGTATTCACAATTCCATCAAACACTTTGTCAACCTCTTGTTATTTCGTATCGTTCAATCTTACCGATGATGACGATGGGATGTTTTTTGACAATGTTGGATTCGAATTTGGCGTGAACATGGAGTGCTCCTCAAATGGAGGAAATAACTCAGGCGGCAATAACAGCGGTGGTAATAACAGCGGTGGCAATAATACTGGATGTTATTACGACCTCAATTACTCTTACATTCTCGTCGGGGCTTACCAAATGAACATGCCTCTCTTGTACGAAAACCAAACATTCACTGGCACCTACCGCCCAATGTGTTCCCTTTACGAGATGAACCATTCCTTCTCAGGATACCTCTCTGGCCCGTCAGCAAACGATTATTCCACCTTCACGATGGATACTTACGTCCAATCCGGCCATCCCCCAGGGACTCAATATCAGAGCTGGAGTAACCTTGAAGTTGGCATGTACACTTTTTATGTCGAATGGAACCTCAACCAAAGTGGAGTTAACACCTTTGTTGACGAAGGTTGGTTCAACTTCACGGTCATTTCCAATACCTCGACAGCACCTGGTTCAAGTCCGAGCAATCCGCTCATGCCATTCAACTGCTCGGACATTAATTGGAATGCTACAACGGTGACAATTCAGGATTGTCAAAACAATCCTGATGCCTTCTGGTTTGTCTTTAATCAAACTGGTGGCACCTTCTGGATTGACCCTGTGGTCGCTATCGGATACGACTACATCGTTTGGAGTGGCCCTAACATCACCTCCGTTACTCTTCCAACCGGATACGGTGATGACGTCTTTGATCTCTTCATGTGGAATGGCTCAGGTTGGTACGATACCAATACTGACCTTTACGGAGGGTTCACGCATACATTTAGCGAAGAATTCGGTGTTGACCGCCTTTCCATTCGAGGAATTGAAGCCTACGAAGAACTCGACCCGAACGATTCCAATGCCTTCGTGACCGGTTTGAATTTCACGAACAACAATAATGTGCTCATGACCATGACGCCTGTTACCGTGAATTACACTGGGGGCAACAACACTGGCGGAAACAATTCTCAACTCTCAGAATACATTGACATTGACCATTCGGGATACGCATCAGAAACATCCGAAGGATTGGAGGTGTGGACTTCTGGAACCGATGTCTATGTCCAGTTTGAGAGTGCCAATTTGAACATTGGAACAAATTACAGCATGGACTGGACCTTGCGAGATTCCACGGGTAGCGTTGTTTACAACGGCAATGCATCGTGGACGGCCATGTACAACAGCAGTATTGAAAACAGCACCATTAGCAATCTACAAGATGGTTTGTATACGTTTGAAGCATACCTCTGGTCAGATTCGAGTGCAGGTTGGATTTCAGACGATACAACCTACATCCAAATGGGCAACAGTACCAGTGGAAACGGCACAGGAAACAACACTGGCGGCAACAACAATACCCATGGAGCTATGTTTGTCTACATCCAATCTGGAATCCACGGGTCTGGAATTGCTGAACAATTCCCATTATCTCTGCATTTCCCTGCACCACCAATGTCTGATAATTCGCCTTATGAATTGTCACAAATATGTTCCGTTAACAACGGCCATACAGTGAATGTATTTGCCACATGGGTGTATTCCGAAGGAGGCAATGCAGGTGATTTCAACAATATTACCAGTTGGTCTGTCAAAAACAGTAATGGCCTTCAGTTAGATCATTTCAGTTATAATCCAATGTCAGATATCATTGGTTTCGTAAACCCAATGGTTGTGTTTGAAGACGATGCAAATTGGTCTGGACATATTCCTGCCGAAGTATTTGACCAAGCAGCTTGGGAATGTGATGATTCTACTACTGGCGGTAACAACACTGGCGGTAACAACACTGGCGGTAACAACACTGGTGGTAACAACACTGGTGGTAACACAACCACTCCACCGACCAATACCGCACCTTCTGTTACAGCCGTGAGTATAAGTCCGGTGATCCCGACTGACGCTGATTTCCTGACATGCTTGTACACCTACAGCGATGCCGAGAACAACATGGATGCATCAACCACAACGTGGACAGTCAACGGCGTAGCCGTTAGTAGCCCAGACGGAACGCTCAGCAGTGGATTCACATCTGGTGACCAGGTGACCTGTATCATCACACCATCCGATGGGATCGATAGTGGGTCTCCCGTAACCAGCACGGTAACAATTCTGCCCAGTGAAATCGTTGAACAAGCAGATGGTGGTTTCTTGCCATCACTTGGTTCAGTGGGTACACTATTGGCCATCGCCTTCGGTGTTGGCTTGAGCCGACGCAAGGATGACTGAGTAAACGAAGCATAATCAAACCCCACCCGTGTGGGATTGATGTGAGCACCGTTGAGCGATTGCGAGACGCTGCGCGTCGATTGTCAACCATCTGTGATGAAGCCATTTCATCCCTTGAGGCAGGAGGGCATGTAGCCCATGCTACCAATCCTTTGAATTATGCATGGAATCATCACGAACAATACCTCCAACAATGGGGGGGACTTGGCGCAACAACACTCTTGCTTGGGATGAATCCTGGCCCTTGGGGGATGGCTCAAACAGGCGTCCCATTTGGAGCAACATCGGTCGCAAAAGAATTCCTTCGCATCAGAGCCTGCGAGCTTGAAACACCTTCCAATGCCCACCCAAAGCGCCCGATTGTTGGGCTTGCTCTCGAGCGACAAGAGGTTTCTGGAACGCGTCTTTGGAACCTCATGGAAAAGTTATACGGTTCACCAGAAGCTACGTTTGGTAACCTCTTCGTCGTCAATCATTGTCCACTGTTACTTCTTGGAGAACGAGGGCAAAATATCACACCTGATAACTTACCAAAGGCGCTGATTGAACCAATACTCCAAGCCTGCGATGACCATCTCAGAGAAGTAGTTGAGATCATGGGCATCACCCGAATCGTAGGGATTGGAAAGTATGCCGAAAAGCGAGCTCAAGTAGCCTTTGGGGCGGGTAAAAAAGGCTCAGGAATGACACGAGATGGGCGTACCATCGAGATTACCACCTGTTGGCATCCAAGCCCTGCCAGCCCCTTGGCTAATCGTAACGATGGGGCAGATTGGCGTGAAAACGTCACAAAGGTGCTTCAGAAAATGAAGGGGTGATATTCAAATGCTCCCATGCTTACACAATGTCCATGGAACCCTCTGAACTTGCATGGGAACGACAACCGAATGACCGCCAATGGAAGAAGCCTGAGGGCGATGACCCTCGTACACTTTACCAAATGTTGATGACCAGCGTCAGCCGATTTGGCGACCTTCCATGTTTTGGATACATCCCCGAAAAAGGAATGCCTCGTACACATATCAATTACAACCAATTCGGTGAACTTGCCACATCCGTTGGTAAGCAACTCAGTGCTGTTGGTGTCGAATCTGGTGACCGAGTCGCTCTGATTCTGAACAACTCCGTTGAATGGGCTGCCATCGCTTACGGAGCCAATGGCATTGGAGCCGCTTACACTGCCATGTACACTCATCAGCACGGACAGGAATGGGCCTTTATCCTCAATGATTCAACTCCTTCGATGATCGCTGTAGCCGACACTACAGTGCTGGACAAGTTGGTTGAAAACATGCCCAAAGAAGCCGATGCATGGCCCTCCAGTGGTATTCTCTTGCTCGGTGAAGAAGAGGCCAATGAATTGCCTCCTGAAGGCGTGACCGTTCACATGTGGACCGATTTCGTTAATGCAGGACGCACAGCTGATTCCTTTGAACCTGCAGATGACCCGTTTGCACTCAACACCCTCATCTACACCTCCGGTACCACTGGAAACCCCAAGGGAGTCATGCTCTCGAATTGGAACACGCTGTCTAACATCCTCTGCGTCCAATCCGCCTTCACCATCTATGTGGGGGACAAGAACGCCGCGTTCCTCCCATGGGCACACTCCTTCGGTTCCACCTTTGACTTGCACTGGATGATTCGATGCGGCGTTCACATTAACCTCATTTCTGACCTGACTCGCATTGCCGATGAATGCATTGAGATCAAACCTGCCGTTCTTTTGGCCGTCCCTCGTGTGTGGAACAAGTTCTACGACCGAGTGAATGCACAGTTTGAGAGCGCAACGGGCCTCAAGAAGGTCTTTGTGAACAAAGCTCAGAAATCCGCTGCTAAGCGCATCGCCAAGGCTGGTGTTGAGTGTGATGCTGTTCCACCAAGCGGATTCTTTGACAAACTCTGGGATAAACTCGTTTGGGCCAAGGTTCGTGCACGATTCGGTGGCAACATCCGTTTCTGTATGTCCGGTGCAGCTGCACTTTCCCCTGATGTGGCCGCTTTCATTCAGATGGTCGGCTTCAACTGCTACGAAGGCTACGGACTCACCGAAACTTCACCCTTGGTTTCCGCCAACGGTTGGTCTGGACCTGGTACGAGCAAACTCAACACGGTCGGTCGTGTTGCTAACGGCGTGACCGTAACCATCGATACCGATGCATGGGACGACCCTGACCGAGCCGACGAAGGTGAAATTGTGGTGACCGGCCCCAACGTCATGATTGGGTACTGGAACAATGAGAAAGCCACCGAGGAAGTCATCATTGAACCTGGTACCTTCCGCACTGGTGACTTGGGTAAATTGACCAAAGACGGTTACCTCAGTATCACAGGCCGTGTCAAGTCTCAATTCAAGTTGGAAAACGGAAAGTATGTTTCTCCTTCGTCTCTTGAAGAAACTGTCAAACTCAACCCATTGGTTGAACAAGCCGTGCTCGATGGTCGAAACATGTTGAATACCTTCATGATCGTTCATCCAAACATGCATGCCTTGCGTGCTTCAATGAAGGATGCGGGAATCGATTCTTCTGGCGATGATGCAGCCCTTTGTGCAAGCGCTGATGTGCGTTCCTTTGTTCTCAAGAACCTCAAGGACAACAACATGGTTGCCCCTGCTTGGAAGGGATACGAGGTACCTCGCACCCTCATTCTTGATTCAGAAGAGTGGACGACTGACAACGACATGTTGACGCCATCAATGAAGGTCAAACTACGCAATCTCTTGAAGAAGCACGACGAAGAAATCCAAGCCATCGGTTGATAGAGGAGGGGTGGGTATCCACAACCGACGAACAATACTCTTCATCATGTGCGTGACATCAATCCTGTCCATAGCAGGATGCGTCAATCCACTGTCTAAAGAGGACACACAAGTTGGAATGGAAATCAACGACCTGTACTACTTTCAGTATTATTTTGCAATTGACCTCGAAATAAAACAGGGATACAACGTCACTTTTGAAACTATATCTATATCGCCATGCGATGAGGAACCATTCATCGGCTGTATTGACCAGATTCAAGATGGACAAACTTTTGTCTTTGATGTTCCAGCAGAAGCGTCACCTTCAGACGGAATTTGGTTTGATGATAGATCCTTTGACTCATCTGTGTTCCATTTCTTTGAAACAAAAGACCTCGCCACAGGAGTTATTTTCACTGAACAGGGAATTGCGTTTTCTCTCACTACACAATATAACTTCAATGAGACAAAGGCGGATGATGTTAATCTCTCAGATGTCAACAATGATGGGAATTTGCAAATGTGCTTCATCGGACTCGACAAAGAACTCTCAAGCCATCATGATCTCTTTGTTGACCAAGGTACTGACAATCAAACTGAAGAAGAAGCGATGAATTTAATCATTCAACGCTACGATTCCTATCTTAACTTGTTTGAAGAAAAGGGAGTGTTGGATGTCTACAACCATTACTGTGAGGCAGACTTCTATCTCGGCTCATTTGCACTAGACTTCTGAAATCTTGATGCTGAATCTCTCGTGACGGTTAAGGACGGTATCGCTGGAGAAACCGCTTGAGTCAATAGACATGGCGTTTTGCAAGTGACATGAATCCAACAGTTGAGCAAGCAGGTGCGTAGACAGAAGCCTTTGACTCGGGCAAGTTTGTCAGAAAAACGAGTGATTTTCGTCACCGGATTACAAAAAGTAAAGATATAATAATGCTGCAACAGAACAGATGGTGCCGAGAATAATACCAGCAATGAAATTTTTCTTTACATTTTGCGCACCACGTAATTTGTAGGTATCACAAAATCCGCATTTGTCGCAGATTTCTTCTCGCCGGTAGTATAATTCCAGCGAGTTGATTTTTTTACAACCGCAACGAGGACAAGCTCCAAGTTCCTTCATGATACCAAATACTGAGGGTCACTTATTGATTTTCTGCCTTTTTTCATTCATCTTTCAAGAATGGAGACCTAATGGGCCAGTCGTAATGATACCCCTGCTTGGTACTGCATAATGTAAGGGAGATTTGAATAACGTTTGTTCACAAGGGTTCATTCTTGATCGCTTTTCGTTTGCGTCCATCCTTCGGTATTCTCGAGGTCTTTTCGGATTTGCGACCCGATGTTAAGCGGTTCCATCGTTTGTCGCATATCGTTCAACGCTCGCTGCATGATGGCCTCGCCCAATTCTTCGTGGGTTTGAGGGAGACTGTCGGCGGCGATTTCTTGGAAAATACTCTCTGGTTTGTGTGCCCCGCTGTGGTAAATGATACGAGCCGCATAACTCGAGTACGATACCAAAAAAGTCACGATTACCAACAATAAACCAATGATTATGGCGGAACCAATGAGGTCTTTGACATGTACGAGAAGAAGCATGCACCACCACATCGCCATGCCATACATAGAGCATACCACAAGATAATCCGGTATCATTGCCAGGCGGCCAGTTGGCCCCCTTGCACTAACAATGGTTCGGAAGTTGTCATCGTCCACCGCCGAATATATGCCGTGAACCACCAAGAGGCAGTTGAGGTGAACGAAATTGATAACAACGATGACACCCCCCATAATCATGGTCCACCAAGCCAAACTCGTGTAGGGAGTAGAGGCCCAGTAGAAGTCTTTGGATTCTCCTGTTAGCAGATTGAAGAACAAAGATGCATTCATGGCCAACACCAAAACCGCTGCTAGAGTATTGACTTCCCATACCGCTTTGTAGCTCTCTTTGAGCGTTTTTCCACTCGGATAGGCTTCGTTGTAAGCATCTTTCCACAAACGGCGATGGTCAATAGGGTAGAACCATTCGAGTATGGGAACGAGTTTGAAGAAATTTCGAATCGGCCGATTTTGAAACGTCTCAGGAGGTTTCTCATTCCTGCTCATAAAGATACCACAAGACACCTCCATTATCAAATTAAACCTTTTTTCGGAGTGTTTAGCCCGTTTGACAGCCCGCACACTCGCCTCTCATGATAACCATGACTTAACAAGAAGTGGATATTTGAATTCCATGTATTCGTGAGGGCATCTCCTAAACCCCCTTGTGTATGATTCATAGGTGTACAACTGCTTTCTGTGGGCTATTTTGAACCCTACCGACTGCCAACCCTCTTTGGCAAAGGGGGCCCCTCTGCCAAACACAGGTAATCTTCAATGAACATTTGTTGAGAAAGTTCAATTCATCTCCTGAGGTTTCCATTCCGATTAGAATCGTTGCTCAGTCATACGTGATGCTGTGCTCAATATCCATCGCCCACAGTTCTTGGCCGCTGCTTCCATCATTCGCATCGAAGTAGAGCGTATCACCGACCAAGATCGCCATGTATTGTCCGGGGAGACTGTGGCCAGTCCCGCTGTTAATATCAGTCACCCGCCAAGTTGAGGCGTTTGAGGTATCATGAGCCCAGAGTTCGTAGCCGCTGCTTAAATCATACGCACTGAAGTAGAGCGTATCACCGACGAGTATCTCCATTTGTATTCCGAGGTTACTGTCGCCAGTTCCACTGTTTATATCAGCCACCCGCCAAGTTGAGGCGTTTGAGGTATCATGAGCCCACAGTTCTCTGCCGCTGCTTCCATCAATCGCATCGAAGTAGAGCGTATCACCGACGAGTATCTCCATGTATTGTCCGGGGCCACTGCTGGCAGAGCTGCTGTTGATATCAGTCACCTGCCAAGTTGAGGCGTTTGAGGTATCATGAGCCCACAGTTCGTAGCCGCTGCTTCCATCATTCGCACTGAAGTAGAGCGTATCACCGAAGAGTATATCCATGAAATTTCCGGGGTTACTGTTGCCAGCCCCGCTGCTGATCTCAGCCCCCCGCCTCGCTGTGGCGGGGCTTGGAGCATCAGACCACCGTTCGGTGCCGCTGCTTCCATCATCCGCACTGAAGTAGAGCGTATCACCGATGAGTATCTCCATGAAAGATCCGGGGTTACTGCTTCCAGTTCCGCTGCTAATATCAGCCACCTGCCACGTTGAGGCGTTTGTGGTATCATGAGCCCATAGTTCGTGGCCGCTGCTTCCATCATTCGCACTGAAGTAGAGCGTATCACCGACGAGTATCGCCATGTAATTTCCGGGGTATCTGTTGCCAGCCCCGCTGGTGATATCAGCCACCCGCCACGTTGAGGCGTTTGAGGTATCATGAGCCCACAGTTCGAAGCCGCTGCTTCCATCATGCGCACTGAAGTAGAGCGTATCACCGACGAGTATCTCCATGCCGTTATATCCGGGGTTACTGCCGGTATACCCGCTGTTGATGTCAGCCACTAGCCATGTGGAACCGTTTCCAGTCGTTTGATTGATGAATTGCGGTGCAAGATGAACTTCGGAGTTGTTGGTCCACGTGTTGTTCTCTGGGTTGTACTCGAACGGACCTGGCAATTCGTCAACAATTGTGATGTTGATGTAGGCTGTTGCCGTTCCGCCAGTGTTTGTCGCCGTAATGGTGTACATGTTTCGTGTAAGCAATTCTGTCGGCGTTCCACTGAGCACACCAGTGGAAGTGCTGAAGGCCAGTCCGCTTGGGACACTCGGGCTGATGGCCCAGCTGACAATCTCGCCTGAACCGGTCACTGTTGGCGAGAGTGGAAGATCGCTCGAAGCAGTGTTGTTGGTCATGTTCAAGTCGTTTGGTGAGTAAGCAATCGTTGGAACTTCGTCGACCACGGTGATGTTGAGGTAGGCCACGCTTGAGCCACCGCTGTTGTTGGCCCAGACCATGTAGGAGGTTTGCGTCCACAGTTCGGTCGGTGTGCCGTAAATCGTTCCGTTGCTTGAACCAAAGGAGACACCGGTCGGCAGACTTGCATTGATGGCCCATGAGGTGAGGGCTCCACCGGTGTTGGTGTTGTAATCGATGCTCGACGGACGGTGCGCCCACAGTTCTGTGCCG
>JAKMEE010000021.1 GCA_022426155.1 Candidatus Poseidonia sp. | reverse complement strand
ATCCCCATTAGCCCGTTGCTCAACTTCAGTTTGAATTGGATTTTCCTCATAATCTTTCATGATGGTAAGGCACGCTGAATCGATTCGACCAAATTCATCAATGGATGGAAAATCACCGGTCGTTTCCTCTCCCAAGAGATTGATGGGGTTTCCAAACGTTTGGTTGTCAATGCGTAAGAAGACACATTCTTGGAACAGTTTGGTTTGGATTTCATCCCGAATCAAGCGCTGAAGGACCGGTATGCATTCGAACCATTTTCCGATGGGCATGGCAGTGAACACAACAACACAATCATCAGAGACCACATTCTTTTCTTTATCGAGCCACGATCCTTCTGCATGGTACGTTGTCGTACCACCCCCGAGCTCGTTGAGTGATTTCTTGGCCTCCTCAACCACCGCCTTGCAATCACCCTTCTTTCCGTTTGGAGGGAGGCGAATCGGTACCGTGATCTCAATGTTCAATTTCTCAAGTTGGTCAAAATTTTCGTAGCGTTTGCTGAATCCGACAAGGATTTTGGTGATTCCAACCGCTTTTGGCATGATGTTTAATGAATTATCGCAGACCTTCGTGAAGATGGCACGACGGATGTCGCCACGGAAGTCAGCCATGTGTTTCTCACATGGTATTCATGAATAAAACCACCTTTGCATCAACCAATCGATTCACATGTATTTTAATGGGCTTGAGCGTTCAACCCATCCAACAGATTGATTGGTTTGAACGGTATGACAATTCAACGTGTTTGAACCATCAACCAATCAATTCGGATGAGTTGGAAGGGGCGATCCGAAACCCCATCCAACAAGCAAAAGCCGTTGGAAGGGCTTTGCGTGGGTCTGTTTGTTCGCTACCGTTGTGAAGGGCTCACAAGCATCCTTTGATGATTCAAAAGAGAGGGCCAACTTGGACTCCAATTAACAGAATTATTGTGGCGCAGACAGTGATCAGGATGTTATCGTCGATGGGCCCGAATTCATAGCGTTCAACCCAAGTCGCGACCGTTGCAGAGATCAGCCCCCAGACCGGAATACTCGGGTCGCCAGCTTGTGCTACAAACCAACCGAGGGGTGCACTGACGAGGAACATGAAGACGTTTCCAACGGGGCTTTTGGAACGCTTGCGAACCACAGCGTTACGAACGACACCCGTGATTCCATCGCCAAATGCCATGAACAAAGAAGGGATGATGGCCAACCAAGGGTCATTGACCAGCCACCAAATGAGGGATATAGAGGTCCACCACATGAGTGTGAACTTCACGTCATTTTGATTCTGCTCGGTTTGGAACCAATACATACGAACGCCGCTACGATGAGCACCGTAGGTCAGGCCAGTAAGGAGAATTCCACAGATCATGGGATACCAATAATCCTCAAACAACAACGGGACGCTAAAGGAACCGATACCTCCAGCCATCATGTGAACAATTTTCCGATTATAATAGACGGCACGAATGTGTTCCATGCCCCGCTTCACCATCATCTCATAAGGGAACTTAGTGATGAACAGTATCACCATGACATAGACGCCCATGCCAATTGCTGCGAGTAGTTGGTCGTCCATGCTCGGTGTCTTGCATCCAGAATTATGACCTTTTGCTCAACTGTGACTTCAATGTGCGAACCTTCAAACACCGTGCCAACGACCGAACCGCTGGGATGTCCATGAGTGAAGTGCGCAACGTGATTATCATCGGTTCAGGACCTGCAGGCTATACCGCAGGATTGTATGCGGGACGAGCGATGCTCAACCCATTGATGTTCGCTGGTTACATGTCGGGTGGACAATTGATGTTAACCAGCGATATTGAGAACTTCCCTGGTTATCCAGAGGGCATTGGTGGTCCTGAAATGATGATGCAACTTCGAGAACAAGCGGAACGTTTCGGCTTGGAAGTGCACGACCAAAACGTCGACAGTGTTGATCTCTCCGAGCGCCCATATAAGGTGACGGTTGAGGGAGAAACCTTCCTCACACAATCCATCATTGTGTGCACGGGTGCTGAATCTATTTGGCTCAACGCGCCTGGTGAAGAAGCCCAAAAAGGACGGGGTATCTCTACATGTGCAACCTGCGATGGGGCGTTCTTCAGGGACGAGGAAGTCATGGTGATTGGAGGCGGAGATTCAGCCTGTGAAGAAGCAACCTTCCTGACACGATTCGCTAGTAAGGTAACCTTGATTCACCGAAGGGATGTATTCCGTGCCTCCACCATCATGTACGAACGTGCTGCCAATCATCCGAAAATTGAGATTCGGACCTTCCGTCAAATCAAAGAATGGCTCTCCGACGAGAAAGGACTTAGTGGAGCGGTTTTGGAAAATACCCAAGACGGTTCAACTGAAACCATTGACGCAACGGGTGCATTCATCGCCATTGGTCACACACCGATTACTGGATTCCTTGACGGTCAAGTCGAGTTGGACGACAATGGGTACATCATCCACAAACAACACACCATGACCTCAGTCCCTGGTGTCTTCGCTGCAGGCGACGTTGTTGACACACGCTACAAGCAAGCCATCACCGCTGCCGGTATGGGCTGTTCAGCCGCTATGGATGTGGAAAAGTGGCTCGAAGAGAACGTCCACTGAAGTCGGCGGTTTCTTGGAGGGTGGCCGTTTGGCCAAAACATGGTTGACCTCGAACGGCACGCTCGGCACGTGTCTTTGCCCAATGTTGGGGTTCAAGGCCAGCAGAAATTATCCTTCTCTCGTGTCCTCATCATCGGTGCAGGAGGTTTGGGGTCACCTGTGGCGCTCTACTTGGCCGCAGCAGGTATAGGTCACATCGGAATCATCGACAATGATGACGTTGATTTGAGTAATCTTCAACGACAAATTCTCCATTCCACTCAAAGTGTTGGAGACGCCAAGGTCACATCTGCCCAACGGCGGTTGAATGAACTCGACCCTAACATCAAGGTCACCGTTTTGAACGCTCGATTGAACCCAGCCAATGTTCTTGATGTATTCTCAATGGGTTGGGATCTCATTGTTGATGGCACGGATAATATTCCAACAAGGTACCTTGTTGATGATGCATGTTCATTGTTGAATATCCCTTGGGTGTACGGTTCTATATATCAGTTTGAAGGGCAGGTGACGGTGTTTGGGCACGATGATGGGCCGATGTATCGTGACCTCTTCCCCGAAGCACCTCCTGCTGGTGCCGTTCCAAGTTGTGCAGAAGCAGGTGTTTTCGGTGTCCTTCCTGGCGTTATCGGAATGCTCCAGGCAACAGAAGCAATCAAACTCCTTCTCGGATTCGAAGTATCACTTTCTGGAACTTTGCTGATCTATGACGCCCTAGCCATGTCTTTTACTGAATTGAAGTTCAAGAAAGACGAGAGCCGTTCGCCGGTAAACGACCTTTCAGCCTCCAGTAGTCTCTTTCATCAAGATGAATGGTGCGCATTACCCAAGAAGGGAGTAGCGGATGGAGAAGTTGAAAAGCCAGCGGCCTCCGATGACAATATCATGTTCCACCACATATCCATGGTTGAAACGCTTCAACGCAAGCAAGAAGGTTGGGCCCCCTTTGTTCTCGATGTTCGTTCGGATGGAGAATACGCTCAAATGCACGTGGCTTCGTGTAACCTCCAAATCCCACACGGCGAAGTGTTGAGTGTGTTGAATGAATTACCATCTTCTGGAGACATCTTGCTTCATTGCAAAAGCGGCATGCGTTCTCAAATGGCAGCCATGACTCTCATTCAAGCGGGAATTGAAGCCTCTCGTCTATACAATTTGGACGGCGGAATCATGGCTTGGCATGCAGCAGCGCCCAGTGAAATCGTTCATTGATGGTTTCACAAATACCGAGCTAGCATCTCCATCCTCTCTGCAGTTTCTCTTGAGGATGGAAACTTCTTTTGTTTGATTGAATCCATTGTACTAGGACCATCATTGGGGTGAGATTGAAAGGGATAAGGGGTTTGCTAGAACAAGGGAGGCGTGGGCAATGGCGAAAATTATCGTGGCGGACGAAAATCAAGGCCGTCGCGACCTCCTTGCCAACACGTTCCAACGAGAAGGCTTCGATGTGACTCGCAGCCCTTCTCTTCGTCAAACTGAAGCCACAGCCCTCGCTGTTTTTCCAGAATTGGTCTTGCTTGAAGGAGAATGGAGTGAAGGGAATGTCCTCGAGACCTGCCAATCCTTGTCCTCCAATCCTAAATTCAGAAATAATTGTCGTATTGTTCTCCTATCACGTACCACGGTTCCTGAATTTCTCTCCAGTGCTGCGATGTCGGGAGTCGCAGAAGTCATTGGGAAACCCATTGACATGAATCAATTGATCGGTCAACTTCGCCGTCACGCCTCCAAACAATTCATCCCGCCCCCTGCTGAAGTGGCGAGGAGTGGCCCAAATCAAGGATTTGGTGGACAACGGTTTGACGTCTCAATGACCATGAACGACAGTCAATGGGCTCTGCCCATGCTTCGACGTTTGGTGGAGGCGGGGAACATCGATGATGATTTTGTTCGTGAGATACAGGATGAAACCTTCACTGATTCAAATCAAGATGAAGAACAGCCCGTTATTTCCTCTGAAGCGATGGCGAACATGGTTCGTCTAGCATTGAACCGCCTGGTGGGGTCCTCTAATCCTGAAGAATTAGCCAAACCAGAGATGAAGCCCAAACAGAGCGCACCCGATATCAATCAGATCAACAAAGGTGCCAGTTTGGGTGAGGGGGCATCTCCCACCAAACCCATGAGCGGGGATTTGGGTGGATCCATGGAAGCCATCCTTGAAAAACAGGCGGAAAGTTTGGCAACCGAAGTGGAGGATGCAATGGATGAAATTCTTGACGAACAGCCCGATTATATTGCTCTCTTGGAAGAACATCGCCAAGTTCCGGTTGACCCTGAGACCGTTGAAATGACACGACTTACCACAGAACTTGTTCACGAATTGCTCCAACTTCTCACCCGACCGGGGGCGGTTTCTGACATCACTTTGCTCACGCAAATTGAAGATGCAGTTACCTTGACTGGTGACGTCATCCAAGCCCTCCCTGAACGGGAGGAAGAAGAGTGATGAACGAAGTAGAACGACGGAAGAAGCTCGCTTTCAAGGCTTTGCTTTGTGCTTTTTTTGTTGATTTCCTAGGATACGCTTTCATCGTTCCGATTTTACCGTCATGGCAGCAACAATTTGGGATCAATGCTACACAAGCCACCTTGCTCATTTCAGTATGGGCATTGCCAATGTTTCTGTTCGGCCCTTGGACTGGGCGTTTCACCGACCGAATCGGGGCTGGGCGTACACTGACGTATTCAATCGGCCTGCTGAGTCTCTCCTCACTGCTGTACATGGTCGCCACCAGCGAAAGTCTTCCACATCCGTTTGCTTTACTCGTTGTCGCTCGATTGATTCACGGTGCATCTGGTGCTGCCATTATGACTGCTGGATTATCTGCCGCTTCACAATTATGGCCGAATAATTTCGGCGAAACATCTGGTAAATTATTGGGTGTTGCAGCAGCAGGCGGTTTGTTCGGACCCGTACTTGGAGGGGTGTTATTTTCTTGGGTTGGTGCCAAAGCATTCCTCTTGTTAGGTCTCATAACTGCTCTCGTTCTTCCACTCATGATGTACGCAAGTCGTGCCATTGGTGTAGCCCAAACTCCATCTCAAGGCAACGTGAGCGTGAAGGTTTTTTTCACCAACCCAGTCTTGTTCAAGGTTGGAGTTTTGCTTTCAATTACCACGGTAGCAACCGGTGCGTTGGAAGCTGGTGTTCCACTCTTTCTTGACGATGCTTTGGGTCTTTCTGCGGGAGAGATTGGAGGGGTATTGCTTGTGATGGTCCTGATGCAGGCAGCCGGTTCTTGGATTTGGGGACGTTTGGTTGACAAGAATGGACCAACTCGGTACATGCTCGTAGGTTGGACATTCGTCGTCATCTCCTTGTTCGGTGTCGGAATCATGGGGTGGTATCTGTCTGGCTTCTCTGCAATCCTCGCCATGATACTTCTTTTGGGCGTCTTCCAATTTTCAATTGCAGCAGCGCAAATCCCTATGTTGCCCATCATCGATACAGCAGCGAACCGGGCCCTGGGAACGGGGAATCCGGGATTGGCGTTTGGAGCCTTTGGGACGGCTTGGGCAGCGGGTACCATCGTAGGACCGCTATTGGTTGGCCCAATGTTCGACATCTCCCACTCTTGGCCGATTGCGTTGGGATGTTTGGTCGTTCCAACATCGATTGCGTTGTGGATCACGGTCAAGAATCGAACAATGCTTGAGGAGTGTTACATGAGCGAAATGGAACGCCGACAAAGCCAATCTTAGGCGGTTCTTCATTCATCTCAACCATCCATAGCCTTGAAACGAAATTCACCGTCGCGGGGATGAGGGGGACCTGTGGCGCAAGGAGATTTGCCGGAAATTTTTGGAACTGCATGGGTTCCGAGCGAACCGCTCACCTTTGTCCAACCTTTGTTGCGTGATGCGGCACGACGCGAAGTGGTGAGTTTTGTCGCTCAACGACATGACGGCCATCTCTATCTTGTCGCTAACATTTGGGACCACCTCGTGGTCAATGAACCTGAACAATTTGAAGGACCAGCATGGCATGCATTTTCTGAACGCTTCCTCGATGCACTCCAACGGGGATTGAAAAAGCAACTCAGTTCAACTTTCGGAGATTCCATGGAACTCGAAGTTATTCCTCGTCGGACCATGGAAGAGATGCTTGAGCGTCGCAGAGAGCATTTTTTGATTGACATGCGTTTGACGCTCCGGCGACTCGCTCATTACATGAGCATCAACATTGATCAACGACTTGAATGGCAAAAAATGATGACTCAGACACGATGTTTGGATACGTCCCTGAAAACCATCTTTTCCGAGGGCATAGAAACTCCAGATGGGTCAATGTTTGGCGGGAAGGGTTTCCGTTCTACATGGCAAGAAGGCGTTGTAGCCGTCGCTACAGCCCTGAATCGCCAACCTGATGCTCCACGTACGGCAAGGCCAGGAAAGGGCTACGATGGCGACCTTGTCGCCCCAATGATTCGTGACATTGGCCTCGGCCTAGCAATGGGCGATACGCCACTTGATGTGATGGCGGCTAACCTTGGAAAGGTTGGTTCCAACCAGAACGGTGGTTGGGATGATGCAGGTGGACGTGACCTTCACGTTGGTGCCTGGCATGTTGGTGTTCTTCCCCCAACAGCCCCACTTCCCATCGCAAGTGTCACGATGACAGGCATGGCCTTTGCTGCTTGGCAGCAAGGATTGAAGCGTTTCCATGTCGCCTGTATTGGAGAGGGAGCTTCCTCCAGCGGAGAGTTCTGGGAAGCCATGAACCTCGCGGGGGCACGTGGCCTTCCCATCACCTACATTCTTCAGAATAACCAAATTGCACTGGATACACCACCTGCAAAACAATCCGGTGTTGAGGTTTGGGCCGATAAAGCTCAAGCAATGGGCTTCCCCTCTTGGACCATCGACGGTTCAGACCCGGCAGCATGGCACGCCTCAACGGCTGTTGCTCGGGAATTTTCACTAGCTGGTGGAGGGCCCACACTCATTCATGTGGAAACCATGCGGGGTTGTGGGCATGCTCACCATCACGACGACCTCTATCTTGGCAACCCAAGCGGTACACCTCCTGGCTACGTGGATCGTGACCTTTTGTCCTACTGGGAAGCAAAAGACCCACTTCCAACGCATCGCTCCTTGCTGCTTGAATTGGGCGTTCAAGAAGAGGTTCTTACCACAATGGAATCTGAGGAGCAGGCAAGGGTTGATGCGGCCTTTGAGGCCTTACAAGCCATGCCATGGCCTGAACCTGAGACAGTGATTAAGGGTGTCACCTCCCTCAACGATGCTGATACCCACCAAATGCATCTTGAACGCTTACAAGGCGAATTGAAGACGTCCACGAAGGCAACTGATTTGGGTGTTGGAGACTCACGATTGACCTATGCTGAGAAGGGAGGCTGGACCTATGCTCGTGCCATTCAACAAGCCATGGCTGACATCGCAGATGCGTTTGGTGATGATTGCTTCTTCATCGGGGAAGATATGGAAGTCGCTGGAGCCTTTGGAATGAACATGGCATTGAAAAATGCAGGCCATGAAGACAAATTAATCGATATGCCCTTGTGCGAAGCAGTGATTGTTCACGCAGGAGTCGGTGCAGCCCTATCTGGAATGCGACCAATGATTGAAATCCAATTTGGAGGTTTTGCAGCCCTAGGATTCAACGCTTTGGTGAACAATGCAGCCATGCTTCGATGGAGATGGGGTGCTGATTGCCCTATGACAATTCGAATACCACTTGGGGCAAAAACCCGTTCGGGGCCCTTCCATGCTAACATGATCGAGTCGTGGTTTGCCAATGACCCAGGTTTGATTGTCTTGGCTCCCGGCACACCCCAAGATGCCTACGACCTCCTCGTTGAGGCAGCTCATCTTCCGGATCCTGTGTTGATGTTGGAGCATATCGGTCTCTACGGACTACGTGGTGGATTGACTGGATGGGGGATGAATATCAATCAGAATGTTAATACAAAAATTGTGGCTGAGCACATTGAGCAAGGAACTCCTTACAAGATAGGAAAAGCCGAGGTTATTCGTGGCGGCCGAGACATTACATTGGTCACATGGGGAGCGATGGTCCATGTCGCACTTCAGGCAGCAAAACAACTCGCAGCAGAAAATATTGAAGTTGAAATTGTCGATTTACGCACCTTATTGCCATTTGATGCAGCCACGTGCATTGAGTCTGTTCGGCGGACAAACCGCCTCGTTGTTCTTCAAGAGGGTCAATGGGCGGGTGGTTTAGGCCACACGGTGCAGTCACGAATTATGGAGGAATGCTTCTACGAATTGGAATCTGCGCCCTTTGTGATCGGGGCATTGGACACGCCAGTTCCATTCTCACCCCCACTCGAAAATTACACCGTCCCATCGCTGGATTATGTTACTGAAATGCTACGAATGAGTGTTCAGTCTTGATTGACCTTATCCGGGAAGAAGGCCCGTTTGATATCGCATGCGAGCCATGCTCCAATGAATGTTGACGTGAAATAAAACAAGAGACTTGGCCAGAGGCCAGACACGAGATTCGGGCCAAATGTCCTGGCCGGATTCATGCTTGCTCCAGTAAGCGGCCCCACCAAGAAGGCCAAAATCGCCACGGTTGCCCCGACCCATAGGGCAATCACCCAACGGGTCTCTGTTCGTTGGACGACCAGGAGGATGCTTGCCATCAAGATGGCAGTGATGGCGACTTCAATCGAAAAACCAGTAAGGTAGGAGATCGATGGATCAAGCGTCGTTGGTCCGACTCCCCCTAGCAGGACCGCTGCTAACAATGCCCCGAGGAATTGAGCAATGATATACGGGCCAATCAATGAATTCGAGAGTTTCCCATCTCGCCAGAAAGCAACAGATACAGCAGGATTAATGTGAGCTCCACTGATTCCGCCCAAAGTCAGAATCACCATGGTTACAGCAATTCCGAACGTGAGTGATACCGCTGGGCCCGACCAACCCAAAGCGATTGAACCACAACCAATGAACACCATGAGAAAGGTGCCCAAACCTTCAGCCAATGCTTTACTCCACACAAAGGGAACCAATCGTAGGCGCCTTGAAACCGTTGTGCTCATGGTTTGTTGTTGGGCGAACGGTCAAGAAGGCATAGCCTGTGGCAGAATCATGCGGGGTGATGAGCAAATGATGGGAATCCCAAAATTGGTCCTCCATAACACGCTTTTCATCAACGGAGCCCTCTTTATCGGTCTGATGAGTATCAACGCCATGTCCAAACAAATGGGTTTGGATAGTATGTACCTCTCTCTGACCTTACTCGGACTCGCTCTTGCCTTGCTCATCAAAGCAGCCGATTTCTTTATTGAAGGGGCTAAAGGACTTGCAGTACGTGCAGGATTACCCGAAGTCGTCATCGGATTGACCATTGTTTCAATTGGTACCTCGCTTCCTGAAATACTCACCACCGCCACCGCTGCGGTCGATATTCCGACCAACCCAGATCTTGCAGATTTGGCGATTGGTGGTATTTTCGGGTCCGTCCTTGTTCAAATCACCCTCATTCTCGGGGTAGTTGTCACAGTCCGAGGAGTCAAAGTTCGCCCTTCTTGGTTGAAGCGAGACGGATTGATTATGCTCGGTTCCATCCTCCTCCTGTCGTTCTTGTTGTGGACTGGAGGGGAACTCAACCGATTCGAAGGCCTCTTGTTGGTTTCACTCTATGTGATTTACATCGGATGGTTATTGTCTCATCGTGACGACATTTTGGAAGAGGAACTTGGAGGGGTTCAACCCTCGGTTAACCGTTCGAATTGGAACACCGCATCTTACACTGTCATGGTGATTTTAGGACTTTTATTGGCATTGTTCGCTGCGCACCATTTGGTGACAATCGCAGGTGAAATTGCAATTGAAATGAAGATTCCTCACGCCGTCGTGGGAACAACGGTCTCTGGACTTGGCACTTCATTGCCAGAATTGACCATTGCTTTGATGGCAGCAAAACGAAGTGAAGGTGTGGCCATTGGGACCTTGATTGGTTCGAACATCACCGATCCTCTTCTCTCCATCGGCCTCGCTGCTATGGTTCACCCTCTCAAACTGACTGCGGCTGGTGAACCTGTCACCACCATGCTCATCATCCCTGCAACCATTATCGGAACGGCCCTTGCCCTTGCCATGATGCGTTCGCATTATGAGTTCCGTCGTTGGGAGGGCTTGGTACTGATCAGCATTTATGCAATATTCTTGGCCCTTTTAGCTGCCGAATACAACGGTATTTTTGTCTTACCATCTTGATTCAGCCGCTTGGACGAGAATGAAAACTAATCGCTCTTAAGGGAGCGACGCTTGGCAGAGACATGGTCGACTTCCAATTGGATGAGATGCAAGCCATGTTGAAGGAATTGGCGCATGAATTTGCCGTTGATGAGATTCGACCGCACAGTGAGCGATGGGATGAAACATCCACCTATCCACGTGAGGCCATCCAGCAGGCCCATGAGATGGGGCTGTTGAACTTGCATATTCCCGAACAATTTGGCGGTGCTGGTTTGGGCTCTATGGAAGAAGTCTTGGTCAACGAAGAATTGGCTTGGGGTGATCCTGGATTTGCCACAGCCGCTTATGCAACTGCTCTTGCTAGCGCACCAATCATCACCGGTGCTACCGAGGAACAAAAGGAGATATGGTTGCGTAAAATTGCAGAAGAAGGCGCGCTTGCATCCTACGCCGTTACCGAACCAGGTGCTGGTTCTGATGTCGCAGCATGCAAAACCACAGCCATCAAGGATGGAGACGAATATGTCCTCAATGGTTCAAAAATGTGGATCACAGGTGCTGGTTATGCTGATTTCTTTTTTGTTTTAGCCAAAACAGACCCTGAGGCTGGCTATCGCGGCATGTCTGGATTCATCGTTGAAAAAGACACACTTGGATTTTCTTTGGGCAAAAAAGAAACTAACATGGGTCAGCGTTGTTCAGACACCCGTTCAATCACCTTTGAAGACGTTCGAATTCCTGCAGACCACTTGATTGGAGGTTCCGAATCTGGAGGCTGGATGAATGCCATGAAGGCCTTTGACATGAGCCGCCCGAACATAGCAGCCCATGCAACAGGCCTTGCTCGTGCTGCGTATGAGCACGCCTTACAGTATTCCAATGAGCGACAGACCTTTGGCAAACCCCTTCACCAACATCAGGCCATTCAATTCATGCTGGCCGATATGAAAACCAACATTGAAGCATCTCGAATGCTGACATGGAAATCAGCTTCAGACTTTGATGCTGGTATTCGAAATACCGAATCCGCCGCTCATGCCAAGCGATTTGCTGCTGACACTGCCATGAAAGTAACCACGGACGCAGTACAAGTCTATGGTGGATACGGGTATTCAGAGGAATACCCAGTCGCACGATTGATGCGTGGAGCAAAGGTGATGCAAATTTACGAGGGTTCCTCCCAAGTACAAAGGATGATCATCGGCCGAGAAATCACCAAGGGCTTCTAGTCAAGCATTCTATAGAACTCATCTTCAAGCTTATCAACCGCATCTTTGTGCTGGTGCCAAGGGGTGATGTCCTGCTCGGCCAGAGAATCTTCATGAGAATCCATCCATTGCTGTAAGGTTTCGAATTCTGCTTCAACAGCGGTCTCAATGGCTTCGTTCTCCTCGTCGACCCATTCTTGATTCATGAAATCCCAGTCCTGTCCTCCGACTTCTTCGGGAGGTTCGTAGGGCACATTTTCCTCCTCGGCAAATTCATCTGTGTACAATACTCCTTCGTCACAGAATTGGTAAATATCCAGCAAACACGTTCGTGGGGCGACAATGAATTGAGCGACGAGGGGTATTCTTACCGCCGTCATCTTGTCAGCAGCCAACGCCATACTCAATGCTGCTAGTTGATCTCCCAGCGGCAAACAGCCCCTCACATGGCTGGGGTGTAAACACAAAAAGACGGAGTATTTATTCCTCAACAAAAGATCTTTTTTTTGCGCAGCAGCACGGATGATGAACTGCCAATGATTTTGGCGATTTCCAAATTGGGTTGGATTAATGCCAGTTTCAATGGAATACCATCTTCGAGAATTACCTTGAATGAGGGTTGATGGAAGGCCATTGGCAAGGTAGGAGAGTACAATTCTCGGCGAAGCCCCTGAGATGGATTGAAGGAATTCAAGGCCTTTCAGGTGGGCTTGCCGATCTTCTTCACTCCATGTTTGCGGGACTTCCCAAGTCTTCATGGCCACTTTTGTTGGCGAGAATATTTCAAGGTACGACTCGCAAACACCTATGACAGGAAGTGACTCGCAGTTTCATGGGACGTCAACCTGCAGGCGTGATACTCGCTGCTGGTGCAAGTGAGCGACTTGGCCAACCTAAGGCTCTCGTGAATCTTGGAGGGAAGCCGATTGTAGCATGGACCTACGAGAGGTTAGTGCGGCTGGGGTGCCATCCAGTGGTCATTGTGACTCATGCGGAACTCGCTGTCGATGTGATGAGGGCGGCCCCTGGAGCTCACGTCTCCATTAACCAGAATCCCAAAGCTGGACGAACCGGGAGTTTGCAACTTGGTTTGGCTTCGATTCAACTTGAACTTGGGACCTTTCCATCTCGCATAATTATGGCACCAGTTGACCGTTTGGGGTGGTCTGTGAGAATGATGGGACTCTTGCTGGAAGCCAAAGGGTCGGTTTGCCCTCGGGCTTCTGGTCGAATGGGTCATCCTGTGATTCTCAGTCGGTCAGATGTGGAATTGGTAACCATGGCGAAGCCAAATACACCCTTGCGAGACATTCTGACCTTCACGGGTGTTGATGTTGAGGCACCCTGGTTGCAGATCAATCTTGATACTCCCGACGACCTTCAGCACATCTTGGAACATGAAGAGGCCCTCGTCGCTCATTTTGGTGAATGACAAGGGATATGAGGGCGAGACCAAACGCTCCTCCATGACCGCTCGAGTGCTTGAATGGGCCTTGGGCGAATTAAAGCGAGGGCAACGAGTTGTTCTTGCAAGTGTTTTGATGACTTCTGGGAGTGTTCCGGGGAAGACAGGAGCACGTCTTGCAATGTCCGAAGATACCTCACATTGGGTGGGTACCGTTGGCGGGGCCGGATTGGAAAAAAGAGTCCTCATGCGATGCCAAGAATTACTCAAGCAACCCAACCATTCTCCCATTGCAGAAGTGGTCACCTACGGATTGAACAAAGGGGCGAAGGGCTATGAAGTAACACCGCTTGATTCACTCTGCGGTGGGCGAGTCACCGTATCTTTGGAGTTGATGATGCCAATGCCACATGTGTACATCATGGGAGGAGGTCATTGTGGGCAGGCCATCGCCTCGGCCATGGATGTTTTGGGTTGGCATTACTCCGTCCACGACACACGTCCTGAATTCGCTTCAGAAGAACTCTACCCAGGTGCTGTAGCCCGTTCCTCAGCCGAACTTGATGATTTGTTTCGTGCGATGGATGGGGCCTCGTTGGAACATTATAGCGATGTATTGCTACTGGGTCATGATTGGAGCGAAGATCAGGACCGATTGCTTGGCTTACTGCATTGTGCCACGAATGCAGGGCTTGAACTCGACGGTCAGCAAGGCCCTCGTATCGGAGTCATTGGAAGCCGTTCAAAATGGCAGTCCTTTCAGGCAACTTGTGAACAGCAAGGCATCTCTCGTGCTCTTCTTGATCAAGTCCGTTGTCCCATTGGATTGAATATTGGAGCGGCGTCACCGGAAGAGATTGCTGTTGCCGTCGTCGCACAAATCATGGCGGATTTCAAAGGCATCAATCCAGATGACCCCAACTGGCGAACTCAATCTTGAGCGATGAAGTTCGTTCTAAAATAGTCCAACTCGGCTATGGATTCAAGAACATCATCCAGCGCAAGGTGCGCCCCTTTCTTTTGGTATGGAGGCAAGTGTGGGTGCCATCTACGTGCCAATTCCTTCAGTGTTGATACATCAATCATACGATAATGTAGGCGTTCCAATACACGAGGCATCTCTTTGAGCAGGAATTGTCGGTCATTCCAGATGCTATTGCCACATAGAGGGGCAGTGCCTGATTCAACCCACTTGTCCAGAAAAGCCACCGTTTGTTTTTCCGCTTCTTGAAGCGTCACACCTTCGGAGCGGATTCGGTCAACTAAACCGCTGGCATGGTGATGGGTGGTGTTCCACTCATCCATGCTCTCCAGCAATGATTCATCTACCCGAATCGCAAGATTCGGGCCTTGTGCCAAGATATTGAGGTCACCATCAGTGATCACGGTTGCAATCTCGATGATGGATTCATGTTCAATGTCAAGACCCGTCATTTCTAAGTCCATCCAAACCAAGCGTTCAGCTCGACCGTCCATGGTTGTGGCTGGTCAGGATTGTTTTTCAAATGCAAGGTTCTCTTTCATCACTGAGATTCAGGTTCGAAATTCAGAATGATTTGACCGCTTGGTGAAAATCCAACAACTGGAACGAATCCCTTGTGCGGCGTCGCAGTGACGGAGGCAAGAATGGATGTAATAGTGCCTTCAGGGAGTCTGATTGAGAATCCTTGGTCTGTTTGAAGCAATCCACTTTGAGTCGCTGTTGGTTGCGGGGTCTTAGCGTCTTCTTCCGCCCAGTCAAATTCGTCTTCTTCCACAGTTTCCTCAGTCGTTTCTAGAACTTCTTCGGGGGCTTCATCTGTTTCAACTTCTTCCTCGGTCTCTTCAGAGGCTTCAGGAGCCTCCGCTGCAACTTCTTCTTCAACAGTCTCTTCTTGGGCAGAGATCTCTTCCGGCTCTGGTGAAGGTTGAGGTGGCATTGGTTGTTGCGTAGGTTGACCCTCTTCACCCACATAGATGCCATCTTCATTCATCCGTTGCATGAATAAGAATCCAAATCCAAGGGCGACCATTCCAGTGAACACGACTCCGATCAGAGCGTACAGTCCATCCAATGTATTCGAAAACATGAACGCCGAGAAGATCGACCCATAGCCTCCGAATCCACGACGCCACATCGCATCGTTTTCTTCACTGAATCCTTGAATTCCGAGTAGAACGAGATACAAGGTCATGACCAAGTAAGCGATTGAATCCAACGATGAATCAAAGGTGAGCATGATACCGATGACGGTGAACAAGACGCCTGCGATACCGAGCCGGTCCATGAATTGGAAAAAAACCTCATCGGATTCCCAATCAAACCTCTCCCAATCATACAACACATCGTCCTTAGAGGCGAGGAATGAGTAGAACAAACCTTGGACTGCCAAGATAACTCCACCCACATTCATTCTCCAACTTTCCTCACCAATCTCCATTTCATTGAGCATGTTAATGATGGCAAACGTGAGGATGGGTGGGAAGAACAGCATTGAGGATTGGTCTCCTTTTCTCCAAATGGTGTATCCAAGCCATCCAGTTGCCAGTACAGGACCAATTCCCGAAGCGACTCCGTATCCGATGAAGAAACCAAGCGTTCCGAATTGACGGATAAGTGATAGTGTTCCATCACGCCTTTCCATCACCTCGTCATCGCTGCTTTCTTGATTGAAGAGTACTCCAGCCATGTCGATGAAGACAAAGGCGACGGCGTTGAGGCCAACGGCCAACCCTGCCCATCCCAGTGCCTCGCTTGCTTCCAATCCAGATCCTTCATAGAAGCCGATGTATGTTGAGAAATACAGCATCACTAGCCCAAATGGAAGCAAATCTGACCGATTCACTTTCCAGAAGTAGGCGATGACACAATAGACCAAGAAAGTCAGCACCCATGAACCATCTGGGAGGATGGAAAATAAAGCGAGTGCAAACCACAAAACTGCAAGAATCTCTTGAAAACCTGTTTCCCTCTTTTCATCGCTCTGCATTCCAAGGAGAATGAATCCCATGTGGGCGAGAACAAGTAATCCAGTCAACGTTACAAACGGTCCAAGGTTTGACTTGAGCAATGAAGTTGTTAGGGCCTCAGGCAAGCGGGTCAGTAGTTCATTCATCAAGCCAGGATTGGTCAACCAACCATCGCCCACAACGATGAACAATAATGGCGTTGTAACTGCCACAGCATACTGCTTGAACTGTACACTACGGTACATCACTAGAAGAGCAATCGGCAACAGAAGCAATCCGCCAGATGAATCCATGCTGGCCAAAACCAGCAACAAAAGGTAACTCACAACATCGGCTGAGAAATTGAGACCTTCTTCATCAACTCCGCGACGGGTAATGATGGAATTGACAATCAAAGGGGCTGCCACTAAAATCGCATCGAGAATCAATGCTGCTCTGAAGGTATCATCAACGACCATGTTCAACTGAGTCACAATTGGGAATGCCAATGCAATAAGCAAGCCCACCCCAGCAGCACGGGTGCTAGAGTGAATGGTTGGCATTGACACGATATCATAGACCAAGATGCCGACTGGGATGGCGATGATGAAGATCCATTGAGGCCTATCCACGAAGGCGTTGGCCTCGAGGAAGAACAAACTCATTGAAAGAGCCACAAGTGAGCCTATGAGGGAGAATCTTGTCAGAGGAGTCCACATACCTTCGATGATTTGATTCAAATCGTCTGAATCATCAGATGAAGGTCCTTCAAGCACCCAAGAGCCTGTTTCTGAATCGTATATTGGGCTTGAATCTGATCCACCTTCTGCCCACTTGTAAATTGAACCGAAATCAAATTCGAGATGAGCAATTCGTCGAGAAATGACCCACATACCAAGTCCAACGATTAAGAATTGAGGTTGGAAACCATCAATTTGGAGTTTGTCAAACATATCACCAGGCGGCATCTCAAGGTGCCCCAACAACCCCAGAATCAACACCGCGATACTTGTGAAGCCTGAGGCGAGAGTCAGTCCTTTGCGGTCAGATAGATTGTCTTCATCTGAGGTCATAGACATGGAAATAATGAGATAAAACATGTAGAGGATGAAGAGCCAAGGCATGAACCATTCAGGTTCGAGAATGGCTCTTGAAAAGAGGACAGAAGCAAGTAAGGCAAGCGAAACGGAGGGCTGAATTCTGTTTCTGCGTCGTCCCAATTCGGAAAGAGCGATGATGAATATTGGGAGAATGATATGTAGTAGTGAGCCTCCATACGTCTCCTTTGCAGACAACCCTTCAGTGATTCCAACGAGATCTGTAATGAGGTAAGAGACGCCAAAAGCAAGGACTGTTGAATTGATGGCCCAGTCTCTTGCAACCTTTGAGACAAACACCATGTAAGGAATCATGATGATGCTTAACACCCATGGTAAAGCCGATGCAGGCCCAAGGGGTAAAGCACACAACGAGACGGCCAAGCCGATGGGCATCCAAGGAACTCTTTGTTTCAAAACAGCTGGGAAATAGGCAAATAATACCGCACACCAAAGTGCGGTTGGGATTGTGAAAAAGTCAGCTGCAGGCCCAATAATGTCCGCTTGGCGCAACGGCCCGAGGATCAAATTGAAGTCAGCATTCCTTGTCAACAAAATGGCCACCACGACTTGGCCCACCAAGAAAAGCGAAGCGCGCTCCATCACTTCTTTGCGCAAGTCATTTCGAGATGCATAATATCCTTGCAGGGCAATGATGAACACCAAGAGAGATACAGCTCCTCCTTGCCCATCAATATCCACATCATTGTAGACTTCGTACAGGATTGGTGTCAGGCCAGAGACAAATGCAACAATTCCAAAATTCAAGGCTTTATTTGACCGTAGTGCCAACTCCATTGAAATGATAGAAATCAAGATGATGCTGATCCCAAGTTCGTAACTGACAGTATTTCCTGACCAGCGAATCCATGGTCCAACGCCAGCAATCAAAATGGCCATTGGGGCGTAGGTGGCGACTCCCCATCCAAAACCTGTATCTCCGGTATAACGTTGGAGAATCATGTAATGCCCAAAGGTCATCAATACACAGGCAACGAGTTGGGCATAAATCCCGTTTGCATTGGGGGACCAATCGACTTCAGTGTAGGTCGCTGGGTCTCCAAACCAAGTCAATTCGAGGGTCCCAGTGGCCACGCCCATCAGATATCGTGTACCCCAAAGGACTCCGACGGTGGAGAAAAAGAAGGCAATACCGAGAAAGTAATTTTGGATGTCATGGAGATGCCGGTCATTCTTTTTGCTTTGCATCTCGATGAGTCCAATGGAAATTGCGAATGAAATTAATCCTCCTACGAAGAGAATCAAGAAATTTTGATTGGTTGCATTCTCATCGAAGGCAACACCAAAGATCCCACCCCATATAGCCAAGAATCCGATTCCCATCATCACAAATTGGGAAATTTTCATCATCAACATTTCTTGTTCAGTACGACCACCTGTCGGACCAATCGTGACCACGCTCGGGGTTGCTGGGGCTGTGTTATTGTTCAATGTTCCACTGTATGCGGATTGATTGATTGAGGGAGTGGGGCTTACAGGAGCCATCTTGGTTTTTGATTTCCTCTTCGGTGCTGCCATCTGAATCAAATTTTTTTTGTACAGATACGGTATAACCTTTCACCCGTCAACGCCCCGTTTCACATCTTTTCCAACCAATTTGGCACATTCCCGTAGGGAACAATGATTCAATGGATTCAAAACCCCGTGCTGGTTGGAGGTAAATGAGTGAGAACATGATGTGGAAGAAATTGCTCAGTGCATGCTGTTTGACCTTGATGTTGCTACCGACGTTAGCCCTTGCGGTTCCGGTAAGCATTTCAGAGGCCGGAGACGATGAACCAGAAGGCTGGTGGGTTAACACCACCGTTGATAAAAACGGTAACGGTATCGGTGATATGGTTGAGTTTCACAAAGACAACCCCATCTTCCTTGATGATGACAACACCTTGCCGTTGATTATCGACTTTGACCATACGCCCTCCACCGATGAAATCGCTTTGCTGGAGCGAGAAGTTGGTTACGTGCACCAATGGGAATTGACGCACATTGATGCGCTCGCAGGGCGTATTCAAGTTGATTTGATTCGCGAGACCCTCAGCATCCCCGGAGTGGTCATGATTGAACTCGACGGCATTCTTGAAGCAACCAACGGGGATGCAGCTGTCCTGCATGGCGTTGACATGGCTTGGCAGGAAACTGGGTACGACGGTGCTGGTGTGACCGTTGCCATCATCGATACTGGTATTGATGGAGCGCATGCATCTCTCGATGATCTCGATGACGACAACTCAACCAATGACCCGAAAGTGATTGGATTTTACGACCCTGTGAACAATCCCACCCTCACCAACGGCACAGAAGTGTTCCCTTACGATGACCAAGGTCACGGCTCTCACTGTGCTGGTACAACTGCTGGAACAGGCGCACCAAATTATGAGCACGTCGGGATGGCCCCTCAAGCAAATCTTGTTGGCGTAAAGGTCCTAGATTCAGACGGCTCGGGTTCCTTCGCTACGGTCATGGCAGGCATGAAATGGACCGTGGACAACCGATATCAATTCAACATCCGTGCTGCTTCCATGAGTTTGGGTGGCCCCGGTCCAATTGAGTGGACCTCCTCTGAAGAAGACAGTGTTAACCGGTACGCTAACGAAATGGTGCGGTCAGGTATTGCATTGTTCATCGCTGCTGGAAATACTGTCGCTTCGGGACAAATCGGAACCCCAGGTTCTGCTGAGGATGTAATCACTGTCGGAGCATTAGACAAAGATAGCACAATCGCAGTGTATTCAAGCCAAGGTCCTACAGAAGAAGGCCGCATTAAACCAAATATCGCCTTTGTTGGGTCCGATGTCATGTCGGTTGCCTACAATACCGGCGATCAGTATACTGGGATGTCGGGAACATCCATGGCCACTCCGGGGGCTGCTGGGGTTTCAGCTTTGATGTACCAAGCAAATCCTGACCTTTCGCCTTTTGATATTCGCAACATCATGCAAGAAACTTCTACGTATCGTTGGTGTAGTCATCCATTAAGCCCAGATGAATTTGCTATGGCGGGGAACGAACCTTGTCCTGAAGACCTTATTCCTAAGAACCGTCAGAACAACGTCTACGGCCACGGCGAAGTCCGTGCTCTTGATGCAGTTATGGAAGCAGCAGAGCGTGACTATGTATTCGACAATAGCGTGACTCTCACCATGTCCACTCCTATCGGAACGGATAACCGCGTCCACATGACAGACGGCGACTCCCTAGAGTTCACCATCACAGAAGGTGTTGAAACCATTCAATGGCGAAGTAACCACTTGCTTGATGATTGGACGAACATCCACTCATACGAGCACACGGATGCCTTCACGCTGGAAGTTCTTGACATTGTTCATGAAATTGAACACCTTCCGGGTGTAGATCTTGAAGGAAACCACACCATTTCTTTGCGAGGTTTGATTGAGAGCGGGGATACAAATTTCTCCTCAACTCCAGTCATTACAGCAAACATCATGTTGATGGATGTCAGTAAAGATGGTGCTTCGTCAGAAAGCGATGGTATGTTTTCTCAAAGCAACATTGTGTTTGGTTTCATTGGGTTGATTCTTGGAATCATCTTGGTCCCACTGGTGATGGGTGCCTTGAATAAATCAGAGGAGGCCATTGAAGTGGAGCACATCAAGTGGAATCTCAATGATTCAGATGTTGATGCCGTTGTCGAGCAAGAGCTCAATCAATGAGTTGGTAAAGGCAAGGAAAGTTCGAGTCTACCACGGCCTCGTTTTGCGTAATTCTCTGGAACAAGCAGAATCTCATTACAACCTGAAATTGGGCAGAATGAAGGCTATTGAAGAGGAGTAAACCATAGAGTTGGTCATCTCACGGTATCCCAATTATGAAGAAGTGGGAGTCCTAGGGTGAAGTGGGGACGCAGATGGTAGGCAAAGAGCACATCCAGATGGTACCGGCTCCGACCAATGAACGTTGGGCGGCTGTTGTAAACGGCCAAGAGACCGAAGTTCTTGCCCCTTCTAACGCAGTTCTTCTCGATGTGCTGCGGGATAAAGTTGGCACACTTGGTGTTAAGCGAGGTTGCGATTTGGGAACCTGTGGCTGTTGTACTGTGATGATTGACGGGGTACCAAAACTCTCCTGCCTCACCCTTGCGGGTCAAGTTCAAGGGAGTGAGATTTTGACGGTTGAAGGATTGTCAGATGGGGGGCACCTCGCTCCGATTCAAACCTGCTTTGGAACTTACGGCGGATCACAATGTGGTTTTTGCACACCCGGTTTCTTAGTGACCTCGCAGGCTTTGCTCAACAAGAATAATGATCCAACACGAGAAGAAATCGCCACAGCCATCGAGGGAAATCTATGCCGATGCACGGGTTATCAACAAATCATTGATGCAGTTGAAGCTGCAGCGGCACTCCATCGCGGTGAAGGGGAAGTTACGGCTCCTGCGAGTAACCCCCATCCAGATCCTCATCCAACTGGCCCAGAAGACCCGACAATGCCACCAGGTCATGCGAAGTGATACCATGTCAGGAGGCTATCGTCAACAACCTGGTTCTGGAGCCTCAGAAACTCGAAAGGATGGAAAGCGCGTTGCTGGAAAACAGCGATTTCCTCCACCAGGGTCGGGCGGTTCCCATCCAGAAATGCGACCTAGAGATTTGGATTTCATTCCATCCACAGTGGGGGGGAAGGAGCCAAAACCTGCTGGCGATCACATTCATGATCGAGCACGAACCGGTACCTCGGTTGGAAAACCGATGGCGCTAGTAGACTCTAACGCCAAAGTTACGGGCCAAGCCTGGTACGGCGATGATATCCGTTTACCCAACGAAATCATCGGGAAAATTCTCCGCTCTCCCCATCATTATGCAAAGATAAAATCGATAGACATATCCAAAGTCGAAGCACTCCCTGGAGTCCTTGCTGTTGCCACAGGGGCCGATGCGCCCAATCAATTCGGTGTACTGCCAGTGACCAAAGACGAACATGCTATGTCGGTAGAAAAGGTACGACACGTGGGGGATTTAGTCGCATGTGTTGCTGCAGTTGATGAGGCCACGGCCATACAAGCCTTGTCGTTGTTTGAAATTGAATGGGAAGTTCTTGAACCCGTTTTTGATCCCAAAAAAGGATTGGAGGACCATGATGAACCAATTCATTGGCGTGGCAAATACCATCTTGCCCGAACCAATGTGCAAAAGCGGGTATTCCAAGAATTCGGTGACCGTTCGTTGGTCTCATCGCCTCACGCCGCCTCTGAAGGCAGTTGGACCATGGCTGGAGTCCATCACGGGTTTACTGAGCCTCACGCCGTCGTAGCACACTGGGACCCCAACGGGCGCCTCCAACTGTACACGCCTCAACAAGTACCACATTACACTCACCGTGCTCTTTCCACCGTGTTGGAGGTGCCTATGCATCAAATCAATGTCATCCGGACCTTCGTGGGGGGAGGCTTTGGTGGGAAATCAGACCCGTTCCCGCACGAGATGTGCGCAGCTATCCTTGCCCGAAAAGCAGGACGGCCTGTTCGTATCACCTTTGACAGAGAAGAAGTGTATTGGATCAATCGAGGTCGCCACCCCAGCCATATCAGTGTGAACATGACGGCTGATCAGGAAGGTCGAATTTCAGGCTTTGACATCGATGCTCTCATCGATGGCGGAGGATTTGCATCCTTCGGGCACGTGACTTCGTATTACAACGGAGTTCTTGCTACAGCACCCTACGAACTCGGCTCATTTCATTATACAGGAGCTCGGGTGTGGACCAACAAACCTGCATCAGGAGCCATGCGTGGTCACGGAGCGGTGAATACCCGATGCGCCGTTGAAGTTGGTTTGGACGAAATGGCCGAAGAGATGAAGGTGGACCCCATTGACCTTCGTCTTGCTAATCTCCTTCCGCCTCACAGCCGAACCATTAGCGGTTTTAGAATCACCTCAAATGGAATGCGAGAGGCTCTTACACGGGTTCGTGAGGGTTCTGAGTGGGACCAAAAATTCCGTCAACTTCCACTCGGAAAAGGCATCGGGATTGGTTGCGGCTTCTTCATTTCAGGTTCAGGACTGCCGATTCACTGGGATCCCAAGAATTTCCCTCATGCAACCGTTCATATCCAAGTCGATATGGATGGAGGCGTAACCGTTCACACAGGAGCTGCAGACATCGGCCAGGGTTCAACAACGGCTGTTGCCCAAGTGGTTTCTGAAGTGTTGGCTTTGCCCGTGGAAATGATCCACGTTCGAAGTCATGAGAGTGATACCAGCCCAGTGGACTTGGGTTCCTATTCAAGCCGAGTAACGTTCATGAATGCTAACGCTGCTATCCGTGCAGCCATCGATATCCGGGATCAACTATTGAATGCAGCATGGCAAATGCTCGGATATCATCCCAATGTTTTGGTCTTGAACGATCGTCGAATTTACTACAAACACGATCCAGCCATCGGTGTCTCGTATCTCCAAGCCCTTCACAAGGCACAGGAAGACAAAGGAGCCCTCATTGCGAGCGGAGCTTATCGTTCACCCCCGATGGGGGGTGTGCACAAAGGAGCCGCTGCAGGCCTTGCACCTGCCTATTCTTTTTCGGCTTATGTGGCTGAAGTTGATGTTGACGTCGAAACAGGACGCATATCATGCACCAATGTTTGGGCAGCTCACGATTGTGGTAAAGCCCTCAATCCATTGGCGGTCAAAGGTCAAATCATTGGCTCATGCCACATGGGATTGGGCCAAGTGCTCTCGGAAAAGATGGTCTATGGGCGAACCGGCCATCTGCAAAATGCAAACCTGCTCGAATACAAGATTCCCTCCGTGCACGAGATGCCAAACGTTGAACCCATCATTGTTGAATCAAGTGACCCGGAAGGGCCGTTTGGTGCAAAGGAAGCTGGCGAAGGCCCATTGCTCCCCATTTTGCCAGCCGTTGTCAATGCGGTTTACGATGCCATTGGTGTGCGCCTCAGGGACTTGCCACTGACGCCTGATGTGGTGTACAAAGGCATCGAGAAGCACATGAAAAAATCTGGAATTGATGACCCGACGGAGATGCCATCACCTCGTCTTGAGCACGGTTCACTCCAACCCATTCTCGTTGCAAGAGGCAATGAACACGATACCCGTGATCGTCGAAGGCAACGAAGTGAAGACACCTCTCCCTACGTCAACGGTGTGTTGTTTGGCTTTGACCCGACTCGTCCCTTGTCCGAACAGGTCGAAGGGTGGCGAGAAGCAGACGAGCCTCTGCCAGAACAACTAGCAGACCTTGGATTTGCAGGTCGAGCTTGGCTGAAAAAAGAACAACGCCACATGGAGGATGATGCTTGATGTTGATGCCTCCATTTGAACTCCATCACCCCACGTCGGTGGAAGAAGCCGTGAGCATGGCTGCCAAACTCATGACGGCTGGAGAAGCCTTCGATTGGGTCGCAGGTGGAACGGATGTTCTACCCAATTACAAATGGAGAATCAACCCTAAGCCGCATGTCATTTCTCTTGCAAGTATCGAAGAAGCCCATTCAACCTCCTCCAATGAGATTGGTTGCATGGTGACCCTCGACACCCTGACAACGGATCCTTCCATCCACCCACTCATTTCCGAAGCAGCGTCCAAGGTGGCTTCCTCCCTCATTCGGAAGAGCGCCACACTCGGAGGGAATCTCTGCCTGGATACACGATGTTTCTGGTACAATCAAGGAGAAGATTGGCGCCGTTCCATTGATTGGTGCCATAAAGCAGATTGTGGCACTGGTGCCGATTGTCGGGTGATTCCCAACCAAAACACCCTCTGTGTCGCAACATATCAAGGCGATCTAGCCCCGAACCTCATGGTACTAGGGGCATCTGTTATGTTGATTGGACCTCACGGTGAACGAACCATTCCACTCAACGAATTTTACCAACTTGACGGGATGACAAAGAACGTACTGGAAGAAGGGGAGTTTTTGCTCAAAGTCTTGCTCCCGGATGATGCGGGTAAGCGCATAGGTTCCTATCAAAAATTGCGTGTCCGTGAATCATGGGATTTCCCCGAAGCAGGCATTGCCGCCTCTTGGATTCCTGGTGATGTTGCAAGTTTGACCATCGCAAGCACTGCTTTGGAATCTATTCCTCGTCAGCATGATGAAGAAGTGACCAACCACCTTGAATTGAACAACAATTCATTTGACATCAACTCCCTTGCCTCGGAACTGTATGATGTCATCAAGCCGGTGAACAATACAGCACTTCCACCGCGTTACCGCCGTACGATGATCAAAACTCTGACCCGCCGGGCGATGAAAGCACTGATGCAGGAGGAATAAATCTTGCAATCTCGGACATGGGTGCTTTCTTTTTTGCTTCTCGTGGGCATGATGCCGTTGGCTCAAGCACAAGTTCCAAGTGGCGGTTCCTGGGAACTCGGTTGGGCAACTGACATGGATTCTACTTACACCGTTGATCTTGAAGATGATTGGGACTTAACAGGGACACTTGTCATGTACATTGACAACACAAGAGCCAATGAAGTGAGCGTCGATTTCACCTACGAATACGACGAGGATGGCCCTTTTGTGATCGATGGCCCAGAATCTGCATCCATTAGCGCCAACACCAACGATACCATCACCATCACGATTACAGGTGCATCCGCAGACGAAGTTCGGGCTTTCTCACCCACTTCCAAATTATCGTTAAAGATAACAGCCGAAGAGACATTGGGTGAGACAAGTGTCAACACGCAAGAAATTGAAGGGGACATCTCCACTCCACGAATGTACCGATTGCTTCCAAATGCGAATCAACCAACTGATGTACTCTATGCGGGTTCATGGGTTGAATTCAATCTTGAAGTGAGCAATATGGGTAATATTCAGGATGCTATTGTTTCGGCAGAAGCTTCCATCCGTGGATGCCCTCACCTTTCAGTCACCGGTCTCGAGTCTCTCAAAAATTCCGTGGTCGATGTTACTGACATCGGTGGGAATGAACCAGCGAATTATGTTCTGCGATTGGAGGCTTCTATCAGCCACCAGGAGCGAGGGTGCGATGTGACGGTAGCCCTCGAGTCCGAAGGAGACGGAAATACCCGCTCTTCAACCATGACCGTACAAGTGGTGGCCCCGAAAGAAAACTCGGCCAATTCAGATACAGAAGATGGCGCATCGGAGGACGATGAGACCTCTGATTCATCTTCACTTCCGTGGATTCATCCGATTGAAATATTCTTTGTGGTCTTCTTAACATCCCTCTTGATTCGCCGCTTTGAACAATGATGACTTCATTGGCCGAAGAACTTGCAAAAAGTGTAATTTTCCACCTGAATCGCCCTTTTCCCAGATATCTCTCGGAGTACTGTTTGGAGATTATTGAACGGGTAGAGTAGCGCAAGCGGGAGCAACCATTATGAGTGGAGCGATGTTCCGAGAGATGTATATGTGCTGTGCCGCGTGAGCAAAGGAGGGAAATAAATGGCAGAAGCAGAAAAAACCGGTTTAAGCCTCGAAGCATGGCTCATGGTTGGTTTCGTCGTTTCACTTCTCCTTTCTACCACGGCTATTACAATTGTTTCCTCGGGCAAATCAACCGTATTTTCCCCATACAATAACAACAGCGAGGAATACCCAGATCAACAACTCACTCAAATGCGAATTGACCTTCAAGGAGAAAAAGGAGAAGGTTTCAACATCGCCAACACCATGTCCACTCCTATGCTTGTGAACGATTGGCAAGACCCTCACCGCACTCTTTTGATCATCGCCGCACCCGAGAAGCCCTTCGATGCTGCTGAAGCACAAGCGATTCATGATTTCGTCACAGAAAAGGGTGGCAAGGTCATCTTGGCGTCAAACTCAACCAATGCCCAACTCGTTGGCGAGAAATTTGGTGTGAAATATTTCGATGCACCAGTTCGTGACGACCCACTCACTGGCCGATATTACGAAGTCACCACCGATAACGATGAGCGGGTCAGCCCAGACACCAAGAAACTCTGGGCTGTTGCAGCCGTGAATCGAGACGTGGATGAAATGGGCGAAGAAAAGCATACTCCTTGCTCAGAAGATAATGTGCTCAATTCGCAAGTGAGCAACTGCCGAATGCCCGTACTTTTCCACCGACCCACTGCTATCCAAGTGCTTGATGAGCAACAGGACACAGAGCGAGACATCATGGTTCTCGCACACGCCTCAACATCAGCTGAGATTGACCTAGGGAAAGGAGATTCCAACCCAAGACTCGGTGAGGGTGAAACAGGACTGATCATTCGAATCGATTACCCTGTAAATGGCGTTCTTGAAGAACAACCTAACAATAATTATGGCGAAGTTGATGTGACCGGTAGCATTGTATTTGTTTCGGATCACTCCGTACTTGCTAACCATCTTTGGGACGCTACCCGTGCCGAAGAAACAGGTAAGGAACAATGCGATTCGCCTCTTTACTTCGAAAACAGCCACATGTGTTGGGATACCGATTCTGATGGATTAAACTCTGGACTGGGAAGTACCACCTGGTTCGGAAACGCCCTCTACTTCCGTGCACTTATTGACGACATGATGGAGTTCGACAACGATCAAATCTCCACCCAAGTCACACGCTACCCAAGCAATTTCAATCTCGTCTTTGATGAGAGCCGCCACGTTTCAAGTTCACTTTCTATGCCCTTTACTGAGGCCATGGGAGCCATTGTCCTCCTCACCAGTGATGGAGTGCTCAAGTGGCTCATCATCCTCAATCTCTTTGCGCTCCTAGCCATCGCCATCATGGTGGTTCCAGAGAAAGAAAATTGGCGTCACGTCTTTGACTTGACGCGTTTCAGGGAACGTCCAACAAAATTGGACCCTTCCCAATATCAACGACGTGTGAGAGAGGCATTCCTCTCGAAGGTACGTCAGTTCAATGATTTGACGCGCGATGAATTCGCACGCAAATCTCCCGCCGAAGTAATGCAAATGGTGCGGGAACCCCGGTTGTTAGAACTTGTAAGTTCCAACCGTGCCTACTCCAACGATGAATTAAGGGAATTGATCCCGCAAATACGTCGTTGGGGTAATTGAAAATAAGGAGGAATAGAAATGCAACCCCCAGCCCCCCCAG
>JAKMEE010000042.1 GCA_022426155.1 Candidatus Poseidonia sp. | reverse complement strand
CAAGACTTTGACGGTGATGGAGTTGTCGACAACTGGTTTGACTGCATGGATGGAACAAATATTTCTATGGAATTCGTCAATGATGGTGTTGATGATTGTCCTGATGGTGAAGATGAAGGTGGCGATGTTGATGACGGCTCAGAGCTGTATGTCGAAGCCTATCTTACCGACAACTGGGATAGCAGCGCTGGTGATTATGCAGATCCTCTGTTCACCATTTACTATGGGTTTGAAGATGTTGATTATGTTGAATTTGAACTCAGAGACCAGATTGCTAATTCCATGCTGATGGGCCTTACCATACAAGCTTCAGATTTCTATATGAGTGGGACTGGTGGTGAAATGGTGTATCATGTCTCACTCGAAGGCGTTGTTTTGCAAGAGGGGTGCTATACCCTTACTGCAACCGTGTTCGCAGACTCGAGTTACTACAACAAATGGGTCCGTGAAGACATCTGCATCTACGAAGAGGATGACGGCGGAAATACTGAGGGAGACGATGTTTTGTTTGGTTCGGCCACTGTCGACATCTGGTTTGAGCAATGGGACGATTCAACAATGGAGTTTGTATTCCTTCACACCATGATTATCGATGATGAAGACGTCATTGAAGAATGGATGGAGATGGCTGACGTTTACTTTGGTAATGGTGATGGAGAAACCACCCAGAACGAAGTTGATTTGCTGAGTGAGATGTGGACTGAAGGTGATGACGAAGGTGATGACGAGATGGGCGAAAATATGCTGTTGGATGGAAATCCTGGACTACTTGTTGATTCCTGGATGGAAATCGAAGGCTTGAGCGTTGGCTCCACTGAAGTCACCATGAGAATGGTAAATATCCTTGGCTTCGAAACAACCCCGTATGCAAGTGCTACAACGCATACTTTCACAATCACCGACGAAGGTGATTCCGATGAAGAAGACGAGTCAGGAGATGACTGTGAAATTGAAGCTATTTGGATTCACAACAGCGAGACCTGGAGTGTCACAAGCGTCACCGATTCTGCAAGTACCATGACATTCACATACGACGAATTCAATGATGCTTGGTTCACTGGAGACTGCCCTGATGATAGCGAAGAAGTAACCTTCGCTCTTGAAAAGACAAGTGGCGGGGAACTACCAGATGATGAAATTGACTGGGAAGAGATGGACATGAACAAATTGCCTATGTGTGCTTATGCGTATGCAGCTGTTATGGCCGATGGCTCCTTTGAAACAAGAGCTGGGATTGAATCTGCACCTGAGAGTGGAGATTACGAGATTGGGCTTATGGATGGTGCTGAATACATGATCTATGTCGTGTGCATGGACCCTGAAGGACAGGACATGACGGTAACGATGACAAATTCAGATTTGAATCTCACTTCTACGTACACTTCAACTGGTGAAGCCGAAGCAAGTCTCTTGATTTCGGTTCCTGCTGGATATGATGGCACCTATGTCTTTGATGTGGCTTGGACTGATGGACACCATACTGAATCAGGAACACTGACTGTGAATGGACTGGGCGATGGTACTGGTGACGGCAGCGATTTGGTAGCAGATGGTGATGGATTCCTACCAGGATTCACCGGTGTTTTCGCAGTCATGGCCCTCCTCGGTGCTGCGGTGATTTCCCCTCGCCGAAAGGACTGAGTTTCAGAACCGCAATTGACCACTGACACGGCTAACTGCTGTGGCTTTTGTCTTGCAAGTCAAGAATGCGTTCGATTATGAACTTCCACTCCGTGCCTTTGTTGAGGCTTATGAGTGAAACCGCGTTTGTCCCTTTGCAGTGGAGTGAGGCCTCCCAAGAAGCCATGTTGGCCTTTGGCATAGAGAATTATGAAATCATGCAGTTGCGAAGAACAACCCGTCATTTTTCCAACAAGCCCGTCGAAAAAAAATTGATTGAATTAGCCATCATGGCAGGATCAACTGCACCGAGTGGCGCCCATCTTCAGCCATGGACTTGGGTGGTGATCAGCCAAAATGACCTCAAAATCAAAATTCGTGAGGCTGCGGAAGTGGAAGAGAGAAAGACATACACTAAGCGGATGCCGGAGGCATGGTCAGAGGTGTTGAACCCTTTGGGGACTGATGCTGTGAAAACTCACCTTACCGACGCGCCCTGGCTTGTGGTGCTTTTCAAGCAGAAAAAAAGATTGCGAGAAAACGGCGAGTGGGGGCCGACGTACTACGCCACTGAATCGTGTGGGATTGCTGCTGGAATGTTCATCCAAGCCGTACATAGAATGGGTCTTGTCACCCTCACACACACACCGTCACCTATGAAATTCCTTCGTCAAATTCTTGATCGTCCCACTCATGAAGAGGCTATGCTCGTGATGCCTGTTGGCTATCCAGCAGAGGATGCTGAAGTCCCAGACCTGCAACGGAAATCGCTGGATGAAGTTGCTGTATTCATTGAGTGATAGCGTCATGGTTCATGTGAAAATTACTTCGCGGTGTTGATATACGCGGGGTGTGAGCGGAGTCTACTGCAGGGGTAGCCCAGCTTGGTCAACGGCGCTGGGATGAGGTCCCAGTCTCTATGAGTTCGCAGGTTCGAATCCTGCCCCCTGCACTCTCCTCCGTAAGAAAAAGTTCAACGGGTGGGTTGCTTGCCGTTTTATTCAATCAAGCACTTAATCTCAATAAAGAGGTTGAAGAAATAAATACGGGTGGTTCAAAGCACTGCCATGGTTGATGTCTCAGGAGCTGGTTCGAGCCTTGTTAACCTCGTTGAAGATGGGGGGTTGGCCTATGGCATCCCTATCTTTCTTCTCGCCACCTGCATGTGGGTATTTGGTGAACGCGTCTTATCGCTAACGATGGGTGTCTTTGGGTTTGTTTCAGGCTATTTGGTTGGCAATCAAAATTTTGGTAAAGAAAACATTCGCGATTTGGTTCTTGAATCTGGGGTTACAATCCCTCCTGAGGCCCCCGCTTTCCTTTTCGAAATACGCTTTATTTGCGCTGTAATTGTTGGTTCGGCTGCTGCTGGCATTGGTGGGGCGAGAAACCGGCGATTGTTTGCCTTCGCCATCGTCTTTCTCACCGTCAATCTGATCATCCAAATTGGGTACGCCACTGGCTTAGATTTTGAAGCGGACCCTTTGCTCTCGGGCCTATTGACCATCGGGGCGTTCTTTGGTGGGCTCGCATTGAGGGGGATTATGCCAACTTTGCTCTCAAGCGTCATTGGGTCATTGGGCATTCTGGCAGGCATATCGATTTCAATGGGGTGGGGATTGCAACGTTTTAGTGATGCAGATCCGCTCTTGATGGGGTTGGGGGGGGTTCTCTCGATTGCGAGTTTGTTCATCCAATACAAATTCAAATCCGAAGACGAAGAGGATGAAATGTCCGCAGAGGAAGAGAAGGCCTACATCTTCTAAGGAGTTCGTCGTCAATGTTTGGGCGGTATTGTCCTGTCGGACAAAAAGACCGAGTCCTCGCCAGCGTGCGTTCTTCGCTCTTCAAGATCGCATAATGAGAGATGGTTCATCTTGGGCCCTATCCTATTCAGGACGGACCTCGAAGGGCAACATCCATGTTGGAATGACTTCGGTCGATGTCGACACAATAAATTGGGTGTCTTCTTGTCCGCCATGCTGATTTTCAGAAAAGGGCAGGGCCTCCTCCTTTGTCATGAGGAAAGCTCTGACTGAATCTGCGTCCACTGCAACAAGGAAAAGATGTGTGTAATTATCTCCCGGCCGAATTTGATTCCAGTGATGGGCCAAATTACCCGAATAAGTTCTACTCGAGAATTTCGCTTCTATACGAGCCCTGTCGTGTCTGATATCGTATCCTAGGCTAGTATCCGTGATTCTCTCTCCGCCTAAACCTTCGATATACATCCTCTCACCCATAATTCCTCTTGGCCTTAATTGGAGGTGCCGCACCCATAGAAATTCAGATTCTGCCCAAGCCAAATCGTTTGGTTGGTCGGCGTTTGGCCTATGGTTTTGTAAGATCTCTTGCCAATTCACGCCGGTGATCTCAAACTGGTCAAATACCACAGGAATTGGGTCGTTGGCCCCCGTTTTGATTTGACATGACGGGTCAATTTGTTCCATGGCCTGCGCGCCATGGTGTAGGCCATAAAGCGGAATTATTGCTGCCGCCGAAGGCCAAACCGCTGATTTCGGCACGAGAAACACTCTTACGTTTTCACAATCAACGGCAATGAGGAATAAATGTGTCCAATTTTGAAGTGGTCTTACTTGGTTCCATGTATGTCCATTGTCTTGGGCATAGCTACGGGATGCTACTTTACATTCAATGTCTAGTTCACCGGCTCTAACGTCGCATCCATCTACATGATACGGTATAGAGCCCGGATAGTGGTCGAGACAAAGTTGTTCTCCGATTCTGCCTTTGGTTGCAGCTTGAAGTTGTTTGAACCAGACATTCGATGACTCGGTCCACGGGTCATTAAAATTTCCCGGCCTGCAATTTTCTAATATCTGTCTCCAAGGCATAACGACCCTCATTATGACATGGCCCACACTACATTAAGTCTGAGGGGCAGGTGACGAAAATTCTTCAGCGAATCAATGAACAAACATTCGAAATGAACGGGCGTTTGGCGATCAAGCATCACAAGATGTGCAAAGGCCACGTACGGTCAACTCAATCGATTCAACTTCGATAAGAGGTCCAGAAGTTTCGATGACTCGGGGGAGGGGGATGTCCCATAGGTTGCCGCAATTATTGCATGTTGCATGGGCGTGGGGTTCGGTATTACAGTCATATCGAACTTCACCGTCATGAGGTACGGCAAGAATACCTCCTGATTCAACCAAAGCGGAGAGGTTTCTGTACACTGTGGCCAGGCCGATGTTCGGTTGGGTTTCTTGGAGTTCAGCATGCAATGTTTGGGCGGACGGATGGTCGTGGCGGTTCATGATGGTCTGAAGTATGAGATTGCGTTGTTTTGTCATTCGCTTCATCTTGGAGGCGCTGCCCAGTGGCCCTTTTGCGTTAGGCTCGGGGCGTTGCTCAACCATAACAGTTCAACACCTTTTCATTCCCCGTTGCTTCAAGCCAAATCAAAGCGATCGTTGTTCATCACTTTGGTCCATGCTGCGATGAAATCCTTCTGGAATTTCTGCTGGTTGTCATCTTGAGCATAGACTTCTGCAATGGCTCGGAGTTGTGAGTTGCTTCCGAAAACAAGGTCGGTTCGTGAAGCTCTACGGACAACTTCGCCTGTGGCACGGTTGCTTGCTTCGTAGGAGTTGCTTCCGGTTGCCTTCCATTCAACATCCATGTCGAGCAAGGTCGTGAAGAATTCGTTTGAAAGTGTGCTGTGGTCAGTTGAAAACAATCCGCGGTCATCTGAACTAATGCCGAGCGAGCGAAGTCCTCCAACCAAAACCGTCATTTCTGGAGCGGTCAATCCCAAGAGTTGGGCTTTGTCCAGCATCATTTCTTCTGGGCTCACAGCGAAGTTCTTTTCCAAATAATTCCGGAAGCCGTCAGCAACGGGTTCAAGAACATCGAAGGAATCTCCATCAGTTTGTTCTTGGCTTGCATCACCTCGACCGGGCGTGAACGCCACAGACATACCAGATGCTTGTTCAAGGCCAACATTTCCTGCGAGAACGATGGTGTCGGCGAGGCTCGCTCCGTGAGTGGAAGCAATACCACCGAGGACTGAAAGCACACGTGCGAGTTGTTCTGGCTTGTTGGCTTTCCAATCCTTTTGTGGGGAAAGGCGAATGCGTGCTCCATTAGCTCCTCCGCGCATGTCTGAGCCACGGTAGGTGGAAGCGCTTGCCCATGCGGTTTCGACCATTTCTGTTGTGGAAAGGCCGCTGGCTGCGATGGCTGATTTCACTGCTTCTGCGTTGTAGTCGGTGGGCCCTGCTGGAACTGGGTCTTGCCAAATGAGGTTTTCTTCGGGTACTTCAGGGCCAAGGTAGCGTGACTTTGGTCCCATATCGCGGTGAAGAAGTTTGAACCAAGCGCGTGAAAATGCGTCGGCGAACTCGTCTGGATTCTCATGGAAGCGCTTTGAGATGGCTCGGTATGATTCATCGCGAATCATGGCCATGTCGGCGGTGGTCATCATGGTTGGAACCTTGATTGAGGCGTCTTCGGCATCTGGAGCCATGTCTGCTTCATCGGGGTTGGCTGGCGTCCATTGGTTGGCACCGGCTGGGCTCTTAACCAATGTCCAAGCATCGTCGTATTTGAACAGGAGATCGAAATAACCGTTGTCCCATTCAGTCGGGTTAGCTGTCCATGCACCTTCGATACCGCTGGTGATGGTGTCTCGGCCTTTTCCTGAGCCATGAGCGTTTTTCCATCCAAATCCTTGGTCTTCCATTGGTGAACCTTCAGGTTCCGTTCCAACAAGACCTGCGTCGCCGGCACCATGGGCCTTACCGAAGGTGTGGCCACCGGCAACCAATGCAACGGTTTCTTCATCGTTCATGGCCATCCGAGCAAATGTTTCACGGATGTCGAGGGCGCTGAGAAGGGGGTCTGGATTGGAGTTTGGTCCCTCTGGGTTGACGTAGATCAATCCCATTTGCACTGCTGCAAGTGGGTTTTCGAGATCTTGGCGGGTGTCTCCGTATCGGTTGTCTCCAAGCCATTCATCCTCCGCTCCCCAGTAAATATCCATCTCTGGGTGCCAAATGTCAGGTCGGCCACCACCGAAACCAAACACGGGGCCGCCCATGGATTCAATGGCGGCGTTTCCTGCAAGAATGAGGAGATCTGCCCAGCTGATTTTGTTGCCGTACTTCTGCTTGATTGGCCAAAGAAGGCGGCGGGCTTTGTCCAGGTTTCCATTGTCAGGCCAACTGTTCAGTGGAGCAAATCGTTGAGCACCTGTGGCGCCACCCCCGCGACCGTCTCCGGTTCGGTAGGTGCCCGCTGCATGCCAGGTCATGCGAATGAAGAAGCCCCCATAGTGACCGTAATCGGCAGGCCACCAATCTTGACTATCAGTCATCAAAGCGTGCAAGTCTTTCTTGAGGCCGTCGTAATCGATGCTTTTGAAGGCTTCTCGGTAGTCAAAATCCTCACCCATTGGGTTGGATTTGACATCGTGTTGGTGCAGGATACTCAGGTCCAGGGCATTTGGCCACCATTTTCGGTTATTCATTCCCGTGGCTTCGGTAGTTGTAGCTCCCCCGTGCATGACGGGGCATTTTCCTCCGGTACCAGTACCATTGCTTTCGTGTTGCATGCTTTCGGCATTGAGCCCTCATATTTAGTTTTGATTTTCATTCTCAATAAGGCGGAAGGGTGAAGTTGCCCACGCCAAAGCGCATACAATGGGCGAGGATTTGCCGCTGCTAACGTTGGTTAAGCAACGAGAAATTGCTCAAATGCCTCATTTTAATGAGGTGGTTGGACAACTGAATCAAACATTGCAGATGCTTTGTTCGTTTCATTCTGCAGAAGATTTGGTCTCGTTCCTTTCCTCTGATATATTCACTCAGTACATGGGCGAGGAGGGGGCATGGGTCGTGTTTGAATTAGGAATATACAAGGATCACACGAAAACCCTTGAGCTCATCCCCTCGCTTCAAGAATTTGTTCTTGCTGACGGGCGCTTGTCCGGTATATTCCAGGATGATGTGTGGCGCGGCCAACCCGATGAGGGGATGGTTGAGGCGCTCCAGCAATGGCACAACCACGTATACAAACTGGAAGAATGAGTTATCCAGCTCAGTAAAAGAGAGAGCAGCAGGTCAAGGAGCCGTCTGCAGCCCGAATTTCACTCATATCCAACTCTACTGTAACCATCCCTCGCTGTTCGAGGGCTTGTTTCACTGAAGGATAGCCTTCTGCGATGAGAACCGTGCCGTTTGAGAGGCCGATCGTGTTGCATCCGTAGGCCTCATCGGCTGGAATCCAAATGATCTCGGACCCTTCTGGAAGCACCCCAAAGGCGTCTTTCGGGAGGTATCCTTCTGGTACCAGGATGTGTTGGTCGGAGGGGGTTGAAGTAATGCTCGTCAAATGAAGGGCGTGTGGTGGAATGTCAATAATGCGTAATTCATAATCGAAGAAATCCAAGAGACTGCGCAAGGATGCGATGCCGAGATCGTTGGTTCGAGAAGAGCGCCCCACGAAGAAGAGGTTGCCCAGCCGGATGATGTCTCCTCCATCCATTCTCGCCTCCCCTCCCATCGTGCAAGTTTGAATGCCGTCAAGTGCTTTCATCAGGAATTCTGCAATCGGTGGCTGCTCATTCACCCTGCTTGGTGCACCGGGTGTGGGTAGGAGCATGATTCCGTCAACGACCACAGCTTGGTCTTCAACGAACATGCAATCGGGGTGAGCGTGGTCCGTATCAAGAATGTGGACTTCTACACCTGCTGCTTCCAGGGCTTGGCAGTAGGCTGCGTGTTGATTTCGGGCGAGAGGGACGTTGGTGGGCCCCTCACCAAAGTATCGGGCGAGGGCGCGTTCATAGGAGTCAGGAACCGCTCGGACAAGTGCCCGTGCCTTCTGGTCCAACCGAACTGTGGCCATGGTTGGTCGGGTGTCGGGCTGACCTTAACCCTTCCCTGTTTTCGGCATTGGGTTTCCGTTGTGCGGAAAGTGGGCTAGGGGGCATAAGACCGACGGATTCAACAGGGGGTGCTCTCACGGGGTTGCATGATGAATCTCCGCTTCAATGCGTTTATCTTGGTCTCCATCATGCTTCTCGCCCCGCTAGCAGGGTGTTTTGGTGAAGATGAGGTGGATGTGGCTGGTGCTGACGCTCTCGTGCTGGTGGAGGCCGATTCCCTCCAAGGTGGGATGTGGCAAACCATCACATTGCAAGCAAGTTCCGACATCGCAGTCTTCATCCCCTACTTCATTCAAGACCCAGGTTCTGCGCGAGCTCAAAACGGTACAGCCCTCAACATTGCTGCGGGCTCATCGGAAAGTGTCAACATTCTCTTCCCCCCTCGAAACTCCGATGTTGTTCTCCTCGTCGGAGAATACGGCCGTCAAAATTGGCCTATTCGAGCAGCCGATGAATCCTGGATGGATTGGATGGTGGATGGTTCAAGAGGGTCCTCCGTTCAAATCGTACCCAACGAAGACGAAGGTGGGTTGTGGTCGTGGGTCGTCCCTGGAAATAGTTCCGGTGGAGCTGTTTCCATCGCGCAATATGAAACCGTTCGGCCACAGCGTGCTGATTTATCCGAAGAAAATGGTGTTGAGGCAAGCGACGGTTGGCTCAACGGACGTGACGTCTATGAATGGGTTGATTTCATCACCGATGAAACCCCCTGTGCAACCTGCGGCCCTGATGGCGCGGTTGGATACCTTGACCGTTGGATTGGTAACGCGAATCCTTCTTACGAAGATGCAATCACCTATTTTGAGGGAGTCATGGTTGGATATGGTTTGGATGTGGAAGTCCACCGGTTCCAATCTGGCACCTTGTGGGCCGTCAACATCTGTGGATACAAAACAGGGACTGTTTATCCCGATGAGTGGTTGGTCTTTGGCGCTCACTTTGATATCGCCCCTCCCGCCGCTTATACTCCAGGGCCAGGCATCCCGGGATATGGAACTCGGACGGGTGCTTATGATAATTCGGCGGGGACTTCTATGGTCCTAACTACGGCAAGTGTGTTGGCAGATTTTGATGCTCGCCGAACCATGGTATTCTGCCTCTGGTCTTCTGAAGAAGAAGGGTTGTGGGGTTCGAGTGCCTTCACAGGAGCTGTTCCTGACGGAGTCACCGTAAGCAACTACCTCAACCTCGATATGGCTGGAATCAATTATCCTGGAGATTTTGCACTCTCGGTATATTTGGGGCCGGATGGAACGGGTGAAGCAATTGACCAGCCGGGAATGTACCATTTGGCTGAATGGATCGGTGCCGATGCTTTTGATTTAGCATATCAAATTGAGCGTGGGCGAGAGCAATGGGCTGCAGAAGGTGAGTCCCCTCTTTGGGAGAATAATTACGAAGACATGGTGGCTATCTATGAAAGCCCCACTGCACGCAGTGATCACGATTCATTCCAACAAATTGGCGTGGCCACGCTTGGATGGAACGGTGTTGTCGATGGGTATCCTTGTTACCACCGAGATTGCGATCGGCTCTCTACGATGGAGGAATACATGCTCACCGATAGTGCAACGGGTGAAGCGAACCTCGTTCACTCGTGGGACATCGTCACCTGGTGGGCCGTCTATGCATTCTTGCACATGGATCAAACGCCTGTCCCAAATGAATTGTGATTCACAATTCTATTAGGGAACGAAGGTCTTCAAGGAAGAGGTCCAAGATCCAATCATTGTCACCCCACCAAACACGTTGGTTTCCAAAGCGATCAATGATAATCGTTCCCGTCGAATGGTTAACGGTGTAATCACTTGGGTGGTGCCGGGCTGTGCTATTGGTGGTGTTTTCCTCGATACTCAACCCCACCTCAAAGTTCTCCCACACGCTCTGAATGTTTTGCATCGAGGGTGCGTCAGATTCTGTGGTGTTGACTGTAAGGTGGGTCCAAGATGAGTTGGTGCTTGTTTTCCATTCGTGAAGTTTGCTAACGTTGTCGCGCCACGGATCAACTGTGATGGTAAGGAAAGTGGTGTTGGCTGCTTCATCGGGCGTTAATTGGGATTGTATCCACTTCATGTTGTATGTCACGACCGGACAGACGTCCAAACAGTTGGTGAATAGGAACGCCACAACGGTTGTTGTGTTGGCGGCGTGTTCGGAAAAAGTCCATGTCGTGTTCTCGCTCGTTAAGAGTGTGAAGTCATTCACGGGTACTGAGTCGATAGCTTCTCCATTTGGTTGCCATTGCACCCCAAGGTCCTCGCTGCTGGTGCACCCAGCTAGAAGTAAAAGAAAGGTCATTAGCGCCGCATTCACACTTCGTTGCATGGTTTCACCTCAACGCCGATACGGCTCGTCAATGTCGAGTTGAACCAAATACAAACCGGTGGAAATGCATGAGGCATACGTGATCCCCTCGTGATGTTCAACGGCCCAAAGGAAGGGAACCCAGCCGAAGTCGTAGAAGGAAGAATCCAATGGCGTCCCGTCTTCGCCATGCGGCAAATAGTAGGCCACGGTCGCTTCTTTATTGACGGCGATACGATCGTCTGGGTTACTAGGGTCAACCAGTGTTTCAATGTCAATGATCCATAATCCAGCGTGATAATGAGAGATGTAGAGGCGTCCATCCCAGCCCCCTCCGTGACTCTGGTCTGTGGTTTCATCGGTCTCGAAGTACGTACTGTCGAGGTTGTGGGGTGAGAATAGGAGCCATTCGTCTGCATCGGGATGGGCCTCACAATCGGCACCATAACAGTGCTCTTCTGCATACGGAATCTCCCAATCTCGAATGAGTTTTGGTTGGAATTTGAACTGGCCATCTTCAAGAGTGTAATCTGTGGTGTCGATCAAGTAAATGATCCCCGTTCCAACATTGGTTGAGAGGACCTCGACTGCGGCCGTGACCATGTGCACAGGTTCATCTGAATACCCTACATGAGACAAATCCACCATTTCTGGGAAGGGTTCCGCGTAGTGGATGTAGGAGACCCTTCCGCCGTTTTCGTTTCCTGTTGTTCCACTATCGGGTTGGCCGTCGCCGTCCATGTCAAGGAAGTCCATCCAAAGTCCAACTTCTGGCGCCCGCCACCGACACATCAGGGGATTACCTTGTCCGCTCTTGCAGACTGTTGCGTGAAGGAGGTAGGCTTCAGGTGAATTCACGGGATGAGGTACGTCCGAAACATCTGCGATTCTGAGTCCGGCTTCCCAATAGCTACCGTAAATGAAGGTCTTCTTGTATCGTGGGTCATCGGGGTCTTCTCCCGGCCATGTTTGAACCGTCATATCGTGGATGTAAATCCAGCCCCCACGGGTCGTATCCCAGGCGACTTCGTATTCTCCGACCTTGATCATTGTGTGTCCTGCTCCGGCAAGTGGAACGCCCTGGAGGTTGCGTGCTGCAGAACCATCAAGATTGAGGTGGACGATGGTCACTCCCCCGCAAGCTTCACCGATGGCGTCGTTGCATTCGTTATAATCTGGGTTGGCGATGAAGACATACCATTCTCCGTCAATCATGTGAGTGTAGAGGTTGTGTGGGCCACTTGGATGGTCGCCATCATACCATGAATCGATGAGGGTGGGGTTTTCTTTGTCCGTGACATCGATAAGAAGTGCAGAAACTTGGGTGGGGTCGTTCCACTCTCCAACATTCGGGTCTGCGTTTCCTGAATCGATGAGTTGATTTTGTTGGAGAATGTATTCTCGCCCGTTGTATTCAAGGTATTTCACATCCAACACTTGTGTGTTCGGATCGTTGAAGATGCCAACTACTTCGGTGTTGTTTGGGTCTGTAACATCAACAATGTGCATGTCATTCCAGCCAGCCAGATAGGCATAGGTTCGATTCCCGTCTGGAGTGGTGGCAACTTGGACTTCCGCATTCCCTGGCGTGGAAAGTGAATTGAAGTCGAGTAATTCTATGTTATCGGTTCCAGCAACGTGCTGAGATGCGTTGGAGTGGTCGTGCCCTTCTCCTTGGAAGAGTGGGTCGCCGCTAGCATCGAGCGAAGTGTTGAGGGATGGTTTCTCCTCACCGCCGCCAAACACAAGGGCTCCTGCAGAAGCAAGGAAGAGAATTAAGAACAATCCAATAGCGATTTCTCTCCCGTTCATGCTTCGCTCAAACTTCTCTTCCGTTTGGTCTTTATGACCCTTTGCAGTGGCTGGTTCATGGGGAAGGGTTTTGCTGGCAGCGTCGTGATGTTGGCCGCCTGCCTCTTGTTGTCAATGGTCCCTAGCGGGGCTGCTCATGAACAGAAGACCATGACTGTCATCCTTACAGATAGTGGGTCGGTGAATGGAAACGTTAGCGATGCATCCTTTGTGCAGGGCAATGCTCTGTGGTTTCAAATGCATGATTCAACCGAAAACGCCACGATGAAGGTGATGATTGATGTTGATCGAGATGGTCTTTACAATGGAAGCGCCGACAATGTTTCAAACACTCTTGTTAAGAGTTGTGAACTTGATGAGAACGGAACCCTAATTGATGGCAATTGCATTGTTTCCCACACCTACGCTTTCCCACTCAATGCGGCGGTCGGCGCGTATAATTACTCGGTCATCCAAATCGTGGAAAATCAAACTCAGCAATGGAACTACACACTAATTGTTTACGAAGACGTGCATACTGATGAAGGCGGGCCTTCGATTGGGGACTGCTTTGGTGCTGGTTGTGAAACGGAAGATGCAAGTAATCAACCAACGGAAGAAGAATCGGTGGGTTTTGACCGGGATAGTTTTCTTTTGATAAGCATGATTGTAGGGGCTGTTGGTTTTACTTTTTTAGTCATAAACTCAATGGAAGAACGGCGAGCTGGTGCTGCGTCTAAGCGTCTTGGAGAGAAAGAAGAAGAATAGTCACCCCTCGATGAGGGGGGTTGTAACGTCGTCAATAATTTCAATCACGTGATTTGAAAATAACCAGGCCCCTGTACGGCGACGAGTTCTTTTCGGTGCATGGGTTCTTTTCTTTTCTTGGGCCATGTTCTCATGTTGATATTGGTCCCGAACCCATATCAAACAATCGGCTCGCTTGAGGGTAGGACTTGAGAAGGTGGACCACGACGGAGGCTCATGATGCGGCAGCGCTGTGGACAAGCAGGATTGCTTGTAGCCCTCATGCTTCTTGCTCCTTTAGCCGGTTGTTTTGGTGAGGATGGTGCGGGGGGTCCTCGTTCAGCAAACGATGTTGTTGTAACTCCGGAGATATTTACTGGAGGGGTGTTCCAGGGCATCACCCTCGCTGCAGATACCGATCTTTCCGCCTTTATCCCCTATTTAATTCAGAACAAAGAAACTGGATTTGTTCAAAATTCCACGGTAGTCGATTTGAGGGAGGGGGAGTCGGTTTTACTCTCTGTCCTCGCCCCTCCAAGAACGGATACTGCCGTCATTCTCATTGGGGATTATGGTCGGGAAAATTGGCCCATTCGTACGCTGGATGAATCGTGGCGCACGTGGTTTGAACGTGAGGGCCATGAACGAAGTGACAACCCTGGTATCCAGAGAATGGCTGCGATAAATGGCACTCTTGATACCGTTCAACCATCCAATGAGAGCGGTGGACCCGCCTTTGCACTTCGATTAGCCATTGAACGGCCTGCGGCTCCCGCCTACGCTGAGGCAGATGGGGGGCGGCATTCAACAGGCGTCGTGAATGGAAGAACGACGTACAACTACCTCTCTATGCTCACCGACCAAACACCCGACCTCAGTGATGGGGCTGATGGGGCATTGGGCTACCTTGACCGGTGGGCGGGGCAGGGCAATGTTGCTTACGAAGATGGGGCGCTCTACCTCATCCAAACGCTTACTAATTTCGGTTTGGAAGTCATCACCCAACGATTTGTCTATGACTCCACTGAAACGGGTGCTCAAAATCCAGAAGCCTACAACATCTGTGGTTATCGCTACGGTGAAGTGAGCCCGGACAAATGGATGGTGTTTGGTGCTCACTTTGACATCGCTCCGCCAATAAACGGTGCCCTGTTGGACCCCCATCTCTTTGGAAGAACCTATGGAACACGCGTTGGTGCTTACGATAACACCGCAGGCACAAGCATGGTGCTCACCGTAGCGGAGGCCATGGCTGGATACAGCACCCGCAACACGATGGTGTTCTGCTTGTGGTCTGGTGAAGAAGGAGGTAAACGTGGAAGCGATTATTGGACTGATGAGTGGGTGAAAGAAGACAACCCGGATGTTGAAGTCACCAATTATGTCAATCTCGATATGGCTGGAGTCAATTGGCCTGGTGGCGGGGGGGCTCCCTGTGGAGATGGGCACGGTGGAGGCGAAGGTGATTGTGATCCGCAACCTGAAATCGATCCAGATGGGTATCCCAAGGATGACGAAGTGTGGCCGATGCGAGTGTATATCGGCCCAAGTCTCGATCACGATGTCATGAACCAACCAGGAATGGTAGGGCTTGCAATGTGGATCGGTTCGGACGCCATTGGCGTAGAAGAACAAATGGCTCCTTTGATTGGAACTGGCTATGCAGCAGATACTTGGAAAGTTGACGATTGGTTGGCAAAGGATCGTCCCGAGATCATCGTTTACGAAGATACCACCGCTCGTTCTGACCACGCCACATTCCAAGACAATCTTGGTACTGTGACCATGGGTTTTGGTGGATTAGTCGATGGGTATTGGTGCTATCACCAAACCTGTGATACCCTTGATGAGATGGTTGATTGGATGGACACTACTGGAAAAGAGTACGGTGATGAGCAGAGCGGTACCAGCAACCTTGTTGACGCCCTGGATACCATCACTTGGTGGGCGACTTATTCCTTCTTCCACCTGGATGAAACGCCCGTTCGAAATGCCTACCTATGAAGTGGTAGTCAGCGGATAAGTGTCGATACTGGATCGGCTATGAGATGGAGCGCTCCTGTCAGACTCCATACGCCGGTGAAAAGTGTAAACAACAGTATTGCAAAAACCCCAATGGTGGCTAGGAAGGCGCTCTCATTCCAATCACGAACCTTGAGTCCGTCGAGTGGCCCCCATGGAATCATGTTGAAGAGCCCAAGGAAGAGATTCGCCCCAAGCCACATAATGCCCGCATTGACAATTACTGCCTGCCAAACGAGTGACCCTTCATCGAAGTACGAGCTCCCATTGAGGCTCATCGTTCCAGAACTTACCACTCCGGCGTCGAACGCTCCAGTGAGTCCGATGATGATGCCCCAAAGTGGAATGCCAATCAAAAACAACCCGAGGTTTGTCAGTGGGCCAGCGATGGCGATGTGGCCGTTCTGTCGTCGAGTAACCAGGCCTGCAACCATGACTGCCCCCGGAGCCATAAACAGAAAACCAAGGAAAAACGACATGAGTACGCCCATGCGTAATCCCCTTGGGTCTGCTCGGAATTCAGCCCAACAGCCGTTTCGTTTCGCGACGAGTTTGTGACCGATCTCATGGAATAAAAATGCTGGTCCGATAGCAATAAACATCACGGGCATTGATATCAGAAGCGTGATGATCCACCCCGATGTTCCCAGTTCATTGAGGCCCCACATCCCTCCAACCGAAAGGAATCCTAACGCCAAAGTAAAAGCCCCCATCGCTTGAGCAAGATGTTGCTTTTCTTCTGCGCTAAAGTGCCAAAGTTTTCCCGTATGTTGTTGAGCAGCCCCCCAGCTGGAGGTCCCAAAAAGTTGAGCGAATATTGGATTCATTCCACCCGAAGCGGCATCGATGTGAACCGTTCCTTTTGCATCCGTTCGTTGATGCACTCGATGGATGCGCCCGTTCTGGCTTGATTGTGGGGCTCCAAATGGGTCGTCTTTGAGCATATCCGCCCTCGAATCTCGTCGGCCCATGAAAAGTGTCCGTTCGTTGTGGACTTTGAATCCTCGTATCCGAGGGTTCATGTGTTCCGCTTGACTCCCAAGGAATGAATTTTCATGTCGATGCCTCGAAAAGCCATGAAAGAATTGGGTTTTCAAGCCTGTTGTTTGTGGTGTGACGCTCCTGATGATGCGGGGGCTGAACGTTGTCGGCCCTGCATCGACCATCATCGGAATGTACGTGAGATGCTCGCTTCAGCACCCACGGACGACCCTTTCTATCAGTTGGCCAAGGAAATCATGGCCATGGCCGCCGCACCACACCGGTACGACCATGATGAAGCGCATGGGCCTACCTTACGCAATCAGCAGCGATTGGCCGGGGTTTTAACTGAGCCTGAGGCCCCACTAGTAACCGAAGACATCGAAGAATTGTTCGCTCAGCAAAGGGGGCGTGAAAAGGAAAGTTTGATCCGCCAAATTGGTAATCAAAATCCGTGGAAAGATGGGGCCCCTTCTGCAGACATCGCCCGTGTGTTGGGTGAAGAAGCATGGAGTGGTGAGGTGTTAGAATTGGACGAGCATTATGGCGCCAGAACCGTTCCAAGCCGGCCCATAGAACCCATCAATCGCGATGAGCGTTCTGGAGAGGATACGGCCCTCACCGATCGTGTTCAAGCAGCTGCCAAAGCCGCACCCTTTGATGAAGACATGGCTCAAATCATTGAGGTTGCGGAATTTGAACGCCGACAAGAGGCTCGTAAAAATCTCAAATCAGCTATGAAAGAAGTCAAAGAATTGATCGATGACGACCTTGAATTCTAATTCAAAGCACGGTTTGAATTGGGGAGCGGGTTGTTTCGGGAAGATGGAGGTCATAACTCACGCGTTGGGTTCCTTTTCCCTTGGATTTTTTCCCAAGTATGTTGATGTGGCCTAATTCTGCAAGGTTGGCAACATGAGTCCCTGCGCAAGGGCACATGTCCACCATGTTGCCGATTTGGACCACGCGTAAATCCGTTACAAATGAGGGAAGGAGGTCCATATTGGTCCGTTCGGCTGGCATCACGCTATTGATTTCATCGCGCGTCATGATACTATCAGTCACAAGTAAATGTTCGTCAATGCGTTGGTTGACTGCTTCCGTCATGGTCATGAGCATGGCTTCATCAAAGGCAATGGGATTGAAATCGATGCGGGAACGGTCAGCGTGGATTTGATTGCCAACGGTTCTGGCCCCGTCAAATAATTCGTACACAAGTCCGCTCACAAGGTGTTGCGCCGTGTGCATTCTCATGTGTGCATAACGTGGCCCCCAGTCGATGGTTCCCCGCACCTCGTCCCCGGACTCTAATTGATGATTTTCATCGACCGTGTGTTCCACCGCCTGTCGCCCTCGAACTTCAGTGACTGAGACTTCACCGTTCGGCCCTTGTAAGACTCCAGTGTCCCAATGTTGGCCGCCACCAAGTGGATAGAAAAGGGTGCGGTCAAGGGTTACTTTTTGGCCTTCAACCGCCGTAACAGTAGCGTCAAAATTCTGGTGATAGCCTGCTTCAATACTTTCAAGGTAGAGTTTCTCTGTCGCCATGATGAAGCCAGTTGGCTTCACATCTTCAAAATACGCAGGGTTCTTCAATTGCCCCGCGGACGAAATACCATGGCCGATGTTGACGTTGGGGGTGATGTCGCTTTGATAGATGGTGATTCTCCCATGGGTTCGCGCCAGTTGATGTCGCTCTCTCTTGCAACACTGCTCGTGGTTTCTCTGATGACGGTAATGGCCATGTTGGGGGACGATGATCAAGCTTCGAACAATGCGTCCTCAGAGACCAATGATGGTGATTGGAGGGCCTTTTCAGTCGTGGCTCCCATCGACACCGGCATCAATGTCTATCACGATCATTTTCGTATCAATGAAACATACCCTGATTGGTTACTGGATGGGTTGGGCGTCAACAAAATATGCGAGTTAACCTTCGAAGGAACCTGGTCTGAACGGTATGAGGCAGACCGCTCGTCTTGTTGGGATACGCTCAATGCAAGCGATATCGTCTACTTCCCTGGAACAAGTATTATCGGCAGTTCTCCCGATGGTGACAGTGAAATTCTCATTCTCGACGACCCAAGCGATGGTCATGGTTCTGCTGTTACGGGGGCTGTTGTCAACGCTAATCCAAACGCGGTTATTTTCTTCGTAGAAGGTTTTTCTTCGCAGGCCGTCCAATCCGCTGCTGATCAACCACTTGTCGACATCCTATCGACCTCCTTTGGTGCCCCCGGCTCATTGCCTGTTCCCGGAATTGAACGTGCAACAGAATCTGCTGTGGTTGAATATGGGAAACTCCACGCAGGTGCTGCAGATAACAGCCCGTCTCCTGCAATTCAGGATGCAACTGCTGGGCCGCCGTGGTCAATTGGAATCGCGGGATACGCCGAAGAAGGCGATGACCAAAAGGAGATTATGTCTGGGTCTTATCCCGATATTTCGGCCGATTGGACCCAGGTTTTACCAAATCACGATGATATTGACGGGTATCATGAAACCTCTGGGACCTCTTTTGCGACTCCAAAAACTGCCGGTATTCTTTCAGCCGTTCTCGAAACACTTCGCGTCGAATACAATGACAATTCCTCTGGTGCGGAGACGTCTACCCGTAACGGTATGTTGGTCAGCGGTGTTGATCCTGCTGGAGAAATCATTGAGATACAAAATGCAGATGTCCGTGACGCCCTCAACCGTTCAGCGTGGTATCCCAACTTGAATTGGGACCCTACATCAGGCACCGTTCCTGTTTCACCCGTCGCACCATGTACGCAAACGGGCTGGGGTCTTGTCAATATGTCAAACGTTGAGCCGATCATTGCCCATTTGAATGGAAGTGAGACGCTGTCCGACCGCCCCTCTGATGTAGTAACTTGTATGAATCTAAATCAAGCTGCGAGAGAAGCATACTGGGGTGGTTACCCCTCTGTATTGCTAAATGATGGATGGGTCACACCGAACATGGCGGCTTCCAGAGATTGATCTCAAACCGCTTCATTCGGTGTGAAATCTTCAATCAATGCTGCATTCTTAGGGTTGGATCCATCGATTTCAATCGCTGGTGTTTTCCATGCCGTATGCAAGGCCGTTGTTGAACGCCATAATGCTCTGAAAAAGCCCACTTCCTCATATTCCCAACCGCGCTCCTCGGCGTATTCTTTGACGATGGGGGCGGCTTTAGGGAGATTGAAATGTGAAAGTGCTGGAAGAAGGTGGTGTTCAATTTGATAATCAAGTCCAACGAAAAAGAATGAACCGAATTTTCCAAGTTTGATTCGGCGTCCGGTTTCAATTTGTAAACGCCAGTTTTCATCGAACTTTGTGACGATTGGTCGCCCTGCGTGTCCAACGATGAAGATGGCCGTCAGGTACGTACCAACCAAGCTCCAGAGAAGAATGTAAAATCCAAATGTGATCTGCCAACTTAGTCCGAGTAGAATTGGGAGAGCGAGCCACAAAAAGAAATGAACAAGAATCAATCCTGAATCCAACATCCATATTTTTGAAAATCGGTTTCGCTTTTTCTTGAAGGGGCGAAGGATGGTGTATTTGATGCCGTCCCAGCGCATCAAATGTCCGACCAAAAGTGAAATTGGCCAAAAGAAATAGGCCTGAATGTTTCGTTGGAACCATTGTCGAACCTTTCCACTGCTTTCGTATTCTTCTTGTGAAAAAGTAAGAGGCCATGAATGGATGTCGGGGTCCTTCTCAATTACATTTGGATGGGCGTGGTGCTTGACATTGTGTTTCTCTCGCCAATATTCCATGGAAAGACCCGAAAAGAGGGGGAAGGCAATGGCAGCAAGAGATACGTTTCCTGCCTTTGACTTACAGGCTGAGAGATGCACTCCTTCGTGGCCGATCATTGCCACGGTGGTGGTGAAGAGAGCTGTAATTGGAATCAGCACGAGCCCCCACTTGAGAGGTAAATAGAGGTGGGCTGTGTAAAGTCCACCCAGAATTCCAAGAAGGACGATAATTTTCGTCCAGGATTTGGCTGTTGGTTTATCCAAAAGACCCCTTTCTTGGAGTTTTTTCCGCAGTTCTGCCATAGGATGTGCTGCCAAAGTGTCTCCCTCCCGCCGTGCCAAGAGCACGTTTCTCAGTTTTCGGAAGCGGTCCCCCCTTTCAAGGTGGTGTTTCAAACTACACCGATTTACTCAGTTCCGGGTTCTCGCGTAACCAATCCACAACCTGGGCAAGTTTCGCATCGAAAGAAAGTTCTTCCAATGCATCTGGGAGCGATACTTTTGTTTCTTCAATGAATCCGGACTTTGGGCGCCAAGAAATTGGGCGGTCCCACCACAGTTCTTTCAATCCGTCACTTCGTTGAAGGATCAGAATTGGTTGAGGGTCTCCGGGTTTTTCTGTTTTCTTTGTTGTCAACCCACCGAACCAAAGTTGCTGTTTTGATTCGTAAAAGGGTGTGAGAAGATAGTCGGGGTTGAGGTTGTGTTGTTTGGTTCCGACTCCAGATTCATGATGGTTTTGAACATCAATAAGGACGTTAACAAAAGTATTTGCAGAATGTTGGCTTTCTGTTATCGATAGTTGTAAGTCGATTCCATCATCGTTTTTCTCAGTGTTCAAAATACGTGTGCGTGTGCGCAATTGAACGCCACGTTGTGCAGCAACAACGCTCAAGTGTTTGATCAGCCATTCCCAACGAAAACCCCAACCTTGTGGATTTTCATGAAGGAGCATGAATTCTATTTGTTCTAGAGAGAGGTATGTTTCAAGTAGGCTTGGATCTAAAATCCAACCAGGGTTCCATGATGGTGTTCCAATCTCTGGCTCAATATCAAAAATAATACAGTCATGAAGGGGTGCGAGTTCAATTGCGAGAAGCAATCCTTCGAGACTTCCTCCTACAATGCCGATGTGCATGTCATTCACCTGAGGGTTTGAAGGTCAATGCAAAAACTGGACAAGAAGGAATACATAATTCGCAATGAGAACAATTTGGTTCATCCACATAGATCATTCTTTTGTCCAATGTTAGCACATTCACTGGACATAAGGCGATACAAGCTCCACAACCAAAACATCGATCTTCATCGACGACAAAAATCTGGTTTGGTTTTCGCGCCATGTCCATTGCAAAACGCCACATTAGAAGGTTTCTTCGTTCTCCACTGGTCCTCGATAAAAGAATATAATCATCGAAAAGAGGGTATGAGAGCAAACCCCTACATTTCCTCTGGAACAAATTATTGTTTCAAACCGATATTTGAAGAATTGAATGTATGAATCGAATTTGAAGAAAACCCGTTGTAATTGAGCGCGAGAAGTTAATCAACATAGTGGAAAGAAAAAATAAAAATTTCATGTTCAAAATATGAAAAGAATCTCCAATGGAAATAGAGGGGTCCATACCCACATCTTCATTTGAAAGAGCCTCCTACCCGTTACATGGTATTCTATTCAGCAGGACGTACCACAACATATCCTGATTCTCCTCCATCCAAAGGATTTCGTTTTCATTATCTCGGTGGAGGAGACGAAGTAGGGAATGTTGGAATCGTTCTTGAAGATCAAGAAGGAACCAGATTACTCTTAGATTATGGCCTTGCGCCAACATCACCGCCTCGTTATCCATCAGAAGCTCCAGTCGTTCATGATGCCATTATCACTCATTCACATATCGACCATCTTGGAATGGCACCTTGGTTATGCGCCAATCATCGAACACGCTTACACGGAACACCTCTCACGGCCAGTCTTTCCAGCATGATGTGGCATGATTGCTACAAAGTTAGTTCAATCGAACGTTATCCTCTTTCTTGGGATAAGAGAGACATTGACACAGCATTGGATTCATGGATCACACATGAATTCAATGTACCCTGGCAACATCATAATTGGACTCTAACATTGCATGGTGCTGGCCATATTCCAGGAGCTGCCATGTTAGAGATCAACATGCCCACTCGAACAGTCTTACTGACAGGAGATTTTGACACACGCGATTCTCCGCTTGTTGCAGGGGCTCAACCCGTGAAAGCCGATGTTCTCTTTGTTGAAGGGACATACGGCGGCCGAGATCACCCAGAAAAAAATGTTGAAATTTCACGTTTCATCGAAAACGTCGCACGCGTTGTCGCACGCGGAGGAACCGTCCTTATTCCCGCCTTTGCAAACGGGCGTACCCAAGATGTTGTCATGCTTCTTCACAAACACCTGCCTCATCTCGATGTTCACGTTGACGGGATGGGAAAGCGAGTCGCAAAACTTCACCTCGACCATGGCAACTTCCTACGGGATCGTCAAGCACTGGACAGTGCATGGTCTTGGGCTCGTCGCGTATCCAGTAAGTCAGACAAAAAGAAAGCGCTGGAAGCAGATGTTATTGTATCAACTTCAGGGATGCTTTCTGGAGGCCCCGCACTCTGGTATTTGAATCGTCTACGCCACGATGAACGAAATGCCATTTTCTTCACTGGTTACCAAGCCAAAGATACAGGAGGCCGCCTACTTCTAGACACTGGGTCTTTGGAGATCTACGGCCAACTCACCGAAATCACCCTCGAAACAGAACAATTCTCTTTCTCAACTCACGCAGGGCACCAAGAAATTCTTGATTTTGCTCAAGCATGCGGTGCGAAAGACGTGGTGGTCTATCACACAGATCCAAATCACGCAAGACCACCGTTGGTTGAAGCTCTTGAGGCTCAGGGCCACACCGTGCATGAACCAGTCAATGGAATTTCTGGCATCATCGAATGAAGAAAACAGCCGAAGTCATTGAATACATCAACAGATAGCGGAGACTGATACCCATGGCAGCCAAAACACCTCCCGGCAAAAAAAAGGGCAAGCGAAAGCGTAAGATGCGCCTTTCTCTTAAACAATCCAAACTCCGATCGGAAGACAAGTACAGCGACTCTCTTGGGTGGTCAACCGATGTTGGGCGAACGCTTACCGATGAGCCTGTAAAGAAAGGGCCAGACACCATCAAGGTACAATGCGATATGTGCGGGTCCATGTTGAAAATTCCAAAACCAAAACGCTCCAAATACAGCGTGACATGCAGTTACCCTGAATGCGGGCACATCATGAATTTTGATTGAGATGAACTTTCAAGCCCTTTGGCTAACGTCCCTCTTCGTTTTGTCCACCATGAGCGGCTGTCTTACTGCGAATGAAACCTCAGAACAGGCCGAACTTCGTTTAGCCACCACCACATCCATGCGGGATTCTGGAGTGTTGGATTTACTGATTCAAGAGTTCAAAGAAGCGCATGATATTGAAGTTGAGTATGTGGCTGTAGGGACGGGGGCCGCTCTTGTGTTGGGCGAAAATAAAGACGTAGATGCCCTCCTTGTTCATGCCCCTTCTCTTGAAATGCAATTCATCGAAGAAGGCCACGGCACAAACCGAACCATGATTGCATGGAACCGATTCGTTCTTCTCTCTCCACAGAATTTTAACGGTTCTATTTTCGACGTCTTTGAAACGATCAATAACGAAGAACAATGTTTCATTTCTCGTGGTGATTTTTCCGGGACACATCACAAAGAACAAGCTATTTGGCGAGCGCTAAATGAAACCAGGGGATTGGAAGTCACCGAGGACTCGAACGGACTCCATCCATCTGGAGAATGGTATTATTCGATCGGACAGGGAATGGGAGCAGCGATCAACATGGCCAATGAGAAAAACTGCGCCACGTTATCGGACCGTGGAACCGCATTAAATTTCCAAGAAGATGTCGAATTACTGCGCCTCGAATTCACAGATGAACACCTCTACAACCCCTACTCATTCATTGAACTCAGTGGCCCCGAATCCAAAGCAGCAAGCCTCTTCCTGGAATACCTTCTCGGGCCGGGACAGCTTACAATTGAGCGCTATGAAATCAAAGGCGAAGCCGCCTTTTTCTCCTTAGGAACTTCCGATTAAATCGGCCACGTTCCTTCAAGGAGAGCCTTTGCTTGCTGACTTTCACTATCCAATGAACCACCTTCATGAAGGATGATCATTTCGTCCGCTAAACGCTTAGCTTGTAGGACATTATGAGTTGCTAAAACAATGCAACACCCTGCATCTCTGTGTCGAATCAATTCATCCTCAATGGCTTTTACATGCATTCCTCCGAGGTTTGCAGTCGCCTCATCAAGCAGGAGCAGAGACGGGGCAAAGGCAAGTTGTCTGGCCAAAACCAACCGCTGTAATTCACCTCCCGAAATACGTTCTGGAGCCTGAGACGCTTCGACACCTAAGGAGAAAGCATTTCTGTAATATGTTCCAGAGAGTGGGGCTTGAGGAAATAATTTCGAAACCAAATCAAGTTCTTCGGCAACATTTCCTGTTAATGAAACTGGAGCCTGGGGTACATAGGAGCAACGCTGAAACCCACATGGCACCGACACATCTTCAAGACCGGCCAAACAACGTAATAACGATGTTTTACCAGACCCCGATTCTCCTAAAACGACGGTTATTGTCCCCGATTTTAATTTGACATCAAGGGGCTGTAAGAGAACACGACCATCACGCTCCACCCCAACCCGATGAAGTCCGGGCCCCTCATAGGAAATTAATGGGGGGGGTGCGGCTCCATGAAATTCCGCTTTGGGTTTAGGCCATGGACGACGTACTAACGAAGCAAGACCAACCAAGGACAAAGAAAAGAGGAGCAGAAGCCAACCCAAAAGAGCAGCATCATCCATGTTTCCTTTCGACGTCTCAAGAACAATACTTGTCGTCATCACGCGCGTTTGTCCAGCGATGTTTCCACCCACCATGATCACTGCTCCGACCTCAGCGATAGCACGCCCAAATCCGATGACAATGGCATGGTATACACCGGTTCTTGCCAACCGAATCTCCATTGCAAAACGCTGGCGAGGCGTAGCCCCCAACGTGTCAAGCGTATCCTTGTAACGGGTTGCAACCGAATCAAATGCCGACCAAGAACCACCCCATAAAAGCGGAAATATCAAACAGGTTTGGGCGAGTATCATCGCTTCGACAGTGAATAAAAGATCCAACCCCCCAAACATTCCTGATTTTGATAACATGGAATACACAAACACCCCGACCACCACAGGAGGTAAACCGTACAAAGCCGTGACAGCAATTCTCAATCGTTCAAACATTGGTCCCTTCCGAGCAGAACACCACGCACCCAACGGAACGCCGAACAATGTCGCCAGAATGGTGGCCGAACCACTCGTCAGAAGGGTTGTGAGAATAGCCTCTTGCACCCCACTTGCATCGACCATGGTCATGGATGGACGCGCCCCCCATCATTCTACCGTTTAACCCACACCCTCAAACCCCAGCACCGAATCGCCTCACCATGGAGGGCCTTCCGTATTTTATCTCGGTTGAGGAGGCGATTGAAATCACCCAAGGCACCCCCCTTCCCTGTATTAAAGAATCAATCCCCCTCGACCAAGCACACGGTAGAATTTTGGCCGAAGATTTGGCGAGCAAAGTGGATGATCCACCTTTTGATAATTCATCCATGGATGGCTTCGCCTGTGTTCACGACCCCGAAGCAACTTACCCACTCACCCTAACCGTTCTCGGTGTTGTGCCAGCAGCCAAAGAAGCAACCGAATTTCACGTGAAACACGGCCAAGCCTGCCGTATCATGACGGGGGCGCCAATGCCAAACGGGTCCAATTCAATTTTACCCATCGAACGATGCGAAGTGAACGAAGTGGATGAGACCGTTACACTTCTTGAAGCCCCAAAACCCCATTTTGTTCGCCACCAAGGTGAAAATTTACGACAAGGAATTACAGCTCTTCCCAAGGGGTCAGTACTCACACCATCTCGAATCGGTTTGTGCGCCACGATGGGATACGATTTCATTCCCACCATACGCCCCCTCAAGGTCGCTATTCTTTCAACGGGCGATGAATTGAAACTTCCCGGAACGCCACTTGAGCACGGGGAAATTTACGAATCCAATTCCTTTGGACTGGCTGGATTGGTCCGCTGGCTGGGCCATGAACCTGTCCGAATGAATTCAGTGAACGATACGATGGATGCTTTACGTCAATCTTTGAATGCTGCCAGCCAATCCTGCGACCTCATTCTGACTTCAGGAGGCGTCTCTATGGGGGAGTTTGATTTCGTTCGGAAGATCATGGAAGAAGAGGGAAATCTTCAGTTTTGGCGAATGAAGATCCGCCCAGGGTCGCCCCCACTTTTTGGCACTTGGAGAGGAACCCCCCTGTTCGGCCTCCCGGGAAACCCCGTATCCAGCCACGTCGTGTTTCGTATGCTTGTCGCTCCATATATTCGCCACAGCACCCAAGCAGATGGGCCGGTAGAACTTCGTTTGAAAGCCAAACTTTGCGACCGAGTCAAGTCGACAAAAGACTGCGTGACTCTTCGTCGCGTAACCCTCCATTCAACATCTGAAGGCCTTATGGCCTACCAACCGCGTCACCAAGGCTCGGGGAACCTCGAAAGTTTGGCAAGTGCGGACGGCTTGACATTGCTGCAGCCAGGACAATCCGGCGAAGTGGGCTCATGGGTCGATGTCATGGTGCTTTGAGGTGAGATGATGAAGCAGATGATCACCCAACCCTGCACACTGCTGGATTGCCTGATTCAGATGTTTCCAAATTCAAGCAAATCCAACCTCCGGAAGATGCTGACACAAGGGAGAATAACGGTTGATGGACAGACCGAACACCGAGCCAAAACGCAACTTGAAGCTGGTACGACGGTGATGATATTGGACCGACCAACCGCCTTGGTTCAAACACCCCCGCCGGTCAAGCCAAACCCCGTTGACCTCGATGTTATTTTTGAGGACGAAACATTACTTGTTGTGAACAAGCCCGCACACCTACTCTCAGTGGCCACCGACCGATTGGAGATGGATACCCTGCACAGCCGCTGCGTTGATTATCTTCGGTTCACGGAATCCAAAGCCTGGTGTTACATTGTTCATCGTCTTGACAAAGAAACATCCGGCGCGATGGTGCTTGCAAAAACAAAGCCAGCAAAAGAAGACCTCCAGTCCCAATTTGCCGACCGAGAAGTTCACCGAATCTATCTTGCACTGGTCGAAGGGGCGCCATCCACGGATTCAGGAACGGTTCATTCCTATCTTACAGAGGATAAATTTCTCAACGTAAAAGCCGTGAATTCAAAACACCCGAAAGGAAAAGAAGCCATTTCACACTATCGAGTTCTTGACACCATCGATGAGTTAAGCCTGGTCGAAGTCACCATAGAAACAGGAAGACGGCACCAAATCCGAATGGCCATGCAATATCTCAAATCCCCAGTAGTTGGAGACGAGCTCCACGGAGCCATGAGCAATCCACACAAACGCGTGATGCTCCATGCATCTGCGCTGGAATTCATCCATCCATCTTCAGATGACCCCGTGCGGTTTGAGGCGCCACCACCCTCGATGTTTCGCCTGACATGAGCAGTAATTATGAAAGATAGTGGCGCAGAAATCAATTTTCATTCGGAGCAGACCAATCAAACTCATCACCACAATGCGGGCACCGGAATCGACCATAACCCCCCAAGTCAACCTCTGTACTGCAATGCGGGCATCCAACAACAACGCCCACCGATCTCTTGAAAATAACCCGGTCTTTCCCCACCATTCCTCGTCGAAGTGACACCAGCCCCGTGATCCCCATCCAAAAACCACAACACACCAAACAAATTCCGAAACAACCCCCAGGAGCATCGCCCGGTCGTTGGATATCTTTGAATTCACAACCCATCCAATTATCCAACCAGAGTTCTGAACAATCAAGCCCAAAGGAGCCCTCGACAATCATCTGTGCTTCTTTTTGAAGGACAGAAAAACCAAAAATTACTGCTAAAAAAGCCACCCCAAGAAGCACCAAAGCATCCCTTCTGACTTCTTTAACCATGACCACCACACCCCCTTCACATGTTTCAATTTTTACCCGTTGACCGAGTGGTAAAAAAGCAGGACTTGAAGAACCTTTGACCGTCACAAGAACACGGAGGGGCACCATTGAGCAATCCCGGAGACGAAGGTTGGATTGAAGTCCGAGGGGCACGAACCCACAACCTACGGGACATCGATGTCAAATTGCCTAAGGGCCAATTCGTGGTAATTTCTGGCGTTTCAGGTTCTGGAAAATCAAGCCTGGCATTCGATACATTGTATGCCGAGGGTCAGCGCCGCTACGTCGAGAGCCTATCCTCCTATGCACGCCAATTTATCGGCCAAATGAAAAAGGCCGATTGCGACGCAATTGAAGGCCTCTCGCCAGCGATTTCCATCGACCAAAAACAAGGTAGCCACAATCCCCGCTCAACGGTTGCGACAGTGACCGAAATCCAAGACTACTTTCGTCTTCTTTGGGCGAGAATCGGAAAGCCACACTGCCCAACTTGCGGGAAAGAAGTGGCAAGAAGAACGGTTCAGGAAATAGTCGATGACATTTTTTGGCGCATGGAAGGCCATGCAGTTGCAGTATGGAGTCCAGTGGTCCGAGCCAGAAAAGGAACGCACCTCGACCTCTTCCGCCAGCTGGTTGAGCAAGGGTACCTTAACGGACGGGTTAACGGCCACGAAACTGGCTTTGAAGAACCACCAACACTGGATAAAAATTTCCGCCACGACATCGATGTCCGCATCGATCGACTTCGTTGTACAAGAGAACGTAAACAACGGCTCACAGAAGCGGTGGAATCGGCACTACGCCTTGGAGGAGGTGCCTTGGCGGTTGAAAGTTTAGAACAACCCGGAGAAGGGGCCAAATTAAGTCCAAAGTCCCGCTCAAGAGAAACCGAAGAAGGGCAAACCATCGCATGGTCGGAAGACTTCGCCTGCCCTGAACACGGCGCTTTCATGCCTGAACTTTCGCCACGCGTCTTTTCATTCAATTCACCTCTCGGAGCTTGTGGAACGTGCCAGGGCTTGGGCGTAAAGCGTCAATTCAATGTTGAATTAATCGTCGATCACACCGTGAGCGTTTCAAGTGGGTGCGTCCTTCCTTGGAGACAATCCATGTCACCTTCTTGGTATCGCAAGTTACTAGAAACAACTTGTAACCATTACAACATTTCCACCACCCTCCCCTTTGAGTTATTGGATGAAGATGAGAAAGACATCTTGCTGTACGGGTCAGGGTCAACGATTATCCATTACGAATTCACCTCGGATAACGGCTCGCAATACAAGTATAGCAAACCATGGGAAGGGATCGTCCCACGATTGGAACGCACCTACACCGAAACCACTTCAGAACGCACACGAAACCGTCTCATAGCATGCATGACCGACTCGGATTGCCAGGAATGCAACGGTGAAAAATTGAACCAAGCGGCTCGCTATGTCACAGTTGGCGGCGTTCGCCTTCCTGAAGTCAGCCGTTGCTCCGTCCACGATGCATTGGGGTTGGTGCGAGCCTGGAGCCCTGAAGGAGACGGGCCACCCGCCGCCTTCCAAGATCTTCTGGAAACCCTCGATGAGCGAAGCATGTTCATAGGAACAGAGATTCTCAAAGAAATCGAAAGCCGGCTGGGCTTTTTGGACAGTGTCGGATTGGACTATCTCACACTTGACCGAAAGGCCAACACCTTGTCAGGGGGAGAAAGCCAACGAATCCGTCTTGCAACCCAAATCGGGAGCCGTTTGACGGGTGTCATGTATGTCTTGGACGAGCCATCGATTGGACTCCATCAACGTGACAACGAACGTCTCCTCAAGACTTTACGAGAATTGAGTGATTTGGGCAATACTTTGCTGGTGGTTGAACACGACGAAGATACACTACGACAAGCAGATTGGTTGTGCGATTTGGGCCCTGGGGCTGGCCTTGAGGGCGGAATGGTAGTCGCCAACGGGCCCCCCGAAGATGTGATGAAGAATCCCGAATCAATCACAGGCGCTTATTTGAGTGGCCGCAAGAGCATCCCATGGCCGAAACAACGAGTCAAAGCTAACGGAAAACACCTCACCGTCAAAGGAGCACAGCACAATAACCTTCAGAACATCACCGCTAAATTCCCCCTCGGATGCATTACGGCAGTGACCGGCGTTTCTGGTTCTGGTAAATCCAGCCTTGTTTCTGGAATATTAGCCCCTTCTCTTCTTCGTCATGTTCACCGAGCGGAGGTTCTCCCGGGCAAGCACAGTTCAATCGAAGGCATGGAAAACGTCGACAAGACCATCATTATTGACCAATCCCCCATCGGAAGGACACCGCGCTCAAATCCTGCAACATACACCAAAGTTTTTGACGAAATCCGGAGTCTGTTTGCCAACACAAAAATCTCCAAAGAGCGTGGCTACAAGCCGGGGCAATTCAGCTTCAATGTCAAGGGCGGACGATGTGAATCCTGTCGTGGCGGCGGGTCGATAAAACTGGAAATGAATTTTCTCCCCGATGTCTGGATTACGTGTGATATCTGCACAGGTAAACGGTACACTCGGGAGTGTTTGGAAGTGACTTGGAAGGGCCGAACCATCCACGACATACTTGAAATGCCAATCGCTCAAGCAGTTGATTTTTTCAAAAACCATCGGAAAATCCATCGAACACTGAGCACCTTGGATGCCGTTGGTTTGGGCTACGTGCGATTGGGCCAACCAGCCACCACACTATCCGGTGGCGAGGCTCAGCGAGTGAAATTAGCCAGTGAATTAAGGCGAATGCCAAACAAGCACACGGTGTACATTCTAGACGAACCAACGACCGGCCTCTCATTCAGCGATGTCGCCAAACTCATCGATGTTCTTGCGGAATTACGCAATAAAGGACACACCATTATCGTCATCGAACACCACTTGGATGTGGTCAAGTCTTGTGACTGGGTGATTGATCTTGGACCCGAAGGCGGTGAACGAGGCGGTCAAGTGCTCGCAACAGGAACACCAGAGGCTCTTGCCAAGGTAAAAGAGAGCCATACGGGCCAATTTTTGGCCGATATGCTGGATGTTTGACTTCCGCATACTACAAAGAGCGCAAGTGATGGCATTCCTTTTGCCCAGAGGGCACGGTGACCCCCATGCCAATCACCCGAGTAGAGATAACTCCTCGAGAGGGCCCCGGTATGCGAGATGTTCGAGGCGACGTTGTCCGACGACAACTCGCTGCGGACCACGGCCTCGAAGTGCCCCAAGTTCGATCTATTACCGGCTTCCTACTCAACGGAGAAACATCATCCGAAGCCATCCAAACAAGGGTCGATGATTTGTTTGCTGACCCAATCATTGAACACGGAGCGGTAAACACACTCCTCCTCACCACCAACGCCTTCGCTTCCAAACCGGACGCCGTCATAACCATCGGATTCAAACCAGGCGTGACCGACAACCCCGGCAAAGCGGCAACTGATGGTTTTTTGACTCTCTTTCCAGAGGATACCGAAGCGAATATTGCAACATATTTGACCTATGTATTCTATGGTTTGCCTGCAACTGTTGACGTGTCTTGGCTTGCCGAAACACTCCACAACAATCTCATCGAGCGAGCCATCTTAGCCGATGCGGCTATGTGCCAACGCCAAGAATGGCCTGAATTGCATTATCCGGCCCCGCCCGAACAAGTTTTCATAGCGCCGCAATCGGTAAATCTGGAGATCGAAGATGCCGCATTAATCGACCTCTCGACCACAGGTTTACTCGCTCTCAATCTTGAAGAAATGCAAACCATTCAACACCATTATCGCGATGCCGAAATCCGTCAGGCTAGGAAAAGCGTCGGGATATCACCCAATGCTCCAACAGACGTTGAATTGGAGTGCCTTGCTCAAACATGGAGTGAACACTGTAAACACAAAATTTTCGCATCAAAAATTCACCACGTGGACCGAGAAACCGGCGAAGATTCTGTCATTGACTCGTTGTTCAAAACCCACATCATGAAACCGACTCATGACATGCAACAAGAAGTGGATTGGCTTCTCTCGGTGTTCCATGACAATTCGGGAGTGATTGCCTGGGATGATCAATGGAGCGTCTGCATGAAGGCAGAGACGCACAACTCACCTTCAGCCCTGGACCCATACGGTGGGGCCATGACTGGAATCGTGGGGGTGAATCGCGACATTCTCGGAACTGGACTCGGCGCACGGCCGATTGCCAACACCGATGTCTTCTGCTTTGGCCCACCAGACTGGGAAGGAGATCTCCCGGACAATCTCTTCCACCCTTCTCGTGTTCTGCGCGGAGTCCACGCGGGCGTTCGAGTCGGTGGCAACGAATCAGGTATACCCACTGTGAATGGAGCCATTGTGTTTGACGACCGTTACATCGGAAAACCCCTCGTCTATTGCGGCACGGTCGGCATCATGCCGAGAAATCTTCCCGATGGCCGACCCTCTCATGTCAAAACACCCGTTGCAGGAGATATCGTTTACATGGTAGGTGGCCGAGTTGGCTACGATGGAATACATGGAGCGACTTTTTCTTCCCTTGAATTGACCGAGGAATCTCCATCAAGCGCCGTTCAAATAGGCGACCCCATCACCCAAAAGAAAATGGTGGACATGATTCTCGAAGCTCGAGATTTAGGACTCATCACATGCATCACGGACAACGGGGCAGGAGGACTTTCATCATCCATCGGAGAGATGGCTGAATACACAAATGGATGCGAAATTGATTTGGCTAAAGTGCCATTGAAACAAGCAGGCCTCTCCCCTTGGGAGATTCTGGTTTCAGAAAGCCAGGAGCGAATGACGGTGGCGGTCAAGGCAGAAGATCAGCCAGCCTTTGACGCACTTGCAAAACTTCACGAAGTCGAGGCAACCCCCGTTGCAACTTTCACATCGAGCGGAATGTTCCACGTCTATCATGGAGAGACCACCGTTGCTTATTTGCCGATAGAATTCCTACACGATGGTGTCCCCCAGCTCCAACTTGAATCCGAGTGGACGCCACCAACCCTTGCTGCCTTTTCTCCACCAAGTCAGGTTGACCACGGACAACTCCTGCACGCCATGCTTTCCCGCCCAAACATTGCTAGCAAAGAGACCTGGGTTCGACAATACGACCACGAAGTCATCGCACAGACCGCCATCAAACCCTTTGTCGGAATTGAACGAGATGGGCCGGGAGATGCTGGGGTTATTGCGCCGATTCATGGGGAGTCTCACGGATTGGTCATTTCCTGTGGTATTGCTCCACGATATTCCGATATTGATGCAGGGGCCATGGCGGCTGCTGCCATCGATGAAGCCGTGCGTAATGCAGTTTGTGTGGGTCTTGACGTGGATAAAATGGCAGGACTGGACAACTTTTGCTGGCCCGACCCGATCGAATCAGTCAAAACACCCGATGGCCGATTCAAACTCGCACAACTTGTCAGAGCGAACAGAGAATTGGAACGCGTCTGTCGCGCTTACCGCCTGCCGTGTGTGAGTGGAAAAGATTCGATGAAGAACGATTACGGCTCAGGGCCCGATAAAATCTCCATCCCCCCCACACTGCTCTTCTCTCTTTTCGGAGACCACCCCGATGTTCGAAAGAGCGCAACAAGCGATTTCAAACATGCAGGCGACAAGATTTACCTTGTTGGATCCTCCTCCCAAGAACTCGGGGCCAGTGAAGTAGCCGTGATGCTCACAGAATCTGGCGAAAGTCAAGGAATTGGCGGACAAGTCCCACTTCTCCTGCAACCCGAGAAGAATCTGACGACCTACCGTGCATTATCATCAACTATTCATCAGGGCTGGGTCAAAACAGCCCACGATTGCAGTGAAGGTGGGCTTGCAGTAGCCCTTGCCGAAATGTGCATCGGGGGGCGAGTTGGAGCAGAAATCGACATCGATGGCACAGGCTCTGGAGATGTGTGGGGTCGTCTTTGGGGAGAATCCCTTGGCCGAATTATTGTTGCTATTTCCCAAGAGAACGAGGAAGCCTTCCTTGCGGCTATGAAAGGGCACCCAACCACCGTTCTTGGTGAAGTGACCGCAGATCAAAACCTCATCATCACCGACGGCCCAGACGCTTTAGTTGCGGCCGATGTCGAAGGTTTAGTTACGGCCTGGAAAGGAACTCTCGATTTGACTGGAGGTGTGGCATGATGCAACCAAATGTCGCAGTTCTGTTTGGTTTTGGAATCAATTGTGACCATGAAACCAAAGCCGTCTTTGAATTAGTAGGGGCCAAAGCCGATCGTGTTCACGTCAACCGTTTCATCCAAGGAAGTGCTGCTTTGGAACATTATGATATCTTAGCCGTCCCCGGGGGCTTTTCATTTGGGGACCACCTTGGTAGCGGTCGTTTACTTGGAAATCGCATGCGCTTTGCAATGAGGGATGCATTGCAGGCCTTTGTTGACGCTGGAAAACCCATCATCGGGATATGCAATGGATTCCAAGTCCTTGTCAAGACAGGCCTTCTACCAGGGCCAAGCGAATCTGCTTCCCCAGATTTCGTTCAGCGAGGTAGCTTGAGCTTGAATGATAGTGGACGGTACGAAGATCGCTGGGTTACGCTTGAATTTGATCCTGACAGCCCCTGTATTTGGACCAAAGGCATGACGAGGATGGACTGCCCAGTTCGCCACGGTGAAGGAAAATACATCATGCCTTCAGAACAGGCGCTCGACCAACTTGCCCACAATCACCAACTTACTGTGCGATATGCCGATCCAACTACCAATCCCGGAGAAGGACTCACCGATGAACCGCTTCCATACCCGCTGAGTCCAAATGGGAGCATGAGAAACATTGCAGGAATTTGCGATTCAACAGGGCTTATTTTCGGTTTGATGCCCCATCCAGAGGCAGTTTATGCCCGATGGCTTCACCCACACCACACCCGTCATGAGGCCCCAACTGAAGCCAATGATGATGACTTGAGTGGTTGGGAAGGAGAAGGGTTGCAAATCTTTCGTAACGCAGTAGAATACGTTCGTTCAAATCGGTGAGGCCAGCATGGCGAATTCCACGCGCCTCGTGCACATCGATGCATTACGAGGACTTGCAGTCCTTCTGATGGTGATGGTTCACGCAGCCGCCACATGGAATCCATACACCACCACCCAAATTTCACCCCTGGCGTATATCATCTCAGGGCTCGGTGGTTTGGCCGCCCCTCTTTTCGTCAGCCTTCTGGGATGGGGTCTTGCTCGCGGGCAAATGGATTGGTCGCAACGCTTCATCCGCGCCGGGTTTCTTTGTTTTTGTCAGGGTTTGGTTAATCTCACTTCACCCCACCTCTTTGAATTCTTCACCCCCGGTGTACTCACTCTCATGGCCTTGCTCATTCTTACAGAACCCATGTGGATGGCGCCGCTTCACATGAAACGAAGATCGCCCGAATCGGTCTTGTTGTTCACCATGGCCGCACTTTATGTCCTTCTTGAAATCAAATCTGAATGGCAGGGCCTTTCAGAATGGGGGCCTCGGGTGGCGACGCCAAATGCCTCAACATTTGTTGAACATCTTCTCATCACAGGAACATACCCCCTCATTCCTTGGTTTCTCTTTGCCATGCTGGGTGCAACAATTGCCCTTACTCCCAGCGAGATACAACCACGAAAGGCTCGAATAGCCTTGGCTATCGGATTGACAACGTCTCTTCTCATTCTCATTGACACGATTCGCCTTGGTCAAGTGTGGGCCCTCCCATCGGGGGATGCAAGACTGACATTTTTTCCAGCCAATGGGCCATTTTTGATTGCAGCAACCACAGGTAGTGTCCTTCTTTGGAGCGTGATTCAACGCACACTAGCATCCCCAGCCTTAGCATCTGTTGGTCGAGTTTCTTTGACGATATATGTCGCCCATTTTATCCCATTTTATTGGCTTCATGGCCTTGCCCAAAGTCAGTCATGGTCATTACAAACATCCAGCTTTGTGGTCATGATTTACACACTCCTCTGGGCTGGCTTTGGAATTCTTTGGCATCGGAAGGCCGAGAGGTATACACTTGAATCATTCATGCGGTCCACCGAAGCAGCATTGGCGCTAAAGAGCCCCTGATGTTTCAGCAAAATGACTCATCGCCCCAAGCATCAGGAAATATGCCACCACCGTGCAGGTGATGCCTGCTGCGAGCGCAGGATAAAACTCCCAGGACTTTGTTTCAATCAACCATGGAACAACAAGGAAGAGCAGGAGTGAGGGCAACACCAGCCAGACAATGCTACGTGAAAAGGAGAGAATTTCACCCATTGACTGGTCGTTATGATACATGATCATCATCGAAAGTACGCTAACGAGAGGAACAGAGGCAACAAGGGCCGCAAACACTGAACTCTTTTCCGACACCTGAACCACGACAAAGACCAACAGTGCCGGAATCGCAATTTTTACCAGCAGTTCGACCCATGTCATGTAGCACAAGCATTGAGTTGGCACCACATGGTTCTTGTGCAAAACACCAGAGTTGGAACGAGGCAGCCTTATGGCCGCCCCGCTCCATCAGGGGTTGGGGACTGGAATGTCTTTCACTCAGCAGCAAGTGCTTCTGTTGCTTTCTTAGCACCCATCCAAGCAACAACACCGAACCCGATCTTGTTGATGATGTCTGCAATGTTGTAGAAGATAGCAAGAAGCTCTTGGTTACCATCTCCCAATCCGAGTTCTGCACCGGGACTGAAGAGGTATCCAATTGGGTAGATGAGCCAGCCAACGCAAATGAACCAGCGCAGAGCGTTGGTGCTCCACATGAGTTCTGGAGCGATTTTGCTATTGTCGACACCCTTGCCAGAGGACCAAGGGGTGCCGGTGGCGACGATAATCATAGCCCAGCCAACACCACCGAGGATGAGGCCAGCCCAGCCGCCAGCGGATGCGCCCATGACTTCACCAAGAGCGCCTGACTCACCGAGGTATCCGAATCCAATCATGATGAGTGCACCACTGAAACAGATTCCAGTGAAGCCCATTCCGAGGAACTTTTCGTCCGTGATTGCGTCTTTGCCGACGAGGGAAGGGAACTTGAGGGCCATCAACGGAACGGTGATGATCCAGTCCATGTATCGGTATTCGATAGACACGCTGCCGAGGTCAGTGTAGACGCCTCGCATGTAGTAGTAGTGGAACGCAGCGATACCGACAATCAAGGCCGAGATGGTCATGGTTGTGCGGTACTGAGGAGCAACTGAGTTACGCTCTGCCATGAAGAAGACGAAGGCAGCACCCATTGAGATGTAGCCGACGAAGAAGAGGAAGAACGTGACGAGGCCGAGGGCGTTACCGTCGTATTTAGTCGAAGGGTCAACGATATCCGCGGCACTGACCGTTCCGGCCATTGCGAGGGCTATTGTGGCTATTAAAAGCAGGCTTGTTGTCTTGGAGAATTTTTCAGTTAGCATGTTTCTCATGACGAGTTTCGAATATTCATACATATAATAGGATGTAATTTACCACGCGTAAAAATTGCAGTATTATTGAGCTTTTAAGCCAAGCCGCAGTCACACGCTTTGGCCAGTTTGTACAGCCCACATTCTCGAATAAACACCTTCTAATTGTTCTAATTCCTCATGAGTTCCATCTTCGATAATACTCCCGGAATCAAGCACTAGGATTCGATCTGCTTGGCGAACAGTGGAGAGTCTGTGAGCGACGATCACCGTTGTCCGATTTTTAGAAATCCGCCCAATTGAACGCTGAAGTGCGGCCTCAGTTTCGTTATCAACTGCCGATGTCGCCTCGTCCAGTAACAACAGCGGGGCATCTTTCAGCACCGCACGAGCGATGGCCAATCGTTGGCGCTGGCCGCCAGAAAGACGGTGGCCGCCCTCTCCAACCATCGTCCCCCAAGCATCTGGAAGGGACTCTACAAACTCCACAGCTTCTGCAACAGCCGCCGCTTCCTTCACAGCCTCATCACTAGCGTTTGGGTTTCCGTACCGGATGTTTTCCATGATGGTGGTCGGGAATAAGGTGACGTGCTGATCAACCATTCCCATCGATAAACGAAGCGTATTTAAATTCCAATTTTCGAGGGGTTTACCAACCCAGTACACCGCCCCACTTTGGGGTTGGGCAAAGCGCAATAACAACCGCATCAATGTTGTTTTTCCAGCTCCTGTTGACCCGACCACACCAACGGTTTGGCCAGCCTTTAACGTCAAATTCAGTTCTGAGAAAATAGGGTCGCGCCCGGGATATGCGAAGGACACATTGTCAAACACAACATCCGCTGCTGCGATGGTATCGGGGGATGGGGAAAAGTCACCTTGGGAGAGTTCTGTGGGCGACGACAAAACATCCAATACACGGGTGGAAGAAGCCATGGCTCGTTGATAGAGGTCGAAAGTCTCCCCCAAACGCGTCAATGGCCAAAGCAATCGCTGCGTCATGAAGACCAAAACCGAATAGGCTCCGACAGCTAAAACACCCTCGAGCGTCATCCACCCACCAAGGAGGAGGGTGGCAGTAAAACCACACAAAATAGCCATTCGAATCAGAGGAGTAAAAGCAGCAGACAAACGAATAGCTTCACGATTCGCTTCACGATATTCATTACTCAATGTTCGCACTCGATCGGCTTCTCGGGACTCTGCAGTGAAGGATTGGATGGTCGACATTCCCGAGAGGTCATTTTCCAATAAGGCGTTCATGCGACCGGCCGATTGACGAACCTTGGCATAACGTGGTTCAAGACTTCGTTGGTACCGAAATGAACCCCAGATGATGAGGGGAATAGGGAGGACAGCAAACAAGGCAACCTGCCACGAGATAGCCAAGAAGACGGCACCAACCACCACAACTGTGGTACTCACCTGCAGCAAATCATTGGCCCCCTTGTCCAAAAAGCGCTCGAGTTGATTGATATCATCGTTGAGGATTGCCAAGATATCACCCTTTTGCCGTTCGTCGAACCAACCCATCCCCTGACCCTGGACATGTTCAAATGTATCCAACCTCAATTCGTGCTGAACTGTCTGAGCAAGATTACGCCATAAAATTCCATAGAAGTATTCGAACACTGATTCTAACCCCCAGATTGCGAACGTTAGGACAGAGAGAAGAATGAGCTGATGCCACGGGTCGACTAAGCCGACGGATGCAAGAAAGGAATCTTCCTTCATGACCACAACATCCACAGCAAGTCCGATGAGTAATGGGGGCGCGAGATCCCAGAATTTGTTGAAAACCGAACAAAAGGCTGCGAGACGAATGGTGGTCTTGTGTGGCCTCATGTAATCGAGGAGGCGACGAAAGGGTCCAGCCTCGCTCATGGCCCGCCTACGAGGGTCGCCCTTGAGAATGCTCGTATGGGCCGTAGTACATCGGAAGCCCTATGCCCCCTCCACGTCAACGGTGAAATGAGAGCCATGCACATCGGAGAGGGGACAGTTTTGGAAAAAACCCGCCGGGGGTCCCACCCATCACGACACATCACCCTCATCGACCCAGCGAAACAAGCCCCCGACATCGCTGCTCAACGCGCTATGGTGGCGGTTGAGGCGGGTTCCTCAATGGTGTTTGTTGGTGGCTCAACCGACACTCCTGACAAAGTAGTTCATGCCACGTGCAAAGCCATTCAAGAAGCATTTGAATTACGCATGTTTGCAGCAAGTCAAGACCCAGAGGGAGACGAATCAGCATGGGATGTCCCCGTTGTTTTGTTTCCAGGTGGGGCCCACGCGTTATCTCCTGCAGCAGATGCTATTACATTCATGATGCTGATGAATTCGACCAAGCGAGACTTCTTGGTTGGCGAGCAAGTTCGTGGCGCCCCACATTTGCAAGCTTTCGGCGTTGAAGCTCTTCCAACAGGATATCTCGTATGCGCCCCAGGGGGGCGTGTGGGAGAAGTAGGCGAAGTAGATTTGATCCAGCCCGACGACGTTGAATTGGTCCATGCCTACGCTCTTTGTGCCAAGATGTACGGCTTTTCCATCCTCTATCTTGAAGCAGGGAGTGGTGCCCAGGCTCCCGTTCATCCCGATCTCATTCGCCGAGCAAGAACCGTGGATGGCTTGACTCTCATCGTCGGTGGGGGCTTGCGTACGCCAGCAGATGTGCATGCGGCGGTTGAGGCCGGCGCCGATTGGATTGTCACAGGAACTGTAACAGAAGAATCAGATTCGGTCCATGAACTCAAGTCAGTTCTGAGCGAACTCGTGAATGCGTGCGACCCCTGAGAGGGTCATGGCTCTGTTAGGAGATGTGATTTGTTCACTCGTTTTCATCGTCAAAAACCACAGGGTCGCCAGTACCACCTGGTGACGGTGGCCGAGCATCGTCAACATCCATTCCTTTCTCGAGCACTCGTTCTTCGGTTTCCAAATCAAGTTCTTCGCCTTCAGCTAAACGACTCATGTCATCGGTGCTTGGTGCTTTGATCTTCCGTTCAACATCTGGGGCATTAGCGTAAAGCTCCCGCTTTAACTCCCGACTTTCATGGCTACGAACCAACGAAAGTGAATCAGCAAATACACGGCCCACAACTTCTCGTGTTCGCTCACTCCGTCGTGCTGAATTCAATTCGCTCTCCATCGAACTTCTCTGACCTTCAAGCTCACGTAGTTCTGCGGTTCTGTCCTGAAGGGCCGCTTCCAAATCAGTCATGGTGAGAGTCATCTGTTGGAGGCGTTCATCGCGCTCAAAGACATCGTTGTGAAGGCGACGCTCACGACGACGAAGCGATTCATACTCTCGATTTCGCTCAAGAAGACGTCGCTTGAGCTCCTCTATTTGCTCAACCAAATAATCGTGTTCAGCAGAAACCGAACGGGGACCTTGCATGACACGTTCCAACTGTTCTTCCAATTCCTCAAGTCGACGGTCACGGGCATCAAGCAGACCTCTCAATCGGTCGGCGATGTCACGAAGACGCTGACGTTCTTCTTCCAACGCTTCTCCAGCAGCCTTCTCAACCTCCAATTGCCGTTGCTTTTCATCGACCTGATTCTTCAGCAACCGCACTTCCTCGGCCGTGACTGAGGTTAGCCCAGCATCAGCAGCCCGTTCGAGAGCAGCAACCATCTGTGAGATGCGCCCCTCCATTTCTCCGATAACCCCGTCTTGTTGTGTTGTGAGGTCTCGTAATTGAGCAACTTCGTCTTCCATGGCGCTTCGTTCTGCATGGGAAAGTGAGGATTGCTGTGAGGCCATTTCTTCCTTAGTATCGCCCAGCACTCGTTGAAGGTGAATAATTTGAGCCTCTGCTTCTTTGAGGGCCTGTTCACTCTCAGCGAGTTTTGCAAGTTCGGGAGCGACCTGATCTTGACGCTCTGCTAAATCTAACTCAACCACGCGCAAACGTTGCTTCACAGTGACCAACTCATCATTGCGTCGAGCGAGCTCGTCCCAGGCCACTAAGACTTCTTCAACCAGTTGCTCGACCGGGTAGCCTTTGAGCATCCCCTCTAAGGCAGAACGCTCTTCATTTGAGGTCGTTCCAACTCTTCGGATACCACCTTGTGAAGAAGTGTCAAGCGTCATACAACAACGCATCGTTGCTTAACCACTCTTGAACCTTCCCGCCTAGGATGCCTCAATAGGGGCGGATTTGAGACCCTTTTTTGGTCGCCGAATCAGTTGATTGAAGTGTACATGTCGTCGGGCATTTCACTGGCCAATTTGAGAGCGCCAGCTGCCACGGAATGAATGGGGTCTTCAACGCACCAAACCTTCACGTCGCCGATGTCTGAAATTTCGGAAGCGATGCGCTCTGAAATTCCACCGATAAGCGAACCTCCACCAGAGAGGATGATGTTGTTTCGGAGAACAGGTTGGTATTCGGGGTCTGCGCCAGCGACAATGCGCTTGATTGCATTTCCAATCTTTGGAACAACCAATTCACAGGCTTCTTGGATCAAGTCGCCAATGTCGACAACTTGACGCTTTCCTTCCACTGAAAGTTCAACAGTCACTTCTTGTGCGTCTCCACCAACGTAAGATGAAGCCTCTTTCCACTTTCGCACCATGTCCTTTGTGACCTGTGCACCGGTGTATTTCTTGCGAATCAATTCCATCAACTGATTGTCCAACCAATCGCCAGCTTCGGTGATGGTAACTTGGTCCTCATCGGTGGGGAAGGTTCCGTACACACGAGCGATGTCGGTAGTTCCTGCGCCGATATCGACGACAATAGAGCCCATGACTTCATCAATTCCATAAGCGGTTGCAAAGGGTTCAGTCACAACCATGATGGCGTTGACTTGGCCACGGAGTGTTGCGACAAGATTGGACTTGTCAGTGAATGAAACGTGGCTTGGAGAGCAAATAACTCCGAGAACCTCATCGTATTCTTCTGGGTCTACAGTTTCAAGAAGGTGTGAAACAAAAGCCTTGGCTGCAGCCAAGTTGGCTTCATCGTCTTGTGTAACGCCAGCCGCCATTGGGCGGTAGAGGTTGCAGGCGAGTTTGTTCTTGAGGGCGTCGTTGCCAAACAAGACATCGCGGCCGAGCATGTTTCGGGCCACAGGGTCTTTTGGTCGACCAACAACAGTTTCAATCGTTTCCATCTTACCAGCGCTTGAAGCAATGGTAGATTGGTAGGTTCCAAGGTCAATTCCAACGTATAGGCGGTCACTCATATCGTTCACCATCCGCATGCGGATATGCTCCCGACTGCGCCACCAACCTTCAAGGTTCACCTTGTTCCTTTCAAGCGAGTATAGGGTCAAAAACCGCGGAGAATGAAGCGCATGCCCCTGTTTTTAGTGAGAACGAGATATACGAACCCCACCCATCATTCATCTTCACTAAATGGCGGCGGAATGGCGTGGGCCTTCCTGGAACCTCTCAAAGACAGAATGCGTTGAATCATGAGGACGAGGCCCACGGTTAGCCCGACCATGAGTAATAGGGCGTTTGAGATTGGAGCCCCATGACTGGGCAAGAATATATCATCAGGATGATCTTGAACGAGGTGGGCCCAATCAATGGTGATGTTTTCCGATAAAATTTCAACCACAACTTGTTCATAATGGAGGGAGGATTTATTGAGAGTCAATGTACGAACTTCAAGACGAAAAGTCTCGTTAGATGTTGAATCTGGCAATAGATCTGACGGATTCGACCAAGTGCAATCAAACACACCCCCTGTTTGATTTTCTTCAATGCACGAAACGTATGTTCGAGCTGGTTGAGATTGATACACCAACCAAGCCCCAGTTGTGAAGCGGTCTCCTTCGGAATCTTCAACCTCCCATTTTACAGACATATTCGCAGTCCAAACGCTATCATTGGCTGGACTCTCTATTGCTTTGAACACGGGCGACTTGTCCTCGGGGTAGCACCCTGTTTGGTTAACTGGCCACGCAGGAATGGCCGATACACAATCATCCAGATTATCCGTGACTCCATCGCTATCAGAATCATCTAGGCACCCGTCCTGATCTTGGTCAAAACCAGTCGCATTGACGAGAGGACATGCATCAAAGGGGTTCGCTAACCCGTCTCCATCATCGTCATCAAGACACCCATCACCATCAAGGTCACTCAATCTCGAATCTTCATTGGGACACTCATCGACCCCATTTGAAACGCCATCCCCATCGTTGTCTAGATGTTCCATTGCATCACGTTCAACGCCGCTCACGATCAATGAGAAGCCAACCCTATTTCCATCAAGGCCAACAGTTCCTGGGTGGTTGCCAGGAGATACATACCGAGCAACGACAGAGATGTCGACAAACGCGTGCCCCTGAAGAAGAGAGGCGGGGACATCGATGCCGAGTGTAGTTTCGTTGTTATTGGGGAATGCGGTTAGGTTGTCAAGGTCGGCCACAGAAACATAGTATTGAGTTGGCTCGCCGTTGGATTGTATCTGGTCGGGAATCATGACCTTTCCATTCGGGAGTGTAATTCGTAGTTGCAGGTCATCGACCAATGCCGGTTCCGGTTGAGCAGGGAAGGCTAAGCGCACCCTTAGATCTGCGCCTGCGACAGGCGTCATTCGTTGACGATAAACATCTCCAGTTGAGAGAAACGGCCCCGCTGCACCCGACCCATTCCATTGGTGGTCAAGCACCCCCTCAAGAGAGGAGTCCTCTAATCCACTCATCCATGAAGTCGGCGTTCCTTGGGTCAACCGATAACTGTCATGAACCCAGACATGAGGGCTTGGGCTTGCTGACCCGTTCTCGTTCTCGAAGGAATCCGGCCGCACTAACGAAGAGAGATTGATTTGCCCCCACCCATCGTAGGGGTTATGCAGATCAAATCCTCCATCTCCCCCGTTCCTGTAGGTTTCATTTAGAGGGGTTGTCGCAAGCGCCATCGTTGCTCGAAGCATGGGGCCTGAAGGCGAAAAACCATCTCCAAGCAGCACCTCAGTAATGCCAGAAAACGACTCATTACTCCAAGGTGGCTGGATGTCCGAAAGAGGAATAGGAGACACCGACTCGTGCGGCCCCAACAGCCACCCGTCTTCGTAGAGTTGTTGAATCACACCAGCCGCCGACGCTGCACCAGGCGTGGCCATGCTCGTTCCCGACGAAGGGCGCAAACCGTTGTTATTCGAGGCCCAATCACCATCGGCATTGGCCGAACGAATGGACGCCCCTGTCGCTAAGACAAACAATCCGTCTGTATCGGCTTGAGTTGGGCCATAAGCTGAACCACCCCACCGGTCGGGTTGAGACGATTTTTCAGTGGCTCCAACCGAAACCACATTCCGTCCGTTTGCAGGCTCTAAGATCCCTGCCCCCGAATTGCCTGGGGCGATGAAAGCCAAGGACCATGGCATGGCACGAGCGTAGGCGTCAAACATCCCAGTACGTTCGGTGTAAGCGGTGGTATCATCTCCCCAGGAATTGGAATGGATAATGGCTCCGTGGAGGGAGGCTTCGTACAACAAACCCTCAACATTTGGTGGAACCCAACCCTCTTCGGAAACGATATCCTGGAATACCAATGAAGCCCCATGACCTAACGCCGTTCCAGCCGAAAGCGATTGCCCAAGGCGCTCATCAAAAACATCGAAACAGACAAGGGTTCCTGCCACGTGAGTTCCATGCCTGTAATCGACATGACCGGGCGTATCGTTGGAATCCAAGGTTGTGTTGAGGGCTACGATTTTGCGGTGAGTCTGTCCAAACGTACCAAGGGCAGGATTTGAAGCGTTGGCTTCGGCATTGGCAGTTGTCGCATTCATTGCATGGCGGAAACACGAGTGATCCGCATCCAGACCCCCATCGGCCACTGCTAAAACAACCCCAGATCCATTCAACCCCAGATCCCAGAATGAACGGTCGTCTAATTGACCACTTTGATGCAATGCTGCTGACTGGGCATTCCTTCCATGAGTATCTAGGACAGGTTCAATCCATAAAATTCCAGGAATGTGAAGAGCTTGATGCAGGTCAAACGATTCCGTTATTTGAATCAATATTGAACTTGAATATGGTGCGGTTTGGGTCGGTGGTAAAGCGAGAGGCTCACCACCAATCGCCGTCAGGGCCTTCGCTACCGACGACATGACATGAATGGGCAACCGTGGCTCGTACAACACCCGTGCCAGATCGTTTGTGAAAAGCTCTTGACGCTCAAACCCCGGCTTCCATTCCGCAGCCCCCGCATCCAAAAACGATCCTATCGGAGGGTGGAGAACATGATTCGGCTGCCAGACCAAGACGGCATCGGGCCGGACCACGCGTAAGGGGGTAAGGCCACTCTCGACCAGAACGCCCCATTCTTCAACCCCCCAAACCCCTTCCTCAAGAATTACCAATTGTTCTCGGCCGTCAACCACCACGGGGTCGTATTGCGGCGCGTCCATCCATGCAGAGGTAAGGGGGAGCAGAAACAAGAAAACGATGAACCACGCCTTCCGCATGCCACCCCCACACCCATCATTTGTCTCAAACTTGTGGTGAATCGCTTCCAGATAGCGCGCCAGCGCGTTTAAGGATGGATGGCAGGTCGGAGGGGCCGATGAAGGCTTACCGAGTAGCAGGAACAGCCCCCTTTGGCAGCATGCGTCAGCAATTTTCGCTCGACATACCAGCTGCCAATCAAGATGAAGCAACCCACAAAGCGTACTCCATTCTTGGATCACGCCACCGTGCACCTCGCCGTGCCATCGCCATCGAGGCCGTGGACGAAATCGATCCACGAACATCAACTGAACCCCAAGTTCTCAATACTTTCCGTGAACAAATCGCCGCTGCTGGTGGCCGATTGGTTGCTGAGAAAGAAGAAGAGTGAGCGCGGCCTTCTTCAACCCCAAGCGGTTGGTCATGGTGAGGCCGATGGTTGACAGAACCCAATTACAAGGCATGGCCCGGGATGTTGAATCTCTGCGCCGTCGTTTGGACGAAATTCATCTTCGCCTTGAGCAAGTCGATGCGGTCTTGGCTGAACATGACATCACTTCCCAAGTTCTCGAGGCACTCCTAGCACACGAGAACCCTTCTCATGCATCAAGCCAAGTCTCTATCGGATCTGGTGTGAGCCTCCAATACACGCACGAGGGTGGCGACGAAGGAGTTGCCCTCATCGATTTGGGCGGCGGAGTGTTTGGGGAGCGCCACTGGTCCGATGCTAAATCCATCACCGAAGAACGACGAAGTGATATCCAACATCTGCGAGACGAACTCGCAGCACAGGCCGAACAAACCGAAACCAATCTCGCCGAGGTTGCCAAGACGTTCAATGCGGCTGCTGAGCAACTTCAAGCCAAGGCACAACCCCCTCAACCAACCGTCGAACCAACGCCTCCTGGGCCCAAAGAGCCAGAACCTCCCTCCTCGACAGCGCCTCCAAAGCGAAATAGGAAGCGTGGCATGTTCGGCGGCGATTTAACACTGGATGATTGAGGGAATATTATGGGGTTATTCGACGCTTTTAGGAAACGGGTGCGAGAGGTCGCAGATGAAACCGACGAGGGTCAACTATCTACTGAAGCCACCTCAGAAGAGGCAAAAGCCGTCCTCAATGCCCTCCCTGCAGAGGAAGAGGATTGGGATGAGGTGGAAGAATTACCGCAATCCATAGAACCACCTGCGCCAATAGAACCCGCCCCCACCGACGACGATTGGGATGAATGGGACGATGATGAACCAGTCATCACCCAACAACTCTCCAAAAAAGAGCGCAAGCGATTGGAACGTGCAGAACGGGATCGCGCAAAAGAAGCGACTCGGGCGAAAAAGGCAATGAAGAAACGCGGGGCCAAAGAAGTCGCCCGACCAAAAGGCTCCCGCGTGGACCTCACTATGATGCGCACTACCACTGGCCGCCAACTCGTTGAAGTGAAACAAGCCCCGAGGGGTTCGACCAAAAGAGTGGAATTGGAAACGGAAGCTGGAACCTCGATTTCAATTGATTTGGGCGGTGGTGTTGTCGAAGAAGGGGGACGCATCATCAAGCCAGGTCAAGCCCTAGACAACCTCCTCGAAGAACTGGAATGGGTCTTGCTCGAATCCGATATCTCTCAGCAAGCTACATCGGCACTCATCGATGGCTTGCGAAACGGTTTGGTCGGTTCCCGATTACGAAAAGGCGCAGATCTTTCCAAGGTCATCGAAGCGGTCCTCAAGCGGTCCTTGCATTCGTTACTTGAAGCCGGGTACTGGGATTTTGACGCTTCGGTTCAGCAATTCATTGACCAAGGAGACACCCCAGTGGTCATCATGCTGGTCGGCGTGAACGGGACCGGGAAAACAACAACAGCTGCTAAAATTGCCAAACGCCTCCTCGATAACAACCTCAGCGTTATTGCGGCTGCGGGTGACACGTTCAGGGCAGGGGCGATTCAGCAATTAGAATCACACTGCGAGAATTTGGGCATCCGTTGTATATCCAGTCAGCGCGGCGGAGATACCGCCGCCATCGCCCGCGATGCGATCGAATCAGCCAAAGCACGAGGTATCGACGTAGTTCTGGTTGACACAGCAGGCCGAATGCAAAACAAAACCAACCTGATGAATGAACTCAACAAAGTACGTAAGGTGACCAACCCCCACCTGACTCTTTTCGTTGGCGACTCACTTGCTGGAAATGACGCTGTTGAGCAAGCGAAAATGTTCCAGGAAATCATGCGGTTCGATGGGGCCGTCTTGACCAAGATGGATACGGATGCCAAAGGAGGGGCGGGATTGTCGATTGCCTATGCAACCGGCAAACCAATCGTCTTCGCAGGCGTCGGGCAAGGCTATGACGATTTGTTGCAGTTTGAACCCTCCTGGCTTCTTGACCAACTTTTTGATTGAATCGTAGGGGAGAAAAACCCCCACGCCATGGACCCTCCATGGCCGACATGTTTTCCGACGAAAGTTCAGCACGATTCTTCCAGATCGTTCAGATGTTTCAACGCTCAACCTTGTTACAGATGGGCTACCTTCCAGACCAAGAAGGAAATTTACATTACAACCTCATGGAAGCAAAGGAAGGCATCGAGATCATGAAAATGTTGCAAACAAAAACCAAAGGCAACCTCAGCGACCATGAGACGCAAATGCTTCGAGCCGTCATCAGCGAACTCCAACTTCAATTTACCAAAGCACCCCAACTCCATCGAAAGCGGCAGGAAGAAAACGCCCAGAGCGAAGTGATTCGTGAAACTTTCTCACAACCCCAAGACGGCCCCGTTGAAGACCTCTCAAGTTCACCAAAGGGCGAGGAAGAATAGCGGTTGATTGATGTGGAAGGACCCTTTGGGGAGAAGCGATTGTCATGGGGCTAGTCACAGATGTTGATGACGAAATGGCCCCAACCGTGCTCCTCGTGGACAACAATCCAATGTCAGTGATGCGGCTTTCAAACCTCTTTAAAACCAAAAATTTCGCAGTAGAGATTTGCGAAGACGGCGATAAAGCAGTGGATGAATACATTCGCTTGGACCCAGAACTCGTGGTACTCTCCCTCGACCTTCCTTCACTTGATGGCCACCTCGCCGCGCTTGAAATGAGGGAGCATGGTGGAGAACAACGCATCGTGTTTGTCGCCCCGTCTCGGATGGCAGAACTCGCTACAAATGCGGCTTATTCAGCAGGAGCTGTGGCGTGGTTGCAAAAACCAGTTTCAGCAGAAACCCTAGAAGCGATTTGGGCGAAGATCGAAGGCCCGCTCCCCGAAGCACCAGGGCTGGAGGATTTGGACCAATTATATCCTGAAGACCGAGTCAAACCCGAAGACGATTCTGGCCCCATACTCCCGCCACTCCCCCTTCCCGGCCAACCACTCCCAGGCCTTCCCCTCCCTTCCCTTCCGCTTGAAATGCCGGAATTGGTCGTATCTCCGACCGTTGAACCCATGAAGAAAGGACGAGGTAAGCTCTTCATCGGATTATTCATTCTCCTGTTCATTGGCGGGGCTGCTGCAGCATGGCAAATGGGATACCTACCTTGATGCCCATCGAGGCCGCGTTTGTCAAATCATTGAACCAAGTTACCAATTCCTTCATAGCCTAGGGTTCTGTAGTGGAATTATGAAAGAACACAAAACACTCGCTGTTTTCCTCGTGTCCTTATTTTTTGCTTCGGGGTGCTTAAGCGCCGTAACTCCAGAAGTTGAGGTCCCCGACAT
>JAKMEE010000037.1 GCA_022426155.1 Candidatus Poseidonia sp. | reverse complement strand
GATTATGTCATCCAAGGATTCTCGGGTCAATCAGAATTCACTTTTGACCAGGATGTTCCATTGACCTATCTCGATAACGGAAGCGACGATGCCCTATGGGCCAGCGCCAGTGGAACCATCGGCTACGTGATCAACAGTGGAACAAAAACAGGCAACACCGAATTCTTTTCCAAGGCTGCAGAAAACAGTCTAGCAGGGCTCATCCGAGTCAACAAAGATTACAACTGCGGGAAAATCGAAGGAAATGACTGTGTTCCCATCTTCAAAGGCACAGGCATTGACGCTGTGACCGAAGCCAACGGTGGAAGCATCCCAAGTGACATCCCCTTCATCGCCATGTCCAAAGACGCTGGTGAAATTCTCGAGGCTGCCATCTTCAACGCTACAGGTCCAACCGGTGTTCTCGAGATGATTATCGATGTCACCAACGACCAGGAACGTACCATCTATGTGCCCTGTGGAGAAATTCGTGGCAAGTCCTCCGACCTCATCGTTGCTGGTGGCCACCATGACACGGTCTATCACGGCCAAGGTGCCATTGACGATACATCTGGAACTGCAAGTGTGCTGGAAATGGCTCGACAAATTTCCGAAGTAGTCAACCAGAGCGGCAAACCCGATCGCACCCTTCGATTCTGCACATGGGGTGGAGAAGAAGAGGGATTGTACGGGAGTAGAGCCTATGTGGAAGCCTTCCAGAACAGTTTGAAGGATAACTTGCGCCTCTACATCAATCTCGACATGAATCACGTGGATGCTGACTTTACCAACCGTGGCAATTCATTGACACTCTTCGGCAACGTGCTCGATGATGTTGAACATATTCAGCGAATCACTGAGATCTACAAGAACGAACGATCTGATGTTGCTGACCGATACACCATCAACATCAACCATCTCGGTGGCGCCAAAGGGGCTAGCGACGGGATGCCATACAACTCCGACCATGGCCCATTCGTTTACGACTTGGGCGAGGAAGAGCGAGGAAGAGCCGTCGTCTGCTATGGTAGTGGAAGTTGGGAATACCACACCTACCTCGATACCATGGACCGCTTCAACGAGGAATCGCTGGGCGTTTCAGTGACCATTTACGGAACTTACATGCGCTTCTTGGCCTACTCTGATTACTGAGGCGAGGGATTCAAAACCCGTGGACTGGTGGGAAATGCATGGTCGCACCAAGCGCTTGGGCATCCCACATACTGGTGAATTCAAAAAGCGAAGCAATCCAAATCAAAGACAAGGTTGGGAAATTGAAAGACTTTCAGAAGTTAGCTCGTAAGAAGAGCACCTGCCCTTCGAGTCAAAAAGGAGGCGACCTCGGTTGGTTTCGACGTGGACGAATGGTTCGAGAATTTGAAGAAACTGTTTGGTCCATCCCAATGAATACCGTCTCCCCTCCCGTCAAAACTCAATTCGGCTACCATCTCATTTGGGTCCATGAACGCGACGAGGAATGAGGTGGTCTCATGGAGTGGCGTGTTGGATTGGAAGGCTATGAGGTCATGGCCGTTCACGGTTTTTACGACTACGAGCATCAGGCCGCCCAACCGTTCATTTTCACCGTTTGGGCTACGTTGGAGCAACGCTCAAGCATCGAAGAACTCAATGAAACACTCAACTATGCCGACCTGCAACTGGCCATCGATCATGTGATGCTTGAATGTGAACGTCCGATTCGCTTGATGGAAGAAATGGCCAAGAACGTCATTGACATTGTTGCGAAGCACATCTGCGTGAAGGAAATCAGCGTGCGCATTGAGAAGCCACAAGCCCCTTTGCCCCATCCGGGTGGTTTGCCCGTGATTGAGGCAATTTGGCAGCGGACTTGAGCGATGCTTAAACGCCACCTCGCCCACCCAACATCATGGTCATGACCGGGCGCATCTATGTTCCAAGCGCTGTGGAAGAAGGTGGGGCTGTAGTCGCCATGGGATGTTTTAGTACCCAAGAAACGGCCATGAACGTGCTTCGCTCCTTCCTCAAAAAATCTCATCAAGTTCCACTAGAGCGAGCCAGTGTGGCATCTTGGGAGATTGATGTTGTCGGAGATGACGCTGTGACCATGCTTTCAGAATTTGAATGCCGAACCTGCCCTGTCTGCCACCGTACTACCTTCTGGTTGGATGTTGAGCGATTCAAGGCCACGTGCTATGGAAGCGCATGCGGTGCTTGGATTGCTGAAAGCGACATTGAAGCCGGTGTCATTGATTGCGGTTGGCCTCCGACCCAATTTTCTGAACAAGTTGAGACCATTGACGATGCCATGCGAAGCCTGCGACGCATTGCTGCCCGTGCTGAATCTGCTGGTCTGTCAGCGCTTGATTCAACCTTCCAGTTTGAACCTTGATGAGTTTAAGTAGAGTCAAGTGTATGTTCCATTATGGAAACAAAACACAACACCGTACCTGCAACCGAAGAAAATCTTCGCCTTGCACAAGATGCCACTCCATTCAATCCCGGAGGATTATCACCACCCCACTCCGTGATCGTTGATGGCATTGAAGGCGTTGCGTCGGTTGGCAGTCATGGAGCCTACAGCGAACGAATCTACGTGAAATTGAACCAAGAACATCCTGATCTTGGGAGTGAATTCGGAACCAAACATTTCAGAATTGAAACCCCAGGGATTGTCACTTGGGGTCATGAAGGAAAGACTTTCAGGATTCTGAAAATTATTGATTGAACACAATGAAAAAACATTCATTGATATCGTCTACGATGATGTGCGTTCATGCCAGAGGGTCCTGAAATCCGTCGCGCTGCTGATCGCATCGGGAAGGCCTTGGTTGGCAACATCATCTCATCTGGCCAATGGCCGTATCAGACCCTTGCCGGGCGTACTCATCTGATTGAGGGGCATGAAGTACTGAGCGTAACCAGCCGAGGAAAAGCCATGCTGATACGATTCAGCAGTGGTTGGACGATGTACAGCCACAATCAACTCTACGGTCGATGGACAGTCCACCTCAACACAACTTCATACGATTCCACTCGTAGCCTTCGGGCTGAATTCATCACGGACCGACATGCTGTTCGCCTCTGGTCGGCAACCGACATTTCGCTTTTACCAACCGTGGAAGAAAATGGCCATTCCTTTCTCCAACGCTTGGGTCCTGACGTACTCGATGAGGAGGTGAGTGGTGCGTTCCTCGCTCGTCACCTCCGTTCCAAAAAACTCTATAGAAAAAAGGCTTCAACTCTCATGCTCGACCAAAGTTCCTTCGCTGGACTCGGAAATTACTTGCGTTCTGAAATCCTTCATGCAGCCAAGGTTCATCCCGATGACCGCCCATGCGACCTTGAGGATTCTCAACTCGACCAATGGGGTCAATGCATCAAATCCATTACGCTGCAGGCATACCATCACAAGGGCATCACGGTTGATCTCGAAGTTGCACATTCCAGCAAAGACCGAGGCGAACCAAGGCGCATGTGGCGCCATGCTGTCTTTTGCCGAAACGAACGCCCTTGTCTCACATGTGGAGACCTCGTGCTTCGAAAGCGATATGCAGGACGTCGCTTGGATTTTTGTCAGAACTGCCAACCAGCACAACGCCCTTCATGACGTCCATTGTAGAATGTCTTCTAGCCCCTCTGGATGCAAGCGTTTCCCTGCTTGGAGGGTTTGTTTCACATGCTCAAAGGTCAAAATGTCAACCGAACGCTCATGGAGATCTCGTCGTTGGACATTTCGTAACGCCATTGACATGCGGTGATTACCCTCAAAAGCCGACTCGTGTCTTGCAAGATATGCCCAATACAACCGTGTGATTGGACAGTTTTTCTTAGGATGAAACGAACAAGATTTGCAATGGTCACTCATGCGGTTGATGTATGCACTTCCTGCGACATAGGGCTTGGTCATCATCGCGGTTCCCAATGCAAACGTACCCATGCCTAACACATTGGGCTCAACAACCCAATCATAAGCATCAATGAAAGCTGCATGAAACCAATCGGTCAATTCACGTGGATTGACATCCAATAAATTAGCAATGTTGCTCAACACCATCAATCGAGGTATGTGATGGGTCCATCCTTCATCCATCACGGGTTGAACCGAAGCATCAAGGCATCGCAATCCGCTCTGTGCGCCCCAATACGCTTGGGGTAAAGCCCCCTTTTGTTCGAGGAAATTCGGATGCCCATCATCGAGATGATTCTCTGAAGGCTCCCACCTGGCACTTCGATTGGCGGGGGTACGCGGAACATCAAGTGTACGAAAGCCATCTGTGACATCATGAACGTGATGCACATATTCACGCCAAATCATTTGACGTACATAGCCTTCTACACTGTTCAACGGAGCATTCGAAGCCAAGACTGCTTCAACCACTCTGAGAGGAAGAAGGCGGTGCAGATTGACAAGGGGTGCCAACCGAGTGTGAAAGAGGCCGACGCTTTTCTCGCTCATCGCATCTTCATAACGGCCAAAGTATGGCAGGCATTTCAAGGCAAAATGAAGAGCTTCCTCAATATCTTCAGCCGAAGTTGGGGCCCTTGAAAGATCAACCGTTCCCGGATGGGTCGAATACAACGATTCAACCAATGCGGTGACCTCGCCATCAATGTCATCTATAGAATACAAAGGTGTGGGGGGTGGTTGATGTTCTTCTTTCCATGGAAATCGGTTTTCAGCATCATAACTATACTTCCCACCAACGGGCTTTCCTTCCTCCATTAGCCATCCTGTCATTGACCTGACCTTGCGATAAAAAGCGTCCATGCGGAACGGCGGAGATGTCCCCACGCTCTGCTCAAACCAATCTCGTTTTGTGAGCCACCCTGGATGTGGGTGTACGATAAGTTGACCCGTTTTGTTCAAGCCCTCAATCTCCAAACGAAGGCTCCGCTCTGCAGGTTCAAAACATTCCAAGGGCCCAAATCTCTGACTCACATTCTCCAAAACCTCTGCATAACCACTCTGTGAAAATACATAGTGAACTGGAGTTCCATTTGCTTGCAGTTCCAAAGCAAAGTGCCGTTGATTTGACAGCAACATCGCAAGTTTCTGTTTGTGATATGGTCGGCTTGTTCCTTTCTGAGCTGATTCGATGAGTACGACCCCTACGTCATTGGATGTTACGGTGTCCAGGAACATCTCATGGAGCTGGTCGTAAGCTAGCCACACCCATGTTTTCACATCCGAAGGCTTGACTGAGTGCAATCGAGAGGCAAAGGAACGAGAGTGCCCAGCAGTATGTTTCCCGACCTGAAAACTCCCGACCATGATGGGGAATACTTCTATCCAGATTATAACGGGCTGTTTCTTACTCAGTAATGAACGGTGAGTTTGCGGGGCTCAAGTGTTTCCTCGATGTGGGCTCGCATAGCAGCAGCTTCCATCACAGCACCTCGTATGGTGGTGACGAATGGGATGTTGAGTTCAACCGCCAAACGACGCATCATGTTCCCATCGCGAACAGCACCACCAGAAATTGTCGGGACGTTGACGATGAAGGAAACCTTTCCTTGATGCATTAAATCCAACGCATCAGGGTGCTTGCCTTCTGCGATACGGTATACCGTAGTCACTGGAATCTCATGACGGCGGAGGGCGTCAGCGGTACCACCCGTTGCGTAGAGTGTGAAGCCGAGTGAAACCAGTTCTTTGGCGACGGGTGCGAGGTTCTCCTTGTCTTCATCCCTTACCGTGAGATACGCCCCTCCTGAAGTAGCCACAGGTACTTCTGTGGCCAGTCTTGCCTTGAGGTAGGCCAAATCTGCACGTTCATCTGAACCATAAACTTCTCCAGTTGATTTCATTTCTGGGCCAGGTGCTGGATCTAAACCTCGTAATTTGATGAAGGGGAAAACAGGGGCTTTGACGCACACCTGACCGGTGGTTCGACGAGGAATGGTTTGGTCCTTGAGCGGAATGCCGATGGTCACACGTGCAGCGATTCTAGCGAGTGGTAAGCCAGAGGACTTGGCCACGAATGGAACCGTTCGGGAAGAGCGGGGGTTCACTTCGAGGACGTAGAGGTCATCGCCTTGGATGGCGAATTGAATATTGAAACAACCTTTGATTTTCAATCCCAATCCGATGATCTTCGTTTGCTCCGCTACACGGGCCAGCATGGATTCAGAGATGTTTTGCGTTGGGATGAAACATGTTGAATCACCAGAATGAATACCTGCTTCTTCGAGATGTTCCATGATGGCTCCAACAAGTACATCCTCCCCGTCTGAGGCTGCATCAACGTCTAATTCGGTGGCGTGTCCAAGGTATTCATCGACCAACAAGGGCTTGTCGGGTGCAAGGTAAGCATCACGAACATAGCCGTCAAGTTGTTGTTGATTGGACAGAATCTCCATGCCACGACCACCCAATACATAGGAAGGACGGATGAGAACCGGGAAGCCAATTTCTTCTACTGCAGCACGTAAATCATCGGCGGTAGTGCCCGTTGCGCCACGTGGCATTTTGAGGCCGCTTCTTCGAGCAAAGGCCTCGAAGCGTTCGCGGTCACTGGCTTCGTCAATGGCGTCAGAGGAGGTGCCCATGATGGCCAAATCTAGGCCTTTGAGGCGAAGGTCGGGGAGTCGCGCCTCCAATGGTAATGCGAGATTGATGGCTGTCTGGCCGCCAAATTGCAGCAAAATGCCATGCGCTCTCTCTCGAAGAAGAATTTCACTCACGTACTCCAAGGTGAGAGGGTCGAAGTACAGACGGTCTGAAGTGTCAAAGTCGGTGGAGACCGTTTCGGGATTGTTGTTGATAATAATGGCGTCTTTACCGGCTTCCCTGATGGCTTTGACTGCGTGAACGCAACCGTAGTCAAACTCAATGCCTTGGCCGATACGGATTGGACCACTTCCAATGGTCACAAGACGTTCTTTGGTTCGTTGCTCCAAATCTGGAAGCAGATCAATGCCAGAAACCCCATTCGGCTCATAGGTGGAATAATAATACGGGGTTTTAGCGGCGAATTCAGCAGCACAGGAATCCACCATTCGGTAGACTGGATGCAATTTTAGTTCATGGCGCCGTTGCATGACTGCTCGTTCGTCTTGTCCTGGAACCAAGGATTTGAGACCCTCTGCGGGGAACCCTGCCAGTGCATCTGCGATGTGTGCGTCACTGAATCCGTGGCTCTTCCAATGGCGCAATTCTTCCACAGTAAGTTCAGTCGGTGAAACACCTCGAGCGGTTATCTCGCTTTCCATCATAGCAAGTCGTTCAAATCCATAGAGGAACCAACGAGTGATGCGGGTGATTTCATGCACCTTCTCCACGCCCCAGCCACGGCGGAAGGCTTCGATGAGAGCGCCCATGCGTCGGTCTGTTGCGACCCGTAGCCATTCAATGAGAACCGCTTCGGGAAGGGGCTCAAAGGCACGCTCTGACATGCCTTCACCCTCTGATTCATCAGCACGGGTAAGTGGGCGGGGGTGGGCGCAGCCTTGTTCAAGTGAGGCCCAAGCCTTGAGGAAAGCTTCCTCGAAATTGCGTCCAATGGCCATGACTTCGCCAGTTGATTTCATTGAAGTGCCCAACGTCCTGTCCGCAGTACGGAATTTGTCAAAGGGCCAACGAGGTATTTTCACGACGCAATAGTCCAAGGTAGGCTCGAAGGCAGCCGTCGTACCCTCGCCCGTGATTGGGTTGGGAAGTTCATCTAGCGTATAACCCACAGCGATTTTAGCCGCCATTCGTGCGATGGGATATCCTGTGGCTTTGGAGGCAAGAGCAGAGGAACGAGAGACACGTGGGTTCACTTCAATGACACGAATTTCACCAGTGAATTGGTTGAAGGCGAATTGCACATTGCAGCCGCCCTTGATGTTGAGTGCACGTATCAGAGCAAGGGCTTGATCTCGCAATCGTTGGTGGTCATGGTCACTAAAGGACTGCAGCGGGGCGACGACGGTTGATTCACCGGTGTGGACTCCCATCGGGTCAATGTTTTCCATGGTGCAAACAATGGTTGCGTTGTCTGCATCATCCCGCATCACTTCGTATTCGAGTTCTTGCCAGCCCAGAATGGATTCTTCAATGAGCACTTGGGAAATTCGGGAATTACGCAAACCAAGTTGTGAAATTTCGACCAACTCTCCAATATCCCAGGCAGTGCCTCCCCCCAACCCACCCAAGGTAAAGGCGGGTCGTACCAAGATTGGCCAACTTCCAATCGCTTCTGCAGCAGCCAAGACTTCGTCTATAGAATGGCATGCCTCCGCCTGACTGATCGGGAGTTGAATCGATTCACAGACCTGATTAAACAATTCTCTATCTTCTGCTTTGTCGATGGCATCAAGGTCAGATCCAATCAATTCAACGCCGAGTCGCTCCAACGTACCGTTGTGAGCGAGTTCGCTAGCGATGTTCAATGCAGTCTGCCCGCCCATGCCGGCAAGCAGTGCACACGGGCGTTCCTTCTCAAGAATCCGTTCAACCGTTGCTGGAAGTAAAGGCTCGATGTAAACGACATCAGCCATTTCTGGGTCGTTTTGAATGGTGGCGGGATTGGAGTTCACCAAGATGACCTTGTAACCGTCTTCTCGAAGAGCTTGAACTGCTTGAGATCCAGAAAAGTCGAATTCGGCGGCTTGACCAATTTTAATCGGGCCGCTTCCTAGGACCAGAATTGTTTCCAAATCTTCACGGCGAGGCATCAGACTCCACCTCCCATGTATTCGTTCACCATGTCGCGGAAGCGATAGAAGAGTGGTGCTGCATCGTGAGGGCCTGGGCAGGCTTCTGGATGAAACTGAACGGTGAAGGCTGGTTTATCCAACACGTCCAATCCTTCTACTGTCCCATCATTTGCGTTGATGTATCGTACAACAACGTCGGAACCGTGCAGGTTCGTAACTTCAGGCGAGGTTGCCCCTGTTGGGTGGGCAGCAAGCATCCCATCTTCTGGATGAGCAACAGCGAAACCGTGGTTTTGACTTGTGATGGCCACCGTTTGGTCCTGAAGGTCGATAACGGGTTGATTAGCACCTCTATGTCCGTATCGCATCTTGTAGGTCTGGAGTCCAGATGCAAGCCCCATTAATTGGTGGCCTAAGCAAATACCCATCACTGGAACATCGTCCATCACGGCCTTTGCGAGCGTGTTTCTTGCTGCTGTGGCTTTGCCAGGGTGGGCAGGGTCTCCAGGACCATTGGAGCAAAATAATGCGTCAATCGCATAGGTGTCCTTGAGGGTTGCATAATTGATATCGGGAGGACACCATACCACCTCAAAATGCATGCAAAGATGACGAAGAATGTTGTATTTGACACCGCAATCAAGTACGCCAAGACGTGGTTTGGCGGCGCCGAGGTCATCGGTTGCTTGAGGATTGAGGACCACGGGTTCATCGATGGAGACAAGGTCGACCAAGTCCTCAAGTTCGGGAGAGGTCAACTGTTCCAACTCTTGTTGTAACACTGCTTCATGCTCTTTGGGACCAAAGACACACAACACCGTACCGAGTTCTCTCACACGGCGAGTAATAGCCCGAGTGTCAATGCCTTGAATTCCAGGAACGCCATGAAGACACAGCAGGTCGCCCACCGAACCGATTGAATGGCGATGGTCGGGTTGGTGCATGGCGTGCCTTACAACAACACCGCGAGGCCAGACTTGTTTGGATTCTGAAGCCCCTGCGTGAATCCCATAATTTCCGATCAACGGATAGGTGAATGTGAGGACTTGTCCGGCAAAGGAAGGGTCAGTCAAGGATTCTTGGTAGCCCATCATTCCGGTTGTGAAGACGAGTTCACCAGCACCGATTCCAATCGCTCCAAACAATTCCCCCTCATATCGACCTCCATCAGCGGTCAATAAGAGCCCGGGGCCACTTGCTGCCGCGGCTTGAAGACCTTCTGTGAGGAGGCCATCGGCTGCGTCCGGAGCGGGTATTTGAACGGGATGAAACGAGCGATGCTGCGCTGGGTGGGAACGCTCGTTTGCTTGCCCGCCTCCTAACATCGGTTTTGGTCGTCAACGGACACCCATAATGATTGGGTGTGGATTCCATTGGTGACACACTGGTATGTATCGCCCAGCAATGGCTCTTTTTAAGAACTCAGCGCATTAAGTAAGTTAAAAATTACTCTTCACTTTCGTCTGCCTTATCGTGAACGGTCTTACCGCGTGCGGAGGGTTCGATGGTGAGCCGAGCATTTGGGAAGTGTCGCTCGGTTCCACCTTCTCCATGCCATGCTTCCATGAAGAGGGCAAGAGCCGCTACTTCCGAATGCGGTTGATTGCCCACAGCCACGTTGTAATTGGCATACTTGAAGACATCACCCGGTACCTTTGCTCCACCTACGATGACGACGATTGGTCGATCTCTACGAATACGTGGGATGACTTCTCGGTAAGGCTCACCATACATGGTCAGATGAACGGCAACACCGGGCTCACCATCACCCGCATCGCTTTGTACAAACCGTTTCAACCAGCCCATTGAACCCGTGATGTGTTCGCAGGACATCGCACCTCCGAACCGCTCGTTAACAGAAGCAACGTTATTGAACAAATCATCGTCCTTATCACCAGCCAACAGAAATTGGTCAGCACCAAGTGCTCGAGACACCAAAGCCAAATGCGTGGTGATTCTTGGATCTCGGCCTTTTCGATGGCCGAGCCTCAACACGCTGAATGGAGCACCAGACATGGCCCTCCGAGCCTCATCACGGTCATGAGCGTAGCGGCTCATTCAAGAGTCTCATTGACAACTGGTTGTGGGTCAAGAGGTGAAGCACTAGCGGAAGGTATTGCATAATTTTGGGACTCAGTAAAGCGAATTAGCCAATTGAGCAACATGGAATTTACAATGAGATTCGAACCAAAGCTCATACCAGCCCAGAGACTTCCCAAACGCACGGTCCTCCACATGCCTTCAGCGGAGGTTAAGTCCGTGCTACCGAACATGGCTGCGACAAGGGGCTCAATCACATAGAGTCCAGCGAGAATGAGCATGCCGCCAGCGAGAGAGGAAGGGATGATTTTCCCCATGTCACGACTAAATTCCGCAAGAATGGCTGAGCACAGAGACAGCCCCATGACTGCAAGAGCAGCTTGTCCAAAGTCTAGCCCAAAGAATTCGGATGGTGCCAAGGCCATTTCCTCGCTTTGTGAATGAACTCCGAACCACCAGACCACAACCATGACAGTGAGAACCATCCCCCCGATTTTGGAACTTTTTGCAGCCTTATCGTAGAGATCTTGCTGACTTGAAGGGCGCAATCTGCGGATGATACGTTCTGCAAATTCAAGGTCGTTATGAGAAAATGTCCCCGCCACTTCTTGTGTTGGAGATTCCTCCACGGTGGCATCCAACAAGGATGGCTCAGCCTCGGACATGGAGGCACTTGACAGTCACAACTTATGAAACCTGCCGCTTTGGAGTGGAGCATGAAGGCTGACTCTTCGGTCACTCTGGCCCGCCGAGAGGCAATTCTAAGCGGCCTGCATGCCCAAAGAGGTGTGCCAAAAATCATGGGCATCATCAACGTTACAACGGATTCATTCTACGAGGGAAGTCGAGCCTTGCAACCCGAGGACGCGGTACAACGTGCCATTGAGATGTGGCAAGATGGAGCCACATGGATTGACATCGGAGGGGAATCTACGCGCCCAGGCGCAGAACCTGTGGACGAAGCCACCGAAGCATCCCGAGTCGTACCAGTAATCAAGGCCCTCAGGGAGATCAAACCGATGGGCCTCATTTCGATTGACACACGCCATGCATTCGTCGCCACTGCCGCCCTCAATGCTGGTGCTGACATGATCAATGACATCTCAGGATTACGTGACCCCGAGATGGTTCGAGTTGTGCTAGAACATGGTTGTGCCGTCTGCATCATGCACATGCAGGGTGAGCCAGGAACCATGCAACAAGAACCACATTACACCGATTGTGTTTCGGAAGTGAGCCAATATCTCGAACAACAGCGTCAAATGCTCGTGCAATGGGGCCATGACAACTCCCTCATCTGCCTTGACCCGGGCATTGGATTTGGGAAAACACATGAACATAATCTAGAATTATTGCGAACGGGGAGAGGCATACTCCAGGAGAGCACGCAAAGTCTTCTGTGGGGCGCTTCAAGAAAACGCTTGATAGGTCACTTGACCAAACAAGAGGACACTGAGAATCGTCTCTCTGGAACATTAGGTGTTGCAGCGGTTGCCTTTGAACAGGGTATCGACTTACTTCGTGTGCACGACGTACGCGCCCATGCAGACCTGTTTGCGACCATGGAAGCGGTTCGTTAACTCCCCAAACCGCCGAGCAATCCAGCTGCTGCGACCCAAGCACCTGCCATGGAGCCCAAGTTTGTCAAAGCGGTGACCAAAAGAACTCGCCCTGCTGGATTTGACCAAAATGAGGAAAAATCGTCAAGTTTCAAAAATCGTTGCAAATCCTCTGCTGTTGGTTCTGCAACCTTCAACTGAACATAGCCTGCGAACCAACCTGCTGCTAAGGCCGGATTGAGTGAGGTGATCGGGGAGGCGAGAGCCGCGGTTAATATTGCAAGGGGGTGGCCACGAGCAATGATGCAACCAATGGCGGCAAAGACGGCGTTAGCAATCGTCCAAACTGTGAAGAATTCAATCCAATCCACATCCTTTCCAGTTCCTACCAAGATAGCAACCAAGGCCATGAGGCCAAAGGGAATGGCCCAAGGAAGGATTGTCGCAACGGCAGTACGCTTCGGAAGTGTCGATAATTCTTCAAGGTCATGAACTCTGTTGGATGATTGAAGATGTTCGGTAACACCTGCCAAATGGCCAGCCCCTACAACGGCCAAGATTTTTTTGTCAGGATTGAGGGCTCGAAGTTTTTCAGCGATGTAGGCATCACGCTCATCGATCAAAACGGCCCCTGCCCCTGGCGAGAAGGTTTTCAATTCCTCCATCATGCTTGAAAGCAAGTCTGTGTCCTCGAGCAATTCATTGACATCAACGGTTTCATCGTCTTCTTCATCTCCTAAAAGAGACATCATGAGACGGAATTTTTGACGGAATTTCATTCGCTTCCATGCTCGACGAAGTGTGACTTGAATGTCTCGGTCGACCAGAGCTATTTCACAACCCGCCTCCTTTCCAAGGGTTACTGCAGCCATTAATTCTGCTCCAGGTTGCTGTCCTTCGTCAAGACCTAACTTTCGTTGTTCAGCAGATAGCATGGATTGGAGTAAGACCAGCGGCGCTTTTCCCTCCTTGATGACTTTGAGCAAACCTTCCTTGTCTAACCGACGATCACTGACCAAGGCATCATGCCGACTTTGACATAATTCGACTGCAACGATGTCGGGTTGATAAGCTTCGATTTGTTCTCGGACAGCCTCTACTGAAGCCGTTGCAATGTGAGCTGTACCGAGCAATCTCAAGCGGTCGTGGACATCAATAATCGGTGTTGATTGACTCAAAACATCACCTACATCCCACCAACCAAGCGGTGACCATATCCCTCAAGAGAGATTCAAAAGGTGATTTGTGGGGCTTCACGAACTTGTGCGGAAACGGTCCAGAGTTCCTTACGCTCGCACTTCTTGACGCCCGCAACAATGTTGCTAGGAATCATTTGAATAGCCTTGTTGAAGTTGGTTGAAGCTGCGTTGTAGAATTCACGTCGGTCAGCGATTTGGTTTTCAATAGATACGAGTTGGTTCTGAAGGTTCAAGAAGTTCTCATTCGCCTTCAAGTCAGGGTATTGCTCAGCAACCATGTTGATGCGAGGCATCATGCCCGAGAGAATACCTTCTGCAGCAGCGACACCTGCGACGTCACCACGTTGAAGACACCCTGCAGCGGTTTGGCGGGCTTGTGCAAATTGCTCAAAAATCTCCCGCTCGTGGCTGGCATAGCCTTTCACGATGTTCATCAAATTTGGAATCATATCGTAGCGTTGATTCAGCAACACATCAATGTTCGACCATGAATTGTTGACATTTTCTTCCAATTTCACCAAACGATTCCAGGTTGTGAAAAACCAGATGATCAAAATCAATCCAAGGATGGCGCCTATGGCAATTGCGGCAATGACTGGTGGGTCCATGATTAACCTCCGGGTTCAGAAGTACTTGTATCTTTCTTAGCCCATATCTTCGGAAATTGGCGCAATATAATAGAATCAATGCCTCCTACCGAAGACATAGCCACAATGAAGAGCAAGGGTGGCAGGTGATCTGATGTTGGAAACTGTGCTCATTTTTGCAGGTGTTTTTTGCATTGCGTTTGTCTTTTCCCCAGTCGGGATGGGGGGTGGAATGCTCTTCGTACCACTGTTGCATTATGGGGCCAACTGGCCCATTGACGGGACGTTACTGGCTGTATCGTTGATCCTCACTGCGGTCGTGAGTTATGGAAGTGGCCTCGCCCATCGCAGAGAAGGTCATCACGATGATGCAGTGATCAAATCAGCCCTCATTGGAGCGGTTCCAGGTGCTATTGCTGGCGTGGGGATTGTGGTCATGCTTGGTGAACAACTCGATCCTGTGTTCAAAGGCCTCAGTTTGGTGATGTTAGCCTGGGCTTTCATCAAAACTCAAGCAAAACTCAAGCAGCAAGATGCTTCTGAAGGCCCGGATAATGGGCCTTCAACAGAAGTGAATCATATTGGCTTGCGAACAGGGTCGGGTATTGGCGGTTTACTCTCTTCTGTGCTCGCCATTGGAGCAGGGGTCATCTATGTGCCAGTTCTTCAACAATCTGCCTCACTCAAAGCACGTACAGCAATTGGTTCAAGTCTCCATATTATGATGGTGGTTGTTCCTGTGGCCGTCATCACTCATCTCGCTTTCCTGTCTTCAAGTGAATTGGAAGGACTCAGAGAACAGATTACAATCTTATTCGCCTTACCGTTCCTGACCTATTTGGGTGCTAGAATGGGAGCGGAATTCGGCATGAAATACATTAATGCTCACGACATCATGAAGGTCTTTACTGCCTTAGTAGCAGTGGTTTTCTTACGGTATGCATGGGATATGTTTGGACTCATTCGTTGATTGACTCAATCACCATAGCGATTCCTTGGCCACCACCAATACAAGCGGTTGCCACGCCGTACTTACCGCCGCTGCGACGTAATTCATGAGCCAATGTGAGGACCAGTCGGGTACCAGTCGCTGCCAATGGATGGCCAATTCCAACAGCTCCACCGTTAACATTGACTTTTTCCACATCAATCCCAAGGTCCTTGACACATGCAACTGCCTGGCCGGCAAAGGCTTCGTTGATTTCCCAGCGGTCAATGTCGTTAACCGTAAGGCCCGCTTTTTCCAGAGCCTTACGAGAGGAAGGTACTGGCCCATAGGACATAATGGCAGGTTCCAACCCAACTATGCCCCAAGATACAATCTTTGCAAGAGGTTTATCGCCATCTAAGTTGGCTTGGGATACGGACTTGATCACCACAGCTGCAGCGCCGTCCACAACACCAGAGGCATTTCCAGCAGTCACAAAGGATTCTGGGCCAAATGCGGTTGGCAAAGATGCGAGCGAAGCCTCCGTGGTTGAACGGACGACATGGTCTTCATCTTTGTGAGTCAGAACGGTATCACCTCGGCGAGAAGAGATGGTGACTGGGACAATTTCCTGTTCGAAGATGTCGTTGTCAATGGACTGACTGATACGCTGGTGTGAGAGCGCTGCAAAGGCATCGATTTCCTCTCGAGTCACACCTTTACGGCGACATAATTCATCTGAGGTTTGAGCCATGAATAAGCCACAGGTCATGTCTTGTAGGTTGGTCATCATGTAATCTTCTACCTTGGGTGCACGACCTAACTTCCAACCATCCCGCCCTCCCCGAAGGATGTGTGGGGCTTGTGAGAGATTCTCCATACCGCCAGACACAACGGTCTTGGCTTCGTCAAGCATGATCATTTGAGCACCTGTGACGATGGATTGGATACCAGACCCACAGATTCTGGAGAGAGTTAACATCGGGACTTCCTGGGGAATACCGCCTTTGAGTCCTGCATGACGAGCACCGTAAATCGATTGTGAGCATGTCTGCAAGGCGTATCCCATAACAACATGGTCCACTGATGCCGGGTCGGTTCCTGTTTTTTCCAAGGCCCCTTGGATAGCAATGGCACCCAAATCTTGGGCATTCACCGTTTTGAGGGCTCCGCCTACCTTTCCATCGCCTCGCTTGCCGCCAGACCATTCACAAAAGGGCGTTCGGGCGCCTCCGACAATCACTACGTCTTCGTTCATGATGTGGCGAAATCCCCGAAGGTCATGAACATCTCTATCAAAGGATGAACAAACCAACAGCTAGTATTGACCCGATGAGAGGCAGAATGAGCATTTCCATATTGGAGCGCAATGAGCCGATAATGCTCAATTCAGTACCCCGCGAAAGCATGGCTTTACTGGCAGTTGCGTCCTCACCTACCATTTCGACGATAGCGTTTTGCAGAGTTGTGTCAATTCCCTCAGCGGTTATATCAGCATTGGTACGAGGTTTGATCTCACCTTGAACGAAGACTGGGTCGCCCATTCGTAAGGCGTAGATGGTCCAGCGATGCTTTCGCACATCTCCACCGGAAAAGAGCTTCGCTCGTAATTCTGAACCAAGACTTTTCAGAAGGGTGTCGGCGTGGTTGGACTCCCAGCGCTTGCGAAATCCTCCGAAATCCTTTCGCTTGAAAGTCTCTGGGCGAATGAGCATTCCTCCACTTCCGTCGTTGAGAATGAAGGGCAACGAACCTTCATCACCCCGTACGGTTCGCCAATTACATTCTGTCTTTGTATTACCCTCTGAGTCTGTGACCTGGCGGCAAACATACACTTCATATTCCCATTTGAAAGAAAGACAAAGTGGAACGGTGCGATCAGGGTTTCCATCGACCACTACGTTGAGAACACCGGCTGGACTTGGGCGTACTTGACCAACAAGTTCTCCGGTACCGACAGCAGCAGAACGAACCAATGAGGTTGGTGTATCGAGCATTTGACGAACGATGCGAGTCTTGGCTAAGGCAATGAAGAGCCAAATGAGGGTGGCTGCTGTTGCTACACCTGCAACGGTCATACCACGCTCTTCTTTAGGAATGGTATAGAGCAACATTCCTCCAATCAAGACAAAGAGCGCCATCATGACTCCGTATGTTGTGAATGTTGCAGGGTGAGGTGTTCCAACTTTTGCAGGATGTTCTGGCAAAGGTGAACCATCTGCGTGAGGCAGGTAGGCATTTTGATCCCATGTGCTCGGGCCCGGCGCTGCAAGCACCCAATCACGAGGATCGTTGGTTGGTGTCAAACTTGAACGACCCCAAAACCATGATTCAATTTCAAGACCCTGGCCCAAGGCTTGGGCTTCCAATTCATCGTTGGCTTGCGCATTCTTGCGAATTTCACGCAAATCTGTTTCGAATGATTTAGGAGCCGTTAGGGCAATGAGAAGCCAGCCAAGGGCTGCAATTGCCACGTAATCAAAACTGACTGCCACTGAGCAAATCATGATGAGGCCAACGACCCAAAGGAGTTTACCCCACCAAGCATAAGGCACGGTGAGTTGGAAAAACCCACGCTCAAGGTTCAATTCTTTAATGTCCATGAGGCTGGGGAAGACGCCTCAGCCTACAAAGGTTTCATTGATTCTCGAAAAAGGACTCTGCAAGGCTGTGAGATTTAGGCTTTTCAAATCCATTATTGCTGATCATCAGGGGGATAGTGACAATCAATCCACAAATCCCATTGCATACTGCAAGTAATACGATTCCAATGGTTTCAACAAAACCCCCAACGTTTTGCAGAGCGTCATACTCCTCTTGTGTAATTTCTCCTTCTTTGAGCATGGTCTCATACATTTCCTCTGATTGGGAGAGTTCAATTGCACCAAATACGAATGATATCGCAATCATTCCCAAGAGAATGAAGATGCCTTGTTTATTGTATTGTGATAGCATCAATCCTCCGGCAATGGTCCCACCTGATACGCCGATGCCTAGCACCGATAATACGAGAAAGAGAGTCGAAGAACTTACAGAAACAACTATTTCATAAAGCCCAGAAAGAACTCCAAAGCCACCAAGAATGACACAACAAATTCCGATAACTTTGGGGGCCGATGAAACTGGTTGAAGCATGATCATTTGCCCAGGCACCATATCTGTTAAACCAGAAATCATGGTACCTCCTTCAGGATTACTTTCTTCATAGATTGAACCGACAACGACGGCCTCATCTTGCCAGGGTGGTGGAGTCTCCATACAACATCCTCTCTGATTCTCCCTTATGGTTCTTTATTTATCGCTGCAGAAGGGTTGTGTTCTTGAAGCAGGAGCGCTTGCAAGGAATGAGGGGGCTTAAGGTGAACATCCTTGTGGTTTACAAGAAAAACTTCGAAGCCGTCCATGATGCTGGCTTGATGGCGATCAAAGATGTGCTACAGAAAGCAACGGGCTCACCTCATAAGATGGATTTCCGACCAAGAGAACATGTACGAAGAGCCGATTTTATTGCACGTGATTTGGTGATCGTGTTTGGGGGCGATGGTACCTTGACCTCATTGTCTCACAACATCGACGCAGCGACGCCCGTGATGGGAGTGAATTCTCATCCTCGGTCCGATGACCCAGAAGGAAGTTTTGGATTCTTCATGGATTCATCCGTAGCCACTTTCGAAGATGATTTTCGAGCCGTAGTTGAGGGTCGGGCCATCGTCAATGAATTGCCACGATTGCAAGCAATCATTGATTCAACATCGGGAAATCGTTTCACAACGGACCCCGCGATGAACGATTTACTCATCGCAAATACGCATCAATACGCCCCCAGCAAATACCACCTACGTCGTGGAGATTTGCAATGCGTCCAGCAAAGCAGTGGCCTCCTCTTTTCGACTTGGTACGGCCAAGGAGCCTGGCTTAGAAATGCCATGAGTCATGGGGAATTTGAACAACTTCTCAAAAAAGTTGACAAAGTTGATTCAAGAGATCATTACTTTGTCATGGCCAGAGACTTACCGCCCAACCAACGCGCTGAGCAACCTTGGTCTTGGGCTGATTGGACCGGAGAAGCTACGCTCATCACATCCGACATGCATCGTGGCTACGTCGTCCCTGATGGTTGGGATGAAGTTCATTTCAATCGAGGAGCGACCATCACAGTCAATGCTTTGGCGCCCTCACTGAGGCTCCTGACGTTCAGGGACACAATGGAACATCGGTTGCATCAAACAATCACCGATGCATTGTGAGCAGAAACGTCGTTCAGAGTTGAACAATACTCAATGCCAATTCGGTGTAAAAAGTAAACCTGATGAGCGATAAAAAAAGGGTGGAGACTGGGGTTCTTGCGAACCCCAGCCTCCGGTTTCTTAGGAGGTGATCCATCTGCAGGTTCCCCTACAGATACCTTGTTACGACTTAACCCTCCTTGTCGAAG
>JAKMEE010000022.1 GCA_022426155.1 Candidatus Poseidonia sp. | reverse complement strand
GTGGCGCCCCAGCTCGAACAGGGGGCGGGGGTTCCTGCCGAGACGGAGGCGGACGAGGCGTCCGTGACTCAAGAGGCGGCGGCGGTTACTCCAGAGACGGAGGAGGACGAGGCGATCGTGATTCAAGCCAAGGTAATTCACGCGAAAGTGGGGAAGGCTCCACTCAACGTCGCCCCCCTCGCAGCGATGACAGCTTCCGTAAAGCTAGAGGCAAGCGTCCTGGACATGCACATAATCGAGGTCCAAAGGACATTGAACCACGACGGTACAACCGCCAGGATGATTGAATCAGGAGTGAAGCGTTATGAGCGCAGAGAGCCATTACCTCAATGCTTTGGAAGCCTTGGATGAAGGTGACCGTGAATTAGCCCAAAGTGAAGCATTGTTGGCAACACAATTGGACCCCGAACACACCGATGCATGGGTTTTGTTATCCGATGCATGCATGAATGGGAAGGAGCCCAGGAGTATGCTTGAGGCGGCAAAAGCTCTGACTGGTGCCAAGAAGGCGGTCCTGTTGGAACCTGAACGCCTCGACATGTGGGTCCGAGGTGGACGATTATTAGCAGATGAACTTGGACTTCTTCATGATGCATTGCAATGGTGGCAGGATTGCCGACATCATGCACCTCATGAAGTAACACCGCTGGTTGAAATGGCTTCCATCTTAGCAGACATGGGGGAATATGAAGAGTCACGAAAACGGTTAGAGGCGATTTTGAACGACAACATGGATGTTGCGACCAGTCAATTCGCTCGGATACAAGGTCTTCTCAATCTTGTCAAAGCTGCTGCAACCCAAGATGCAAAAGACATCTTCAAGCCTTATCAAAAACATCACAATGGCTGGGAAGCTATTCGAAGTAAAATGAAAAAACCTCCAGTTTCGGAATCTTTCATATTTATGCTCCTTGCAGTTCCAATTCTCTTCTTCGTGATCTTCTTCTCATCGAATTTTTCTGGAGAAGGTTGGGGAGCATTTTGTTTGACAACCTCTGTGATTATGTTCATTGTACTGTTCGCCATGCGTCTAGCAAAACGTTGGTTCCAAATCATCAACCGCCCCGCGTTTAACCTCCTCAGGGCAATGAATTTTGAAGTTTCAACAGGATTTACCGTTATCCCTGAAGATGTTCGAACCTCGGTGCTACATGTCTACATCATGCAACGAAAACCTCTTGCGTGGCAAGAACGTATGTTGAAAATCATGGAACGGAAGAATTCACTACCACGAAATTATTCATTCCGCCTTCCAGATTTTGATTCTCACCTGGTCGATGAAGAAGATGAGGATGATGAAGCATGGGCTCCATTGACAGCCTATGAAGAAGAATGATCACGTGCCAGCGGTGTAATCGTCAAGATAGGCGATTTGTTCGGGAGTGAGAGAATCAATACTCATTCCCATCGTAGCCAACTTGGTTGTTGCTAAATCACTGTCCTGCTGATTCGAGATGTCATGGACATCGTTACTCAGGCTTCCACCTTCTTGTGCGAGACGAACCAAAGCAAGATACTGGTTTGCAAATGACATATCCATCACTTCAGAGGGGTGGCCTTCAGCCGCTGCCAAATTGACCAATCGGCCATCTGCAAGAAGGTAGATACGTCGACCATCGCCGAGGGTGTATTCGTCATTGTTGTCGCGAATGGTGCGGATGTCATTGGTCAGGCTTTTCAAATCCTCGATATTGATTTCACAATCATAATGCCCTGTATTTGAGACAATAGCCCCGTCCCGCATGGATTCAAAGTGACGTTTTACGATGATATCTTTCATACCAGTAGCGGTACAAAAGATGTCCCCCAAGGAAGCTGCTTCATCCATTTCCATGACCCGGAAGCCATCCATGACAGCTCGAAGTGCTGGAAGTGGATCAACTTCAGTGATAATCACGTTTGCACCCATGCCTTTTGCACGCATGGCGAGACCCCGACCACAATGACCGTAACCTGCAACAACGAAGGTTTTTCCAGCGATTAATACAGATGTTGCACGAAGAATTCCATCTAATGTGGATTGACCTGTTCCGTAAACATTGTCGAAGTCCCATTTTGTGATAGCATCATTCACTGCTATGACTGGGTATCGGAGGTCTCCCGCCTTCCCCATGGCTCGCAAGCGATGTACACCTGTGGTTGTCTCTTCTGTCCCTCCAATAACGCCATCAGCGAATTCTGAGCGATCTCCATGAACGCGTACAATTAGGTCTGCGCCGTCATCAAGCGTGAGTGTTGGTTTGAATTCGAGAGTTTTATCAATGCACCAATAGAAATCTTCAGTGCTTTGACCGTGCCATGCATGAACGGAATATCCTTCACTAGCTAGCCATGCTGCGACGTCGTCTTGTGTGGAAAGTGGATTGCATCCAGACCAAGAAATTTCGGCTCCTGCTGCTGCTATGGTCTCAATCAGTACAGCCGTTTCTTTGGTGACATGCAGGCATCCTGCAACTCGCATACCAGCCAGTGGTTTGGATTCCATGGCTTCTTCGCGCAAGGCGTTGAGAACGGGCATTCGAGCACGAGCCCAATCCACACGAAGGGCTCCCTCGGATGCGAGGCTGATATCAGCCACGGTATAACGGTCAGTCTTGTCCATGTCCATCGGGCAACCGAGGTAGTACATGAACGAGCGTATTCACTCGCCACCTGCCTCGAGGTAGACCTCATTCACTATTGCTGAGATTGCGCATACTGAACAGCATATTGTTGGGCATAAGCCGCTGCTGTTGCTGCATCGTAACCTTGGGTTGTGAATTGCTGGTAGTATTGCTCGTACACCGCCTGGTCATAGCCCGCTGCAGGTTGTGCTGCTGCAGGTTGTGCTGCTGCAGGTTGTGCTGCCGCCTCTGCACCAACGTATTGCGCTGCAAATGCCCTCGCTGTTTCTTCGGGGTACCCTTGGGCAATAAGTTGCTGGACGTATTGTTCGGTTGGATCGATGGATGCTGCTGCGCCAAATCCTGCACCTGCTTGGTCGAACATATCGTCCTTATCAGAGTCTTTGCGCATGAAGAGCATGGTCAAAGCGATGACTGCAAACAAAACAATGGCACTGATTGCAAGTAATGTTGTTGAAATTCCATCGGATTCTCCTTCGACTGAATCGCCACCAGTGCTTGTGTTTCTCCATTCCTCTTTCTCCGAGTCATAGACCCAATCGCCGCTCCATTGACAGTCTCCATTCTCATCAAGAATGAATTCACCGCCTGCTGCTTCTGCCTCGGGATCGGCTTCAAGTCCTTGACAAGCGGGCAAATCAATCTCAATCCACTTGATGGTCACCCAACGCTCGTTGGGGTATTCTCCTTCGTAAATCTTGATGAAGACACGTTGCGACTTTGCATCGGCTGTGTATAACGACTCAAGTTTGAGGGAGAGTTCGAACGTTTGTGCATCTCCCAATGGGTCACTCTTGTCATACAATCCAAGAAGACTGAGGTTGTACTTCCTAACCGAGGTATCAGTGAAATTCTCTTGATAGAAAGCCGCTTCAATGTACACATCTCCCTCTTCCGAACCGGACAATACCTGGCCAGAAATAGTGATTTCATCTGTGTCAACCTTTGTGTTGTTGAGTGAAGTATCCCATTGTACAACAGGTTCCTCATCTCCATATCCTTCATCGACAACCACGAAGTACATTCGGTACTTCTCTGAGAATTTACCTGCACTATCGTAGACCACCAATTCGATTCTGATTTGGTTCTCCGTTGTTCCTGTTTCATCCACGGTCTTGTTCTTGAATTCATACGACCATTCGCCATCGCTAGCAGCTGTTTGAGTGAACGTATGTCCATCAAGGTCGAACGAGTCATCTCCATAGGGAGCGTCAAACAACACCTTCCATTCGTAGGTTTCAATTCCATTGCCTTCCAAGGAGTCTTGGTCAGAGGAATTACCTGCATCAAATTGAATCACGGCCTCACCGGTTTGGTCGAGGATGATTCGATTGACATCCCATTCAACGTTTGAAACAGTCTTGGACCCCATGTACTCAACATTGTCGCCTGATTCAACCTTTGCTGAAGCGACTGGACGGTATTCATCGGCATAAACATCGTTGGTTTCAACGGTGACATGAATGGTTCGTGCGTGTCCAGCATCATCGTGGAGCATCAATGTGATGTCCCATTGTTCACCTTGTGCGCAACCTGTTGCCGAAGCAAGGTCAGCCTTACAGAAGAACATGCTTGGAGCTTGCTCGGAAATGTGCCCTGTAACGCCGGTAGCCAGAGTAGTTCCATCCCAGTTGGTTGGTCCACTGATGACCCAATCGGCATGAAGGGTTTCTGTCGTTTGGGTTGTGAAAGCAAAGTCAAGCGTTGCATCGCTCTTCATGTAGCGCAATGCGTATTTTGAAGTGCTTGGATCGATTTCTGGCGTATCGCCGTTGATGGTCAAATCTAATCCGTTACCTAGAGTACCAAATCCAGTTGGATACGGTGTTACCTTGTAGGAAAGGAGGTTACCCATCAATGGGAACGTTGCACTATCAGCACGCTCAGAGTGTGTTGCAACGTCAATGGTTGAAACGATCAACCCACCAGAGTAGTAGCTGCATACACCCAAGACCGTGTCTTGAATATCTTCAGAAGAGCGAATCAAGCGTTGGAAGTATCCGCCGTTTTCCATAAACCCGTCGCATGTCTCGGGGACATTGGTTGTACTGACCGACTTGGTGTTCAACACTGCTTGTGCGACACCAGAATTGGCATCAAACCCTTGGAATGCATTCACATCGATGTTGTCCATAATTGGATGGAACGGATCAGCAAGGTCCATGGTTTGGTATGTCACCTGATGCTGAGTCTGACCGGGGTCTCCCTTGATGTCCAAGCCAAACGGTAGACGGCCCTGCAAGCCCTGGTCTAAGCCGTAAATTTGGGAACCGTGTGGTGCGAGATGCGCCTGAACGGTACCACCGGCTGACATGAAGTTCTCAAGGATGGTTCGACGTGCTGGTTCACCAAGATATTGATAATAGCCGTCTCCGGAGAATTGAGTGTCCTTTGCCGCAAGGGTGTCTTGCCATGGTAGGATGATCTTGTCATAGTGCGTGAACCAACCTGCGTCAAAGTATGTGTCCCAATCGTTAATGGCAAATTGAGTATAGGTCATACCGAGAATCGCGATGTCCTCTTTGATGGCAGTGGTACGAGCCGAGGTATCCGAGAGGATGGCAATGTCCACGTTGTTAGCAAATGTGGCCTGGAAACTTCGTATATTCCCAGTTTCACTACCGTCTGCTAATTCTCCATAGAAACTGATGTTGTAGGTATGTCCGTCAATCCATCCATTCCACGGGGTAAAGGAGACCTGAGTCTTTTCCTGACTCTCTAAGGTCACTGAAGGTCCAGAAGAAACGCTGTGCGCGATGCTTCCATCAGCCATATCAACGACGTCCATGAAGAAGACATAATCTCCACCGAGGACACCGTTCGTAGCTTGGAATTCCCAAGAATGGGTAAGGGCGCTATCAATGGGTAGCACGCAAGGAAGCGTTTGGTCCGTATGGCAGGTGAGAGTGTTTGGTTTGCCAATAGATACATCGACTGATTCAACATTGAAAATCACACGCTGGATGTTGTTGGCTGATGATAGTTCGTTATCATTGAACCAGGGCTTTCCGGCGGTTGTGTTGTCGAACACGGCCTTAACATCAAGTCGGTAAACGCCAGTGTTGAACTCGTGAGAAGCAATGGTTGTCGTGTCAATGTCTCCAGCGTCAACATTTGTTCGGGTGATGTCGTAAGTAGCATCGGAAACAAAAGTGTATTCTGAAAGGCTGATGTTGTTAAATCCAACACCTTTGAATCCATCATTTACACCGTTTCTTCCATCTTCGTCAGAATTAAAGATAAAGTTCACATCCAACATTGTTCCTTGGAGTGATATGCACTCTCGGGTCCATGAAGTGGAGGGGCCCGTGGTGTTCAAGATGTACAAGTGTGTCAAATCGATGCTTGTTGTTTTCACCAAGTCATCGGTGTTAAAGAACACTTCATAGTTCCCACCGGATCCATCAGTAGTGGATGAATCACCAATGTTATCTAATTCTGCGAAATCTCTCGGTTCTGTTTCGTTGGCAACCCCGTCATCGTTTGAATCGACTCGACAGGTGCCGTCCTCGTTGTAATCATTCCACTGTGCTATAACCAAGCCCTCGTAGGTTGTCTCGTTAGTTTGACCGACGTTCTTTGTGAATTCAACCCACATAGAAGCGGCATCGCTCGGGTCGATGTTGCCGTTTTGATCAATGGAATAGAAGGTGTCTGCATAGTATTCAAAGTTCAGCGAAACGAAATCACCGCTCATACTTGTCAAATCAATGTCAGGGATGGTGAGGGTCTCGTTGGTCCAATCATCATTGTAACCATTGCTTCCAGTGTCGCAGGGATGGCCGAACCAGTAAGCATTGCTGTTGAAAATCTTCGTTGAACAGGTTGCATCGGTGTAAATTGCACCAAGTGGTGCCTGTCCAGTTTCTCCTGTTTCTTCGTAACGATAGCCTGCTGCTCCACCTCCAAAGGATTCAACACAAACTGCAGAAGGTGTCCCGCAATAGATGTCGGAAGGTGTTGCGGAGTAAACAGTTGCTTCAATACCAAAGTCGACTGCCGTGTTCCCCCAGTTGTTGGTGGTTGCTGAGATGTCATAGAGCCCTTGGGCGTAGAGCCCACCTGGTTTGAAAAAATCAATATATTCAACTGCAGGGTCATACAGATTAAACGGTGTCACATACCCCGTTACATCGTCGTTGAGCGATTGTTCATCCCAAGTATTTCCACTCAATGTGGCAGAAATACGGTAGGTTGTGTCGTTGAGGAGATCAGCTTGTATTGATGTGGTGTACTCTTGACCTGGTTCCAAGTTCGTCAACTGAATAGTGGTTTGATTCAATGTTGGGTTCGGTAAAAAGGTAGTTGTTTGCTTCCAAATAGTGAGGTTGTCAACCGCGAATCCGTCACGCCCACTCCATCGGCTTTCGTTATCATCGGCAATTGAACCACCGAAGCCGGTGCGGAAGCGGAAGCGAATGTCAACCTCTTCTCCAGCCCATGAACTCAAATCAAACGCCCCGAAGCCTTCTTCGGTGAAGTTACTCCAGCCGTAATATGTTCCAGAGACGAAACCGGTTCCTGTATACCTCACTTCAGCGGGGTTTCCTAATATGTTTTCTTTCGTGAAACGATCGTTATCGTATCCTCCCCAGAAGGATGTACCCGAGAGACAAGCACCTTGGAGAGATGCCTGTTGCGGGCATCCAATCACAGTCCAACCAGTTTCGATGCTTCCGATCTCAACAATAGCCAAATCATCCCAGACGTCGGCAAGAACCGGGTTGCCGTTTTGATCAGTATTGTATAAGCCCGACCAGCCCAAGTGTTGGAAAAGTTCAACGCTCATGAAAGCGCGATCTGCGTTGGTGAGGTCAACATTGTTGAGCACCATGCCATCATCCCAATTCTTTCCATAGCCAGTCCAATCGTCGCCAGACTGATTTGTCTTCACTTCTCCAGCCCACATGAAATCGGTTGGATTGAGGTGGTTTGCGGAGACGTTCGGGTCATTGTTTCCTGATGAGGAGCCTGTGGAGTGGTTGGTTTCCAAGTGCCACTTTGATGTTCCGCCAAAGTATTCCTCAAAGGTCCAACCACAGCCAGTACCGCATCCGGTTTTATCTTCAGCCGAGTCCCAATCGTTGGAATACACTGTCGTGTTAGATGAATTTGCTTCATCAACAATCTTCAATTCAACATCAAGTGTTGCTGTTTGTCCATTGAGTGTGTCCATGCCGGTGTTGGTGACAGTGATGTTCATATCTCGAGTTCCTTCACCAACCAAACCAAAGAATCTGTCCACTGGGGAGATATCCAACCCGGTTACTGCAAGGTCTTTGTTATCCATTTCAATGATGGTCAAGGTATCGTATTGCCCCAGCCATCCGAAGTTGTCTCGCCATCCGCCAAAGGCGTATTCTGTGTGTCCAATAACGATGTCTTCGGCAGAATTTTGTCCGCCGGCCATTTGTCCAATAGCGACCGCTGATGGGCGACGTCCCGTCTCGTAGGAGAGCGGGCTCACGTGCCCACCGTTACCATCAGACAACGTGACTTGCACAGTAGAGGGGAAGTTGAGGAAGTAGTTGGATGTTGAACCACCCGCTGAGTCCGTTTGATTTTGTTGGTATGCAATGGTCGGGTTGACGAAATCTGGTTCGCCGTCTCCGTTCAAGTCCTCCACGGTGATGGACCATGAGATGTACGGGCCGAAATAAGCCAGTTGAGGAATCCCGAAGGTTCCTTGTGCAGTTGCCTGTGAATAGGTTACATTTTGCAGGTTACCGTCGTTCAGGGCGAGGGTGTCAATGTATCCATTTCCTCCAATGTCGGCGATGGAAAAGTCTTCGCTGGTCTCGGTTTGCATGTTGATAATTTGGGTGTTTGCTTGGCTGGAACCATAGGTGTAGGAAAGTGGGTAACCTTGAGTCAGACAATCGAATTCAATAATTGAAACATTGTCATCGTTCCCTGGGGTTGTTACTGTGCCTGTGCTATAGTCGAGTCCTTCGCTACGAAGGAGCCAGATATCGTCGTCAGTGCAAGAGGACCCGGTTATGCTTGTTTGAGTATCGCCAAAGTCGCCAACTTCAATGGAACGGAAGGTGTTCGAAGATGCGGCACCCAAATTCGTGATGCCCCCTTGAGTACTCGAAGTGATCGGGCCTCGATAGGTCACAACTCGTTGTGTCGTAATGTCGGCCATTAGGTCAAGAACATAAATGTCATCATTGCCGTCTTGGTCAGCATCACCAACGGTCATGTCCCAGACCCAAAAGTGAGTGAATCGTTCTCCAATGCTCCAGTCTTGGCTCCCACATCCACCATTTTCGATGATGGTCATGTTCCCTGGTTCACCAGCAGGTGCACCTTGATCGTTGGTTTTGAAAGGGTTATTCTTCTGATAAATGGCGAGGTCGGGGGCACTATCTCCCGTGAACTCTCCGACTTCGATCTGCTCTACATTTGCAAATTCATCCCAATCTGCGTTTCGGCTTTGGTTACCCGCCACCCAAATGTCTTGACGCTCGGAGAAATCTCCGTTGCCATCGTTCCATAGGATGGTAATAGAATGTGTCCCATCGGTCGCCACAGCAAGGTCATTGAATCCGTCACAATCAAAGTCACCGATGGCAACATCTGTGGGGTCGCGGTTGGTTGTGTAGGTACGTGCAAGCGAAGCACTAGCCGTTGTGGCCAAAGCAGCAGTTGTACTGAGCAACATAATCAACGCAAGGAAAATACTGCGGGTTCGGGCTTTGAAGAGGTCGTTTTGGAATAACATAGTCAACACTCGTTCCCTCCAATTCCTGTTGCAATATAATGCCTTTGCTCCTCGGTGTGAAAAACACAGGACGAAAAGGTGAGCGTGGGCTCATAAAAGCGTATTTTTCTCCGAATTTCATAACCAAACGACGAATTTTACCGAATGGTTTCAAAAACGACCAGAAAGCCATTTTGGAGAAGGGCCCCAACCTACGGACTCTCCACCATGAACTTTGACGAGTTTTCCTGCAGAAAACAACGATTCCAACCAAACTTCAAGGGCCGTTCCTTCCCTATTTCCAATATATTTGCTGGCAATTTCTTCGATATCCTCGGTCTTGAGGGCCGTAGTACCATGATCACGCACAACAATTTGAAGCAATTCTCTCAACCAAGCCTCTGCCATGGGGTCAACACTGGTTGAGCCTTGAACTGGGTGAGGGGGGTCCAAATCGTCCATCATCTCCATCAGAGCAATGGGGTCTGGTCGTTCTGGAGCTTTGATGCCTGTTTTGGCTATTTCACCAGTCAAATCCAACTCGCCAATGGGGCGTCGGACAACCGGAATTCGTGAGGGGTCTGGAGTGGGCCCCATATCGAGAGGTGGTGCATTTTCAGGTTCATCGCTCATTTCAATATCGACGCCGGCTCGTTTTCGTTGCTCGGAGACGGATGAAAGGTCGGTTGCTTTGACAGCCGTGCCGGACGGCATCGTCCACCCGACACCAGATAATCCCAGGGACTCAACATGCTGCTCCACCCATTCAGCATCCCCTTCAATGACGATGTTCATGTCGTGGTCGTCCGCCCGGAAACGGTAACGAACATTCCCTTTGAATTGGCTCATCAGGACATCCTCGCGGTTCGTGAATTTGAAGATAGCCCTTCAGGCTTCGCTTTTGGCCATCTGTCGCAAGACGGTGTGCAGGATACCCCCGTTACGATAATATTCTACCTCAACCGGTGTATCAAGACGGACCTGAACGTTAAACTCTACAACGTCCCCGTTTGATTTGGTAGCAGTCATCGGAAGAATTTGTAACGGAGTCACATCGTTCGTAACGGGTAAAGCATAGGATTCGTGGCCATCAAGACCGAGTGCTTCGTGACTCTCTCCTTCCATGAAGGTTAACGGCAGAACACCCATCCCTACGAGGTTTGAACGATGGATACGTTCAAACGAGGTCGCAACCACGGCTTTGACTCCAAGCAAGTAGGTCCCTTTGGCAGCCCAGTCTCTGGAAGACCCCGTACCGTATTGACTTCCTGCGAGAACGATCTTCGGAGCCGTGATTTGAGCTGCATCATAGACCGATTGAATCTCACCGGTTTCATGGTTCAGAGCATAGCCACCTTCAGTCCCAGGAGCCATTTGGTTGCGAATCCGTACGTTGGCGAAGGTTCCTCGCATCATGATTTCATGATTTCCACGGCGACTTCCAAAGGAATTGAAGTCACCTTTCTCAACTCCTCGTTCAACCAACCACATTCCAGCCGGACCGTCTTTGGGGAATGAACCAGCAGGGGAAATGTGATCCGTTGTGATGGAATCTCCCAATTTCAGAAGGACTTTGGCCCCTTCAATTGATTCAATGGGAGTGGCTTCGGGTGACAACCCTTGGAAGAAGGATGGAAGGCGGATGTAAGTGGAATCATCTTCCCAAGGGTACAGCGGTGTCGATGCTGCAGGGATGCTATTCCATCGTGGTTCGTTCATCGCGTCTGCATAACGTTCACGGAACATATCTGGCGTGATGACGCTCATGGCTTCATCCAATTCCTCATCGGATGGCCAAAGTTCAGCCAGCATCACGGGCTGTCCATCGTGATCGTATCCTATTGGCTCGGTCATCAAATCCACTTCGAGACTGCCTGCGATAGCGTAGGCCACTACCAGAGGTGGGCTAGCCAAGTATGAGGCTTTGACCTTCCCGTGCACACGGCCCTCGAAATTTCGGTTACCCGAGATGACCGAACCCACAATGAGTCCGGCTTCATCGATGGCGGCGTCAATTGGTTCATCAAGAGGGCCTGAGTTTCCGATGCAGGTGGTGCAACCGTAGCCTACGACGTGGAAGCCCATGGCGTTCAAATCCTCTTGTAGCCCTGTTGCTTCGTAATATTCCGTCACAACACGACTACCTGGGGCGAGCGAAGTCTTGACCCATGGTTTAACCTTCAAACCCCGACGTCGAGCCTTTCGAGCAAGGAGTCCTGCCGCCAGCATCACCCCGGGGTTTGAGGTGTTGGTGCAGGAGGTGATGGCAGCAATTACCACATCGCCATGATTCAAATCATAAGTTGCCTCATCGGTTGAAATGATGGCGCTTTTTGACAAGTCACCTGTTTCCAAACCGTGGCCTTGATGTCCGAGGTCATGCGTGAGGCTTTCGAGGAAATGAGATTTCATGTTGCTCAAATCAACACGATCTTGGGGGCGTTTTGGTCCGGCGAGGGCTGAGACAATACCGTTCAAATCCAATTCCAAAACAGCGGTATAAGATTTCTCGGTTTGGCCTTCATCGTACCATATACCTTGGGCTTTAGCGTAGGCTTCTACACCTGCGATGGCTGTTTCTTCTCGACCGGTCAAACGAAGGTAATCCACGGTTCGCTCATCCACAGGGAAGAAACCGCAGGTTGCTCCATATTCTGGAGCCATATTAGCAATGGTGGCACGATCCGCAAGAGTGAGGGCTTTCATACCTGTACCAAAGAATTCGACGAATTTGCCAACGACTCCGTGTTCACGGAGCATCTCAACAATGCGAAGTGTCATGTCCGTTGCAGTAACGCCCGGCTGAAGGGTTCCTGTGAGCCTGACCCCCACCACGTCGGGAGCAAGCATGTAGATGGGTTGCCCAAGCATCACTGCTTCTGCTTCAATACCACCAACACCCCAGCCCAAAACACCGAGACCATTGATCATTGTCGTGTGGGAATCCGTACCGACCAACGTGTCTGCTAACCAAACACCATTTTCTTGACGAGCCACACTGGCTAGGAATTCCAAGTTGACTTGGTGGACGATACCTCTTGAAGGGGGAACTGCTTGGAAATCATCAAGGGATTGCTGCCCCCATTTGAGGAACTTGTACCGCTCCATGTTTCGATGGTATTCAATATCCAGATTGAGGTCAAGGGCGTTGTAGTGGGCACCTGAAACGTCAACCTGGACAGAATGGTCTATGACCAAGTCAACGGGGACTTGCGGATTGACTCTTTCCGGATTGCCCCCCATCTCAACCATTGCATCTCGCAAAGCAGCGAGGTCGACCACGGCTGGCACACCTGTGAAATCTTGTAAAATCACCCGAGAAGGGCGAAATGGTATCTCACTACGTTCCGCGTCTGGAGTCCATCCAGCGATGGTTCGGACGTCTTTTTCCGTGACCAAGAATCCGTCATTCGCCCGGAGAGCTCCCTCGAGGAGGACGCGAACCGAATAAGGTAAATGCGCAGTCTGGACGCCGTTTTCATCCAGTGCATCAAGGGCAAAATATTCGCCGCCAACCGAGAGTGTGCGCCGTGCATTAAAGGGGTCTAAGGTCGCCATGATTTTGTCCAAAACGCAGCCGTCTATGAAGAAACCCCTTCGGAGTTATGCCGAGTGGATTCTCTGCGATGGAGGACCATCACCAAAATTGGTACCATGGGTCAACTTCTTGTGAACCGACAAAGGTGGCTGATACCAACACGACTTCTTCGACTGGGCGATCATTTTGGCCAGTTGCTAACTCAGCGATGATTGAAACATGGTCACAACCGCCGGTAATTTGACCAAAGACTGTGTGTACACCATCCAACCAAGTAGGAGTACTCTCCTTTGGAATGAGGAAGAACTGACTACCGCCCGTATGCGGATTGTTGGTTTTTGCCATTGAGATGGTACATTCCTCGTGCTTTAGACCATTGTCGGCCTCGTCTGGAATGGTATAGGCGGTTACGCCACCTGTACATTCGGATTCAGACATCGCATTCCCGTTGCAATAGCCAAACCATTTAGCTGCATGGCCACCGCTTCCGTCCATGTTAGTGAAGTCGCCACCTTGAATCATAAATGGATCAAAAATATCAGGAGTTTGTTCATTGTCCCCGATTACGCGGTGGAAAATAGTACCATCATAGTCCCCGTTTTGGACGAGTAACTTGAAGTTCTCGACGTGAATAGGAGCAGCGTCAGGATACAACTCGATAGTAACTTTACCATTCTTTGCTTCACCATTCTCGCTCCAAGAGACGTCAAATTCCACGATATCGGTTGTAGTACTGGTTTGATTGGCGAGATTGATCCCCGCCAGAACCAACACCAGAGAAAGGAAAATCGCAACGAAGCCTGCAGGAGTGGGTGTGCCGTCATTGAGCAGGCGAGGAATCGTGGTTTCACGAATGCCCTTGTTTTGCATTTCATTGAGTAAATCGTTGTAGAGGCTGTTGGCTTTTTTATCTCGTGGAGCTTTTTGGACTGATTCCCGAAGTAAGCCAGCTGCTTTACGATATTCTGAACGGCTACTTCCTCCTTTCGCAGCCAACCAAGTGCCATGACCGGCCATTCGGAGGGTCGTAGGCTCCATTCCCTCAGGATCGGCCTCTCGAAGAATCTTGAGGGCGGCCTCGCCCTTTCCTTTCGTCAGCGCTTTCTCTGCTTTTTCCCATGCTGTTTTCAACTCAGCCTTGCTTTCACTGGGCTTGGAAGAACTGTCCGCCATGTCGGGGGGAACGCCTCTCCTGTTTTGAGTCTCACCCTCAAACATTGAGGGAAATCCAGCGCTATTGTGTGAATGTTATGGCAACATGTTGAAGGAGTGTATGCGAACCCCGATGGAATAAGAGCCAGAGCAACCGCCTCTGAACCTCATAGGGGAAATCCAACATGGACACCATCGCCAACGACTTCACCATCAACATCGCTACTGCAAACGGAACTGGTTCTCAATCAGCCAATCTCATCTTGCTTCAATCGCTCTTTGAGATGGGCGTACCCGTCAGCGGAAAGAATCTTTTTCCATCTAACATCTCCGGATTGCCCACATGGTACATCGTTCGCTTGTCCGACAAGGGATACCAAGCACCGGGCGACCGCACCCACATCCAGATCCTGGTGAATCCAGCCACTTGGGAAGAGGACATCGCTGCCCTCGAGCCTGGCTCAGTGGTCATTTGGAACAGTGACACTAAGAAGAAGACCGTTGAACGAGAGGACATCATATCCTATCCTATCCCGATGAGTTCACTTGCTCGCAAGATCAATCCCAAAATTGCCAAACTTGTGACCAACATCATTTATGTTGGCGTACTTGCGGAATTACTGAACATTGACCAAGCCTGCTTGGAATCAGCAGTAGCCCGCCAATTCAAAGGCAAATCCACCGCCATTGAACTCAACATCACCGCTCTGGGATTGGGTCGAGATTACTGCAAGGAAAACATCGTCAAGGAAGACCCATACGTCTCAGAATCCCGAAAATCCGAGAAACCGCAATTTTTCATTGAAGGGAACGAAGCCGCTGCATTGGGTGCTCACTATGGAGGAGTCCAACTCTTGGCATGGTACCCAATCACACCTTCTTCATCCCTTGCGGAGAGCGTCATAGCTTACGGACCTCGGCTTAGAAGTGACGATGATGGCAACCAGACCATGGCAGTCATACAAGCTGAAGACGAACTCGCTGCTGCAGGCATGGTCCTGGGCGCTGGCTGGGCCGGTGGCCGTGGAATGACCGCTACTTCAGGACCTGGAATCTCATTGATGCAGGAATTCATCGGATTGGCTTACTTTGCCGAAATCCCCTCTGTCTTCTGGGACGTAAACCGCGTTGGCCCTTCCACTGGACTTCCGACACGCACTCAACAATCTGACATCGCCATGCTTTACGAAGGTAGCCATGGAGACACGCAACACATCGTGTTAATGCCTGGAACCGTCGAAGAATGCTTTGAATTTGGATGGCGAGCCTTTGATTATACCGAGCGTTTCCAAACCCCCGTCTTTGGCCTCAGTGACTTGGACTTGGGAATGAACCGTTGGGCCTGTGAAGGGTTCACCTACCCAGACACCCCCATGGACCGAGGAAAGGTCGTGCGAGACCAAGACATCTTTGATGCCTTCGAAACCTTTGGCCGCTACCTTGATGTCGACGGCGACGGCGTCCCATACCGCACCTTGCCAGGTTCAGGAATGGCCCCCATCCTCTATCGAGGAACTGGCCACAACCCCATGGGAGTGTATTCAGAAAAGCCTGAAGATTATTACAATCTGATGGAACGCCTCAAGGAAAAGATCAACAACGCACGAGATATTCTGCCCGCACCAATCCTTCGAGAAGAAGAGGAGTGTGAAGTCGGAATTATTTATTTGGGTAGCATGGAAAACACAATTCAAGAAATTGACGATATCCTCGAAGCAACAGGCCTCAAAGTGAGCCAGTGTCGAGTTCGTGCCTTGCCATTCCATAGCGAAGTTCAAGCATTCATTGAGCGTCACAAAACCGTCATCGTTCTCGAGATTAACCGTGACGGTCAACTCTACGGCATCTTGCGAAGAGAATTGCCAAATAATTTGGTCACAAAGGTTCATTCGGTCGCCTACAGCGACGGTATGCCCCCAAGAGCAAGCATCTACGCCGACCGTGTCCATGCCAAACTGAAGGAGGTGTCCCAATGAGTGACAAACCCGCCCGTGCCATCAAACTTAACGTACTCAATGAGCCCAAAGACAGCTACACTGGAGGCCCATCTTCTCTGTGCCCTGGTTGTGGCCACGACCAAATTTCAAGCGTAATCATCACCGCAGCTTGGGAAAACGGCATTCAACCTCACCGAATCGCAAAGATGTCGGGAATCGGTTGTTCATCAAAAACACCGGCATACTACCTCGGACAATCTCACGGATTCAACACGGTTCATGGCCGCATGCCATCTGTTACCACCGGGGCTTATGCCATCAACAAAGACTTGCTTTATCTCGGTGTTTCAGGTGATGGTGACTCCGCTTCGATCGGAATCGGACAACTTATACACGCCATCCGCCGCAACATGGACATGGTTTACATTGTCGAAAATAACGGTGTTTACGGCTTGACAAAGGGTCAGTATTCCGCTACCGCTGATGTTGGTTCTAAGAAGAAGAAAGGTGCCGCTAACGAGACGCAGCCCATCGATTTATGTGCCTTGGCCATCAACCTTGGATGTACCTTCGTAGCCCGTTCTTTCTCAGGATCGAAGAAACAATTGACTTCACTCATCAAAGCCGCTATGTCCCACAAAGGCTTCGCCCTTATCGACGTCATCTCTCCTTGTGTGACGTTCAACAATAACGACGAATCCATGCGTTCTTATGGATACGTGAAAGAGAATGAAATCACCCTTCACATGGCAGATTACATCCCTCATTTCAACCCCATTGAAGAAGTAGAAGTCCCAGAGGGTCATTTCCGTGAGATCACCCTCCATGACGGCTCTATCATCCGTTTGGAAACCATCTCTGAGGAACATGACCCTTCCGACCCCATGGCTGCACTCACAGCCTTGCACAAGGCAGAAGTCAGCAAGAAGCACGTCACTGGCCTGTTGTATTTTGACGCCAGTAAACCTTCATTGGCAGAAGACCTCGGCTTGGTTGACACGCCGCTGGTTGATGTTCCCGACGAAGTATTACGCCCTGGACCTGAATCTCTGGACGCGCTTAATGCTGAATTCCTATCCTGATTTAGCAATTTCACCGTTTCTCCAATATAGGAGGGCCTTCGACCTTAGGCTGGGTCAAGATGGCGGATTTCACGATGTTTTCATTGTTCCCCGCAGCAGGTGTTGTCTTGGTTGCCTTATTGATGCGCTCTCTTTTCCAGTCATTAAAACGAAAAAATCAACGATTACGTGCTGAAGCACTTGCTCATAAATACGGCTCAACAGCGCACCTAGACCAAAGTAATGGACGACCTAGGTTTGTGGTAGGCAATCCCCAAGTCGGTGCATTGCCACCTTTAGAACAAGAAGCATGGAAGGAACGCGATGAGGCCCGGGACGAACATTACTTGGAAATGGATCTCATTCTTCCCGAGGCATTTCTTCAATCCGAGCACATGCACTCCGAGCATCAAATCCTTCAGCGAGGCACGTGGATTGATCATCACGATGAACCACTAAACGAACACGCCACCATGGTTTCCGAAGAACAGATTGGAAGCGGTGTTGAGGTTGTCGAGGAAGAGGAAGAACAGGATGTTGACATGGACGAGCGGCTCGAGCGAGAAGGTGGAGCGTCGGGGGAAGTACAGATTTCGCTTGCATGGGATGATTTCAACGACCTCGACCTACACTTATTTTGCCCTTCAGGGGAGAGGATTTACTTCAACAACAAACTCAGTGATTGCGGCGGAATTCTTGACGTTGACATGAATGTTCGGCCGGTCTCAGACACTCCCGTTGAAAACGTGGTTTGGAAAGAAAACGCTCCACTCGGGACCTACAAGGTAGGAGTTCATTTCTACAAACACCATCGCCGAAGGCGAACCAAACGGATCTGTAACTATCGCCTGCGAGTCATCACCCACGGAAGAACGAAGGAATACAAAGGGAAAATCAAGTACGGCCAGGCCATGCAAATGGTGACTTCATACACGCTCGCTGAGCTCACCAAAGAGGATTGACAACTGTCTGTGCGGAGTTTCCGAACAAAAACTACAATTGATGTGTCCAAATTGTAGGTTTGTCCTAGTCAGTTAAAGCTTCGACCACACTGGGGCTGAATCTTACAAATGTCCACGTGATGCTCACCTCTTCATCATCATCCCCTTGTGTTGGGATGTTAGAAGCAAACTCTTGTGTGTTGAGTTCGATACTAAGGAGGTACTCACCCATTCCGAATTCTCTATTTTCCCACAGAGTCATAACTTCCTCAGGTGTTGAACCAGGTTGGTTTTTTGTCAACCCATCAAAATTTGGATAGATTTGCAAAAACAAATTGATTGAAGAACAATCATCGCTCGTCCCTGATAGAACGTTACTTTCATTGTTCCAATCAGCAATGATTTCACCATGTTTTATTTCGGCACTAACAACATCACATGGATCGTTAATACTTCCAGATGTTTCATCGTATTCGATGAGTATATTGAGGTAACCAACCATCAAACCAGATGAAGCCCCTTCATCAATTTGATACGAAAAAAGTTCGGTACTCTCGTCTTGAATGAGACGGGAGTCCGTGGCTGAATTTTCTGACAATTCAAACATCACATCCCAAATCGGTTCTTCATTCCTTGCCATTACATCATCTGCTTTCACATTCCAAAAAATGAAAGCGTGATACGCCATCGCTAAAACCATACATGAAATCATAATGGATAGAGCTTTTTTCGATTCCATGTCTTGGGTCATAAAACTGAGATAACTCTGTTCCTCAGTCATATCAGACGCCCCCTAAACCATCGGTCATCCCAATGACAAATGCCAATAATAACGTAACTCCAATGTATGTAAGAAACGCCAGATTTAATTTCTTAGAAATGGAACCGTCCAGTTCAATCTCAGGAGTTGTAAAATGCATTTCATCTAGAATATCATTCAGTGGCTTAAACTCAGTTATGAGATTATTGAAAACCTTTTCTTCCCACCCAACGCCTACTGCAATTATGATACCCAAGATAGCGGCTGAAATTATTTCGCTAATTGGAATGACATACTGAATTAATTCAAGTAAAACAGATGTTGAGACTACGACTAATACAATTGTGCCCGTTTTAGCGATTCTGAAATCAGTTGGGTTTTCTGCTTTGACAAGGCCGTAATTCAGGAGAATGAACATAGCAATAACTGGCCGCATGATGTCATAATGAACGCTAAATGTAAACATATCCCAGGTTAACTGCAATTGGTCCAAAGATGAACCTGTAGTGGCTGTTTTTGAGAGAATAAAATATCCAGCAAAGCCTACTGTAAAATAAAGGAGAAAAACAATGCCAATTGGGCTAATTCTACGCTTGGTGGCACAGTAAATCTCCATGAACATAATACAAACCCCCAAGCCCACAGAGATCGCATAGAAGGCTTGCCAAGAGTAATCATAAAGATCGCTTGACAATGAAGCCCCCCATACGTCGATTGTGTAGAAGTAATTTGCTTGGAAAAGCATTCCTGGCCAATACAACCAAATTCCTCCCATCAACAAAATAAGGCAAATGAGACTTACATCTGCAATATGTTTTGCATCTGATTCAATTTTTGTAATTTCGAGTTGTCTAAATCGAATATAATTCGCACCCCAAACTAAGCCCGGGAGCAAATAAATCGCACCGGGAATGAAGAGAATATTTGGGCCGAAAGCAGTGAAGACAATGGCGCGGTAAATCAAGAATGAAAATATAATTGTCAAACCAATCTTGATCTGGCGTTTTGTTCTGAGCAATGGGATGGGATAAAACAAACAGAGAATGAAAATCGTTGTTGTGAATATTTCGTCCGAGTACATCACCAGGGCTTGTAAAAACTGAACCGTTGAGGTCGCAACAACATTTTCAAAATCAATATCTCCAGATGAATTACTATCGATCAGATAAGTACTCATATTGACAATTGATTTGCCGATAAACATCCAAGCGAATGCTAAACCCGCGATTTTTTCATTCCACCGGGCGGACTTATTTCTTCCGACAAGATAGAGCGTTAACAAGCCGAGCGTTAGATTCAGTATAGAGCCAACTGCATCAAGTCCAGATTCGCTCACTCATCATCCCTCCCACATTCAAAAATTTTCAGACTATAGCATATTTTGGCAAATGAAAGTTCCCGTAATTGAAGGTAAAGAGCCAATGATATTGAATATAGCGTTTAAACATCAATTTTTAGATTCAAATGCAGCCATCACATCAGCCTCAAAGACAGATATATGCCCGGCAAACAGATTTTTCAGAAACATCGTCCTCGTTCACGAGTTCGTTCAAGCCACGCTCAACATTGAAAGGCTTCACTCTCAAAGGACCACCCATGAACCCCATAGTAGCAGCCCTTCTTGAATTCAATCAAGCCTTTGATATTCCCAAACTTGAGTCTCCGGGGCTAGGCTCAAAGGAAATGATTGAGCTTCGTATCAAATTGCTGCGAGAAGAAGTCGAAGAGTACGCTGAAGCCGCACGAGCAGGGGATCTGGTTGAAGTGCTTGACGCACTAGCAGACATCGGCTATATTCTTGCAGGTACCATCATCAATCACGGCATGCAAGGAATCTATGATGATGCCTTCAATGAAGTTCACCGGTCAAACATGGCCAAATTGGTTGATGGAAAGGTACTGCGCCGAGAGGATGGAAAGGTCTTGAAACCTGAAGGTTGGACACCTCCACAACTTGCCCAGTTCCTGCCCAATGACGAATGATGACGTTTCACATGGTTTCATCAAAGATGAGCCCCTCGTCGCACCATGACCCGTCCCGTAGCGCTCGTCACTGGCGGAGGTCGTGGCATTGGTGCAGCAATCAGTGACCGATTGGCCGCAGATGGATACGATGTCCTGTTGACCTACAATACTTCATCAAAACCAGCCGAGATGCTGGTGGATGCCATTCGTGAACGGGGAGATGATGCTCTGGCTGTAAAGGTGGACTGCGCCAATCAAGGCGAGGTCGGCTTGCTGGGGATTCATCCATGGATGGCTCGTGGCATCGATGTACTCATACTCAATCATGGAATTTACCGCCGAGTACAAAGCCACGTCATGACCATGGAGGACTTGAATCAGACCATGAAGACCAACTTTGAGGGGGCCGTCGCTGTCTGGAAGGCGGTTCAAGCCCATCTTACCGACCACGCAAGAATGGTCGTCGTGAGCTCGCAATTAAGCATCAAAGGCTCGCCTCACGGTGCTGATTATTCCGCATCAAAGGCGGCCTTATCGGCTTGGGCACGATCATTAGCGCAATCTGTTGGCCCTGAGGGAAAACGTGTCAATATTCTGGCACCTGGCTATGTTGACACAGATATCTTGGCAGGTGACAGCCCAGAAAAGCGCCAACAACGAAACAACGAAGTCCCACTCCAACGCGTTGGAACCCCAGAAGACATGGCTTCCACTGTCTCGTTTCTGGTCGGATCTGATTCCTCCTACATCACGGGTGCAATTCTTCATGTCAATGGCGGACTTTATCTCCCCTAAATCGGCACAAGCGGTGATTGCATGGTGGACGATTGGGACGATGATGGGTCCTTTGAGGAGACCGCCGACCTGCCAATTGAGGATATGGACGTGTCTGAACGCAATCCATTTGACCTCTCAAGGGCGCTTGAGGGGGCGGTTTTAGAAGAATTGAACCCAGAAGTCAAGCGATTCCGACTTCATGCCGAGTTCGAACCCGGTGGCGACCAGCCTAAAGCAATTGAAAAATTAATTTCCCAATTGGAAAATGGACAAGAACGATGCGTGATGCTAGGCGTCACGGGTAGCGGCAAGACCTTCGCCATGGCTAACATCATTCAGCATCTCAACATCCCAACTCTGATCATGAGTCACAACAAAACCCTCGCTCGACAATTGCATCAAGAGATGGTGGGTTATTTCCCTGAGAATGCTGTTGAATACTTTGTCTCCCATTATGACTACTATCAACCCGAGGCATACCTCGCTAAACGTGATTTGTACATTGACAAAGAGTTGAGCATCAATGAACGGATTGAGCAAGAGCGGTTTGCGGCTGTCGCTTCCTTGGTCACCCGCCCCGACTGCGTTGTGGTCTCTTCAGTCTCATGCATTTACGGACTCAATCCGCCGGAAACATTTCTCGAATACCACGTCCGATGTCATGTGGGTCAAGCGATTGAAAGCAGCGATTTGTTGAGGGAACTCATCGAACTCCAATACCGTCGCACTACAACCGATCTCTCTCGAGGAGAGTGCAGGGTTCGAGGAGAAGTACTGGATGTGTGGATGCCGAGCAGAGATGATCCGCTACGAGTCGTGTTTGATTTTGATGGCATCAAGAGTATCGCTGTGTGTGACCCTGTTACTTGGGAAACACTGGATGAACTCGATGAAGCATGGATTCATCCAAAGGAATTTTTCATGACCAGTCCTGAACGCTTTGAAGCAGCATTAGCTTCGATTGAAAATGAATTGAACGAGCGCACAACGTTCTATGCTCGAGAGGGGCGTGAATTAGAACGATTCCGCATCGAACAACGTACAGAATATGATTTGGAAATGCTCCGAGAAATAGGCCATTGTCAAGCGGTCGAGAATTATTCCTTGCACTTTGATGGAAGAGAGCCAGGAGAACGCCCGTATTGCATGCTTGATTTCTTTGCCGCTTGCGCCAAACAATTCCACGGAGACCCCAAAAAGTTCCTCGTGATCATGGATGAATCTCACGTTAGCCTCCCTCAAGTTGGCGGGATGTATCACGGGGACCGTTCACGTAAAGAGAGTTTGATTGAGCACGGATTTAGATTACCAACTGCAGCGGATAACCGTCCACTGAAAATTCCTGAATTCCAGAACCTAGTCCCCCAAATGGTCTATGTCTCCGCCACGCCTGGTGAACGAGAACTACGCCATCTATGCGAAATAACAGACCAACCACTCCCAAAAGGCCTCCTCCATGCTGCAAGTGGAGGTGGTGCTGGAGCCAAAGATTTGGACAAAAAGCATCCAGAAGCTGAATCGATGTACGATATGTTGCAAAGCATCCAGGGCATTGCAAAGATGGAGTTGAGGCCAACGGGCTTGCTTGACCCTGAAATCGAAGTACGCCCCACGGCAGGACAAATCAACGACCTTCTCACTGAGATTCACGCTCGTGTTGAACAAGGTGAGCGATGCCTCGTCACCGTATTGACCATCAAATTCGCAGAGGAAGTTGCTGCCTACCTCAATCAAATGGATGTTAAAGCACATCACCTTCATTCTGAAATCGACACCATTGAACGGACAGAGATCATTAATGCATTACGCCACGGTCATATCGACGTCATTGTTGGAATCAATCTACTTCGAGAAGGTCTTGACATCCCCGAAGTGAGTCTTGTTGCAATCTTTGATGCCGACCGTCAAGGCTTCCTCAGAAACGAGCGTAGTTTACTCCAAACCATTGGCCGTGCAGCTCGAAATCAGCACGGTAAAGTGCTCCTTTACGCTGATGGATTCTCACCCGCGATGGAAGCAGCCATTCGCCAAACGCTGGAGCGACGTGAACGGCAAAACGCGCATAACGAACGCCTCGGCATCACTCCTAAAACCATTGTCAAGGCCCTGCCTAGCATGGGTGAACATACCAACGATCTCATCGCTGGCACCACCACGAGCCAAGATGGCTCACGTCGTCTTATCGCCAAAAAAGGCGGAAGAAAAAGCGGAGATTGGGCACAGCAACTTAACCTCGGGGCGGGTTCTTGGAATGCTTCTGAACAAGAAAATAACTCAATTGGAAAATCAAATTTTGAATTGAAATATAATGGCTCTTTGGACGTTTCACCTGAACATTCGCCCGCTGAGCGTCAAGAGATCATCAAAGAATTGCGCTCTGAAATGGAAATGGCGGCAAAAAACCTTGATTTCGAGCAAGCTGCTCGTCTTCGGGACCGCCTCCATGAGCTTGAACGGATGGATTAACTGCCACAGCAGTGAATGGACACCTTCATGAAGCGACGGCGAAAGGTTCGACCATGGCGATGAACCCCGATGACTTCGACGCTCCAGTCGTCGATTATGATTTTTCAAAGGCAGACACAGCCGCCCAACTCATCGAACAGATGGCCCATGCTGGCGGATTTACAGCAACGAAGTTTGCGGAGGCAAGACGTATTTTGGCTCAAATGAACACATCACTTCAATCGGTCGGCGGTGACGCAAGTCAAGTCACCAACTGGCTTTCTTTTCCGGCCTGCCTATGTGCTACTGGCACCCGTGGTTTTTTCGTTGAAGCCATCAAGCGGAAGATGTTCAATGTTATTTCCACGACATGCGGCACACTTGATCACGACATTGCAAGGTCATTCAAGCAATACTACCATGGTTCATTTGATTTGGATGATGTTGAACTAGGTGAACATTCATTGATGCGCCTAGGGAATGTAATCGTCCCCAATTCATCTTATGGAGAAATACTGGAGACTGTCTTGATGCCCGTTCTTGAAGAAATTTACAACGACAGGTTGGCCAATACGGGAAAAACTGGCGCTGATGCATGGATTGGATTTGGCTCCATCCACCTGGTTTGGGAATTAGGCAAGCGGATTGGAACCCCGGACTCCCTTATTTATTGGGCTGCAAAACACCAGATTCCAGTATGCATCCCTGGTATTACCGATGGGTCGATTGGAGCCCAATTATTCATGCTCCGACAGCGTCATCGGGACTTCCACATCGACACATTAGCGGATGAACAAGTGATGAGTGACTTGACTTGGGACGTCAAAACCTCCAATGCATTGATGATTGGCGGCGGCATCTCCAAGCATCACGTGATTTGGTGGAATCAGTATCGCGGTGGATTGGATAGCGCCGTCTACATCACCACTGCACCAGAGCATGATGGAAGTTTGTCAGGAGCACGCCTGCGCGAGGCCATCTCTTGGGGGAAGATGCGCCCAGAAGCACCTCATGTTTGTGTAGAAGGTGATGCAAGCTTACTCTTGCCATTGCTTGGTGCTGATTTATTCAGTGACCCTCATGACTCATCGGAATTGTAACCGTGCAGGTGGACCAATTCTGCTACCAGAAGCATCAGACTTTGTCGCAAAGGCGTTCGAGGATTCCACCCCTCTCCACTCACCATGACCAAGGCATCATGATAAGGTTCTACATTTGGGCGTTCGCGGTGGACAACTGCGTGATTGAGATCTTGGACCTCAACCAACGGCCCACCATCCGCCTTCAAATGGGTCGCCTCAAATTTGGCACGTTCCCCAGCCACAGTTCGTTGAACGAGAAGGTTGAATTCTTGCCAAGTATCTGCAAGTGACCAACGACGACGCCCACATACATCCATCGGACTCGGTAACGGAACTTCTGATTGAATCAATCTCAGGAGAGATTCTGCGACATCTCCAGCCGAACACCAGAAAGCTATCTGTTCTTCCTTGAGTGTTGGTTCTTGGACCCCCAGAGCCAACTGCCACCATTCCTGGAAACCCCCATCATTGTCTAATGGGTTGTCAATGGTTAAGAGATCATGAAGGATGAGTTGGGTCCAAGTTTCTGAAAGGAAATGAGGTTGCTTTGCCTCAACGAGGGCAAGGTTCATGCCACCACGAAGAGAATGGATCTGTGGGGCTTGAGCTTTCTCTGCAGTGGTGAAAACTACGTCGGGTGATGTGTTCAGAACCGAAAGGGTCCGAAGCGCATCGGGGAAAAGGGTGCATTCGGTCTCAAACTTCTGGAGGCCGCTGTCCAACTCATCTTCAGGTACAAAGAATCGATGCTGTTGATGCATTCCTCGTTGAAGAAAGGCCGCAACAACTGGGTGATGAATTCCGCTCACGACGATTGTGAGAGCTTCAGCCATGCTATCACCAGACGGGTCACCCACATGAATCAACCCGTTGTTCTGCCGATGAATTTTCAATGGTTTCAAATGGAAGAAATACGGCCTTTATTGTGAATTTACAATTGGAATTCTCCAGATTACGTTCATTTCCATCACCGCAGAGATCGGCCAGAAGATTTTTTGTCAAACAAAGTTGTTTTGTATTGAAGTGTAATTTTAGTTAGGGGGGTTGAAATAATTTAATTATATTGGATTTACGCGCGTTATGCGACATTCAAAAATGAAATTAAAATCTATATTTCAATTGGTTGATGACTCAATTATGCGACAAATGCAATTGGAAATGATATTTTATTTGGGGAATAGTATAAATGGTGCCGAGACTGACGAGTGGTTAAGCCGAACAACAACACGGCGGAGATGGGAAATATGAGAAATAACGAATTTGACATCCAGGAGTTACTCCAACGGGATGTCTATGTGAACGATAAGAAAGTAGGGACGATTGTCGGTGAACGACACCACCCCAACGAAGCACGAGTGCAATCGATGCGGATCAAGGTGGACCCTGAAGTGGCAGACGAATTCATGCGAAAGGCAGCAGAACTTGCTCCCCTTCCCAAGGAATTGGTGCACAGCATTCGAAACGATGGAACGGTCAAATTGTCCAAGTCGATGCGTGAATTACAACGACGATGGCGCAACACTGTCCGCATCGATGAAAAGTTGTATGCTCCCGATGAAATGCTTGACCGAGCTGTCCTGGACAATCAAGGTGAAGAAATCGGAGTCATCACTGAATTATTCCGCGTTAAGCGCACTTACAAAGGCGTCATCGTGACAACACGCACACGTATCCAGAATGAATTCGGTGTCGAAGAACAAATCCGAATCCCCATTCAAGCACTTGCTCGTACACGAGAGCGTCTGGACGAAGTCGTACTATCTCGAACCTTTGAGAAAGTACTCCAGTTGCCATCGTACATTACGATTAACGCATACGAAGAAGAGTGATTCTGACGCAGCACGGTGGTTCTTCCACCGGCCGTCTTCCGTCACGCTTATGATGGGGAGGTTTGTCGCCCAAGTTGCCCTAGCGCGGGTGGCTTAGTCGGTTAGAGCACCCGGCTGATAACCGGGAGGTCGCAGGTTCAAGTCCTGCCTCGCGCACCAATTCACCATATCTTTGGGTTTATTTCGCATGTGAAGTTGCCAGCAAAGAACATGAAGGGCCAGCGGACAGCGTCAACCACAGGGGATTCCATGGTCGTCGTCTCAGGCAGTAATTCTCATGTCCTTGCCCAGCAATTAGCCGATGCACTAGGCTGGGAACATCACGGTTTGGAAACACGACGTTTTCCCGACACGGAAGGCTACATACGAATACCTACTGAAGTGATTGAAGCTGTCCGAAGCGAACCAGTGGTCCTTGTCTCAAACACATTCCCTGATTCTGGCATTGTTGAAACCTTGCTGATGCTTGAAGCCCTGAACGATGTTCGCCATGGCCAGTTGCAAAATTTACGAGAAATTGGGCCACAAAGCCTACCCGACGTTGGAAAGGGGATTCTTTTAGCGATCCCATATTTCGGATACTCACGCCAAGATAAGCGATTCAAACCAGGGGAGGCTATTTCGGCACGAGCCATTGGACAATTGCTCTCAAGTCGTTGTGATGGTTTGATCGTGCTTGACATCCATGCCCCACAGGTGCTCGAAGGATTATCCGTCCCTATCGCCTTCACATCCGCTATGCCGGAACTCGCCAATCATTTGCAAACGACGGTGGAACCGGATTTCATCCTCTCCCCCGACAAAGGTGCGATTGACCGAGCCTCAGAAGTCGCCCAAACTATTGGTTGCGAATTTTCATATCTTGAGAAGACACGAATTGACGCCCATACCATCGTGCACAAGGCAAAAAACCTCGATGTTGCTGGCAAGCGGGTGGCGATCGTTGACGACATGATAGCAACCGGAGGTACGATTTGCCGTGCAGCTGAAGCACTTCGAAATCAAGGAGCCACCCAAGTCCATGCTGCTTGCTCACATGGATTGTTCACAGGAGGGGCGATTGCTCGCCTTCTTCGGTACGTTGATGGAGTCCACGCCACGGGCTCACTCGCCAACGCTCGCGATGTGATTTCTGGGGGCCCCGCATTGGCTCGGGGCGTTCACGAATTGTTGGAAGGATTGGGCTTAGATTCGCAATGAAATGGGCCACTGCTCACCGATAATCTAAAGTTTGGGTGAAAAGGTTAGCCATTCGGTCCTCCGTTGCGTTTATATCCGCGTGGTTGTGCGCATGGTTGCCCTTATCATGAGGAAGGAGAGATTCCAATGACTGTACACGTGCGATTTGAAACCCCAGAAGACATTGCTGAAAAAATCTATGAAATGATCCAATCGAATACGAATGGACGTATCAAGAAAGGCAGTAATGAAGTAACGAAAGCCGCTGAGCGAGGAACCGCTCAATTCATCATTCTTGCAGAAGATGTGAATCCACCAGAATTGTTGGCTCACATTCCTCTGATTTGCGAAGAAAAGGGAATCCCATACGGATATGTTCCCAGTCAAGAATTCTTGGCCAAGGAAGCTGGCCTCACCACTGGAATCAAAGCGGCGTCCATCGCTGTGATGGAAATCACCAAAGGCGCTCAAGAGAAATTCAACGAAGTTGTTGAAGAAATCAACAAGCTCAAAGCTTGATTCAACCATAGGAGATGAACAAGATGAGCGAAGAACTCGGTGGATGGCCAGCAGAAGTGGTCGAAATCGTCGGACGAACCGGCATGACCGGAGAAGCCACACAAGTCAAGGTTCGCGTCAACGACGCCCCCAACCCACGTGACGTGGGACGTATCATCAGCCGCAACGTGGTTGGTCCGGTGCGTGTGGGCGACATTTTGATGCTCAAGGACACGGGCCGTGAAGCCCGTAAGTTGAATGCACGGTGATTCAAATGCCAGAACGAAGAATTTGCAGTTTCTCAGGAGAAGAGATCGAACCTGGCACGGGCATGATGTTCGTGCGCAAGGACGGAAGTGTCCTTTGGTTCAAGAGCAGTAAGGCACGCAAGAATCAACTCCAACTCAAGCGCAACGCCCGCAAGGTGAAGTGGACTCGCCACTTTGTCAAGGGCGGCATCCAATGAATGGCTTGCTTTGTTTGGCCACTTCTTTCTGACCGCCTGCACAGCAACGCCCATAAACGGGTCTTGGTTGGCTTGGAACGGTGAACACCATGGAAACAACATATGTGATGATCAAGCCTGATGGCGTGCAACGCGGACTTATCAGTGAAATTCTCGGACGATTTGAACGAAAAGGGTTGAAACTCGTCGGTTTGAAATCAATGGTTCCAACTGAGGACATCGCTCGCTCACATTATGCGGTTCATTCAGAACGACCATTCTTCCCTGGATTGATCAAGTTCGTCACATCAGGCCCAGTCGTATGCATGGCTTGGCAAGGAAAAGATGCCATCGGTGTGGCTCGAAACCTCATCGGCCCGACCAACGGTCGTGATGCGCCTCCTGGAACCATCCGTGGTGACTACGGCATGGACATTGGGTACAACATGATTCACGGTTCAGACGCACCAGACACAGCAGCCTTTGAACTCGGCCTCTGGTTCCCCGAGGGCCTCATGGAATGGAATAACACCATGGGCAGTTGGGTTTACGAAGGATGAACCTCGTCTCTTAGGCGGTGACCTCAATGTCTGAAGAGCCCCATGGCCTTGATTCAGATGTTGAAGAACCTCTGCGCGGCCATAACCGTCAACCAATTGTTTCAGTACTCGGGCACGTCGATCACGGAAAGACCAGTGTCTTGGACATGGTCCGTTCGATTGGAAGTGAGCGACAAGCCAGTGTCATGGACCGTGAAGCGGGTGGAATTACACAACACATTGGAGCCACTGAAGTTCCTGCTGATGTCCTGAACGAGACCTGCAAAGCCATGCTTGGCGGAAAAGGTTTCAAATCTCCAGGGTTATTGTTCATCGATACTCCCGGCCACCACTCTTTTGCATCACTCCGTAATCGCGGAGGGTCAGTTTCTGATATCGCTGTCTTGGTTGTGGACATCATGGAAGGCCTGCAACCGCAAACCATTGAATCACTCAATATTTTGAAGGAAACCAAGACACCTTTCGTCATCGCGGGGAACAAAATCGACCGCCTCCATGGATGGCGATGTGAACACGGTCGCTCGTTCATTGAATCCATGCAAGCTCAACGCGAGGACGTGCAGAGTTTGTTCGATGACCGCTATTGGAAAATGGTGGGTCAATTCTCCGAACATGGCTTTAATCTCGAACGATATGACCAAATTCGGGATTTTACCCAAAATGTCGCATTGGTTCCGATGTCTGCCAAAGAGGGCGAAGGGTTGCAGGACCTTCTCGCCGTCACGGTTGGATTGGCTGAGCGCTTTCTTGAAGATCGACTCACAGACACATTGGGCTCCTCACAGGGCACTGTTCTCGAAATGCGAGACGAGGTTGGCATGGGCAAAACCATCGACGTCATCCTCTACCGTGGGCAATTGAAGGTAGGAGACACCATCATGTTAGCAGGGCAGGATGGCACATTCACCACTCACATCAAAGGACTCAAGCGTCCAAAAGGCATGGCTGAGATGCGAGATGCTGGGAAGCGTTGGGTCAATTTTGACCAAGTTGATGCGGCTTGTGGGGTCAAAATTGTTGCACCAAAATTAGAAGCCACCATCGCAGGAACAACGTTACACGTAGCCAATACGCCAGAAGAATGCGAAAAGGCGGAAGAAGCCCTACGAGTTGAATGGCGTGGTATTTTCGAAAATATGCCAGTCATGTGCTCAGTCTGCCATGAGATTTTTGCACGAAAATCCTTCCCTGAACACACTCAGAAGGGTGATTGCAAGGGTGCAGAAGAAGAACGGAGTGGCGTGGTCATCAAAGCCGATACAGTCGGTGGTTTGGAGGCACTTGCCTTTGAACTCCATCAGCGAAACATTCCTGTTCGCCAAGCAACGGTTGGCCCGGTCAACAAAAAAGACATCCTGATGGCGAAATCAGCCCATGATCCTCTTCATCAAGTGATTCTTGGCTTTTCTACCAAAGGAAACTCTGAGGTAACACAAGACCTTGAACGTGATGATGCGGAAATCAAGTTCATCTCTGGGCCCATCATTTACCACATTATGGATGCGTTCGAAGAATGGATGGACGAGACCACTAAGGCCATTGAAGAAGCACAACGTGAAAGTTTGGTCTACCCAGGGCGTGTTTTGTATCTTAAAGACCACACATTCAGGGCCAAAGGCCCAGCAATCGTTGGAATGCGTGTCCTAGGCGGACGTGTGCACCTTGGCCAACGCTTGATGAAATTGGACGGTACTCCCGTTGGGCAAATCAAGAGTCTCCGAACTCGAGACTCAGAAGACATCAAAGAAGCTCAACAAGGTGATGAAGTCGCTGTTGCGATCCAAGGACCAACCGTGGGCCGGCATATCGAAGAATTGGATGAATTCTTCGTTGATGTCCCTGAACGCCACGTTAAACGACTCAAGAAGGCGGGCCTCACACCGATTGAAATGGAAATCTTGGATGAAATCGTCCTCCTCCATCGGAAAGAAAACCATTTCTGGGGCCGCTGACCCCCTTTTTACTCACACAGACCCATGAGCATTCATGATGTGTTAAGCGCGCACATTCATATAAGAAAGGGAAGAGTCTCAAAATATCCTTGGAGGTATCACAATGGAAGCAGGAATGCAAGCAAACGCTGGAGGAGCAAGAACGCAAGATTTGATTGCGACTGTTTCTGCAATATCGGGCAGTTTGATGAATGAAGTTAGCAAGGTCATCATCGGAAAAAACGAGAACCTACGCCGTGTCACAGTTGGTATTCTCTCAAACGGCAACATGTTGCTTGAAGATTTTCCAGGCCTGGCCAAGACACTCTTGGCTAACACCTTCGCTCGAGCTCTAGGTTGTAAATTTAAGCGTGTTCAATTCACTCCCGATTTGCTGCCTTCTGATATCATGGGGACCTACATGTATGACCAGAAAGCTGGGGAATTTAAGCTCAGAGCTGGTCCGTTGTTTTCCAACATTCTTCTCGCTGACGAAATCAACCGAGCCCCACCCAAGACACAAGCTGCACTGCTTGAAGCAATGGAAGAGAAGCAGGTCACGATTGAGGGTATCACTCACAAATTACCAGCTCCTTTCGTCGTTATCGCAACACAGAACCCAATTGAGCAAGAAGGAACATATCCACTTCCTGAAGCCCAAATGGACCGTTTCTTAATGAAGATGAGCATGGGCTATCCGGACCGTGCAGAAGAGAAAGCGATCCTTGCCCGCCGTAAATTGCGTGGACAGGATGAGCACATTGTAGAGATGGTGACTTCCCCCAAGAAGGTGGTTGCTATGCAGAAGGCGCTTGAAACCGTTCATGTTGACCCTGCTATTCTTTCTTACATCATTGAAATCGTGCAGCGCACCCGTGAAGACCACCGAGTCATCAACGGTGCTTCTCCTCGTGCAAGTCAAGCCCTGTTCAAGACCGGGCGTGCTGCAGCAGCCGTGGCTGGACGCAATTACGTCATTCCAGATGACATCAAGGGCATCGCTCTTCAAATCATTTCCCACAGAATCAACATGAAGCCAGAAGCAAAGATTCGAGGCATCACCGGAATGCACATCGTGCGAAAGATTCTCTCCGAGGTCCCAGTTCCGGTCATCCAACCCGCTTGATACGCCCTTTCTCAAGGCTTGCATTGAAAGAGGAGGGCACTTCTGTCTTCATTTGTCGGGGGTGAGCGTTGTATGAATCCTTACAAAATGGTCATGGCAGTCGCCAATCAAAAAGGCGGGTGTGCTAAAACTACTACAGCCGTGAACATTGCCGCTGCTCTCGCAAAAGGCTCTCGACGTCAGGGCCTTCCACCAGCCAAGGTTTTGTTGATTGATCTGGACCCGCAGGGAAATTGTGCGACGTCCTTTGGATTAGAGAAGAAAAAAATCAAAAAAACGGTTTATGATTTGTTGACCAATGATTCTGGAGAGGATTTACCGCTCATGGAAGAATACCTGATTCCTCCAGAAGAGATCACACGTTCGATGCGTGAAGCATGGAGTATGCGTAACGGCGGGAAAAAGGTCCCCGAATCCATCTCTGCTGGCCATCTCTGGATTCTTCCAAGTGACATTCACCTCTCTGGGGCTGAAATTGAATTGAGTCACAAAATAGGTCGAGAAACACGACTCCGTGAAGCACTCATGCCTATTATCGATGATTTTGATTACATCATCATTGACACTCCACCCTCATTGGGATTACTCTCAATCAATGCAATGTGTGCAGCGAATTGGGTCATGGTACCCGTTCAAGCAGAATATTATGCATTGGAAGGATTCAGTATGTTGATGAATTCCATCAAGATGATTCAGCGACGAATCAATCGAAACTTGAAAATTTTCGGTATTGTCATGACTATGGTTGATGCTCGGTCGAAACTGAGTACCTATGTGTGCGATCAGGTGAACAAAAAAATGCCAAACAAATTGTTTAACACCACTGTTCGAAGACTTGCCAAGGTAGCCGAAGCCCCATGGAGTGGTGCACCGACTGTGATCTTGAACAAACCAACCAATTCTGGAGCTGGTGCTGGAAGCTTGGAATATTGGACACTCTCAAAAGAAGTTCATCAGCGAGTGCAGGAAATACGTCGTGAATTTGGTGTGGTTGAAGAATCACGACTTCGTCTTTCCCGGAACATTCGTTGAAGCACGGGCGCTCAAATATACCCCTCAAATGCGGTCAAGTTGCATGATAGGCTTCGCACAGGTTAAGTAGGCATGCAAGCCGACCACCAACGGGTAAAGGAAATGACGGGCGAAGGAATGACATCCGTAAGTGTGAGTTACGAGATTCGAAGACAACTCAATACCATCCGCACAACAGGTGGATACAGAAGTGTCAATGACTTGCTTGAAGACATGATTCGAACTCACAAGATGCTTAAAATGAAGGGTGAAATCGATACCTTGCGTACTCGTATGAAACAAGCCGTTGATGTTGATATCGAACACCTCGCTGAGAGATTGAATCTCGCCCCATTCCAGGTTTGATACAGATGATGGAATGGCGCCCCTCAGGTTATACCTTCAAAGCCAAGGATTTGGTGAAGGCCTTGTGTGGTGAAAACACCGATGAAGCCCTAATGCTGACCGCTGCAGTGTATGGCAAGGTGGAATTATTCGCTGATTCAACGGCATGGAACGGATTCCTATGGCTTGTGATGAACACCTGCAAAATTGACGGGAAACCCTTGTACACTGGAGAGGAACTTGGAGCACTCAAGGCTTCTTTGCCCATTGTTTGGCTCTAATTCTTTCCATACTTGGCCAGCCACTCATGGCCATACCACTGCCACTGATCCATGGTCCATCCGTCAGGAAGGCCGCCTTCAGGAAGGGGTGGCGCTTCTGATGGTCGGGATTCCTCGGAAACTTCTGGTTCAACAATGGATTTCTCTGTTGACTGCTGAGGTGAAGGCATTCCAGCAATGGCCTCAATACTCTCCTCATCGTACGTCATTGCCCCTGCTTCGGGAAGAGCCGAATCATCCTTGAGTTCCATGTCCTCAAATCCATTTGACTCATCCTCGAAATCAAAGTTTGCAACATCGTCATCCCAGACTGAATCCGAGATCACCCCTCCTTGGGCAGAGATGCCACCTTTCCCTTCCAAAGCTTCCATTGAGGCTTGATTGGTCTGGGATGAGGAGAGGTCACCATAGGTTTTCTTTGCTGTTGCCCCTTTTCGCTTGTTTACCATGAAGGCGATGAGAAGAATGAGGCCTGTCAAGCAAACAAAGGCAATTCCACCGACTTTAATGACTTGGAAGAGGGTATCGTCATCAACATTCAGTGCCCCGGTTGATGAGGAGTCTGTTTGTTCTGATGCATTCCATGAGAAGAAGTTCAAGCCCGTTTCATTTTGTCCAGCAAGGTAAGCCTGGAAGGCTGGATTATTCCAACCTTGGCAGGCTTCTGATGTGTCGTTTTTATCCGTCAAACAATGATCTTGTTCGGTTTGGATGAAACTTCTTGTATCATCGTAATCTGAGTTTGAGCCAACACCGTCTCCGTCAGCATCAAAATGTTCGTTTGGGTCAATGTCCATGAGAGGTGATTCGGTACGATCAACCCAACCATCGCCATCATTGTCGAGGCATCCATAGGAAGGTTCCTCGGAATATCCAATACTGCTTGTCTCGTCAAGTACCCAGGCCTTGGTGGACAATCCGTATTCCCAAGGACATGCATCAGGCGTGGAACCTTGAGCTGAATCACCGTAGCCATCCGAATCTTGATCCTGCCATTGGCTACCGATTTCTGACAGAGCATCAGCACCGTCCAGCACCGTCCAATCCTCATCTGGGTCTGAATAGCCATCGAGGTCTGAATCAGGGCAACCATAACGGTCAGCGGATGAGAAACCGTTGAGCATTGGGCATGAGTCCGGCTTGTAACCATCAGCATTGTCTCCGTAACCATCGAGGTCTAGGTCGCCCCATTGAGTTGCTTCCTCGGGGAATTGGTCGCCAGCCTCTCCATTGCGGTTGTCTCCGTAACCATCACCGTCTATGTCACTCCATTGATCCGAATTATTTGGGAAGAGGTCGCCATCAACCCCAATGGGGTTGTCACCGTATCCGTCACCATCGAGGTCTGCCCATTGGGTGGCTTCGTTTGGGAAGGCATCTGGATTATTTCCATTGGCGTCATCCCCATATCCATCATCGTCGCTGTCGGTTGTCTGAGTGTTGTCATTTGGGAAGGCGTCGTTAAGGTCGTTCACTCCGTCCAAATCAGAATCAAGATCATAAAAGTGAATGCGGGTCCAAGTTGGGCTGGTTCCTGCAATGTAGAGTTGTCCAGTGAATTCTGCGAGGTAACCAATGACATTACCAGACCCAGTATAGGTTTCAATTTCGGCTAAGGTGGAGGAATTGATGAAGCTGATTTCCCCTTGCTTTGCTCCAATACCAAACATGAAATCTCCGCGATGATTCATTGAAACCACCTGTTTGCCATGAGAAAGGCTCATCGAACTGGTCGCCCAAGAATTGGTATCGTATTTGTGGACCGTTCCTCCGTTGGACCCGGCAAGGAGAACTCCATCTGAAGTTTCTTCAAGACTGCCAATAATGGCGGTTGGTTCGGTGAGCGTCGTGAGTAAATCACCTGAATTTGACGTGACATAGATCTTCTTGTCATAGGAAGCTAAAACCAGACGGCCATCAGACAATATCTCAAATGCACTGATACCTGAGGTAATGACTGGAGAGGTTGAACCCGTGAGGCCATTGGTGTCGTATTCAGTTGCCATCCGCTTGCCTGCAAATTGAGCAATCCATAAGTCCCCTTGATGGTCAAAGGAGGCGTCATCAACCGGATTGGTTGTATTGATGGTTTGGAACACACTCTGCGAACTAATTTGAACCACTTGAACACCGGTTTGGTGGGCGACGACAATCAGTTCTCCGGCATTATCAACCCGTGCCGAATTTGCATTGACTGAGAGAAATACGGTCCACTGAGTCGAAAGTATTCCATTGTTCAAGGCATTCAAACTGACGTTTCCATCAGCCCCAACAGTAATCACATCTCCTGAATTTGTGACCGTCCAATGGATAAGTTCCTTGTTGAGTTCATCCGTCTGACCCCCATCTGTGATCACTGGAAGGGTGGAATTTGCCGTCACGGCAACGGTCACTTGGAGAAAGAAAATAAGCGCCATTGCGATACTGGAGCCTCTGTTCATGCCGATAGGACATTGTTGTTAGATATGAACCACGCGCACTTCTGCTCTTCACGCCAGAGGAGCAATATTCAGTCTTCGTCTTCGTCAGTCTTTGGTCGCAATTTCTTTGCTGGAGCGATCTTCAGAGGATTGAGCGTTCCCTTTACTGGCCGAAGTTGAGCGGTTTTAGAGGGGGGAGGACCACGTCGTTTTGTTGGAATCAATGTCGGGCCAACCGGTGTGATTGTTGTGGTTTCCAAAGTTTCATTCTCATTGGCGGGAGCCAGGACGCCTTTCACTGGTCGAAGTAAAACGGGTTCCTCGTCATTGACAGGCTCTGGATGCTCAATGACTGCTTCTTCAGAAGGCAATTCGGGCTCGAGGGTTTCAATCTCATCAAACTCAGAAGCAGCAACTTCCTCAATTTCATCAATGATATCCTCCGCAACCTCTTCAACAACGGATTCTATCTCCTCTTGCGATGATTCCACAAAGTTCTCTTCTGCTGTCTCTTCTACTGTAGAGAGTTCATCAATAGCCGTATCTTCTTGTGGCGTGATGACTGGTGAAGCAATTGGTTGCCTCACATTACGAACAGGCTGTGGTAACGATCCGGGTGTTGCGATTGGTGTGCGTACAGCATGGACTTGAGGCGTTGATTGTGCTGTGTTGCTCAATGGCTTTGCACTGGTCATTGGCGCTCGCATGCCACCGAGACCGAGACGAGGTTCTGGTTGAGATTGTTCTCCCATCAACCCTCGCATGGGCCGGCCAGCAGCGGCTCCCAGCCCATCGGGACGTGCCCCAAGCGCAGATGGGTCCATGGCACCTGAACCAAATGCAGCAGGGGCTTGACCTGAAATGGATTGCATCCATTTCTGCCTCTTTTCTGCCCGAGTGTCGGTGGATTGAAGGGCGCTGTATTCAGCTTCACGTGTTCGAAGTTCTCCTTCATCCATGTCGATTTCGCCTTGGATCTGTTGCGTGACAGCGTCCCGCATCTTTTCTTCAGCCATTTCCTTGAAGGAATCCATCTTCTCTGAGAGTCCCTTAAGCCTGTCACGAATTTCTGCACGCTTGAGACCAAGTTGGGCTTCAATCTCGGCACGAATTTGGGCCTCACGCTTGCGAACATCGATGAGCGCTTTGTTGCGCATGATCTCTTCTCGCTTGTCGAGTTGACGTTCAAGTTGCGTGGCAACTTCTTCTTCCTTTCGAGATTTGAATTCCCTCAAGCGGTCTTCCATATCGACCTCTAATTCTAGGGTGGTTTCTTCTTTGAGAAGATCGAGATCGGTTTCATGAGTTAAGCGTTCATTGCGTAGCCCTGCATCAACTTCCGACATGATCGCTTTACGGGCGGCGGCTTCTCTTGATTGGAATTCAAGATCAAGACGTTCTTCCCAATCTTGCTTAGAAACGGTGTGTTGTGCTTCGAGTTGCTCCCGCAGTTCGGCTTCACGTTCGTATCTGAAACGAGACAATCGGTTTTGGATTTCAGCCTCACGTGCATTACGATATGCTGTGAATTCGTGATCCATCCTATGCCCCAATTCAGCCTCTATCTCAGATTGGAGGGTCTTAGAAATATCCTCAACTGCCTTGCTAAATGTCAAATCATACTTGGCTTTCAAGCGTGATTTTCGTTCAGCCATCTTAGTGGATTGTTGCTCTGATAGTTGGTGTTCAATCTCAACTCGAAGTTCATCTCGGCGCTTAGCAATGGCAAGTTCTACATCATCACGCATATTTTCTTCAAGTTCATCTGTTTCTTTGCGAAGCTGATGCTCGATTTCTGATTGTAGTTGTTGAGCGATGTCTTCTTCCAAACGCAAACTTCGGCGTTCGAATTCAACTTTGAGGCGGGCTTCACGTTGCTTAAGTCGCTGACGAAGTTGTTGTTCCAGGCGGGTACGTATTCCTCGGCGAAGTTGATCTTCTCGCTCAGAGAGTAAAGCAGCATGGCCATCTTCAAGACGTGAGATCTCTCGTTCTTCCATCTCTTGGAAGCGTTCTTCCATCTCTTGTGCGAGATTGGCTTCGATTTCTCTCAATCGATGTTGTAGTTCTTGATTATATTCCAAATTAAGGCGTTCTTTTTGGATGGACACCCGGCGTTCATGTTCCCCTTGAAGCTCAGATTCGATCCCTGCTTTGATCTCTTTTTTCCGCTCTTCTAGGCGTAGTTCCTGTTCAACCTCGTGCTGATCACGGAGTACCTCGACTTGGCGATGCAATCGAAGATCCAATTCGTCACGCATGCGAGATTCTTCTTGGGCCAAAGCCTGTTTCTCGAGTAACTCCAATTCAGATTCCATCGATTGGCGCAAATCACGCTCCAGACCATCTAATGTCATCTCATGTTGAGTTGCAAGGTCGTTGGCCATGGCTTTCTGCATGGCATGAACGCGTTCGGTGATGGCTTGTTGCCTCAAACGTCGCTCACGGCGTAAATCTGCACGAAGGCGTTCTTCATCTCGGAATCTGGCCTGCGTACCAAGAGCTGCATCAAGACTGGTCGTAGAGGTGGCTGTGAATTGAGATCTCAATGAAGCGAGTGTGACACGCTCCGTGTTCTCACGTTTCATTTGTGCTGCTTCCACAGCCTCACTCGCGTGGCTTTCGCTCACATTCATTGGAATCCCATCCACTTGTTCATGCTGGTCTCTTCATACATAAGGAACGCGAAGAATAAACGACGCGTCAAGCGATTTTGTCACCTTAACAAATAGAGCGAAAGGGGTTTCCAAGGTATGAGAGTCCATCACTCAAAATTTGACCTTGAAGGATGTCTCACAAGCTGGACATTCAATGCTACGCTCTCCAGGTCGGCGTTTCATTCGAAGGTTGCGTTCACATCCAGGGCAAGTAATTTCAACCCGAGGAGTTTGTTCGGCGAGGGTGAAGTAGGTCTCGCAAGACCCGCATTTTAGCTGTGCAGGTCGTTGGTCGACCCCAGCGATGAGAACTTTGGAACACTCTGGGCAACTCAGCTTTTCTTGAGCCCAGTTTTTCCGTGTTTGAGCATGATCAATGCGGACACGGGCCTCACAAAGTTTGCAGGTTACTTCTCCTAATTTCATAGGGAGCATGCCGTTGCACTTTGGGCAAGACAAGGCAGGTGGTTGAATTTTAGATTCAACCACATGTTCATCACTCATGCCAATAACCTCCAAATGTCATCGCTTTTTGGAATACAAAACCAACTTTTCAGGAATAAAATTCCATGACAAATCAACTTCCAAACCGAATTCGTTTGCGAGGCGCTCAATGAGCTGCTTTGCACTCACCTGGTCCCGTGACCCTTCCAATTGGAGAACCACGATATCACGACCTTCTTCATCAATCTCAAGAGCCGCTGAAGTTTCTCCTGCTGTGGTTTGAATCGGTTTGGATGATGGTGTGGAGTTAGGTTGCGCTTCAAGTAATTCGGGAAGGGCGACGCGTTGAGCCATTCTCCACCAACGAGCGCGCCCTGCGTCACGATGGTTTTCAACGAGGCCAAGAGATTTGAGTTTCTTGAGGTGGTGATACAGGTTGTATCGGTCAACGCCGACTGCAGCCTGAAGCTGGACGGTACTCATCTCATCGATTCCTGCCAATTGAAGGTAGGCTGCACGACGAGTTGGATGGGCAAGTGCCGTCGTGATGGGGTCTCCTCGTACTCTCGCCATACTCCCACCCAAACCGAAGAGAACGCTGGAGGGTTTGAAGATGTCGCGAGAATTAAGCCGAAGTGGAGTCGGCTTTTTGGCTTAGGTAACGGGCTTTGAACGAAGCAAATGCTTCCTTTGTATCTTGAACCATCGTCCGTAGCGTCTCTATGAGCAAGGGGATGGCCTGACCGTTTTGGGCAAGACGCGCCCCATTGAGAATGACGAGAATAACCGAGGCTTCATGGATCAAAACACCAACCCATAATTGGTCATACCATTGATTGATAACTGCGAAGACCAATGTCAGTGTAATAGCCACAGAGAAAAACAAATTCTGAGTCAGTGTTCGTTGAGCCTTTCTTGCCAAATCCACCATATCGGTCAACATGCGAGGGTCATCTCCTGGAATGAGAATGTCTGCTGCCTCAAGGTTCACCGATTCACCGGTTCCGACGGCCACTCCAACGTCTGCAACAGCAAGCGCTGCTGCATCGTTGAACCCGTCGCCAACCATCATAGTAACATGCGAGGCTGAGCGCCCCTTGACCCATTGAACCTTAGCTTCTGGACTCAGGCCCCCATGTGCAGCTGATTCAGGCAAACCTACAGAGCGTGCAAAATCCGAAACTGCACTTTGGTGGTCACCAGATAGAATTTCAACGTTGATGTTTCGTTTGTACATCTCAGCAATCAATTCATCTGCACCATCACGAGTATCATCGTGAATAAAGGTCATCAAAGCAATGCCTACCCCATCCTTAACAAGCATGCTTGCACCATGACCGAGTTGTTGAGCATCTTCGAAGGCCGCTTTCAATTCCGGTTCGACTTCAATGCCCAAACTTGAGGCCTTGTCTGGGCGAATGAATGACACCTTGGTCTTTCCATGAAGCCCCTCCACCCCGGCATCAATATCGGCTAATTCACTCAAGGTTGCTGCTTCAATGCCTTCATTCGTGCAATGATCAACAACTGCCAATGCATACGGGTGAGATGAACGTAATTCAAGTCCCATCATCAATTGCAATGCGGACTTGAGTTGACGTTTCTTCCCCATCACAACCGAACCAACGGTTGGACGTCCTGATGTGAGCGTACCTGTCTTGTCAAGGAGGACGTGATTTACTCGGGCCATGCGCTCTAGGACATCACCACCCCGTACGATGACTCCTTTGTGTGCCGCGTTTGAAAGAGCTGCTGCGTGAGGGACTGGCGTCGCTAAGAGAAGCGCACAGGGGCATGATACAACCCAAAGTAGGAGGATGATTTTCCAATCCTCAGGGAACATGAAATACCATACCGCAAAGGCCCCGAACAGAACAAAGGGCACCCAAATGGCGGTAAATTTCTCGATCCCGCTTTGTAGGCGGGGTGGGGTTTCGCGGAATGAGTGAACCGCATCTATAAGCCCCGATAGGCGGGTTTGGGCACCCACAGCCAACACTTCCACCACGACTGGTCCACGAGCCAATACCAAACCTGCCTCAATGACATCTCCAATTCCGACTTCAACAGGGACCGATTCACCAGTAAGCGGAGCTTTGTCCAAACCACCTTTGCCTTCAATGATGCGTCCATCGGCAGGGATGAGTTCTCCACTTCGTATCTCGAGTTTATCCCCTGGGTGAACAAGGTCAATGGGAACCATCTCTGTGTCGCTCTGAGTGGTTTGATTTGTTGGAGCCATCGCCAATGAACCGATGACTACACCCGCCATGGGCAAAGCGATCCCCTGTGCGGGAACTACAATGTCATCAACGCAAAAAGCATTTTCTTCTGTTAGTTTCCGAGCTGTTCGAGGCAATCGGTCAAGACCGCCTTGCATTGCCTCTCTGGCTTTCAAGAGGGCATCGCCCTCGAGGTGAGCAGTGAAGGCTACGAGGATGGCCACGATCAGGGCTTCTTCCCACATGCCTAGTACGCAGGCCCCAATCACGGCCAAGCTGGTGAGCACTTGGAAGCCCATTTGTCTGTTCTTGAGCGAAGCAAGTGCTTCTCTGAACATTTGAAGACCTCCGAGTAATACACCCGGAATAGCTATGGCTGCGAGAATTGAGCCATGGAACCCAAATATTTCTGCCAGAATCACAAGCAAAAGAACTGGTAGGGCAATGCCTCCTCCGATCAATCTCCATTGATCTGGCCGGAGGCGATTGGAACGAGCCACGGAATACTTCGGTTCGGTCCCAATGATGTGTTCCATCGCTTCATCGCGAGACTTGAGCAAGGATGCATTGGCTTGAGAGACGAGCTGAACCAAAATGCGATCATCATCCGACACTTCAGCATCGAGAATTCCAGGTTGTTGGCGCAATAAACGTTCAAGTTTTTGCAGGGGAACCGCATTCCGATGAGCCACAGCTTTCGCACGCACACCCACCAACTCGTGATGTTCAATATTGGGTGCATGTCCGAGCGAACGGAGTACTGAGGAAACTTCAGCGAGCGGCCCTGCTTCCAAATTGATGCTCAACCGAACATCGCCAGAAGTTGCTGAAACCATTGATTCGGTAACTTGCTTCATATTTGAGAGCGCCCCCATGGCCTTTGAAGCACAATCTGGGCAGTCCATTCCAAGCAAAGGCCATGTGACCTCATAGGTACCCGAAGGTAATTGTGTGACGGAGGTGTCGAGAATCTCGGCATCCAAGTACGATGTGTCTTCCATTACGGGTTCAGTTTTAGACACTGGTTTGGATGGTTTTACGGCTGATTTTACAACCTCATCATCCTCTAGCGACAAGAAGACTTCATCGTCACCTCCTGCTGCCATAAGACTTCCACTTGATGGTGATTCATCAAGTCTCGCCTTCTTGAGATGGGTCAGACATCGATGGTGCGAATCTTCAAAGAACCACGAGCGATGGCCAAACCATGGAATGGCTACCAAGCGAGTGGTGCCCGAAGATTGTGGCCGTTGACATCGATGGAACCATTACCGATGGAAAGAAACGACTTTCCGTTGAGGCCATCCAAGCCCTTCAAACATTGGAAGCCAATGGAATCCCTGTTGTTTTGAGCACGGGTAATGTCCGAGCCATCGCCTACGGGCTATGGCGTTTTTTGCAATTGACTGGACCGTTGTGTTGTGAAAATGGGGGTGTCATTTGGGATACTTCTTGGGATGGCCCTTTACTTCGAGCCTCGGGTGAAGAAGCAAGGACGGCTGCGAATTGGTTGGCCACTCAAATCGATGGACTTGACCCAAAGGGAATCGAGACAAATCAGTGGAGAGAGAGTGAATGGTGCTTGAAAGTTACAGAAGACCTTGAAGCCATTGAGGAATGCATGAGCAACAGTGAATGGTCGCATCTCTCCGTTGTTCGGACGGGATTCGCTATTCACATCATGGACCCCGTGATCAGCAAAGGCCAAGGCCTCCAGGATTTATTTGAGCGAATGGGCTGGTCCGCAGACGATGTTTTGTGCGTTGGCGATGCCCCAAACGACCTCTCCATGTTTGAATTCTCCCGATGGTCGGTTGCGGTTGGGGGTGCATTTCCCGAACTCTCAGCGATTGCTGATGTGCAGTCACCTCTGCCCCATGGGACAACCTTCCCCCCGTTGGTCGAAGCCATTCTTGAAGCCAAGTCACGATTGGAATGAAGTGATCGCAATGGTTCAATCGATGGGCATTGATATCGGTGGGAGCGGTTTTCGAATCGGCATTTTTGATTGCACGACTGGAGTGTTGCAATCCGATTTTATCCAGCGGCATCACACCAATGGTGTTCACCCAACTGCAATTTTACCAAACATTCGTTCAGAAATAAGAGGGATGAATTGGAACGGCATAATCGGTATTGGATTCCCTGGGGCAGTGGAAAAGGGTGTTGTGAAGACCGCTCCAAATCTCGGAAAAGCATGGATTGGGTTGGATTTATCTGCAGAGATTGGAATTGACGGAATGAATGATATCGTCGCCATGAACGATGCAGATGCTGTTGGCACAGCAGAGGTCACTCATGGAGCTGGCAAGAGCGTCAAAGGAACTGTTCTGACGCTCACAGTTGGAACCGGCATTGGTACCACTATTCATCGTCATGGTACCTTAGAACCCAATCTGGAATATGGATTGAAACCACACCCATTCAAGGAAGGGTCACTCGAAGACCATGCCTCGGGCCGGGCAAGGGCCGTGAATGGATTGACATTGAGACAATGGGTTGATGAATTTCAAGTAGCATTGGAGTGCTTTTACGAATGGTTTCAGCCAGACACAGTGATTGTATCGGGAGGGATCACAGAACATTGGGGTGACCTGGGATCTTTATTTTCGGATCAGTTTCAGCTCTCAAAGGCCATCCATGGCCAACATGCTGGAGCGCTAGGAGCTGCCATACAAGCCTCAAAGCTGACGGATTCGACCAACTGAACCGACTTCGATTCAAAGTTGAGAAGGTGGCTCTGTTGAAATTTGAGTCACAAGCATCCCAACAAGGCATCCCAAAGGCGCAACCATCATACTGAGAAACAGCACGGGTAATGTCACAAAAATCGGCTGCTGGTGCTCTGTCAAACGCTGCCATGTCCATCGTCCTGCAAGTAAGTCAAAGGCCAAGAAGTGCAACCAGCCGACAAGTATAATGTCGTCTTCATCAAACATTTCAACGACTGATTCAGGTGTTGGCATTTCGCTACTGAAAGCCAAAAGAATGTCCAATACATGAGGGGCTACGGCAAGGCTGTAAGCGACCAACAGTGGTGCGAGGAAGAGCCATTCATTGCTCATCATTTGCTTGGTTCTGGCGTGATTTGGTGCAAACCACATCATCAACCAGAATGGCAGAATGTATAGGCTGGAAAACCAAAACAGGGCGTCAATCATTGAGACCATGTTATTCACCTCCACCTTCCATGATGTTCAAGGCTTCGTCCAAAACGGTGCTATTGGCCCAGTAATGCTTGGATGTCCAAGCAAGCCGCCCGGCTTCATCAATCACTTGAATTGTTGGAGTCACTGGATTATCAAAAGCCTCATACAATCCAAAGTCGGTCATTCGTCCACTGGACGCATTGATGACTCGAGTGGAAGGGGTTGGCATGAGAACTGGCCACGGTGCGTAATGGCTGCTGTTGTTATCCCCATAGACGTTCATCACGGATTCTTTGCTTTCAAATTCGGCATATCGGTGAACTGAAACAATATTGGTAGAGTTGTCTATGCTTCCATTTTGAAGTCCCTCTCGGACCATATCCGTCCAGTCATGACAGCCGTTGCATCCAGCGGCCACCCAAATCAAGAGAATAGGGCCCTCGAAACTGTTTCGAAGGTCATGCTGATCACCTTGATCTACGGTTCGCTCCAAGGTGGATGCCGAAAAGGAGAGGAAAGTGGGAAGAGGTTCTGCCGCTGTGCTTTCAACTGGAGGTGAGATCACCTCTACAGGTGCAGTGCAGCCTGAAAGCACAAACATGCAGAGTATCACGATTGATTGTAGGGGTCCACTCTTCATGCCATGCATGTATCTCAAACCCTATTTCAAACACTGTTCCTACCAGGGAAACATGAGAGTCCAATAAATCGCATCCCAAAAGGTGCACTGAATGGAAAGCATCACTGAACCAATCATCACCCGATTGGCATTCTCCAAACGGCCACGGCTGCTCCATGCCAGCACCCCAAAACCTACCGATGCAATACCTGCGATGGCCAAGATGCCAATGACAATGGCTGCTGTGAAGAAGGAGGGGCCCTCTATGTGCCAGCGGGTGGCATCAATCCACAGCATCGAAGACACGAGAAAGGAAGCATAGAGCAACATCAACCGATTCGTTCCTTGTCCGTCGGGAGACTTACCTGGCCAATTCAGACTAGCGACATCTTCCTCTGTCCACCCTGAAAAGAACTGGTAGAGCATGAGAAGATACCCTGCTGCTGCAACAAACATCCACGGAACGATAAGGGTCTGCATCCCAGATGGAACTCCCCCCCAATAGACCGAGGCATCGGGTACTGCATTGACGCCGCGAATATAGGACAACAGGACGAGTGGTCCTACAAGAAACGTGAACCAAAAGACGGTTTTACGATTCATTCCTCTCCCTCATGTTTGGATTGTGCTGCGCGAGCATCACGCCGTAAGAACGGAGCGTAAAGGGCAGGCAAGATGAGAAGGCTTGAGAGCAGTGCAAGACCAATGGCCACGACAAAGGCTTGACCAAACAATCGCAATGGTAGCAAAGCTGAGAGGTTGAGGACGGCGAAACCACCAGCTGTGGTCAAGGCAGCACCACCCATCGCCCGCCCAGTCGTTGCTGTAGAGCGAGCGACCCAATCATGAGATGACGCAAAGGGCCGATGGACGGCTTCTTCTTCAAGACGTGTTGTGAAATGCACAGCATAGTCAACACCTAGGCCCAGTGATAGTGCTCCTATCGTCACGGTTTGGGAATTGATGTTGTAGCCTGTAAAGCCCATCAAACCGTAGACCCATACCACGACCATCATCAGAGGAATCCAAGAAACGAAGCCACGCTGCAAGCCTTCGACAATGCTTTGATTTCGAGAGGAGTGAATGCCAATGAGCATCAATAAAATCACACCAGCAACAATCGCTGTCGATTGAATGGAAGCCGTGGCAACATCAGCTGTGGTTTGTGCATTGATCAAACTGCGACCGCTGAGACGAAGTGTGTAGTCGCCTTCAATGTCATCCCCCATGAGAGTTAAAGCATCATCAATCGCAGCTGCAAGGTCAACAGTTGCTGCCCAATCCAGTGTATCAGCCTGGAATGAAATCACTGTTTGCTCACCGTCACGTGCTAACATACTCTTTGTCAATTCAATTCCTGTGTTGTTATTCATGGCCCAACTCTCGAGGGATTGCCATGCTCCTTCATCGCCTTGTTCAACCGATAACAAAAGGGCGTTGAGGCCCACGTCTTGGGTACGTGCCTGTTCGAGAGCGTCCCACAAACCGTTGGGAACACCATTGACTTCATCGAGTGTGGAAATTCCTGCAGAGGCCTTCAACCATGCATCCCTTCCCTCATCGGACATGATGTCTCCATCCAATACGATGTAAAGTGGTGAACGACTGGTGCCGAAGTCGTCACTGATTAGCAAGAAATCTTGAACAACAGGGATGCTGGTATCGAGTTGATCTCGCTGCTCAAAGGCTACCTCGAGTTGTTGGAACCCAAAGAACATCGGCACCAATAGGAGGACGGCAAGCACGCCAACGAGTGTGGGGCGTTCGGAAAGCGTTGCAATGTTGTTGCTGATCGGACCCACAGCAATTTTGCTGGCCTTATCGAGGGGCAAACGCTTGGGTGGCAATATGAGCATCAGTGCTGGGAGGGCCGATATGCTCAGGACGTAGATGAAAAACAAACCGATAGCGATCACGGTCCCGAATACTTGGAGGAAGGCAAGGCTGGAAAATCGGAAGGAAAGGAACCCAACGATGTCTGTAAAGATGGCAATCAGGAGAGCAATAGAGGTCAAGATGGTTCCTTGACGAATAGCTTTACGTCGAATTTCAAGGTCAAAATCTCTCAATGTCTGTCGACCAAGTGGGTGGTTTTCTTCTTCGTTTTGTAGCTCTTCTCTAATCCGGATAACCACGTGTAACCCGTAATCGACCCCGATGGCCAGGAGTAAGACTGGGATAGAATTCATTGCTGCATTGAACGTCATGTTGACTCCAAAGTATTGCAACCAACCTGAAAGGCCGTAAGTCGCCAGAATAGCGAAAACCGTCAGCCCAAGTACATAGGCAGTCTCTCGTTTACTTCGGAAATTGAACCACAAAATCAAACCTAAGAGAAGCATGGCAGCACTTGTAAGCATACCGATTTCTTTTCCAATCGTAGCGGATGAATTGGACGAAAATTGTGCAAATGAAAACGTTCGTATATCATCATCACCTGTGATTTCAATGATGGTGCTCTGGAAGTTTTCCGCCCAGAGAGTGAGGTCTTCTTGCACATCTCCTAAGATTTCATAATCATAATCCAATGGCTCGCTGGTTACCACCAATGTCACCAATACTGGCCCGTCTGAAACCCATGGATTCGATGCATCGTCTGCTGGCAAACACGATAGAATTGCTGAACGGAAATCAACTGTTTGCAGGCCGATGAGTGGACCAATTTGACCCTGAAGTGGCCCAGTTACGGCGAGAATGGTTCCTATTTCGCTGGGAGTGCGCCCCTCTGATGCACCTGCCAATTGGCCACTAAGGGCGCCAAGTTCCTCGGACAGGTTCGCCCCAGAATCAAGCCTGGGCAACCACTCAGCGGGGACTCCAACGTCCCAACCTAAGAGTCGTTCAGGAGTTACGAGCTCAACTGTCGGCACATTTACCGAGGCCGCAGAGAGATTACTCAAAGCGATGGAGAGGTTGTTTGAATCCGAAGTTAAGACCTCGATCATGGCCGATTGCAACGGCACCAGCCAAGTCTGTGCTGTTGTTTCATCTTGGTAATTGAACCACTGCATGGCGTTGGAAGCCGGACCGTTATTGGCTTGGGCACCGAATAACGGATAGTGATAGGGTTCAAACGATGAGTCATTGAGTAATGCTGCTTCAACGATTGACAACTGGCCCCATGTGGATGCGTTGAGCATGCCTTCTGGCTCTATTTCGTCAATCACGCGTATGAAATCAATGTTGGAACGATATTCTTCTTCGACTTCTAAGAGAAGGTCGACGCTTGGGTCATCGGGAAAAAATCCGTCTTCACTGTTGTCAAATTCAAGGTGCATGGCCCCAGAGGCAAGAAGCAGGACCGCGAATATAATCGCTGAGAAAGCCTGAACTGGTTTTGTTACACTGTAATCAGTCAACATCATGAAAGGATTTCGCATGATTTTTGCACAAACTCATTGCTTATAACCGCCTGTTTAGAAAGCACGTAACAGCCTTCTGGCCAATGCGGAACCATTTTCATCCCATTTATCAATTTGAAAATTAAATTCCCAATTGAAAATTACTCTGACTCGGCCTCAATTTCAAGTAACGAGGCTCCTTGTTCAACTTGGTCTCCATCAGCAAAATGGATCATTGTAACAATACCATCGGATGGTGCAACGATTCGGTGTTCCATTTTCATGGCTTCTAGCACCATCAATGCTTGGCCCGCCTCAACCGTGTGCCCAACTTTTACCAAGACCTGTAACACCTTTCCTGGCATGGGAGCGATGAGCCCCCCTTCATTGCCACCAGCAGATGCGCCCGCCTCCATGCGCTCCCAACGATAAGTGTGGCCGCCAAGAGCGACCCACCACACGTCACCAACTTTTGCAACATGCCCAAACATGATTCGCCCATCGCCAAGTGTCACACGCAACCTACCGTCGCCAATCAGGATGGCACGGTGACCAGCCAATGCAAAGGCACCATCGTCCTTCCCCAAGGTCACTTCAATTGGCCCATCAGGGGACGAGAAAGTGTGTTGCATCAGGGATACCTCCTTTGAAGCGTAGCAAATGGACTTGGAGGTCCTGTTGAACCTGACACCTCGCCACCGGTTCGATGAACTCGGTGTAAACCAAGAGTTTCTCCCATGGCAGCCATCAATAACGAGGCCTCTTCTATGGATTGATTTTCAGAAGGTTGCCATCCATTTGGCCATGTATCATCGATCGTTGTCGTAGTGGTCGTGCCTTCAATGACAGCTTGAACATCACACAACTCACGCAGAAAGCGGATATTTGTCGTCGTACCAAGAATCACGAATTCATCCAAAGCCCGCCTCATTCGCTGCAAGGCTTCTACTCGGGACGGCGCCCATACAATCAATTTGGCCAACATTGGGTCGTAATTAGGCGTCACATCATCGCCCTCGCGCACGCCTGTATCGAGGCGTATCCCTGGCCCCTGAGGTGGCTGGAATACGGCCAGAGGGCCGATGGCTGGCAGGAAATTATTGGCAGCATCTTCGGCGTAAAGTCGGACCTCAATGGCATGACCTCGCAAATTCAAGGGGCCGCACGACATTGGAGCGCCAGACGCAATACGCAACTGTTCACGAACAATATCAACACCGGTCACTAATTCAGTCACAGGATGCTCAACTTGGATGCGTGTGTTCATCTCAAGGAAGAAGAATTCTCCTGATGGAGCCAGCAAGAATTCAACAGTACCTGCACCTTCGTACGCGACGGCTTCTGCTGCAGCAACTGCTGCATCACCCATAGCATCACGCAATTCTGGTGTCAGCGTGGCACATGGGGCTTCCTCAAACACTTTCTGATGTCTTCGCTGGACACTGCATTCTCGTTCACCCAAGTGAATGGTCGTTCCGTGGCTATCTGCGAGAACTTGAATCTCAACGTGTTTCGAGCCGCTGAGCAATCGTTCGATGTAAATGCGGCCATCACCAAAAGCTGCAACGGCTTCTCTTCGCGCTGCACGAGCAGCTTCGTGAAATTCTGATGGGTTGGTTACAGCACGCATGCCTTTTCCACCACCGCCACTGGAAGCTTTCAACAACAATGGATATCCCACCCTTGTGCTTGCTTCTTCCAACTCTAACATGGCTTGATCTTCATCGATGGACTCCACTTCTTCCCCTGGAATGACTGGGACGCCCGCTTTGCGCATGGTTTGTCGAGCCGTCATCTTGTCTCCCATCTGTTCGATCGCTTCAGCCCGTGGCCCAACCCAAACAAGTCCAGCGTCGACAACCGCTCGTGCAACATCAGCGCGCTCGGAAAGAAAACCAAAACCTGGATGAATGGCATGAGCACCAGTATCCAAGGCGGCTTGAATGATTTGAGTGTGGTCGAGGTAGGTTTCACCAATGCTGTCACCCCGAAGAACAACCACTTCGTCTGCCATCTCAACGAACATACTCTCAAGGTCGTTAGGCGCACAGACTGCAACGGTCTCTATCTCCGCTTCTTGACATGCTCGAAGAATCCGGCAGGCGATTTCACCACGATTTGCCACCAATACCTTCGCGATCATGAAATCCCTCACGCGTTATCTTCTGGTTTCCAGTTTGGTGATCGCTTCTCAAGGAAAGAGCTGAGGCCTTCTTGGCCTTCTTTCGATCCCCTCATGGTACTGGTGAAATCCAACGTCCACTGCCGCAATGCTTCATCTGAACCCGTCCATCGATCAAAGCCCAGAGTGAGTTCCTTTGCCAGAGTTACAGCGGAAGGACCCGTCGTAAGAACTTCATCAACCATTGCTTGCACGGCCGAGTCGAGTTCTTCATGTGTTTCGACTATCTGTTCAACAAAGCCAATTCGAAGTGCTTCATCGGATTGAACACGGCTTGCCTGCATGGCAAGACGACGAAATGCACTCGACCCCAATCGCCGATAAACATAGGGTCCAATAACGGCTGGAAGTATGCCGAGTTTTGCTTCTGAGAGGGCAAGGCGAGTGTTTTGAGCACCCACCACATAATCGCAACAGGAAACCAATCCTGCCCCACCACCAAGAGCAACACCTTGAATCGCCGCTATGGTGAAGCAAGGATGAGCCCACAATCCATTGAACAGACGATCAAGTCGTTCAGAATCTCGGCGATTCTCTTCAGGAGTGTTGGCTCCAGCATCCCTCATCATGTTGATATCGGCTCCAGCACAGAAATGCCGGCCGTTGCCAGAAAGTACGAGGACCCTTAGGTAGGCTTGGCCATGAACATCGTGCAAAGCGTTTTGTCGTCCTGCACTGCGCTCAGATGTCCATTCAAGGACAGAAATAATCTCTTGTATCATTTCCACATTGAGGGCATTGAATTTCTCTGGCCGATTCAGAGTCAGACGAACAACTGACCCCTCGATCTTGGTATCGATAAAGGTCGTTGAGGGCGGGTTATCCATGATTTTCATGTCTATTTCTCCAATTGTAATTTTAAATATCGTATTGGTAAATCACATTCTGAATATGCCATAACGATTGTCGGGATTTGGTGCATTCCTTGCGGATGCAAGACAAAGCCCGAGTACATCACGAGTATCGCGTGGGTCAATGATGCCATCATCCCACAGCCGTGCGGTCGAGTAATACGGGCTACCTTCGGTTTCGTATTTTTCTAAGATTGGGCGGCGGAATTCTTCGAGTTCATCGCCTTCAAGGGGAGGCAGGCCCTCACGAGCTCGTTGATCTTGCTTGACAGTAGCCAGAACATCTGCCGCTTGAGGCCCTCCCATCACTGAGATTCGGCTGTTGGGCCACATGAAGAGGAAACGGGGGTCGTAAGCCCGGCCACACATCCCGTAATTTCCAGCACCATGGGACCCTCCAACGATAACGGTGAACTTCGGAACACTCACACACGAAACTGCCGTAACCAATTTGGCTCCGTCTTTGGCGATGCCTCCTGCTTCGTAAGCTTGGCCGACCATGAATCCAGTGATGTTTTGTAGGAACACCAGGGGAATGCCTCGTTGACCACATAGTTCAACGAAGTGAGCACCCTTCAATGATGATTCAGAAAACAAAATTCCGTTATTGGCCACAATACCGACCTTATGGCCGTGGATGTGTGCAAACCCACAAACCAGCGTGGTGCCATATCTGGCTTTGAATTCGTGGAAACGCGAACCGTCTACGATTCGTGCGATTAATTCACGGACATCGATGGGGGTGCGGTTGTCAGCAGGAATCAGCCCGAGTAAATCTTCCACGTCATGAGCGGGTGGTTCTGGCTCTGAACTTGCCACTGCTGTGAGCGTGCGTGGCCCCAGATTCTCCACAACGTTTCGAACCATTCGAAGAGCTTCGTCTTCATCTTCGGCGAAATGGTCTGCCACGCCAGATTGGACGGTGTGAACTTCAGCGCCTCCAAGTTCTTCAGCCGTTACTTCCTCGCCAGTGGCTGCTTTCACCAATGGAGGTCCTGCAAGGAAAATGGTCCCGTTCCCTTTGACGATGATGGACTCATCTGACATAGCAGGGACATAGGCCCCTCCTGCAGTACAAGAACCCAAAACTGCTGCAACTTGTGGAATTCCATCACCGGACATTCGAGCTTGATTTCGGAAAATTCGGCCAAAGTGGCCAATGTCTGGAAAGACTTCATCCTGCATGGGCAAAAACGCCCCCCCTGAATCCACCAGATAGATGCATGGGAGATGATTCTCATGGGCCACGGTTTGAGCACGTATGTGTTTCTTGACCGTCATGGGATAATAGGAGCCTCCTTTCACCGTGGCATCGTTAGCGACGAAGAGGCACTCCCTTCCATGAACCATGCCAATTCCTGTAACGATCCCTGCAGCGTGTGCACGCTCATCGTACAACCCGTAGGCTGCAAGGGGGGAGAGTTCAAGGAAAGCCGTCCCGGGGTCAATGATTCGTTCAATTCGTTCACGGGGAAGATGTTTGTTACGGGAACGGTGACGTTCGACGTATTTTCCACCGCCGCCATTGGACGAGATCTCCAAGCGTTCTCTGAGCACTTCAATCAAGGATTCATTGTGGGCTTTGCGAAGAGCAAAATCAGGGTCTGCGCGGTTCACACGGGTTGGTAATCGGTCCATGTTCACCCCTCAATGAATCCGAAGGGTTGGCCGCATTTAATCTCATGCAAGCCCTATGAAGCGTCCGTTGAGTTCAGATTTCACACGCCCAACATCAGGCGCCCAATGTCACGAAGACCGGGTGCGAGACCGACGATCATCACTGCAAGCACGATGAGAAGACGGAAATGTTGCTGGCGATGTTCCACGCGCATCTGAACAAAAAGCCAAACAATCAATCCCACCAAACACGCTTTCACCAATGCAAAGAGCCAGGCTCCTTCACCCCATCCAATGCCCAAAGAGTCGTTGATTCTACCACCATATTGAATCACAGCGTTGCTGACCGGATGTTTTTCACCGTAGCCAAACATGTCAATACCCATCATGGTCGCAAAGCCATCTGCAAGTTGGCCAAACACCATTCCAAGAACCATCGGATGGGCGAGAAGTGCTTTATTGGACAGGAATTCAACAGGATGAGAAGCAAATCGCTCTGGATTTTCCTCCCATTCTTTCAGACTAATTTCTCTTGGCAACACTCCAGGGTGATGGCCTGTGAGTTTCAATTGCATTGCATCGTCCCGGCCAATGGAATACAACACCCAGCAGACCAGCGCAGGGAGGCCAAGGACGATCCAAATTGGCCAAAAGGTCAACTCGGTTGAAACACGTCCACTTTCTTGTGCCCATGGCGTAATCATGAATTGAACCCAATGGCCAACGCCCAACACTACGGCCCCAGAGGCAAAGGCGAGCATACCCCGAGTCATGGCTGGCCAAGCTCGTGTGTACACCATGGTCATCCAAAGGACGAGACAGGAGAGAACAAGAGCAGCGAGTGCAAAGGAGAAGTCAATATCTGGATGTGTGGCATAGGCTGGCCTGTACAGGAAATTCCAGTGAGCCGCCAACGCAATGAACAATCCTCCGAAGATGACGGTTCGCTGACGTTCCTCGTTTACATCCCCTGTAGAACCATTCCATTTGCCACCTAATACATGGCTCAACAAAGCAATACCAATCAGCCACGCAGCCAAGTGCAAATGTATGAGCGGCGAGATGAATAACACATCTCGTGAAGATGAGAAAAAGTCAGCGTCTTCGAGAACTCGAAGGACGGGAGCGAGGCACACCCAAGCGATCAGTGCCAAGGTCATTCGTTCATCCACAGGGAGTCGCCATTTCCGGAAGATGGCCTGAAGCAGAACAACACTAGCAAGCATGCTGAAGGTATAAATCGCGGTGTTTTCTGGCGTATAGCCTGCATCACCTGCACTTCCAGCATCCCTCACCACTGGCTCCCAGATAATTGGGCGAAGAGTATCGGTCCAAACGGTATCAAATGCAAGCATCAAGCCTGCAACCGCAAGAAGGCCCGCACCGATTGCCAGCCCAATAATCACCTTCTCTACCGGAGCGTATTGGTCATCAGGGAGTGGTGAAGTGTACGATTCCACCGCTTCCGAAGCAGGTGCTTCTTCTTCCATGATATGCCCTCCACTTCGCCCAGTGAGCCTCAACCTATCGTTCTAACGCAACACGTGCGCCACGAAAATGGATTCATTCTTCTTCTTGAGAGAGACGAGCGATGAGATCGGCCTTCTTTCCGCCAACAGGCAGACCTGCAGCCTTGCAGCGCTCTTTGAGTTGAGCCACCGAGAGGGAACTCAAATCTTCGGAATGGTCGTGATCGTGATCATGGTCATGGTCATGGTCATGGTCATGGTCATGGTCGTCTTCGACTCCAAAGCCACGGGGTTCGTGAACTTCGATGAAGGAAACTTTACCACATTCGACAGCATCACGAATGATGGTCACCAAACGGAATTTGAGCATGGCTGCGTTGGTATCAAAGAGCATGGTTTGTGGAAGAACGATACTAAGGTCTTCCTTGTCAAATGATACTTCGAAATCGGTGTGGCCGGTGTTAGATTGAAGCAAAGCCATCACCTTGTCTTCTTTTCCTTCAACGACTTGAACGATTTTGAAGGTGTACTTCAACTTCTTTCCAGCCATGGGGTGGTTGTAGTCGATTCGAGCTCTGCCTGCTGCGAGATAGGAAAGGTGACCCTGACGGTTGTTGATGGTGACAGGAGCGCCGATGTAGAGTGAGTTCGGGTCTTGGACTGCGCGAATCAATTTGTCGATGCTAATCGTTTCAATTTGCTCCGGGTCCTTCTCTCCGTAAGCATCGGCTGGAGCGATGGTCACTTCAGTTTCCTTGTTGGCTTTTGCATCAGCAAGTGCTGCTTCGAAACCTGGAATGAGGTTGCCACCTCCAACTACGCACACCATTGGTTGGTATGTGCGGTTTTCTTGATGGCTATCGTGTTCTTTGGCGACTTCTTCGCGAGTGGTCTCAATGAGGTCTCCGCTTTCACCGTTGTAAAGTTCATAATCTACGTGGACAATCGTTCCTTCTTCCATGGTTGTGCCTCCAAAGGGGATGATTCGGCGACCAACCCCCCCTTCATAATTCCATTGGCGGTAGTTACTCTTCTTCAATGCCTGAATTTTGAGGTGAATTTAGTGAATTATCGTTGGAGTTGCCTTGCAAGACTGTAATCATCAGCATACCCACCATCATGGTGACCCAACCGAGCCAGACAATGTGTGAGTGCGGTAATTCGTACACCGTCACGCGCACTAATTCAACACCATCCAAGGATTCCGACTGAACACTCTGCATCAGGGAAGATGCCTGACTTCCGTCAAAGATGAAAACAACATCACCCGTAAGGCGAGTCAAAGTATCCACTTCGGATCGGGGAACGCCTTGAGAATCGAAACGAAGCATTCCTGGCTCAACCTGTCCAATGCGTTCACCAACTTCTCCGTTTGAAGTTTCATAGACGTTGATGTGGACAACTACAAGCCCGTCACCGACTTCCAAATCCTTAGATTGGAGAATCACATCGGTGAATTCATACCCCAACCCGTCGTGAATCATGACTTCATCTCGGACAAGAGTTAATCGATGGCTAGCATCGCCGCGCTCCACCAAAACAGTCGTGGAAAGATGGCCTAAAAGGAGGAGAAGGAGGCCAAAGTGAACGATATGGGCAGAAAATGGAATCGAAAGGCGGAGGCCTTTCGAACGATGCCGTTGCCATTGTTGAACAACTTCACGTCCTAAGGGAGCGACTGCCAAAATGAGGAAGGGCATACTCAACCACACAACATGCCCTCGTGTCAGAGTGGACGATATCGCAGTTGCCGAATCTGCGCCCAAGGCATTGGGGGCGAAGAGGGCCCCAAGCAATGCAATCACGGAAACTCCTCCAAGGTAGAGCAGGTTCTGCTTTGAAGCATCGCGACGTCGAGTGTAGAGGAAAAAGCACACACCCAGACCAGCCATGAACGGGGCACCGTACAATTCATGGGCATCAAAATTCACCGCATCAATGCTTGAGATGAGCAAGACCCAGGTCAACACAAGGTACAACCCCACAAGAATAACACTGCCCCACAAAGCCACCTGAAGTTGGGTTCGACGTTCCCCAAGATGGAATGATGTTTCCGTTTCGTCTGTAGGGGCTACAAGCCATGGGAAAAGAAACACCAACAGTACCAAGCCCGCAACAGGCAGGGTGAGTAATTGTGACCAAGCAAGGGCCAATCCTGCCATCACACCAGCTGATGCCCAGGGCCAAGCATCGAGTGCTCTGGGAGCATAATACAGAGGCAGCAATAATGAGGTGAACAATAACGTAAGCAATAGGTCAGAGGTTAGAGCATACAAGGCCACCACGAATAGGACATGCAGGGGAAACTTCGTCACACCATGATAGGTCCAATCTGTGTCGTCGGTCGTTTTCTTCACCGTTCTCTCAAGAAGAAGCAACGGAATCAAAACGACACCAGCAATCATTTGTTCAGGCACAGGAGTCCAGTCAAACAACGGATCATCTCCGCTCATAAACACGGCACCAATCAACGCCAAAGCAGGCGGTAGGGCTACCACCCAGACGTGACGAAAATGCATTGGAGTTTTGAGAAAGGCCTGCCGCTGAACGGCGAACCAACATCCAATGAGAATCAGCATCCAAACAGTATAAGTGAGAACTTCTGTGGCTGCAGCATCACCTTTGAGTACCATCAGACGCCCAAAGACATCGTCCGGTTGAGTACCTGCATCGTTGGTCACGAACGTGTGAATCGAAGATGCCCATACACCACCTGCTCTGGTCACCGTGGTTGCAAAGAGGGCCAAAAATCCAGTGAGAATCGCCCCTCCAGCCCAAACGCTTGAGGAAATTGAACCTGGTCGTGTGCGAAGATGTACCAACATCACAAGGGCGAGCCAGGGGAGGAATGAACCCGTTTCCACAGGATCCCAAGCCCAATACCCCCCCCAATCGAGAATAAGGTAAGCCCAAAGACCCCCAAGCCCAATTCCTAGCGTGGCAACAAAAAGGGCCGGGCGAGCCACAGCCAGAATTCTTGCTTGCAACCCCTCTTCATGATTTGAATAGGCTGATGAAAGCCCAATCGCCGTCAAATGTAAGCACATGGAGTAGGCGAGGAATACCAAAGGTGGATGGATGACCATCAAATCGGTCTGAAGCAATGGATTCAGCCCAGGGCCAATGTAAAACGCCGGTGTAGATTTGAAGGGCCCCAATGAAAAAGAAATCAGGAGCAAGGTCAGACTCATCAGGTGAGACAAACGTAAGCGGGTTTCATGCACCTCAAAATTCTCCGATTTCAACGGCTTTCGCCACAGCCAGGAAAGCAACCCCATCCAGCCAAGCCACATGAGCAAGGGGCCTTCTCGAGCGGCCCATGTTGCAGCAAATCGATATTTCAAAGGCAATGTTTCGCCACCAAATGCTGCAACGTGCAGCACCGAGGTATCGTTCGCGATAAACAAACTAGCAAGCACGAAAAACGGCATTGCAAGCAATGCATGAAGGGCGAAAGAGAGAGTGGTTGAACGTTCATGGAGCCGTGGCTGCCAGATCAGTACAACCAAAGCGAGCAAAGCCAGCCAAAGCGTTACCCCCCACATGGCCATAGGGCAGGCTCCGTCCCTCAAGGCCTTTTGCTCATAACAGGGCTATGAATTGAAGATTACCAGCCAAAGAATTTAGCCCGAGAATACCCGAAGGACAGAAGGACAGGAATCACTCGCTTCGTGAACAGCAATGGCCGGCGTACCAACAACCGCAACCCAATTTTCACTTTATCAAAGGGACTCATGTTTCCAAGCTCTTCGGGGAGGCATCGGGCCATGGCTGACATTTCAGAATCGGTCAAGTTGTAGAGGGCTGTTTTTCCTTTGAGGATTTTATGATACGGAGGAAATGCCTTTTTCCAAGCCTGTTGATATTCCATCAAACGCTTTTCGCTGAGATCGTTTGCTTCAAGGGCGCGAGCCATTGTTTGTGCTGCCTCTCGACCAGACCAGAGCGCGAGGTGGGAACCCCCTTCGAAAAGAGGCGATGTGAATCCAGCAGCATCACCCACCAACAAGACGCCTTCGCCCACGGTTGTGGTTCGTGGCCCAGAGATGGGAATGGTGCCTCCAAATGGACGGATTTTGATACCCTCGGCCCGCCATGGCGGATTGACCGTAGGTTTGTCGGCGAGGTAGGTGTCCTGAATGAATGATTCAAGGTACTTGATGGCCCCTTTTTTGTCGGTGGTAACCAACCCTACATTCGCTCTCCCGCCTTCTTTGGGGATCATCCAAACATACCCATGCGGTGAGTATTTCGGCCAGAGGTAGAAATCAAGATAGCCGTCATTTGGTACATCGAGCATTTCGTATTGGAAACCTGCAATCACCTCTACATCACCGCCCATGTTGAGCAATTTCGATGCTGCACCCGAAACTCCAGATGCATCGATTACACCACGACATTCAATGGGGAATTCATCGCCCTTACCGTCTATTTTCCAATTGGTGAATTTATTTTCGCTATTGTAAACTCTCTCCATTGAAGTGACGCGATGATGGAGCAATAATTCCGCTCCTTCTTTGGAGGCTTCATCGCAAAGCCAGCGTTCAAACAAATGCTTCTCCAAGACATAGCCTTCTTCGGTGAGCAACTTTTCTGTCCCGTCTGGGAAGATGACGCGAATGCCCTTCACGTCCAGCGCTTTGACATGATCTGGGATTTTCAAATCTAGATTTTGAACCGCTAGCTCGGAAAGACATTCGCCACAATGGACAGGCGTTCCGACCTCTGGGTCAGCCTCCAATATCAAGGTCGTCAAACCTGCACGGGAGGCATGGAGTGCAGCCGAACCACCACCAGGCCCCGCACCAATCACCACAACATCGCATGTCCGCATCAGGCCCCTCCTAATTTGAAGAGGCATGATGAGGCACATGAAGAAAACGGTAGGTCCAGATGGTCGTCAACCGCCCAAACAGCACGCCGAATAAATACGGAGGTTCAAAGCCAAGAAGTCCCACGGGAGGGTGTGGCATGGCGGACTCTGAAACGCTGGATGACTCACCTCGAGCAACGAGGTGAGTTGATTCGTATTGACCGGCCCGTGGATGTTGTCTACGAAGCAGGAGCCATCGCCGACCTCTTGGTCAAGAATGACGGCCCTGCAGTGTTGTTTGAACAACCGCGCCTACCCGACGGTAGCATCGCAACCATCCCACTTGCCATGAACCTCTTTGGCTCACACGACCGAACACTACGGGCGCTAGGAGCCACCCATGAAACATCGATTGGTGACCGGATGGTAGCAATGATGAAGCCCGACATTGGAGCGATGACGAAACGACCATGGAAAGCCCTTCCCCTCGCACGAGATGCATTTGCTATGCCACCGAAGAAGAAGCGGAAAGGAGCAAGTCAACGTGTCCGAATTCCCTTGGACCTAACCCGCCTACCCATCCCTAAGACTTGGCCAATGGACGGTGGGCATTTCGTCACACTCCCTCTGGTCGTCACCAAAGACCCAGAGAGCGGAGAGCATAATCTCGGGATGTACAGAGCCCAGGTATTCGGCCCGAAGGAGCTTGGCCTGCACTGGCAAATTCACAAGCACGCCGCAGACCATGCCGCCGCCCTAGGGCCCGGTGCCAAAATGCCAGTAGCAGTGTGCATTGGAGGACCTCCTGAACTAATCTTTTCAGCCATATCCCCGCTCCCAGATAATCTCTCAGAATACCAATTTGCTGGAATCCTTGGTCGCTCATCGTTGCCCATCACCAAAGCACTCACCCAGGATTTGATGGTCCCAGCCGAAGCCGATATTGTCATCGAAGGCTATTGCATACCTGGAGAAACCCAAACGGAAGGGCCCTTTGGTGATCATTTTGGATTCTATTCACTAACGGGACAATATCCAGTTTTGCATGTCACAGCCATCACCACTCGAAAAGACGCAGTATTGCCAGCCACCATTGTTGGCTTACCGCCCATGGAAGACGGTTACCTTGGTGAGGCAATTGGGCGTCAGTTCTCGCCTGTGCTTCGGTTTCAACATCGTGATATTCGTTCTGTCCACCTCCCCTTAGAGACTGGGTTCCATAACCTTGCTATCGCCGCTTCAAAGCAGCGGTATCCACGCCAAGCTCGAAAAACTGGATTGGGCTTACTCGGTGCGGGGCAAATGATGTTCCTCAAGATCATGGCCATGGTGGACGAAGAAACCAACACAAAGGATTTGGAAGCTTTCCTGGATGCGCTAAATGACAAAGTGCACATACCGACTGACTTGACAATTCTTGAGGGGATGGTTGCAGATTCACTTGAGGCTGCAAGCCCCTATGAGAACGTTCATTCAAAACTCCTTATCGATGCCACAACATTGCCTAGAGCCGATCCACGTAGCCATCACGAACCCCTCGAAGGATCGTTCGGTATCGATGTGCCTTCATGGCGACAGGGACTTGAAGCACCTCCGGAATTTGAAAACCTCGCTGAAGTGAAAGAAATTGAGAATGTTGTCCAAGCGCGAATGCTTCGAGGAAGCATGCTCGTTGTCTCAACCCACATCGAAGGGACACCGACTCCTCTCGAGGGAGGTCATCTCTCCAATGATGACGCGGAATCAGCCCGTAGGGAGCGAATTATTCAATTGCGAAATTCAATTTGGCAATTGAAGGGTTCTAAGGACTTGCGCTGGATTTTTATCACCAATGACGATGTGGATTTACACGGCCCAAAGGCTCGGCGCCGTTTGCTTTGGCAACTAACTTCTCGCTTTGATGTAGGACGGGGCTTAACCTTTGACGAATCCAAGGAACGACTCTGCTGGGATGCAACCACGCCCATTCCCTCAGAGGCCTTTGGGGTTCGCCGCTGGCCTGCCATCACCCTTCACGACGAAGATACGCTAGCCAAAGTAGCCAAGCATCCCGAGTTGTCTAAATACAAATGGCCTCCCCATCTTTCATTTGAGGGGCCTGTGTGATGGACATCAAGCAGGTGCTTTCATTCATCAAAATTGAACACACACTTTTTTCTCTTCCATTTGTGCTCGTTGGATATTTCATCGCCATTGACCAATTCAACATTAAACCTGGTATCGACCTACTCTGGATCCTATTGGCTGCTATAGGGGCAAGGGGCCTTGCCATGGCACTGAACCGAATTATCGACAAAGACATTGATGCTGCGAATCCAAGAACAAAAGATCGTCATCTAGCCTCAGGCGCCATGGGTTTGAGCACAGCATGGGGCCTTGCAGGGGCTTTCTTGCTCTTGCTCTTGGTGAGCGCAGGCTTGCTCAATCAGGTCGCTCTCATGATGGCGTGGTTGCCGGTCTTGGCCTTTGTTATCTACCCATACATGAAGCGATACACATGGTTGTGCCACTTTTGGCTCGGACTGTGTTTAGGCCTCGCTCCAGCGGGGGCTTGGGTAGCTATTGCCGCAGATGTTCACGGGTGGGCAGCCATCACAGGGCAATTCCCATCCCACACCGAGTTCCTCTGGGCGCCGACCGTCCTGCCCATTTCAATTGGCGTCGCTCTATGGATTGCTGCCTTTGACATCAATTACGCCAGGATGGATGTGGATAGTGACCAGGAACAAGGAATCCATTCATTCCCATCAACCTTTGATGATAAAGCAACAACTCGAACAACCGTTCAACTCACCTTACTTTGGTTTGCTTGCTTTGCAATATCCGACCCTATGGACGGCATCTGGTTCCTTGCTGCTGCAGGTTTGATGGCTTTGGTCAATATCTGGGTGGTGTTGGCTAGGGAGAGGTTTGTTGATTTCCAAACCGTGCTATTCCGTGCTTCAATGTTGACAGGATGGGTGTTACTCGCCGCCTTGATGTTTGGTTTTTCTGTTGAGCCAAACGAACTCCAAATCGATTGAAACACCCCAAATCTCTCCATCCATAGAAGGCTCCGTGGGGCATATTTCAAGAATATTCTTCCAAAGAGTGCGCTATCTTGAACGTTGATTCACAGCCCAATGCCCGGGCGGAAAAGCCATCAGTCTGAGTAATGCCTGAGTCACAGTGGCTTACTCAATCAGAACTGCCTTCATCAGCCCAGCGTCCTTGGAAGTTTTCGGCGTTGTCCACTCGAATGAAGAGATCCATTGATGACCATACAAGGCTGTTGAAGCCGCTTTCCATTCCTGTTTGGCCTCCTGCTTTGGCCGTCATAAACTCAAGTGTATCTGAGGGGGAGTGCCATTCCTGCCAAAAGGAAATGTCACCTCCTGGACTGAAGAAATTGAAGGTTGGATAACCTGCTGAGAAAAAGGAACAGTGGTCCGATGCGCATGATTCTGCGATTTGCCAAGTGATTGGGTTTCCTTCTGTTGGGGTGTAAGCCAAATCATCCTCAATGGTCTCACCCACCCATTCAACCATGCGTTCCATGTTACTCTGATTGGCCCCTGCGATGGCAATGTCCCAGTCATATTTTGTTGGAGCGAATATTTCGCCGCCTGGGCCAACGATAGGCTCAGTAAGAGGAGTGATGGGGTAATTGAGTGAAACCATGTCGAAATTCATGTAGGCTCGCACAGAAACATTTGCTGGAAGATGGGCCACATAAGCTGCTGAACCGAGAAGTCCCTCTTCTTCGCAAGCCCACAACGCTGCAACAACGGTGTGATCAAACTCCATTTTGGCCAGCGCTTGTGCCATTTCAAGTGAAACCGTTGAACCCGATGTGTCATCGTTTGCTCCCTCGTTTGTACCTCCGCTGGGTGGCGTAAAGGCGTAAGCGATGTCGAAGTGGCCTCCGATGACGATGTATTGGTCTGGATATAAGCGGCCGTAATTGTAGCCGACAACGTTGAGTTGATCAGGGTCGTCATCGTACCGGGTGACTTCGACGAAGTCAAAGCCCATGTCCCGCATCTCTACTGCCATGGCTTCTGCTGCTGCTTCGTAGGCTGAACCCCCTTCGTGAATTGAAGCACTGGCGCACCAGCGATTGTTGTATTGGGATGTTAGCATGTCAATGGTTTGGTAGGCGCGACGCCCATCCACCAACATCAAGTCCGCACTGTCTTCAAGTGTCAAGGTGGTGTTCCACTCTTCAGTACCGGCCGTCACCTGCAATTCGATGGTCTCTCGTTCCGTATCCAAGACCAACATGCTTACGTTGTTCTGACTAGCAGGGAGTGTGAAATTGACATCTGTACGGTGAACACCAAATTCGTCCATGAAATACACTCCCGGTGACCTTGAGATAGTCCAATCCACGTTCGAGGTGACGTTAAGCGTGAATGTTTGACCACGGGTGGCCACTGTTGAATTGGACTCATCGACTTCAAGAGAAGGGATAATTGCGGCATTATTCGATTCACCAAAACACCCAGATAGCGGAGCCATGACAAAGAGCAATAGGAGAAACATGGATTGTGTTTTGCGTCGCATCTTAACTCAACCCCACTGACATGGCTCCAAAACTGTTTGCCCACCCATATATGCTTGCAGTGCTTCTGGAATTGCCACTTTCCCATCTTCGAGTTGATACTGCTCCATGATGGCAACAAGAGCCCTTGATGTGGCCACAGCAGTCGAATTGAGTGTGTGTACTATGGGTTGGTTGGGGTGGCCTGGCTGGCCGTAGCGGATTTTCAAGCGATTGGCCTGATAATCAGTGCAGTTTGAACATGAAACGATTTCTTTGTATTGCTCAGCTCCTGGAATCCAAGCTTCAAGGTCGTACTTCTTGGCTGCAACAGTACCCATATCTCCAGTACAGATGTTCACGATTTCAAAGTGAATGCCGAGGCTATTCCACAAATCAACACAATTTGATAGCAACTCTTCGTGCAATTTCCATGAATCTTCAGGACGAGCGATGATGATTTGTTCAATTTTTGTGAACTGGTGAACACGCCAAATGCCGAGATCAGATTGCCCATGGCTTCCCACTTCGCGTCGGAAACAGGACGAAACCCCAACAAGGCGTAATGGCAGTTGATCCTCTGGGATTGTCTCATCCATGAACATGGCCGTAAGGGGATGCTCGGCCGTTGCTATCATGTAGTATTGGTCGGGTTCAACACCGTACATCACGGTTTCAAAATCTGCAAGGTCTGTGACACCCTCATAAGCCTCCCGATTCATCATCACAGGGGGTTGAACGAAACTAAACTCTCGCTCACGCAAGAAATTGACAGCGTATTGTTGAAGGGCAAATTCCATACGTGCTAAATCGCCCTTGAGGAAGTAAAAGCGACTTCCAGTTATTTTTGCAGCGCGCTTCAAATCCACCCAACGATTCATTTCGATAAGGTCGTTGTGAGTGCGTGGTTCAAAGGTGAAGGTTGGCTTGTCACCATGAACACCGTGGACCGTATTTCCTGATTCATCGGCTCCAATTGGAACGTCCTCATGCAGGATGTTTGGGACGGACATTCGTAGACGATCTCGCTCGACCATGGCTTGTTTGGTTTCTTCTTCCATGGCTGAAATGGCTTGACCGAGATTGGCTACCTGTGCAAGTATTTCCTCAGCTTTGGCTTGATCTCCCGCTTTCTTCGCTGCACCAATGCCTCGTGCAGCCTCATTTTTTTCTCGTCGTAGCAGGTCGGTTTCGTGAAGTAAATTCCGCCACGATTGATCCAATTCAATGATGCGGTCAATGTTGTCATGAGGTAAACCACGCTTGGTATGGTCCGCACGAATAAGTTCGGCGTGTTCTCTGAAAAGCGCCATATCCAACATTGAAATCACCACGTGATGTTAAACTGGAAGATCCCCGTCCCAACGAAGAACAAGCCCCCGATGAGATAGCCTAAAATTGCGCCGCCGTTAAGCAAGGGAAGACCAGCTTGTGCTTTCCCTCGAGCCACATAGGTCATCAAAGCAAGATAGCCCATGAGTCCGCCCAACAGGGTTGTCATTGCAACACTGAAGGCAACACTTTCATCCAACCATTGCATGGCTGAAAGCACCAACATTCCTGGGAAAATGACATCGCCGAGTCCCATGAACATGGCTTCTCGTCCTTTCTTTGAGGATTTTGTCGGTTTGGGTTTGTCCGACATCTTTTTCTGACTCTTTGGACCGTCCGTTTCTTCAATCAAGGAGTAACCTTTGTCTTGAGGGGCCACGAGTAATATTGGCAAACGAAGTCCAATCATGGTGTCAGCAAGGTCTAGCATATGTTTGGATTTGTAAACCGCCCATCCGTCGTAGATTGCTGCAAGTATCATGAACAAAATCGCCAGACCGGGGACAAATGTGACGCCCAGCATCACACAAACCCCAGCACCAAGCAAAACTCCGGTCGTATTGACCACGTACCATTCACTGTGAACAAAGAGGAGAATCATGAGAATTACTGTGACTGCCAGTCCAATCAAGGTCGGAACGGTTTCTAACTGAATGCCATACAACGGGAACATCTCGTAGACGAGGTCGCCTTGCTCAATCGTGATGGTCATGGATTCAATGTCGAACGCAACCGATACCAATTTGGTTGTGTCTTCATTGATGTTGAAGAAGGTGTAAAGTGCGTCTTCAGCCACAGGGAAAACGCCTCGATCAACCAATGATGTGGTGAACAGCCAGTGGGCTTCCGTTGTATCTGCAATGAGTAAATCTGTGAAGCCATCTTCATCAAGATCGGTGATTTGCAACGAGGACACATGTGTTACCAAATTATCCAACATCATGCGACTTTGAAGAACAAATTGTTCATCTTGAACCGCAGAGCCATTCCACTCCACACCCGTAATGGTTCCATCGGATTGCCCGGTGAGAAGCATGCGTTGATTGGAAGGTGTCATCGAGATGTTGGTTGTTGAGAAGGGAGAAACGCCGATGTCTGCACTGGTGAATGTTGAGGCGGAATTCTGAGTGTAAAGCAGCGTTGCCGTACTGATATTTTCTATTCCACCTGATGATGTTTCAAGAAATAAAACAGTGCTCATGCTTGTGGAAACGATGAACAGGTGTTCATCATCAAGCAATTCCGCTCTGACGAGGCCGTCTCGAATATCAAGGTCAGGGATGGCCCACTTGGCCTGAAAAATCTGACCTTCGGGGAATTCAGGGGTCACTTCAAAGGTGTTGTAACGGAACAATTCATCTTGGCTGTTGATGTAATAGATTGCGTCATCGGTTTTCACAGCAAGCTCACATCCAGTTCTAATTTGAAGGAAGGGTTGAGGCTCACCATCCTCACTGAGCTCGTGGCATGCATAAGTGTGCAATAATTCTCCCGTTGCAGAATCGAGAACCCAGGACCATTCTCCACTCGTGAAACTCAATTCACCGTCACCCGTAACCATTCGTACTCTATTCAAATCATCGTATGTCGAATGGTCATGAGTCATGTTCCATACAGGGGCATCGAGTCCCTGATTGACATCCCAGGCTGAAATGATAACATCAAAGTCACCGCCTTCTCCGATCAACTCTGCAGTGATGAAGCCACTATCGCCCCATTCTCCGAGATAATCTCCTTGAAGTTCATCCGTGCTATCCACAACGTACGGTTCGGGTTCAAAATCAATCAACATTACGTGAGCCAAAGGAATGGTGCTGTAGAGCATGGCAAGGGTGAGAACTCCCATCATTCCATACTTGATAATCCAGTCTTTCTTGTATTTCGCTAACGTTATGATCAACGCTGTAAAGACAAAAATTGCCAGCAATTCGATGGCTACATATCGAACCTGAGTCGCACCTGATGCCCCAAATGCATGCAGTTCGCCAACATCGTAGTAGGGGCGCATGTACATGGCAAGAGCGATGGTGACAACAAACATACCAGCCATCCCTGACATCCCCACCCATTGTTCTTTGAACAATGAAAGAAGGGTATCTTCACGCCGTAATTCGTCCTCAACTTCTGAGAAACGTTGTGAAACGCGAGGGGCATCCGCCGGTCCGGTTTCATCGCTCATGCTTCTGCGAATCCTCCCTCTCATATCAGCCTCGCGTTCAATGGGGAGGGATTTGCGCTAGGAAGATGCTATGCCATGAGGCTGGGTGGGAGGTTCATGGTGGACCACGCGGAGATGCGTGCATGGCTTGAATCCACCAAACAGCGAGGGATGTCGCTGGGCTTGACCAACACCGCCAGAGCGCTCAACGCCCTCGGGATGAAGAAGAAGCGCCCTTTCACCGTACACGTTGCTGGGAGTAATGGAAAGGGAACGTGCTGCGCTGCATTGACAGCGGCACTCTCACTCAGAGGAATTTCAAATCTTCTCTTTTCATCTCCTCATCTGATCCAAGTGGAAGAGCGAATTAGGGTGAACGGGGAAAGCATAGCCTCATCTCTGTTTGATGAAGCTCTTGAAAGGGTGCATAAGATCGATGAAGGAGGTGAATTGACTTTCTTTGAGGTCACATTCCTCACCGCCATGATATTGGCCAATCAAATCGGGGTCGAGGTTCTCGTATTGGAAACCGGACTCGGCGGGCGGTTGGATGCGACTCGGACAGTGGCCGCAGATGTATGTCTCATCACATCACTTTCTTTGGAACACACAGATGTGTTAGGGGCCACATTACCAGAAATTGCCAAAGAAAAAGCGGCTATTGCTCGCCCAAATTCCCCACTCATCGTTCGCAAACCTGAAAATGCTGAAGTAATGAGGGTCATTGAAACCGTAGCCCTCAATGCTGGAAATGAAGCACTTGGTGAAGAGAAAGGCTCTGCTCATGTTGAAATTGTGGCCATTCCAGAAGATGCGACATATCACGCCGAAGCGATTGTTCTTGCAGAGGCTGTTTGGAAACGTCTCTCGATGATATCGGATACAACATTTCCAAGAATGAGCGGAGTGAATTGGCCTGCTCGGATGCAACGATGGTCATCGCCCTCAGGTCACGCCCCTACATATCTCCTCGATGGAGCGCACAACCCCAGTGGCATGGAACGCTCCATGAGTGAAATATGTCGGTTACCAGCCGTCATTTCTGGTGCATGGGTTCTGTTGTTTGGAACTTCACCCCAAGTCAACCTGGCAGCCATGCTTCGGCCCTTGTTGGCTGCATGCAACGAGTTCCCCCCGCAATGCATTGTTTTGAGCGAACCTCAAGGAGGGCGGTACCCGGCTGTTCCCGTTGGCGAATTATTCAATGAATTTGACTCAAGCATACCCACACACTTGTACCCTCAACCTGCGATGGCTGTTGAATATCTCATGAAGCAATTTTCGACGGACACCTGCGTTGTTTCAATTGGTTCATTGTACATGCAGGGGAACGTCTTGCAAAGTTTGAACCAGTTCATTCAGCAAAATGATGATGCGAAGCAATCAAACAAGAAGGGAGACTGAAGCAAGGTGGTGAGAGCATGAAACCAAAGCACTTGGCCATCCGAATTCAACAATGTCTTGCCCTAGCTGAGGCTTCAAATTGCCCAAGGCGAACCTTTGGAGCATTACTCGTCGACCCAGAGCGAAATGTTGTCCTCATGGATGGGTACAATGGCGGACCTCGGGGAGGGGGGCGTTTGTGTGGAGGAGAAGAATGCCTTCGTGACACCATGAACATCGCCTCAGGTACGCGTGTTGAAATCGGCTGTCATCACGCTGAAATGAACTTGATTTGTAACGCGGCCGCCAACGGAGTTTCAACCAATAACGCCTGGCTTATCGTCACGGGTGAACCCTGCATGATGTGTGCTAAGTTAATCCACCACGCAGGTATCGCTCGAGTAGTCATTGTTGATGGCGGCTTCATGGGAGAAAATGGAATTGGCTACCTTGACCAACATGGAGTTGAAATCCAGCGAACTGAAGGCCCACAGGACCCGCGTGCCTGACCTACGTGCCTGGCCTACTCATGGCTTGTATTGCAAGAACATGACGATGCCAAACGTGAACACGAGTAGGGGGACAATCAATGTTTCAAACGATGAGCGGCGTGTGGCTAAGACATCTACTTCCGTGCCATAATGAAGCGTAGATGCCTCGCCTGTATCGACGGATGGAACCATCGTCACCAATGCATTTGCGAGTGTTTCATCCGAGCCATTCTGCTCAAGGTCTTCATGGCTGCGAGGGACACAATCGCCCAAAACGTAAACAGGATCGCCTGTACCAATGGTTTCCAGTTCCCATTTATGATCTCCTCTCTTCCATGTTGCAACGGTATTTCCATAATCAAACCGGGTACCTTTCTTCGTCCACTTTTCTGGATGGATGAGAATACCTCCTGTACCATCATGAACAATGAAAGGAGTGCCCCCTTGTTTGGCATTGACCTGGACCCAAGAACATGAGGTGTTTCCTTCATCGTCCGTTGAACATTGATATTCGTACTCACGCCATGACCATGCAAGGAGCCCCTGAAGGGATTTCCCGCCCACTTTTATTTCTGGTGTGCCGTGACGAGCCGGTCGAGCTTGCCCAACAATCTCAGCCTGCCCAACAGCAACACTGCGAATGGGGCTGGTGGGCAAATCCTTGATGGTTTCACTCATTTTCATTTGCTTGTAAGCGGACCTAAACCAAATGAGGTTCACGAATGTCACGAAGGCAGTAAGGCCCCAGCCGAGAAGCGTATGGAAGTCGGAACCATCACGGGCGCGAAGGTCTGATGCGAGCCAGATAAATGAGAGTGCAAACACCAACGCCCCAAATGAATACGGCGTGATAGTAGCCGCTTTAGGTTCACCAATTCTATGGGGGTGCTCGTGTATCAGTTGTCCTTCTGGGTCGGCTGCAAAGAAATTTGTATAGGAAGCCGGGAGTGGAGGGCAACCAAACAACCAATCATCTTTGTAGGAACGAATGGGGTATTTTGCAGGCCCAATGACTGTCCCATCTGCCCCCACATGTTGGAGGTACCTCCCATCGAATCCCAACACGCCGATGCTCGAATCAATGTCTTTTGCCTTCTTTCGATTGCTCTTTCGTATCTTTTTAAGTTCGTGAACCAATGGAGGTGAAGTGCTGTACATGAACACCAATCCACTCATACCAAAAAATAACAAAGACCAACGCCCCATATCTTCGCGCTGCGTTACTTCACCTGGAGATAGAGAGTGCTGGAAATTATAGACTTCTTGGACGGAAAGAAGCTGATAACGCATGGGTTCGGATTCAACCATCATGAAAGTAGCGAAAAATGGATTGTCTTCCTTCTGATCAACACCTTGGCCCTCAAGGTCACGAATGTATACTCCTGACGAATCCCCACATTCTGGATTAAAAAAATCACCCACCGGGTCGAGTATCTCGGTACGGTCAAACGAAGCAGTAATTTTGTTCCCATTGGCATCTTCAAATTCTAACCCATGTGTGCCGTGGATTTCAATATCAAGGGCCCAACTTTCATCTCCTTCCGAGTCGTACTGAACGCTGCAATCAAACGTGGCTATGCTTCCCTGATTCATCCGAAGTGGAACGATGACAAAAGCTGCCTTGTCTGCATATTCGGGGCCATAACCTGCTTGGAGAGGCCCATACATACTGTTGTTGAGATCGTCCAATGAATCGATCGTATTTGCCTCACTGAGTTGAGGGATATCTGGAATTTCGAGACCTGCCGCATACCAGCCGTAAGCGGAGAATAGCAAGGAGATCACCAAAACATACCCCACCATTTGCTTGAGGCTTGGTCTTGGAAATGTGAAGAATCCCTGATCTAGTTCAGAGGATGCGAATTCATTCACCATATCATTACTATCTGATTGTGATTAATAAGAGAATTGGGGCGGATTTGGTGCCGGGGGCAGGATTCGAACCTGCGAAGCAATATGCAGAGGAGCTTGAATCCACCCCCTTTGACCACTCGGGTACCCCGGCTTCTTGTTGAGGGCTGATGCCTTCTGTTCTTGACTATTCCTCTTGGAGGCTTTCAGTCAATTCGTGAGGCCTCGGAGGGGGAAGGCGACGATTCACAATCCGTCGAATCTTTTCAATTTCTAGTGCATCCTGCCTCTCGAGGCGTTTTTGACGAACCACCATGAAAATCGATACCGTGATGAGAAGCGTGAGGACAGAGAGGCTCAACAAGGCCATGCTATTGCTCTGACTGTCTCCATCGTAAGGCTTGACATCTGCAAGCGGAACTGGAACCATTGGGGTGTAATTTTCTAACTCCACTGACAAACCAAGTCGGCCGCTCTTCCATGCCTCAATTTCCCAAATGAGATTCACCCACTCACTGCTGTTGAGGGAGAGTTCTTCAGACCGAAGAAGTTCGCCTTGATCGTCTCGTAGATTGACCACTACATTTCCTGAGACCAACCCTTCATTGGCTAACCGAACATAAATGGTAACGTTTTCACCTTGTAATGGCCGGTACGGGGTGGCGGAAATATCAGTGAAAGTCGGTTCAAATGCGACCCATGTCAGGCCGATATTCAATGGTTGAGATACGCTTCCCAATCCCACCAATGTACGTCCTGAGCGATCGAATCCCTCAAACCAAACGAGAAGTGTATCGCTTCGACTTATTTCGAGATCTTGAGGGAATGAGAAATCAAGAGTTCCCTCGTAAACAAATTGGGATTGAAGCGCGGTTGAGAGTGGCACTTCAACCGTCCCTGCTTCATCGGTGAGAGGTTGTCCCATTCGATAATACATGAAACGAGCAAAGAGAGGTCCATCGCCCATGTCGGTGTCATCGTTCACCATCAACGTCACATTGACTGCATCAAGTGAATCCGATGAAACTGTTTCCAAAACGCCAGGGGCCAGCGTCAAATATGGAGCCATATCGTCCATTACTACTGAGTAATTGAGCGAATTCACGTGATAATTTCCGTAACCCTCTAACGTGACTTTCACCGTCCCATGATCATAATACATCACATCTTCTCGCATAATGACTGAAAAGTTGTAGATGCCCGTGGCGGAATGAGTAATATTGCCAGAGACGTATTGTTTCCCGTCATCTAAATGCCATTTCATTCTTCCAATTTCTGGAAGGAAATTGACCAGAATGTCGGTCCCTTGGTGATACACGCCAACCTCGTGGTGGACGACATCGTTTCTGTGCAACCAGTGCGTTGTTGAGTTAAATTCGCCAACAGGGGCCGTTCCATCTTGTATCTCTAACCAACGCATTTCGATTGTATTTGACGGCAACCAAGAATGGCTGGGTAATCGAGAAAGACCCAATCCAATGTTTTGCCCCTCATCAAAGATGTTGAATGAGGGCACGGCTTCTGAAGCAGCCATACCAAACGAAGTGTTCCAATCGAAAATAAATGAGAAAGTTACGTCAAAAGTCGATGTCAAAGGACGTTGTGTAACGAGGACCTCTGGAGAGCCAATAAAGCAAGACTGGTCGTAAAAAATGGTATCGAACCGGGGTTCATGATGAATGTAACATACTGATTCATTGCCTTGGCCCATCATGGCGAATTGGACTGAGTCAAACGAGGAATACCCATTCCCATCCGTAATGCTGAACGAAAAGTGATGATTCTTACCAGCCAATATATGCCCGTCAACCGAATCAAGAAATATGCTCTCAATATCCACAATTGCATCATATCGCCGTTGAACTTGGAAGGTAGCCAAGTCCCCCTCTTCACCAAATTCACCTCCACCAGAGATTGAATTACCTGCCAAATCCGCTCCCCGAACGACCACACTGGCTCGTCCAATGTTGTTGTTCTGTGAGACAATATCGGTCCAAGTGAGGAGAGGAAGGTCAAGTTGCACATCTGTTGAACCAAGATTGACCGTCACACTTTGTTTGACATATTCTTCAACTTCCATGATTCCGTTTTGGTTATCATCGTCTCGGTTTTCAAGCCAATACCATAGCTCAAGGGAAGGAGCAAGCCCCTCTGAATCACTCACAGATAATTGAAGAGCAATATCTTGACCAAACATCAGGGTGTGATTATCTGCGAGAACCGAAACCCCAGAATCAATTACCATCAACGGCCCCACGCTGGGTTGAGCAAGATCAAAGAGAGACCTAACAGATGACACGATCACTGTCTTGTCTTCGCTTGTAGGAATGAGCGCTCCAAGCGGCCCCCGTCTTGAGATACTTGGAATGATTTCCAGCCAAGTATTGCTTGGAACTTGGTCGTCAATCCCTGGAGAAGACAAGGGAATTGAAAACATCCCATCAGCGTCGACTGTACCCGTCCAATTCCGAGTCCAGTTAACCGGTTCATTGGGCCATTCATCCGGCCCACCGGAGGTGTTTTTTGCTGGGACAGCGTTGATTGTCACCATGACTTCGGCCTCTCCTTCGCCAACCCATCGTTGTAAGATTCCTTCAAATCGCACTCGACCAGAAGCTTCCATGGAGATATTTTCACCGATGTGGAAGGGCCAAACGGGGTTTGACCAGTCATCCAACCTTCGATCCTGTTCATCGGTGACCTCAAATCCAACAACTTCAAGATCGTTTTCAATTTCATTGAAAATCGTTTTTCGGACTTCCATTGCTGGTCCTGCTTGGAGTGACTCCTCATCTGTAGCCTGTGCAAGGAAATGGAGATCATCAACATCATCAAGCAACCATGTGCTTGTCAGTGACCACGTCACTGTGCAGTCGTTCATGGTGCAAGTAACGGTGGACAAGGACGGTTGGAGGCTGGCATATCCTGCACCTGAAATTTGGCGGAATCTGGGGGTTGTGGCGAGTTGGTCAACTTCAACTTGAACACGGGAATCATCCCAGAACGGTGTTGGAGAAAGGGCAAGTTCAATCGAAACAATATCCGGTGCATCTTCAACCAGAGCATGAGGATTGATTCGCTGGTGGTGGGTTGTGACCGATATGGTTTCACCTGGGAGCCACCGGGTATGGCCGGGTGTGTCTACTGACTCAATCATCATTGGAGCAGTGTTGGCAGACATGTCCAGAAGCAATCCTCCTCGCTGTGTGGATACGTGAAGAGGGATGGAGAGAGTCGCCCTCATGTCTCCTTCAAAGGAGGCCATTTTGGCTTGGTTGAGGAAAGTTGCAGATGGTTCAAGGGAAAGTGTTTGAGTTGGTGAAAGATACTTAAAATTCATGATTTTCATATCGCCACTGCCTTCTAATTCAAGCTCAATGAAGCATTGCATGAGATTTTGAGTGCTTGATATTGAAGTGACAACAGTCCCGTCATAGCACACTTCATTGGATGTGATCAACAACGCAGCGGAACCGTTTGGTAAATTCTGCCATTGCCCATTGACCGACAGACGACTTGAGGCACTGAGATTGTTGAGATGAACGTTGAATGAGGTGGTTGACCAAGAGCTCGTCGAAACATTCGATGCTAATACCGTTCCAAACGACAGGTGAAGTGAATCGTTTGACAAAGCGACAGAAGGGGAGGGTTCAGAGGAATTGAGCATTGTTTGAACGCCATTGAGCTCCATGGCAGAGAGCTGATCAACATAACCGAGCATCGGGCCAGTTCCTTGCATTGGCCAATTCAACAACGAACCGTTATTCCACCCCACCTCAATCGAGGGATAGGACGGGGGTTGAACACATGAGACCTCAATTTTAGCTCGTTCAAACAACTCTCCTCCAGAACCCTCGAGTGTGGTCATTCGAACAAGTTGAGCGGGGTTGCTTGCGGTGAAATTGAGAACCTGCACTCCGTTACCTGCTCCTGAATACCATGAGCCAATAGGTTGGAAATGTGGTGTTGTCCACGTGAGGTTATCTCCAAAAGATGTGATGCGAAAATCATCGAAAGAACATGCAGTAAACGGGGCAAGATTGGTTGAAAAAGAGGAGTTAAAGACAAGATTTCCCTCGGAGGTTCGTTGCGTGTTTGGCCCAAGTGTTTCATTTGACTGAAGATCGATTGGACTGAGGTACATTGTTGTTCCAAGACTCAGACTGTGGACACTCGGCGTGACGAAAACATCTGATGTTGTCATTCTAATCCGAAGATTGATACTCGGATACTCCACAGGGTCCAAAGCAAGATGAAACGGCAATGTGACGCCTTCATGACCTGGAATGATTTGATTATTGAGATCAAGGACATCGAACTCGATGGAGGTTGAGTTTGGTTGTTCATACCAAGCATCTAACATCCCGTAACCATAGAAACCAGTTGGTGACACTGGAGGAGATATCCAGGCGCCTTGAGTTTCAAAGACATCTACTTCAATGCCAGCATCATCGAGGTACCATCCATCTGCTTCCAGATATGCATCAGAGAAGAACGTGAACCGAGCTCGCACCGATTGTCCAGAAAAGTTGTTGAATTCATAGGTTTTCAAATCATAACCACGAGGAGCGGGAGCGGTGCTAGCGGTACACCCTCCAGTCACTTTTGAACCATCAAAAATCCCTTCTCCGTAAAGAGGTGAATTGGCGTTCGCTGTTGAAATCTGATCGTGGAAAACCGAGGTCTCAGGGGGGATGAACCACCAAGTGTCGCCTTCATCCAATGAAATCGAAACGGCTCCACCGTCCCAATTCGGTTCGCTACACATCCAAGAACGGAATGTCAAACGAGCGGTAGCATTGGTTGGGACTTCGTAGGTGGGTGTCACCAAATTCGTATACATGTCATCGGCATAGCGTGTGGTAAGGTTGATGGCGGCACCTTGGAGGCCAGAATGGAATGTTCCGGGCCCGTAACCAGAGGTATTGCGAGTCTCGCCTATTTCCCACAGGCTTGACCCTGTTCCCTCAATCATCCATCCTGACGGAGTTGAAACGGGATTCTCAAACGATTCGGTGGATGAAGTGGCTCCGTTGAGCCCCGTGGTATTATTCCATCCCCATTGGTCAACAACACCTGGAACTGCATTGTTCCATCCATTGATGTCACCCACTTGTCCAGATGGTTGGGTTGTGAAATTTGCGAGCATCCTTCGTTGTTCTGTAGCGGTCCCGTAATTACTGTACATGGAAATATCATCAATAAAAATGCCCTCCCATCCATTGATTGAGAACCCTCCATAATTTGTTTGACCGTCTGTTTGAACAACAAAGTCGAGAAGGGCTTGACTTGCATTTGGATGACTTGAAAGGTTAGAAGGCAGAGAGTAAAGCCTAGGCACCCATCCGTTGGATTCATCACCGTAGTAGGTACCTTGCCATACCAATCCATTTCCAGGAAGGCCAGGGATGGGTGAAACTGATTGCCAAGTCGATCCGTTATTCAAACTGATCAACGTCATCATGTTGTCACTGTATCCACCTTGAAGATCCCAATTCGCCCAGATTTCCAATTCCAAAGTGCCTGTCATTCCTGAGAGGTCCACAGGAAGGCGGAGCGTTCCCTGAGCATTTGGAGCATAGGCCCCAGTTAAATTTCCATGGAACCAAGAACCTGGTTGATCTCCTTGATTGTACAAGGTTGCCTGGTCGATGAACCACCCACCTCTTGCTGTTGGGGCTGATGAAGTTGCATAACAAAACCTGTACTGAAAATCCCCAGAGGCCTGATTTAACACCGAATCCAGTGGCAACGAGGAAGTCGACCATTCAGGGAGACTTCCCGCCCATGCCGTAGGGGTGGTTTGTGAAAGGTTGGTGGCATTTGAGTAGCCACTTAGTGGCTGAAGGATTTGCCATGAGTGACCCGATGTGCGCCAATCAACCCAAGCAGCATCGCCATCGTCCAGAGCTAACCAGTGTTGAAAAGACAAAGAATAATTGTTGATATAACTCGGGATTGGAGTGATTGGTGAGATGATGCAGCCAGACATATTGGGTCCTAAGTCTCCCATTGCGGCTGTTGACATCACGGAAGAGCCATTTGCTGCGAGAGTTGGCAATGGGGTGCTTGAATTCGTACTGAGTGACCCTGGTTGAACCACTGCCCAAACATCGTAGTCTGACCCAATTCCACGCCAACCAATGGCTGTCTCAACGAGAGTTTCAAAATCGGAAATTGTCGTTATTGAACCTTGTGGGGCAAGTGTGAGCTGCCCGCCTTGGCCAATGCCTTGCATGTTTGAATGACCGCCTAGCCATCCATTCCCAGAGTCTATGCCATACTGGACTGGAGTATCTTGAACTGAAGACCAAATAGGGGTTACTTCCAATTCTCCATCCAGAAATGTCTCGTTATATGGGATATGAAGCAACCCAGAATCGGTGATGTTGAGTGATGAAGAAGGAGGATTGGGGAGATAGGGTTGAGCAAATTGAGAAGTGATACGGGACTCTTCGGCGGGCGGTACCATCGAGACCCATGGGACACCCACCATGAGTCCAACCATGAGGAGGGCCACCGATAGCCGCTTGAGGGCGGACACGGATACTCCTGCGTTCACCAAGCCTTCACCTCATTCAACACGATGAGGTCTCACCTATGAAAGCCTGTATCGCTTGTGTAACGAACCTCACTTGGCTTGTGAGTGGGGAAGAGGGTTCAAATCCCGTCACCCTCACGTCAACATCATGTCCTCTTCTCGAGATCTCGATAGCGCTCAAGCGCGAGAGATTGAGGAGCAATTATTTTCCGTTCACCGCCAACAATTACCACGGCAAGTACCCATTCCCCTCCCTCGGCAAGATTTTTGGGAAATGATTCGTAAATTATTGTCGAGTTTGGATTTAGACATTCAAGAAATGATGCGCAATGGCTCGATTGACATGAGGCTCCAGAACCTGCAAAAGCGCCAAACAAATATCCGGCGAATCGCTTCTGAACTGGCAAGGAAGCGCATGGTGGCCATGATGCAGCATGCGGCGAGTCAATCCCTACGTAGTGCCGTCAATCCAGGAATGACGCAAGAATTACCTGCGCTGGATTGGCAACGAAATGACCCTGCCGAGAAGGCGTTTTACAGTTCACTGGAAAATCAAGTTGACCGATTTAAGAAAGAAATCGATTGGATGGGGATGCAACAAGGAATTGCTGGCGAAGTCGGTGTTAGAACGACAACTCATGCTCCGGGCACCATGCAACTCGACGCATTTGTAAAAGAAGGAATGCTCACTTCTCAACCCCCCCCAAACCTGGTTTTTGAGGATGAGTTGCCTCCACTTGAGGAAGCCGACATGGACGAAGAAGATCGTTTCTTAGCCGAACCTGGCTGGGGCGATGAAGCAACGTTTTTGATGCCTGAAACCAGCACGGAACAAGCACCTCCGATAGAGACCGCCTCGACTCAAGCACCCGACAACAAGCACGCTGCTGCCATGGAATTGGCACCATCTGCTGAACCCATGATGGTGATTGAAGAATTACCATCAACCGAAGAACAAATACCTGAACAACAAGAAGACCTTGAGGATAGTGAACTGATTCGCGTGAGAATCGTACAAAGTTCACCTGAACCAATTCTCACAGAACAAGGTGATGAATTGATGCTTGAAGCTGGAGACGTGCACTTCCTCGATGAGGATACGGCTGGTTGGTTAGTTGATGCTGGGGTCGCAGAACGAGCCGATCTCTGAAGGAGACAACCTCAATAATCAAGCAAATCCAATGAGGATTTCATTGATGGAAAGCCATCAGTTGACGGATCGCATTGAGATTTCAATACTCACGGTATCTGGGATTGGAATCTTGGTGACCAAACGGAGAGCGTTTTCATCCTTACCAGTGGAGATGTCCATTTCAAGGAGACGCTTGTGAACACGGAGTTCCCAGTGATCGTAGGTCTCACTACCTTCGCCATCGGGTGCCTTACGCACAGGCACAACCAAACGGCGGGTTGGTAGAGGGATTGGGCCACGAAGGGTAATGCCACCGTTTTCACAAATCGTTTTGATTTGTCCAGCGACAGTATCAATGTCCTTGTGATTTTCACCAGTCAATTTGATAATTGTCACAGCAGCCATAATACCCCATCCTTGAATTCGTCAACTCGTGAGATGAACTCACTTCTTGTCAATCTTCAAGCAGACGCCAGCGGCGACGGTCTTACCCATGTCACGAATAGCGAAGCGGGAAAGCTCAGGGAAGGTATCCATTTGCTCGATGGCCATAGGCTTGGTTGGCTGGAAGCGAATCAAACAGGCGTCACCGGTCTTGAGGAAGGAAGGGTTAGCTTCCTTACCGTTCTTGTTGGTCTTTTCCAAGAGGTCAAGGAAACGAACAGCAACTTGAGCGGTGTGAGCGTGGAACACAGGAGTGTAACCGACGGAAACAGCCTTTGGAATGTCCATCAATTGGATTTGACCGACGAAGGTCTCATCGTGACGAACAAAGGTAGGCTCGCTGTCGGTGTATCCGGCAACGTCACCACGACGGATGTCAGTTGCAGCAAGACCACGAACGTTGAATCCGACGTTGTCGCCAGGTTCTGCCTTGTCGACCATGGTGTGGTGCATCTCAATGGACTTCACTTCACCAGACTTTGCTGACGGGTTGAACATCACTGTCTTACCGACGTTGAGGACACCTGTTTCGATCTTCCCAACCGGCACAGTACCGATACCAGAAATCTTGTAAACATCCTGAATTGGCAAGCGGAGAGGCTTGTCGGATGGCTTGTTTGGCATTGGTGTTGCGTTGATAGCTTCAAAGAGGGTAGGTCCGCTGTACCATGAGCACTTGTCAGACTTGTTGAACACGTTGTCGCCGTTCAAAGAAGAAGCGGGGATCATTGGAACATCATCTGGCTTGAATCCAGCCATCTTCAAGAGGTTGGAAACTTCAGAGCAGGCTTTCTTGTACTTGTCTTCGCTCCAGTCAACACCGGAGATATCCATCTTGTTGACGTGAACGATGAGGCCCTTGACACCAAGCACCTTAGCAAGGAACGCGTGTTCCTTGGTTTGGGCGTTAACACCGTCGTTAGCTGCACAGAGTAGGACAGCAGTGTCGGCTTGGGAAGCACCAGTGATCATGTTCTTGACGAAATCTCGGTGACCGGGTGCGTCAATGATGGTCCAGTAAAAGTCAGGGGTGAAAAATTCCTTGTGAGCGACGTCGATGGTAATACCACGTTCGCGCTCTTCCTTGAGTCCGTCCATGACGTAAGCAAGTCCGAAACCGGCCTTACCGGATTCTGCTGCGAGTTTTTCGTTCTTCTCAATAACGTGCTCTTCAATGTGACCAGAGTCGAGGAGGAGACGTCCAACAGTTGTGGACTTTCCGTGGTCGACGTGACCGATAAACACGATATTGCGGTGTGGCTTGCTTCTGTCTTCCCATTGTGCTGGCATGGTAATCGCTCCTTAGCAAGCCTTCCGAAAAGCAACCCCTATATGAAAACCGCGACGCGTTAGGCCATACCATTGGAATAAGCAATTCTGTAAAACCGTTGCACTGCTCTTATTCTGAGCCAATAATGTCCCCATTCTCACCGATGCGGTACAAGCGGAGTGTGCTCGTTGCGCCTCGCATTGCAAGTGGGCTGCCAGAAATGGTCACAATACGTTGACCTGGTTGGATTCGTCCATCCTCAATCAAAGCAGTCAAAGCATTCTTCATGGTTTGTGAACCACGTTCATTTTCATCTACCATCACCGTATCAACCCCAGGTAGCATGCAAGTACGGCGAAGAGCTCGTAGACGATCACTAACTGCGGTGACGGGGATGGTAGGATGATACCCCGTAACCAAACGAGGGGCATTGCCGTGCTCGGTGGCAACGACGATACGATTGGCTCCTGACATCCTTGCAAGTTCGACACCCGCATGGGCCACTGCACGCGTGGAACGGAACCGGGCGAGGGCATTGGGCCGTTGATCGTGTGAATCCAAACCTTGTTCGGTTGCGTATGCTATCTTTGACATCGTCTGGACTGTTTCGAGTGGATACATTCCCGAGGCCGTCTCTCCAGAAAGCATGACTCCTGTCGCCCCGTGTCTTATGGCAGTGGACACATCGCTCACTTCCGCACGTGTTGGGCGGGGCTGCAAAGTCATTGATTCAAGCATCTGTGTCGCAACGATAACCGGCATGCCTCGTTCAATGGCTTTATCGATGATGGTTTGTTGCTCCAGCGGGACATTTTCAAGAGGGATTTCAACCCCTAAATCTCCTCGGGCAACCATCACTGCATCTGCAACCTGGAGAATCGAATCCAGATTTTCGAGAGCAGAAGGGTGCTCGATTTTGGCAATGATTGGAACATGCACGCCTGCCTCTGTGATGGCTTGCTTCGCAGGACGAAGGTCCTCGGCCGTACGAACATAACTTACAGCGATGTAGTCGGCCCCTTGGGCAAGAGCATGGGCCATGGCCAACTTATCCTTGGGCCCAATCGCTGGTAATTCGACCAATGTGCCTGGGACATTGACGCCCTTTTGACTGCTGACTGGTCCTCCATCCTCCACCATGCACTGAACGATGCCGCCAGGGGATTTCGGACTGTGTTTCACAAGCAAACGAATCAATCCATCAGCGACCAGAACAGGATCTCCTTCGTTGAGTTCTGCGGACAATCCATCGTATTGAACGGGCAAAGCCGTACCGTCAACGGAATCCATTGATTGGAGGCCGCAATGAAGGTCAATTGATTGGCCTGCTTCAAGCATCACCACGCCTGGAAAGGTTCCAAGTCGCAATTTTGGGCCTGGTAAATCTGCAAGAATACATGTGGGACGACCGATTACTTCCTCCATGCTTCGAATTCGTTGATAGAGTTCGGTTTTGGAATCGGGTGTGCCGTGGGAGTAGTTGAGACGGCAAACGTCAACTCCAGCCTGAAATAAATTCAGAAGCATCTCAGAAGAGTCGCTAGCAGGTCCAATGGTGGCGATGATGCGTGTGCGTCGCATGAATGGAATCTCCTCATAATTTCACAGTTCACTTGTAATGCAGACGAATCACAAATTGGTCAACCGCAATATCGTTGAAACGTTCGTTTCGGATGGTAAAGGTCCATTCACCATCTCCGTAGGTTGAATCCGTTTCGGTGAACAGGTAAGAGGATAGAATGAGATGAACACAGTCTTGCTCGTCATCGTTGCAATCTCCTGCATCACGAGAGTCGGGTTCAGTAGCTGAAGTATTGGAGGCTTCATCGTCTTCTTCGTTGAAAGCGTAAATGTCCAATTTGTTTCGATTGGAAGATCCCGGACTAGCAACCCAGTCATCATCCTCTTGAGGATATTCGAGTTCTGCTGTTGCTTTGCTAATGGTATTCCCAACATCCTTGTCGTAGTGGATAGTGACATCAAAATCAAGATCTTGGGCGTTCCCCGACGTGTTGCCACCCATTTCAAAATCCTTCCAATATCCAGCATAGGAAATGTAGACACGGATGGTGTCGGAATCGGTCATCCCTACGTCATTCAGCACGGTAAGCCCTATTTCGTACTCACCAGGAGCAACATTGGCCCAGTCAACGGTTTCACCGGCCAGATCATTGTCGTTTTCGCTGTCACCGTCATTGTCCTTGTCATCGTCAAGGTCCAAATCCCAGTACCAGTCTGTAATGTATTGCGAGGAATCACCAGCCGAGGATTCTGAAGCATCAAGTTCCACTGTTTTGGTTTCACTCACCGCACGGTCGGTGTTTGATTTTTCAAACTCACAAATCCACAAGACAATGTTTGAGTTCTCAACTATTTCTTCATCTTCACAATCCTCATCATCGTGATACTGAGTTATGGAAGCGGTGGGTGCTTGCGCAGTAGCTTCGACAACGGTGATGCTGCGAGTTTGTTCGGCAGTACGAGTGCCGTCTGAAACCGTCAAGGTGACACTGAAGGTTTTTGCCTCATCGTAAGACCATTCTGAGGTCCTACCTGTAGCATCAATGTCGATGGAACCCTCGGAATCAAAATTCCAGCGATAGGTCAATGAGCCATCACCTGGAGTTGAATCTCCTCCGTCAAAGGAAATCACATCACCTGCACGGATATTGCTGGTAGGTGAAAAAGTGAAAACAGCTAAAATTTCACCATTTCCGCCACTATCATCATTTTCAAACAAACAACCACTCAGGCTTGAAAACAAGAGCAGGGACGCCAAGAGCAGGGACTTTTGGAAGGCTCGCATCAAGCCATGCGTGGTCATGCTTTGATGAAAAGACCTTCCTATTGGTGAAAAGAATTCAAACTAAAACAAAGTCGTTTGACGATTGCCGGAGATCAAATCCTTCGCATTCCACCCAAAAGCTTCTGTGATTCGACCCAAGGCAACTGCCAAACGTTCTGCATAGAACTGACCATCATAGCGTCCGATGCCCCCATTTGATTCCGCTTCAAACCAAGCTTGTACTTTCATTGGGCTTTTTGAGGCATCCGTCACGACATAGGAGACTTTCATTCCTGAAGTGAATCCTAAACCGTGATCAATGCGTTGCCGGGCCACACGCACCTGGGCCATGCTATCTGGATTGGAATAATCGCGAGAAAAGTCGACATCGCTTCGCTCCTTGACGGGAGTCTTGGTCACACGACCCTTGCACGATTTAGCCAAAATAAGGTCGCTGGCATCAACCCTCATTCGTTTCAAGTCCTGAACTCGTTTCATGGCATAGTCAACCAATTCTTGACCTCGGTTGGCCAACGCAAAGCGGAAAATCTCTTTCATCGAAGCGGTGAGATAGGCAAATGAATCGGTTCGTTGAGTTTCGTATCCACGTACGAGCATTTCCTTTGATGGCCAAACAACTTGACCGATATAGCGCTTTTTAGCACCATGGCTGAAGAAAACAGCCAACCCTTTTTCAAATTCCAATACTGCTGATTCTTTGCTATATCGTTGTGCAATTTCTTGGCCGAAGTGAACCATTGCGTTGAGCGCTGTGTCGTATGCTACCTGCTTTGCCAGGCCAGTTTCATCACCCAAAGCGATGGCGGCAAGGTCTTCTTCATCCAGTTGAGTCGGTGCATCTTCACCAACGGGCGAACGAACAAAGATGGAATCCGTATCAGAATATACGACTCCGTGACCCTCTTCCTCAAGCGCCCCGATGATGCCCTTGATGTTTTGTCGAGCCCAAGCCGTGATTGAAGAGCCAAGGTCTCGATGCGTGAACCGATAAAAGCCGCTTGCAAAAACGCCGTAAAATGAATTCATGAGAATTTTCACAGCATATTGCATCGCATCATGAAATTCGATCGATGTCGAATCTTCGGCTTGACGGGCTTGAGTTATGAAGGCCTTATGCTGGTCACGTTTGGCCATCAAGTCTTCCAAGAGAGAGGGAACCAAGCCTTTGCGAATGGAGGAATCTCTGAAGACTGCACCGGTTGGGGCTTGATGGACGGGTTCTCCTTCGGCAGGTTGGTCAGGTTGTGCAGGGTCCACGCGGGTGGTATAACAGATGTTTTTTCCAATCATGATGGAAGGATACATGCTCTTGAAATCCAGCACAGCGATCCATGGATGCAGACCTGCTTCAACGTCGTGGACATACCCGCCCGTGATTTGCCCTTCCTTGGCTTCTGCCGAGCCGGTTAACGGAACAGCAATGTTGCGCTGATCGGCCAAACGAATGACTAATGAATCGATGAGTTGACTCGTGCTCCCGTTTGCAGCCGTATCAAATGTCACGTTGGCAACAGCGGCCACAGCTTCTTTCCGCCTCACAACTTGTATGGCTTGCAAAATATCGAGGGGGAGTGCTGCATCTCGGATACAATATTCCATCACTTCTGCTGGCCGGTTGGCCCACTCTACGTCCATATTGGAGGCGTCAATATCCATCTTATGCCGATCTTCGTCATCGGGAAAGAGTAAGGTTGCGACAAAGGAGAGGGTTTCTCTTCTCGGTTTCAAAGCCATTCGAGCCTGCCACCATGTGTCCATGACCGACCTTCCCGCAAGGTTCCATGCGCGATTGCTTTGTCGTTTGGGAACCAAGGCATCTCGATTCCTTCGCATTTCAGATTCCAAGACCGGGACCCGCCCCCAGCCAAGAATATCAGCCTTACCAAGCCAATCACTTTTTTTCTTGAGAACCGCAGCGCGGTCAACCAGACGAGGTAAGTCAAAATTGTCGATGTTGTACCCTGTTATGATGTCAGGATCGTGCTTTCGCACCACATCGGTGAGATTCTCAAGTATAGATGATTCATCCCCCTCGAAGGAATAGGATTCACGCGAACCATCACCTAAATTCTCAATCCAAGCTGCAGCGCACAGCACAGTTTCATGCTCAATGCTGGTTTCAAGGTCAAACGAAAAGAGACGGAATGGAACTTGAAACGGTTCACTTTGAGACAAACTATCCACGTGGCAACTGACGGTGACATCAACTGGGTAGCGCCCAACACCACCGGCTTTGATGATGCGTTCATTGAGGAAACCTTCGCCCTCCCCTCGTTGGTCAACCAGCTCACCCTCAAACATCATGTGCATGCCGAGGTTTTGGTCGAGAAAGAGGCGATTGAGAAAAGGAATATCTCCGGAAAAGACCCTCCATGATTGGGCTTGAAGCAATTTTCGAAGGGAGGGAACATGGAATGGTTGGTCTGTTTCAATGGTCCATACTGGGCGGTTTCCGAGTTCTGTCCATTTCATCACGGGGCCGGAAACCGACCTCACATGCTCTGTTTTTCGAATTTGCTTGAGACGCTCCTCGAGAAAAGCAGGCACTTCCTGTTCCACCGTCCAACTGCCAAGAGGTGCGATTTCGAAGGTTGGACGTAAACCTTTGACCAACAAACATACTGAGCGCCCATCGTCCATACGACCGAATAACTCGAGCACTGTTTCAGGACATGCCTCACCCTCATGCATGGACTCAGTCGAGTGATATCGTCCATTGATAATGCCCACGCGGCCCTTCATGCTCTCGCCTCCGTATCCATCAATGTCCCACTCCATTAGAACCCATCTGTGAGCCATCTTGAACAGGAAGAAGAAAAGCCAAGATTTACCAAAATTTGTAAGAGGAATGCTTGAAAGCCGAACCTCCATAGCATGGATGGATAGAGGAGGCGCTTGGATGAATGAATCGTATGATTGGGACAGCCTCACGTTTTCTTTGACTCCGACGGAGATCATGTATATCACAGAGATCCAAGGAGACGAGGCTTGGATGCCTGGAAAACTTCAGCCCTACGGCCCGATTCCGATGTCACCTGCAGCAGGCGTACTCAATTACGGTCAAGGTTTGTTTGAGGGAATGAAGGCGTTCCGTACATCGAAGGACCGAATCGTTTTCTTCAGACCAGAAGAGAATGCTCGACGCATGCAGCGTGGAGCTGACCGTTTGAAGATGCCACCTGTACCTGAATCCGTGTTTATCGACGCTGTTGAACAAGTGGTTGCAGCCAACTCTCACTGGGTTCCACCGACTGGCAAGGGGGCCATGTATGTCCGCCCGTTGCTCATGGGAAGCGGCCCCATCCTCGGCGTTGCACCAGCACCGTCCTACACGTTTTTGATTTACGTCACACCTGTTGGTCCGTACTTCAAAGGCGGAGTGAATGCAATTGATCTTCTCATTTCCGAACACAATCATCGTGCGGCCCCCGGCGGCTCTGGAGGAGTGAAAGCAATTGGGAATTATGCACCCGGCATGAAGCCAAGCAAAGATGCCAAAAAACTAGGATTTGCTGAAGTGATCTATCTTGACGCAGAAACGCACACCTGCATCGAAGAGGTCGGGGCAGCGAATTTCTTCTGTGTGAAGGGTAAGACATTGTACACGCCGGAACTCACGGGAACAATTCTCCCGGGTATCACCCGCGATTCCATCATACAACTCGCCCGACACCGCGGCTACCAAGTTGTCGAAGAAAAGGTGCTTGCGGATTTTGCTATGGAAGCAGATGAAGCCTTTTGTTGCGGAACTGCTGCTGTGATTTCACCCATCGGCTCTATCACCCATGGTGGAAAGAAGAAAGTGTATGGAAACGGATTGCCTGGCAGCATTACCACCGAATTGTATTCGGCTTTAACGGGCATTCAAAGCGAGACGGATGACGATGTATTCGGTTGGCTTCATGAATTGCCAGCTCAGTAGCGGCCTTTCGAGCGCACGAGCGCAGCAAGTACCAGCACTCCGCTAACTGCATGGAGGGGGAGATGGGGCATGTTTTCTGCCTCATCGGTCATTGTGGTATTTGTTTCATTGGTGGTGTTGTCCGGTGGCGGCATGGGAGCGGGTTCAACGATGATTTGGCCAACCATTCCAAACGCGGCATGCGGTTCACAAACGAAATCATAGGTTCCGTTCATGCCGATTTCAAAGGTAAACGAGTAATCCACGTTTCGTTCTGGCTCACCTGAATCAAACACCTCATTCTGTTCAACGGCATTGTGAGGTAAGGCCTGACCGCTCCAAAAGAAACGAACTGTATCGCCTTCAGTGACAGTTACAGAGGATGGTGAAAAACGAAGATTAGTGCTATCGACCGTGATGATGAAATCTTCCGGAGGGTCTTCCTGATTGGAGGTGGGTGCGTCAAGAAAAAGATCGCCTTGAATGGAGGCGATGAAAAAAATCAGAACAAACCATGCTATTGGGCGCTGACTCATGGCCGTGCTTTGGAGGTGAAGGTTATCAAATCATGTATTTCAAATACGCAGATAATTATCGCTTCTTGAAGCCTGACCGCTTCTTGAATCCACCCGAGCGTTGCTGTTTCGGGGTTTTTCGTTGTGCCCGAGCGCGCTTATCCCCTGCTTGAGGTCCACGAGTTGCTTGCTTTTCCGCTTCGTCTCGGCGGTCCCGTTGCATTTGACGCCACTGGCCCCCTATGAGTTGGAGTAATTCTTCTTTGGTTCCTGCTCCAATGGATTCTTTGGCACCTTTGCTGGAAACCCAAAGGCGGCCCTCTTTGCCATGTGGTCGACGAGGGTGTGAGGTGTGATCTTCGCGCTTGATTTTTTTCAAACCGACTTGACGGGCTGCTGTGAACAATCCTTCGAGGTCTGGCTTCAGCACTGAAGCATCTTTTGGAACCCTGCGGCCCTTACGCCGTGAAACCTTGGCATCAAAATATCCTGGCCAAACGCAAATTCGGTCGGGGTTGTGGTCCATGGTCTCGCCTCGTGGTAGGGGTGACCCCCGAATTACTTGAGGTCGCCGTATCCAACGTCACTCAAGAAGAACGCCGTTAATGACGCCATCTTTTCCTGGACGGGAAGTGATTTTGACTCGACCTTGATCGGTCTCAATAACAGCACCCTTCACGAGGATGTTTCGACGAACATAGTTAGGGTCGGAAGCATTTTCCACCACACTGTGGATGGTGCTCATGGTGGTCTTTCCAGTCTTTGGATGGTTCACGCTGACTTGATTTGCAGCCATCACGCGCACCATTTTGTTTCCACCGGTCTTACGGTAGATCTTGCGCTTGGGGTCGCCAACCAAAGCAAATTGCTTCTCGGTAGAGATTTCTGTTGAGCGCTTACCGCGGGCCTGAACTTTACGTCCACCGCTTGATTTTCTTCGTGAAATACCGTGCCATTGAGCCATAGTGATGCCTCCTGCGTCCCACCGACCTGCACGCGCTATATGAAAGCAACCCTCAGTCACAGGTAAGGGCAAGTTCCGACAAAACTTCCCCTGAAGCCGTACTAAGGCGAGCCACGAGGGTGTCACCTTGGTGAAGTTGGCCAACCCCGTCGGGGGTTCCCGTGAACAAAACATCCCCGCTTGCAACAGGGGCCCATTGCTGCAGTGCGTTCATTTGTTGAAGAGGTGAAAGTGACATCTCTGACAGTGAAGCGGATTGCCGAAGTTCACCGTTGACCGTGAGCGTGAGTTGAAGCGCTGTTGCTGTGAATTCCAATGCATCCCATCCCCCACTCCATGCCGCCCATGGCCCAATGACGGCACTCGATCTGAAGCACTTCCCCTTGGCCCATGGCAGTTGCTCCTGACGCAAGGCGCCTTGAGCGGCCCGATCTGTTAAATCCAAACCGACTGCGAGCTTTGTTGGTTGAAGGTCCGGCCCAATCTCAATCACGCATTCCACTTCGTGATGAACTTCCCCCGGATGCTGGCTGACTGGGAGAGGTCCTCCCTCGTGCAGGCAATTGAGAGGCTTCACAAAAAAAACCGGCTCCCCAGGGGTTTCATTGCCCAATTCCGCTGCATGTTTTGCATAAGTTCGAATCGTACACCAAATCGCCATGCTATCGCCAATACATCCACCATGATGAAACGCGCGGTGGACGAAGAATGATAGCCAAACGGCCCCTAAGGTAGGCCATGGCGACTGAATGGTCCATGAAAAAAAGACGTCCAGTTCGACGCAAGCATATCGCTCCATTACTGAAACGACTGGAAGAAGATCTTGGAATCGATCTTGCCGTTGATGGAGGGTTTCTCGAAATGGCATCCTATGGACCTTGGACGATGGTGTTCGTCGATAAAGTGCCTTCCGTTATCGAGCTCAACAACGAAGAAGGTGAGCGATATGTGTTTCTTACGTTAAGGGGTTTTCTCAATCATCTTGATGCCATGAAATGGGTTGAGGTGGATCATGGAGCCATTCCGTTCCTGATGAATGGAGCAGATTGCATGGTTGCAGGCGTTCATGCAGCTGAATCTACCGTTGAAGAAGGTGAATTGGTTTGGATTCGAGACATGACTCACAAGCGTCCTTTAGCCATCGGATGGTCCTGCATGGATTCAGAATCATTGATACAAGAGACCAAAGGCAAGGGCATCAAAACGGTTCACTGGGTTGGCGATGAACTCTGGGGCATGGAATAAGTCCTTGGGAGTCCCTAGGGAACATAAAAAAACAAGCACCGACCATTAAGCACCATGGGTCGATATGTCTCCATAAGTCTCGCGTTACTGCTCAGTCTCTCTCTCCTCACAACCCTTGCATCTGCTGGCGAAGGAAATGGCGAAGATGTCAACCCCAATGAGAACGATGTACCGTTCACCATTGTTGAGCGTGATTCACCTTCACAAGACGGACAAACCTGGGCCCTTACCATCCAGATGAACGAAGATGCCCGAGATAACGGAACATCCTTTCAGTTAACCACTCAAATTTGTTTGAACAGTGGGGTATGTGACCCTCCAGTAACTCAAGAAGTGACAGTGGAAGGCGGGGTTCACTCAATCTCCCTTGAACCGCCCGCAGATCATTCCTATGTGAATTGGCGAGTAAAAGCCACTTATGATGATGATTCATCAGAAAACTTTCCACAAGGAGATTGGTTCAAAACATGGTCCAGTTGCTATTATGATGGCGATGGAGGATATGAAGGAATTCACTCCACAGAAGATGGTTGTGATGTTCCTGCATCAGGCCAAGAATCTGAAGGATTCATGCCTGCTATTGGTATTGTTGGTGTTATCATTGCGATGAGTAGCATCGCCATAATCCGACGCCATCAAGCCTGATTCATTGAGACTGGTGGTGCTCCACCAACCGTTCAACAAACCTTCGCTGAGTTGAAGACCAAAGCGTCATCAGCACGGTAACCTTGTCCTTCCCGTCTCCAAGAACTCCTTCTTTAAACCCAGATTGTTGCAGGTCACTGGCCACCAATGGCAAATATTCGCCTTCGAACATGACACGTAGTCCCGAGGGTTCAACCTCTGCCCATCCAAACTCAAATTCAAGACGCTCGGTGTGCTCCTTTGAAGGGATACCCCCTGCTTTGAGAAAGCGTTTGAATGCCTGCATGATGGCTTCGCCTTGCTCTCCATCGTCTGACGAAGATTCGCCATAGGCAGCCAAGAAATCCAGTTCGGTCTCGTTTTGTTCCATGAGGTGGTCCAATCCACGCCCATCATCTTCGGATTTGGTCATGGCTTCACCTCATGTCATTGAGCGTACATGCGCCCATCCCACGATTCTTCCGTCGCTGGCATCTCCAGCCAATGAGAAACTGTGATCCCAATTGTCCTGAGTCCATTCTCGTTGCATGTCCACAGTGGTGGCACCAGTAACAGAATCGAAGAGTTCACTGAAATCCAATCCAAATCCAGTACCTGGTACAACCACAAGATAACCTATCTGAGTCTCAGGATGTAGAGTCCCTGTTGATGAAAACAGTGAGTCCTCCCCCCTCAATGCAGGGAAACGATTGTTGTCCTGATAGCGTGATTCAAGCGCATCCAACGATAATACCTCTGGAATGGCGTTGCGGTTATGCGTGATTGAATCATCGTAGGTGCCTTTCGCAAGATATTCACACTCAAGAGCTTCAACTGTTCCACTGACTGAGAATTTCAGCCATCCTGCTGTGTTATCGTTCGCAACCCATGAAATATTCCAATTTGTTGATGACCCGTTTGGTTCATTGAGTGCACGCCAGATGTAGCCGTCGCGATCTTCGAGGGCAGAGGTCGCTCCGCTTGCACTGCTTCCAAATGTTGGGAGACAAGACATTGCAGCATCAAGGGGATGAGATCGTTGACTGGAATTATCCGGGAGGTGTTCATCATCAACGCCCCATGACGACAATTCGTCATCGTCTGGGTTCAATTCGTTGGCTTGGGGTCGGTTATCGTATGATTTACCTAATTCGATGGCTTTTACACCTCGTTCCAACATGGTTCGCTCAAAAATATGATGGAGTTCAAGTTCACCGTTTGGTAAAATAAGGCCCCCAGCAAATCTTTGGCTATTTGAGCATGTATCTTGACTGGTTTCGTCACTGCTAATTGAGACATCAACGGTTTGCCGTACTGCCCAAGGACTCACGCCATCGAGCCAGAGGTTCATGTTGGCTGAACCTAGGCATAAATCCCGGACATCACGATGGCTTGCTGCAATTTTCCACATGTTGGTTGACCCGAATTTTTCGGTGCCAACCACCCTCCATTCCCAATTAGAATTGAGTCCTGTAGCTCCTTCGGTGATGAGATCATTGCCAAAAAATTCTGCTAGTTCAACAGGTTGGAGAATCGTTCCAAGACCCGGAGAAAGTCTTTCCAAACCCCCCGCGAGTCCTCCGACCCCGTATACCATTCCAGTACCGTCATAGGTACCTCCCGCATTTTGAAGCGTTAAATCAACCTGAGTGGCTAAACTGGCTTTCTCTCGTAATTCTGTCCAACGCGTTAACACAATATCGGCTGTACCCTCCCTTCCCTCTCCTGTGACACGGCAAATTTCACCTCCAGTGACACCAGTAGTTGTTCTGTGACCGAACACATCGAATTTCGAAAAACTCTGGGCATTGACGCTCTCAACGGCTAACCAATCCATACCTTGGCCACCTTTTGCAGACACGGCACCCAACCGGTCGTCGTTTGCTTGGGGAGTGAGGTCAAGCGCGGTTCCGTCGGTGATGGATAGTTCACCAACACCTTCAAAGAGAATTCTAATTTTACAGTATTCTTCTATTCCATTCAGTTGGTCAGCAATCAAGGTCACATATTCATCGGAAGCCATGAATGACCCTTCCGTCACAACATACCTCATCTCATCTCCGTAACGCAAGGAGTCAGCTGTAAACGGTTCGAGTTGATTGTTGATGTAATACCAACCTCCAGCGCCAAGGACGAGAGCGGTGAGTAAGATTGCAACTGCTTGGGGGCGTCGTAACAAATCCATTAGCGTCGCTGGTGATTGTCGTTGAACCTTGGGTGGGTCAGTTTCGATGTCAGGAATTGTACTCGGCTCCTCAAGTGAGAGAAGACGTTCTTCCGAGGCCGAGGAGGGTTCTTCAGGGTCATCAATGAGCGTGGCATCAAGGATTTCGGCTTCGAGCACAGGGTCTTCCTGAGTTGTCTCGGGTGGTTTTGAAGACGAATGTTTGGGAGTCAAGGTATCTTCGTCTTCTAGCGAAAGCAACACTTCCCCTTCGAACTCCTCCTCAGTTGTCGCATCATCTACACGATTCGAGGGGGGGGCTTCATCCTCTTGAGGGGATGAAATCTCTACCCCAAGCGTTGTAGCGTCAATCCCAGCGTCCAAAAGACGGTCGACCAGAACAGCCTTTTTCCCACTGGTCGGAAGATCGTTAATGATGCAGAGCGCCTTCAGTTTTGCAACCGTTAGTGTGGAGGTTGCAGGCTCACTCATTTGTATTCCCCATTCAACCGTGGGCATTATCCCTTTCAAGGGTGATGTTCATTTGCGCCATTGAGGGTGGGGTTTCCCCTCCCTTTGTAGTTATCATCACGCATCATGAGGAACGTATGTACCGTCCTCTAATTGAACATACACGGTTTGATCGTAGTTACCATCTGGCATTTTTCGGAAGAAGTATCCTCCATCTGTAGCCTCAAAAATAGGTTCTGCTCCATCCATGGATGGAGATGGAGGCGTCTCAGGTTCTGGACTGGCGGCAGGAGCAGGTGCTGGGTCCGATGTTTCACTAGAAGCTTGCACTGCATCTCCTTCACCAGGTGGACCGGTGGGGCCTGCGGGCGGTGGGCCTGACGGACCCGATGAAAGTCGGCCTCCTGCAAGTTCGGCAAGAACCTTGGATTCAGTAGATTCATTGGTTCCCTCAAGGATCGAACGGAGAGTTTCACCGTGCTTTTGTGCCCCTACGAATGCAAAGATGGACAAACTGAGGCAAATCAAACCTACTACGCCACCGAAGAATTGGTTCGGATAGACCTTTCCTGAAACTTGAAGGCCGTCTGAACTCGCCCCAGTTTTGGCTCCATCGGCATCAATGTATTGTGCGATCAAACAGTAATGACCTGGGTCGATTTTGAATTCAAATTCGTAAGTTCCATCATCCAAGACAGGTCCGTCCGTGACTTGATATTGATACGAATGTGACTCCCCTGCACGGGCCTCCTCGGTTAGACTTCCCAGATTGGTTTGGCAATTCTCTTCCTCAAGAACGTAAACTCCGATGTGTACGTTGGCTTCAGCTGGAACCTTTGTGGCCGTCACGGTTAATTTCATTGGAACGTCAAAGAGGTCTTCCCCATCAACTGGCACGCCCCAAACGAATCCGACATCTTTCTCGGCGGAGGAGGTGAATCCGTCATAATCTGCAGAAAACGGCATACCAACTAGTGCAAAGCTAAACAAAATTGCTGCAATCCCGAGGTACAAAAATACGTTCCAGCGGGCTTGCTTCAATCGCTCTTTTCGCTCCTCCAATGACATCTCTTCAAGCACTTCGTCTTGGTCTTCATCCACCTTGAGTGCACCCGTTGCATCGAGTTGTTCTTCATCGGACATGATTCCTCCCATTCTTTGCGAGCACTTGAAAGGCGCGTCTTTCCTTCGCAGTAATAATGGCGACTGATGGGGTCAAGGACACGACCGAGACCAGCGAGGTCATGGGACTACGCTTGGCAGTCTTGAGTCGGGGTCCAAGATTGTACAGCACACGGCGTATTGTGGAAGCAGCCCGACAACGAAATATCCATGTCGATGTCTGCGACCCAATGAAATTCTCACTGATGGTCACCGATGGGAGCATCGATGTACTCCACAAAGGAAAACCGTTCGCTTATGATGCGGTGATCCCGCGAATTGGGCATTCCATCACACAGCATGGTGTGGCTGTACTACGCCATATTGAACAACTTGGAATTTGGACAGCGAATACGGGCCAAGGGATTTTGCACAGCCGAGATAAGTTGCAGGCCTCACAAATATTGGCAAGGAACAGAATACCTGTGCCCAAGACGGTCTATGTTCGCGATATATTGGATGTTGAACAGGCCATCGATATCGTTGGAGGCTTACCCGTGGTGGTGAAGGTAACGCAAGGAACACAAGGCGAAGGCGTGTTCTTGCGACACACAGCCTATGAAGTACGCAACCTCGTTCAAGGCTTACTCTTGACTGGAAAATCAGTCCTAGTCCAAGAATACATTGCAGAATCCCACGGTAAAGACATCCGTGCGCTGGTTGTCGGAGACAAGGTTGTCGCCTCAATGCGACGACGTGCTCGTGGACGCGAATTCCGAAGTAATTACCATCTCAACGGAACCGTTGAATCGGTTGACCTTCTTCCTGAATATGAAGAAGCCGCCTGTCGTGCAGCACGCGTGTTGGGTTTGAACCTAGCAGGTGTGGATTTGCTCGAAGGTACCAACGGCCCACTGGTTCTGGAAGTGAACTCGTCCCCCGGACTTGAAGGAATTGAGAAAGCCAGCGGCGTTGATGTCGCAGGCGCTATTGTGGATTATTTGATGGATGAAACTGCCTTTTCTGAAGTGGATTTAGGTCAGCTGCTTCGAACAGTACCAGGCCAAGGTGTGCTTTCTCTGCAGTTGAGAAACCATCCGAAGATGGTTGGTAAGCGCCTAGAGGATGTGTTTGCATCCACACCTGTATTTGCACTTTCCCGTGGAGATCGACTGGTATGGAACCCTGAGGCTGACATCCAATTACGCTATGACGATGTCCTGATTTGTTATGGTGAGCTCAGAGAATTGCGTTCATCTCTGCGCCAAGCCATGCTGGGCGTACCTAAGGAAGCCCTCTCTTTTGATGAAGAAGCCAGTGAAACTCATGGTTGAAACTCGCACCAAATGGTGACATTCTCTAATTCCCTTGTTAAGGCGAAGCAAAGCAACTCTGAGTAATTCAAGGATGACAAGCACACTTGTGAAGCCTGGAAGAACGGAGTCCTCATCCCCAGAATCGACGAGTGCGGGCATAATCCACCTCAGCACGATGTATTGCTTCAAGCAGACCTTCGTTATCGCCTGATTCAACCTTCACGAGAATCCTTGTAGCTGTTGCTTCAGCAATTCCTCGGCCCATCAGGCATAAGATCGCCTCAATTCCTCGATTTGCCACCATCATGGCATTCTTCATCATGCGGTCTTGGTCTTTTTCTTCTTCTGATGCAACCCACCCTTCAAGCATCTTCTCCAATCCTTCGCGGGCGCATGCAAGCATCTTGCCGCCACATTTGAGGCATGATTTTGCCTTGTCAAGGGTCGGGTAGCGAGCAATTCGGAAACGTCGAACAGAACGGCATCGAAGGCAACAGAGAACAGCTCGTTCGTTTTCAAGTCTTAATTTCAAACGTTCCCTCAACGCCGCATTATCCCAATTTGGAAGAAGCATGTCATCTTGGGTTCTATTCGACAGACCCAAGGGGCCGTTCGAAGTCACTTGAATTTGCAAGAGGCCTGATTGTAAACCACGCAACACGTCGCTTGCTCCCTTCACATCCATACGTTCATGGAAGAGTTTGGAAAGTACCTCTTCCATCACCACAGTCCCTCGATATTTCCGCAAGAGTGCTTGCAAGTTGATACGTCGTGGGTCAACTCCGTGACGAAGGATACCAAACGTCTTCGCTACTTGGGCGAATCGCCAACGAACTTGTCGTGAATTGGGTACGGTGATGCTGAGTAATTGTTCGATAGCGTCAGGGGGTGTTTCCATCAACCAAGTCTGCAAATCTTCAGGACGAACACCAGAAATTTGTAAGGCGATTCTTGTTGGTTCAGCGATTAATCTCCCCCACGACCCTGACTTTGTTGAAGCCATGGCAAGAAGGAAGTGCCCCAAAGCTTCGTTGATTTTTGACCCTTGACACGAATTGATGACAAGAGCGTCTTGGCGTTCTTCGATGGTCATCAAGCGGTCGGTTGGAACGGTTTCTGTGGCTTCAAAATGAGCGGTGATCACCTCAGCTAACAAACTCATGCTGTCGGAATCTAAGGGAAGTTCGCTTAATTGGGCTTTCTGAGGGGTAATCAGCCCTAATGGATCGAAATCAGGTTCTTGGGGCGAAGGTATGAGTCCTATGTCGGCCGCAATAAGATGTCGAAGGCGCCCCACATCACGCGCCACGGTGGCTGGTACAGGAGGTAATTCACCCAGCCAATGCGGTGCCTTGGCATGATCATTGACCGGTGTGACAAGGAGTTCGGATTGTTCAGGGTCTGCATCCACGATGAGCCAAGTACGACCAGCGATAACGAAGCGTCGTGGAGTTCCATCTTCATCCTCTCCTGAATCGTTCAGACTCAACACGAAGGCTTCATCCACGTTACCCAAACTTCGCCTCGTTACTGCATCGCGAACTCGGTATGAACGTTTGTCGGGAATCATCGACAGATGGTGAGTGACCCATTCACGAGTTCGACCTGCAGAAGAGAACCATCCGTCTTTGAATGACTTGGGAACATCAACCGTTCGGTCTTTGTAGGCTTGAGGTATTTCTTCATCGGGCACCGAATACAAAGGCAGTTCTTCTGGCAGAGGGTTGTCTGTCTGTTCGGCTGCCTCGCGAGCGAGCGAATATACGGCTTTAGGCCATCGAAACCAAGGGAGTTCAGAAGGTAGAGGCACGAAGCGGATGACCCACCGTTCGGCTAAAACATTCAGCACCGCCTCTGTATCGGCCCTGTCCCATCCTTCGAATTGCGCACTTTGAGCAATCATTTTCGTGGCTTCATCAATGGATACGGCCTTGAAACAATGAGCCATGAGCACGAGTTGATTGGCTGCAATGGTGCGAGGGTGCTGACGCCATTCAACGGGTTCGATATCTCCATTCATGGCACGACGAGCAATCACGGCTGATTCGATGATTTGGTCGGCGTCCCAAGAGAGAATATGCCCTCGTCCCAAGCCTCCCAAGCGATGATCGGCACGACCCACACGCTGAAGCATTCGGTCCACCGACTTTGGCGAATGCAACTGGATAATGCGGCGAACTGAACCCACATCAATTCCAAGTTCAAGACTGGAGGTGCAAACCAGTCCAGCCAGTTCCCCCGCTCGGAGTTTATCTTCCATATCTTGTCGGGTTTCTGAAGCCAATGAACCGTGGTGAACTCCAATGGCCAAATCTGGAGCAATCACTTGCAAACGAGTGGACAATGTTTCTGCTTCACTGCGACTGTTCACAAAAACGAGACAAGGGGATTCGGTTCGAAGAATGTCACACAATGCTCGATAAGAAGCATGCTGGCGTGGTGAGAGCGTCAAATCAACGCTTGCGATTTCATCGTCAGGAGTTGGAAGGGTTGATTCAACTGTCAATTCAGTGGCTCGATGACCCATTGCAATGATGGGTTTTCCATGATTTGGAGAGAGCCAAGTTGCAACCTCTTGGGGGTTCCCGACCGTGGCTGAAAGGCCCAGGCGTTGAATTGAATGGCCTGCGAGGGCTTCCAACCTTGAGAGTCCAACACTAAGTTGCCACCCTCGTTCACTTGCCGCCAAGTCATGGACCTCATCGATCACGATGGCTTGTACCGTAGAGAGCATTTTCCTCAAGTTTTTTCCACTAAACATCAATTGGAATGTTTCGGGGGTTGTTACCAAGAGATTTGGGGGGCGGCGGGTTTGTTTGGTTCGCTGGGATTGAGACGTGTCCCCATGACGCACATCAACGCGAAGCCCCACTGCCTCAGCTAACTCGGTGACACGACGGTCAACATCTCGATTGAGCGCACGAAGGGGAGTGACATACAAAATGGATAATGAAGGCCATTGTTCTTCCAAACATCGATGAAAAAGCGGTAAAATCCCAGCCATCGTTTTTCCAGACCCAGTCGGTGCGATAATGACTCGGTCGTGGCCTTTGGTGAGGTCACCAATGACCTTGTCTTGAATGGGTGTAGGCTCCCACCCCTTTTTTGCAAGGGCGTCTCTGAGTAACGGATGAAGTTCGGAAAATACGCGCGACATACTCTCCCCACCCTCATGGAGAATCCCGATGCCGACTCCATTTGAGGATTTGCATGTGGGGGCGGGTCAGAAAACAACAACTCAATCGTTGCTTTCATCATCGTCGTCATCGGAATAATCCAAATCTTCGTCGTCGTCATCTTCCCAATCTTCTTCTTCATCAAACGCACCATCGCCGTAGTCGATGGAGGTCTTTGATGCCACAGTAAAGACGACACTCAATGTAAGAATGGACAAGAACACGAAGATCCAAGCAAGTGGTTGTTCTCGGATGGAATCAAACCAACCGAGGTATTCAGCGTAGGCAATGGTCACCGAGTGTTCGGCTGTATTGTCCTCATCGTTCACTTCTGGAATGACGTTTTCGGAATCAACGACAACTCGGATTCGGTCAACGTTTTCGGTCTGCCATGGAACAGTGATTGACAAAATCTCATTGGCTTCTATACCGTTCACACGAACGACTTTAAACGCCTCATTTGAATCTCCTGCGTAAAATGCAACAGAGAATTGCTGGGTGGTATTGCCTCCAAAGTTGGTGACATCAGCCGTGATGTCAACGTTGGTCCCAGGTGCGAAGTGATCGTCGCTCATGATGATGTTCGTGACTCTGAATTCGGGACCAACTGCTCCAAGGCGAACCCATTGTCGCTCGAAATCAATGTCGTCCACAGCCAATTCAGGTACAGGGCTAGCTTCAGAATTTGAAACCACAGGGAATTGATTACCTGCTGCATCGTATCCTGTAAGATAGAATCCAACGAAGTCGCCTGCCTTTGGAGAGATGGTTCCCTCTGCTGTGAGGTCAATCATTCCTGTCCATGTGACGGTTTGACCCTCCTGTTGCATGCCAAGAATGGATGAACCCGCTCCAATGGTCATGGTTCGGGTCGAATCTCGCATCACCCAATGAACTGTTTGCTTTGAACCGGTCAGGTCTGCATCTTCAGTTCCTTGGAATTCTACAGGAATTTGTGTGAGGTCGTTATTTGCAGAAATGTCAATCACATTGAGAGGACCAATTCGACGGGTTACCCGAGGGGACGCATCATCAACAATCACCTGCAAGGTGGTTGAAACAAGAGTTCCTGTCATGTCCTCACCGCGACCAGGGATATTGGTAATTGAAATCAGGCAAGTACGGGATGGTGATGATTGGAGTGAAACTGCGGCAGAGAGAGGAACTTCAACAGAATATTCTCCATCGGCTGTTAATGAACCGTCAGACCAAAGTTTGGCTCCATCGAAAACTTCAACGAGAATACCTACGTCTCTTGGCGCAGCGGTTTGACTGCCTTCGTAAACCACACGTCCTGTGAACGCCAAGCGATCGTCTTTGCGAACTCGGCTGCCATCGGCAACCGCTCCAGTACGAGGTTCACTGATGTCTTCAACGGTGAACTCTGTGGGGGAGAGCATGAGGTCATTTTCGACTCGGAAGGTATGTTCAAGCAACAATATACGCGAAGGGTCTTTGTTCCCCCGTTCTTTGTAAATCAGGGCTACATCACCCATTTCTTCATCAGGCCAATCCCAACTGAACATGAAATTGAATTCCAACATAATCCATGGTAAACCAGATTCATTGGTGGTTTGAATCATGTTACTGGTTGAATGCAATTCGATGAACGATGAATCAGACCAGAATGTATTATTCAAGCCAGAATAGGAAATGCTCTGAGCGTCACGTTCGGGGTTCGGTCCTTCAAAGTCAAACACCAAGGAGATGTAATCGAAATCAATCGCTGTATTGGCGTCAATGAAGCCCAAAGAAATCGTTTGTTGCATGCCTGCAAAGACCGGTTGGTCATCTTCGTGGCCAACCCAATCCAATCCTGTGAACACCGCAGACGAATCCTTTCGGGTTCTAAATGTGGCATCGTCATGAAGGAAACCATCGCTGGATTCGAACTTCAACACTTCGTCATCATCGTTAATTGCTGTAAAGTGCAATGGATTGCCTGCTTCATCACCACCGTCCCAGAAGTAAGAGACTCGGCCCATGTTGGGGTTTCGGGAGGTGTCAATGGACGTGATGAACCACTTTGACTTCGCTTCGGTGGTATTGGTCACCATCTTTGTAGCGTATTCTTGGGGGTCTGCTTCACCGTTTCGATTCAAATCATGATCTGCCTCAACCCAGTAATTGAGTTTCAAATTCATTGGATGTCCGACCTTATCCTCCACGAGAACTCGGACCGGTTGTTCATTGCTGGCTGCTTCATAGGCTTCTTCTTCTGGCCAGACAATCTTCCGTTCAGGGTGAGTTGCATCCACCTTGAAGGTGCGACGCCAATCTGAATTGGGCTGTTGAACATGGTCAGCATTTCGTTCATTATAGGTTTGGACCTCGTAAGTCAAACCGTCTTCAACATCGATGCTTGGCAAATCGATGGAAACAAAGAACGAACCGTTGTTATTGGTCGTATCTCGAGCCGTGCTCTCAACCCAACCGTTTCGTGAAATTCTCACGTCAAAAGCGCTGTCTTTAGGTGCATCATCTGTGTCTTGGAACCACATGGCCCCAACGAAATGAATCTGTTCTCCAGCAGCAACCCATGAATTGTCGGGTACATCCAGAGAGGTCACTTCTCCATCATTATCACGAATGTTAAGCCAACCTAATCCAAAGGAGCGATTGACTCGCAAGCCCTGCTCAGAAATCAAATCCAACGGCGCATATCCAGCTGAACCACTATCGTCAAGGCATGCGGTCTTGAATCGGACATTTTCTTGGTCTGGGAATTCACTGGTTACAAAGAACTTCCAATGAATTTCGAGTATGCCATTGTTTACGAGGGAATAGGCTGATGAGTCCATTTCAATGTATTGTCCAGGGTCGTTTGGATCAGGGAACACATCGCCATTTTGCCAACTCAAGATTGGATTGTTGGCCATTGAGGAGGTCATCAACGTTAACGAAGCACTCACCATGGAAGAGGCATCTTCACCAATCACGTGACGAGTGACAACTTCGTAAGGAGTGATACGTTCATGGAGGATTTCGCCTTCAGGTATGGTGATGTCAAGATTCACGGTTTGCATCACGTAGGTGATTGAAAAAGACTCAAGGGTGAGAATACCAGCAGAAGCAGCCGTAAGATCGATTTGAATGTCCGTGGTTCCGTTACCAAATTCAGGCATTGCCGCATTCAATTTTGCAAGAAGAGTATTTCCCTGTGTGGCTGATGAACTGACAGTAAGAGGACCCAATAGCGCGCCGTTATTTGCTGGCCACTTGTAGGCTGATTTACCATCGATCAAAATGCCAGGCTCTGTAGGGGCATTGGAGTGGAATTGTACTCGCAAATCGGTCATCGTTGGCGTATAAGATGAGGAAGATGTTGACATTTCGATACGAAGGCAGAGGTAATAGCCAGTTCCTGTCATGCTCTTCGTCTGATTGGGGGCTGTGAAGGTGGCTACCCCCGACTGGCCTGTCCCACAACTGGTACTCGAAGAATACCCAACGTTCACTCGTACCGTGGTGCTTGAAGGTCGCGATTCGGTCCAGTCAACAGTGGCTGCAACCGTAGTCTTAGACCCTGAACCAACATACTGGTAGGCATAATAATATCCGCTGGATTTGTAATTCGTCGTGTAGGTCATGGCAATATCGCCGAGAACTGGAGAGGCTGAAGAGGTCCCATTGAGTGTCGCCCGCCAAACGAGGGAGGACCCCGCAGAGGCGAAGGTTATTTTTTGCCCGATGTTGGCTGCACGCCACGTGCTACCACCGTCATTGGAGACGTCCACGTTGATGCTCGTTCCTGTTGGCGTAGATCCAAACACACCTGAAACACTGAGGCTGTTAATGGCTCGAGAGATGGACAAGGCTTGGCCCACGACCATTTGTGAGGTGACCGAAGGGGTACGTTGGTCAAAATAGGCTCCGTCGCCATACACGTGCACTTTGCGTTGTTGGCCAGAACAATATGAAGCATAGTAATGGCAGGAGAACAAGACCTTGTGATCGTCGGCATCGGTCAATCCATAATGCCCTCCACCTGGCATGGTTTGCTTGCCTTGGGAATTCAAGAATCCTCCTTGCATGGAGTAATGGTGGTGGACGCTTGAATAATCCGTATTGTAATAGTAGATATTGTAGGTGATACTGGGCATGTTCACCGTTAACCCAGCACCGTAATCGTAGTAATAACTCGTCGAGGTCATCAGCCATGTGTTTTGAATAACGGTCGGTGAAGCCGGGTTGACTTCTTTGAGGTAGTGGTTTTGAGCCGAAGTATCGTAGGTTGAAATGTACATCTTGCCTGTTGCATCGTCAAAATCCACACCAGTGATATAATTTGGATAGAGATAATTGTATGAGTTGGTGCAGGTCCATGTTGTCTTTGCTGTATTGAGAGTCCATTTGTTGACTTCATAATACGAATAATGTGCTGTGTAAATGGCTCCATTGTAGACGTCAGCATCGTGAATGCTGTAGATGGCGCTGGTTCCGCCACACGCTGATGTGGAATAACTCGCCGTTCCAAGGTAAGCCCCGGTTGTTGCGTTGATTCGCAGGATGGTGGGGGTGCTACTGACCGAGGTTGATGTGTATCGGAGAATATGAATTTGGTCATCAGACACCGGGACGACGACACCGGTGTAGCTCCAAGGTGAAGAGGAGGAGACTGAAATGTCGCTGAAACGTTTGGTGGGGCTCGTGTAACCCTGATCGCCCAGGGCCACGAATTCACCGCTTGTATTCATGTGAGCGCTACCAAGTTGACTCACTTGGTTGGTGTTGGAAAACCGAGGCATGGTATTGGTTGGGTTACCCTTGAGCGCAAGGGTTTGTGATGAAGCCTCGAGATTGTCGCGGTACAAATTGGTATAGGGCGAAGGAGCCATTCCATTTGTCCCTTGGACGCGACTATCGCCTTGACCTCCGTAATGGTCGTTGGTGGTGAAATTGCTCCAAGTCGTTTGACTTGCTTCACCGTTCAGCGAAAATTGGGCCGAAGTTATTTCTGCACCGACTGGAAGGGTGACAACTCCCGCCGTACCGTTTCCTGAATTGGAAAAGGTGTGCGTGTACGATGTTGAACCATCCTTGAATTGGGTTTCAGTGGTCGCACCCAATGCAAGTGGCGACATTGTGGAGATGAAAAAGAGAAGAGACAAAAACAGGGCTTGACGCATAGAGGCAACCTCAACGGATTTTGGAGTTTGGACATTACATTTGAACCAATCCCCTCTCGGTGATTTATTCAATGCATCAAAACCGAGCATTGAAGAGACCGCTCAACATGGCTAGGGTTGGTGAGACCATGACAGAAGGAAAGTCGTTCTTATCCCGTTCTTGGGAAGCACAGCATGGAAAACAATTCGGAATAACGGCAACCGTTGCGGGTGCGAGTGGGTTCTTATTACTCGCCTGCCTCTACCAAATTCTCTTTTTGCAAGACCACAGTGAATGGAAGGAGTTCACTGGGTTCGCCATCACTGGGCTGGTGGCTTCAGCTGCGATCTTTTTGATTGCCTTCCCCGAGTTTCTTCGCTTCAAAGGGTTTGCTGCCACTTTGGAGGAATTGATGGAAATCAATTCAACCGCTGAGCTCCGACGACGACGAATCGAAGGCGACCAGGCTGCAGATGCCCTGGGTGCAGGGCACCAAGAACGCTGGAACGAATTCCTTGAAAGCCGAAACCTCCGCCGATGAGTTGGAGGGTTCTGAATGAGTGATTCCGACCCGTTCAAAACTCTCGTTCTCGAGATTTGTTTGGCCGTTGGCATGATTGCTAGCCTGATTGGGGCGTTATACATTCACACGGGCTCTATGCCACCTCTTGTGGTTGTCGAATCTTCCTCGATGATTCATGAGAAAGAGGGCGAAGTTGGGAGCATTGACGCTGGCGATTTGGTTTTGGTGCACGATCATCCGGCCGATACTGTCGTGACCTTTGCTGAAGCAACGGACTCCAGCCATCCCTCGTTCGGATACCAACAACATGGGATGGAAGGTGACGTCATCATTTACGAGAAAAACGGTGAGATAGGAACACCGATTATTCATCGCGCAATCATGCGAGTTGTGGCCCACGACACCGCATTACCTGATCGAAACGCCACCGCAGGAAATGAGTGCTTGGGAGGGGGCACTTTCGATGACATGCTTCCAGGGGCCGATGGAGAAATGGGGGTGTGCGTGCTCACATGGTCCGTTCCAGGCACAAATGTCACCGATGTTGCGAACGTCACGGTGGCATTTGATGGCATTCAAACCGGTTATTATGATTGCAAGCGCCCAGCCCACAACAACGTGGAATCTTACCTAGTCGTTTGGGAGTGGGAACCTCGCCACCAAGGCATGTTGACATTGGGAGATAACAACAAATGCTCGGTGGACCAAGGAGCTGGGGCTACGAACGGTTCGGCTGGAGTCCACAGTGCATCGGGCGTGGTTGGCCCCATTCGAAATAACTGGGTGATCGGTGTTGCTGGTGGAGAAATCCCATGGCTTGGCACGGTCAAATTGATGACGGGGGGGCCTGGCTCTCCCGGTACAACCTTTGTCCCGTCGTCATCTTTCTTGGCCTTGTTCACCCTGATTGCAGTTGTTTTGATTTCACCTTTCATCAGTGAAGCAGTGTTCAAGCGCTGGTTGGCAGGGGGGCCTGAATTTCAAACTTCAAAGAAAACACTCGCTGATGTTGAAGAGGAATAACCTGACGACTCTAAGGCTTCCTCCATCGTGCAATATCCACATGCAATTCGTCTTGCTTGATCCAATGAGATGGTCAAACGACCACCAGAACGTCGACGACTCAATCTTTGAAGATTACGTAGATCGCCATCCGTTGGAAGAATGGGGCGAACCTCATTCACCTCTGAGCCTTTGAGACGGGCGATTTTCAATGCCGCAGACGTGTGCTCATGCCGCGAAGATCCAGAGCTTGTTCGATGTTCATTCACCTCTTGCACACGGAAATGATGGCTGATTGCTCCGTTGATGAGTTGGTCTCGATGAAGTGGTGAACCGTTTCCCACACGAATCAATACATCATTGGGTGAGAATTCTTTGACCAGAGATGCTACCAGATCCAGAACATCGTGAACCGACTCGACCTGGGCCTTGCCCAGCAAGTACCCATCGCTCAACCAAGCGCAACCTGGGCGCGGCCCTGGGTCTATTCCAATAATCAAGTGTTCAACAGAATCAATATTGTGCATCGCCATCATCATCCGGCCAACAGCGGAATCCACCGTTTCAAGACTGACAGGGATGCCTCGCCCCCCCAATCGATTCACTTCTTCTTCGGTACCAAACCACCATGTTTCCAGTGTAGGGAGTGAATCATTAATGTCCAAGAGAATACTTTGGATGCCCCGATGCTGCAAGCTTTGCAATAAATGGTACGCCATCTGAAAATCAGAGGTTCGCACGTGGACGGGGTTCACATGATACCTGTGGCATGGGTTCTCTTCTAAACTATCGGTGTGGCGTCATGCCTGTCCAAAATAAACCCAAACTCATAGGGGGTTTCTTCCGAAGTCATCAAGAACGATGGACAATGATGTTGGTTCATGACGGGTGCCTATGAACGGGAATTACGTGATGTCCTCTCCGGCACATCCAGGGGAGTGGAAAAGGTCACTCGTTCCTGTTCTGATGAGGAACGTAAACGTATGAACCAGGTCCGCAATCGGCCATTTTTAGTGGTAAGAGCGGCTGGTTCAGGAATGGAGGGGAGCGGAGATTTGGTCGCCTTACGCGGAGATTGTTGTTTTCCCATTGAAGTCAAAACCCGCCGAAAAACCAAGCTCTATTTTTCAGGACGAACCAAAACTCAGTTAGAAGCGATGATCGTTGAAGGGGAACGTTCCAACCTCATGCCACTCTACGCCTATCGGCTCAAGGGCGTCCGAGGTGATTCATGGCGGATTTTCCGCGTGGAAGTGCAGGGTCTGTCTGGTTCTTTGCGTCGACTTGTCAAGGATATACCCGCCCTTCCTTTTACGCGTAATGGATCTCCATACATCGATTGGGACAAAGGCATGCCGTTGAACAAATTCGTGGGACTACTGTGCTCGCCAGAAGGAAGTGCAACCCAAGCACTCAATCATCTGAAAGAGCGGGCTGAAAAAAGTGAAAATCGCCCCACTGCCATTCATGAAGCCCCTGCGGCATCGCCGGGTGTCAAAGAAATCCTAGCCGAATTAGAACGACGTCGTTCAGATGTGATGAGCGGCGTCACAGGTAAGGAATGAGTATTGTAAACAAGACCATTCCGAGGAGCATTAGCGAGGAATAACTCGATGCCTTATGGGACAAGTGATCAACCCACATTGGATGTAAATCCCACAATTTCAACTTTCGCCCGAGACGTTTTATTCCGCTCAGGGTCCCATGTACCATGTCTTTGAACATGTGACCGCCATCAAAGGGGACCATTGGGATGAGGTTGGTAAAGCCCAGCAAGATGTTCACCCACATAAGCCAAAACAAGAAACTCGCCATGAAGAGCAACACATTGGTCCCTACAATTGATGCCACGATACCATCGCCAGCTTGTAACAACCCTTCCTCAAAGGGATGAATCGCCACTCCATTGAGCTCGAAGGGCACCAGCATGATGGTTAGTAAATGGAATGGCAGGTAAAGAGCACGTTGCCCTAAATTGCCCTCAAAACGTGGCGAGAGGGGGCCTGCTAATCGGTCGATGCCCGCGGTTCCTTGTGAAAGGCCAATCACTCCCATGAATGGGTCTCCTTCCTGAATACCCGATTGTTGAAGCAACTCTTCGGACCAACCGAGATTGAGATAGTAATCGTATTTATCTGAAAATACAGCCGTTAGAGTTTCTCTTTGTCCATCTTGATGGCGCACGACTAATTCTACCGAATCGTTCGCATTGTATCCAGCCATGATACCTTGGAATGTTTCCAAATCCGTCACAGGTACTCCATCGATGGAAACCAATGTGTCGTACGGCTCCATTCCAGCAGCATCGGCGCCTTCATCGACGACGATACCCCGGACATGGACATAATCATTGGTTGCTACCAATTGGCTGGCTACACCACCCAGCATTAACAACATCACAAATGCCGCAAAGAGGTTCGTTGCTGGGCCAGCAGCGAACATGCGCAAACGCTCTCTACGGGGGGCTCGCATCAATTCTTCATGTTGTGGCTCGGCGAAGGCACCCAATGGAAGAGGGCCGAGTTGGAGCATTCCAAAGGAACGGATGCGCATGCCATGGCCCCGTGCAAGCAACCCATGGCCCAACTCATGGATCACCAGTGAAACAACGAATGCCATGAGCCCCCAGCCAAGGGGGATGACGGGATTAATTCCTGGAATTGCAACAAGTTCACTCGCCGTTGGTGGGTCAACGGTTGGTGGAGAGATGACGGAGGAAATGAAGGCGAGAAGAACCAGCAGGCCAACCATCAGCATTGAAACTGAACAAATCCAAAGCGATACCTCGCCGTACGCTCGCCAAAATTTTCGAGGACGAGCCAGTCGCTCGAGCAATCGCTGCCCCCGTTGAGTTCGAATCATCAAGACAATACCAAGAGCACGAGTTGCATTCCAGCGGTCCAATGTCCCGTTTTTCTCCCATGTTTTGATCAAAACATACCAAATCAGCAGGAGCATGAAGAAGAGGCCCCAATCGGCCTCAATGGCACCCCAACTCCCCACCATGACCATCCGACGACCCTGTCACGCTTGAACATTGATATGTTCCTAGGGCCTTGACAATGAACAAACTTCATCATGGGTCGCAAGAACCCCTTGTCATGCAACCTTATGCCTTAGCTGTTGAAGTGTGGTGTGAAGAAACATGGGGAGAGACTCCCAAATCCATCTCGGAATGGGCTGTGAATTCAGTCGTTACGCAGGTGTTCATCCGCCTCTCATCCAGTGTCCTTATCGCAGATTTTGAACGTTCAGAGAACGATGCATTGACCATCCGCCAGCACCTCCACATACCATTAGAGACATGGAATCCAGGTTCAATTCAGGCGATTAGAACGAGTGAAGGAAGAATCCGGTTTACGCACCGGAGATCTGTCATTTACCTCTCCAATGAGTTGCGCTCCCCCGATGGTGGCGCAGCCCTCCTCGAAGAATGGTTGATGGGCATGAGAGGAGAGATTGTTCGTCCAAAAGACCGGCAACAACGAATCGATGAAATGAAGCGAATGCGAACATCGGTGGAACGTCATTTGGAGGCGGCTTCCCTGCATCAACAAAGAGAAACCATGACCTCGTTAGGAGGAATGGTTGATTCAATGAACCATCGCTTGGCTGACAAGTGATCAGGCATTGGTGGTATCGATTCCAGGGAATTGATCTTCCCCTTCTCGATACACAGTACGCATGTTGTTAATGAAATTCTTTTCTTTCACCACAATTGTATATTCCTTGATACCGTAATCCTTCTCTCCATCGAGCATCCCAAGCAAGACTTCGAGGGTCAATCGAGCCCCTTCGCGGTGAGGGTAACCGAACACTCCCATGGAGATTGGAGGTGACACAATACTCGTGACATCACCTATTTCTTCAATACGAGCAAAGAGGTTGTCGTAGGTTTCGGGCAACAATTCACGACGATTTTCATCCTGATTTGGACGGCGGCAATCAGGCCCAACCACGTGAATAATGTGTTTGAAATTTGTACTCAATGCAAAGGGTTCTGTCACCACGTTCTTCGTAACTGCACATGGAGGGGCATTGATTTTTCTCATGTCCAAGCAGATGTTTCGAGTGACTTGAGTCAATTCTTTCCCTGCTCTTGCATGAATCATTCCATCAAGGCCTTCCCGGCCTGAAAGGCGATTATTTGCAGGCGTCAACAGAACGTCTGCGCTGTGGTCCCAAACTTCTCCCCCAACAACGCGTAGTACGCCCCACTTGCAGGTTCGAGCCATGTAAAGTTCTGCCATCAATCAACCAAGAGGGGCCACCCTACATAGGCAGTTCCCCCTTTTTTCATGAAAGAATGCTTTTTTCAAAGATTTCGGAGCGGGTGATGAATCCGCTTAAGTATCAGGCCGAGTACCTTCAACCATGATCTCGCCAATAGACCCCGCCGTCGACTTGGTTGCTGAGTTCATGGATGCAGAAGAAAACCAATGGTGGATTCGGCCATTGAAAGCTGTGTTATATGTGGCCCCATTCATTGGAATTGCCGTATACTTCTTCTTTATGTGAGGGTCAAGTGGCATCAAACCGATACGGCTAAATCAACCCCAAGCCTCGAACAACCATGCATAGAAAGGGGGTGAGTGTCGCTTTAGTGATGCTTTTTTTGCTCACCCCCTTGTCAGGATTTGCTGATGAATCATCTGCAAATGTTGAAAATCCGACGCCAACCCTGCTAAATGAGCGTTTTCAGGGCTTTTTCATTGGTGAAGGAACAGATGTATGGAATGAAACTCCGTGGCCAGATGTTGCAATGCCGGGTGGATTCTCGTTCGACAATGTGATCGATTACTCAGACGTCGGTGTGTTGATCAATAATCTGTCAGAAGAAAGCCGAACCATTGGCTGGGCGTTTGTAGCAGCACGAAATATCTCACTCGATCGTGTCTTCATCTTCAATGAAACTGGGACCCCCACTGGCGAAACCGTCAACCGGGAGAAATTCAACACATACTTTGCTTGGCCTTTGTTGGAAATGCTCCAAAACCGGTCCTCATCCGACGAGATAAACTACCTTGTCACCACTAAAGGGATTCCATTACGCGTCTCTGGTGGAAATGACCGAGCGAGTTTTGATCAAGAAATTTCGCTCCTAGGTGGAACTTACAACAATTCGATTGGAGGGAATTACTGGGTCACCCACAACTACGGACCTCTCGCTGGCAAGGATATGGAAACCTTTACTCGAGATGAGTACGGGTTTTTCTTGGTCACTCGCCTGACGGGCTACACCGTTGAAACCGCACTTGGGTTGATTGAACGAGCGAACCAAAGCTTGGGGGAACGTGGGCTGACAGTGCTGGATTTAGCCACCAATAGAAACGGTTCTGGCTACAAATATTGGAACGATGATCTGTATGCGGCCAACGCTACTCTGAACGGGAGCATGGGGCTTCCTGTTCACTTTGATGAAGAAACTGGATTTGTGACAAATATTTCCAATGTGATGATGTATGCTTCATGGGGAAGCAACGATGGGAATTGGAACACCAACCGATTGCCTAATTCAGGATTTGATACAGGCGATGCAACCTCAAGCATGAATTCCAAACATTGGGACCGTGAATTGCCAGCCGTCAACGCGGAAGAAGGTTTCAATTGGACATATCAAACATCGACGAAGCAGGGTGGTAACGGCGCACTTGAAGGCATCTTTTCACCCAATTGTACGGGAGGCGATGGTCCCTCAACATCCGGCTTATTAGCAGAATATTATGACAATACAGGCGTGACATTGGCATCGCCTATGCCTTACCTGAGCGATCGATCCCCTGGAGCCATCCGGATTGAAACTCATCTCGATTGGACATCTCGGAATTCAGCCTATCCAGGCCTTGATACGCGCTTCAATACAGATTGGAGTGGACGATTCACGGGAAGCGTCAATGTTCCTGAAACGGGGAATTGGACGTTATATCTGGAAAGTGACGACGGGAGCGAATTGTGGTTGGACCATCAAAGTTTGATTCAAAATCATGGTTCACACGGCATGAGAACCGTTTCAAATTACATCAATCTAACAGAAGGGGAACACGAAATCCGAGTGGAAGTGTTCCAGGGTGGAGGCCCTCATGGTTTGCGTTTGTTCTGGTCGGGCCCAAATCAGAGCAAGGTGATCATTCCGCCTTCGGCTTTCACCGTCTCTTCTTCGGAACTCCCGATGCAAAGCGATGTCATTCATCGTTGGGAATTTGAAGAGGGCAGTGGCTCAATCACCAATGATTCAGTCGGTACCGCACACATGAGTTTGAACAATATGAATGCCAGTAGTTGGGTGAATTGCCCTGGTGGAACATGCTTGTATTTTGACGGCATCAATGATTTCATTGATGTGAATGTGGATGATTGGGCTGGAAATTTCACTGTCAGTCAATTTGTTCTGACCAATACCACAAACCAATCAGCCTATGCCTCAACCTTTGCAGTTGGCGATGTTGCCGGCTCATCAATCTCCTTCCAACACATGATGCAGTCGAGTGGTTGGTACCTCCATAATAACCAAACCAGTCGTTTTGGAGATGTGGTGGAAAAGAAGTGGGCTCATCTGGCCACAGTCTTTGACAACGGTTCCGTCGTTCAATACATGAACGGCCAATTAGTGAACAGCGTAAGCACCAGTAATGGAACTTACAATTCCATTGATTTGTACAAAATGGGAGTTAATCGAGCTGGTTCGGCGTATTTTGAAGGTCTGATTGACCAAGTCACAGTTTACGATGTTGCCTTGGACTCCAGTCGTGTCCACCGCCTCTCAAGAGAAATGTTGGTCAATTGCCAGTCCTATTCTGGGGCCAATCAAGAAACTACTGTGATATGGCAAACCATGACAATGCCAGAAAATCAAACCGATCATGCCTGGATTGTCTATGCGTACGGTCTTGCTGAAGGGGCCATTGGCGGAACCTACACCATTGTTGTAGAAGGCATGGATTCACAGGGTAACGTATTGTCAACCAATCGCTCAGGTGACAAAAATTACGCAACAACTTGGAACAGTCAAACCATGAGATTTCGCCCTCATGCCCAAGCGACGCACTTCAATATCAGCGTTGAAATCATGCTATCGGGTGCTACACAAGGCGGCTCCATCTACCTCGATACAATGAATCTCCGCTCAATTCGCCCCCATATGGGTTGGATAAACGGCTCCATTGCTGAGACTGCTGTTTCAACTGGTGGGCGGTCGTTCAACTGGAACACTGGTTACGGCCAATCATTGGTCGCTGATTTGTTGGAAGACGGGGTTTCGGGAGTCAAAGGGTACGTCTATGAGCCGTACCTAACGGCTGTTGGATATCCAAGTGTCTTGCTTCCAGCCTATGCCTCAGGGTACAATTTCGCGGAAAGTCATGCTGCGGCAAACCTCCAAACTGGATGGATGGGTGTTGTAGTTGGCGACCCTAAAATGGCGGCCTACGCCGACCAATTTCATGACATCAATATCGTGGATGTGAGAATTCTGGGCGATGTGAACTTGAATGAGAACACAACCCTCCAAGTGCTTCTTGAAAACATTGGGATGGCTGCTGCAAACGGGTCACTGCAAATACAAACCGTCCAAGGGAATTCAATTATTTCTGAAATGAATATCAGCCTACCAGAAGGAGATTTACCAGGAAGTCGGGCGATAATGAACATGACGTTTAATCCTCAACAGACCGGTTACCTCGACCTTCGCATTCGTTATATCAATGATACTGCAGAACGCTACTATGCCAACAATGTTCACCCGATCACAGCGTTGGTGAATGCCCCTCCTGTGATTCTGGATGCCTATTGCAGTGCTTCCTCCTTGGCGCGTGGAGGTTACACCATCTGTACTGTGGAAGCAAACGATGATTTGAACACGACAGGGGCTGTACTGGAATGGCAGATACAAGTGCCGGGCACTTCGCTCAATCACAGTTTATGGCAATCACAATCCATGGGGAGACTCGATGCCCTTCGGTGGGAGACTACATTGGTAGTTCCCGTCAATGCAAGCCTTGGGCACATCGCATTACGCGTGCATGTTCAAGATATCAACGGCATGACCGATACAGCCATCTTCGAAAATGTGACACATATCGTTGATGCTCCACAGACATGGTTTGGACCCCACCTCACGGGAGTGGACCCAGTCGATTGGAATCAAGCTTCGATCTTACCAAACCGACCGACTACAGGATTGTATAGGGGTGAGGAAATCGCCCTGAAGGCTTGTGTGATGGATGCGGATTTCGACCCCAATGGAATTTCGCTGACCCTCTCTGCCAACCGAGGGGATTTGACCAACCTCTCATATTCTCCCGAACAGGCCGCTAACCTGCATTGCTATTCCAGCACCTTCGAACTTGAAGTCGGTATGGCTTTGGATGATGTGACGTTTGAGTTGCGAACCGAAGCAGGTGGTTTGCTCTTACAACGAACGATTCGGGTTGCTGATCAGGCCCCTATCATTCAACTTCAAATTGAGGATGAAGACGGAACCAAACTTGACCGAGTGGTGGGGAATGGAGCAGAATATGCCGTGGTCGAAGTGATTGATATCGATGACCCTGGAACTTCATTCCTCGGTGACATCATGATTCAATGGCCCGGTGGAGATTTGATTCAACTTCCGCTTGACATCGGAGTAAATAATTCTCAAACACGGTTCCATTTGGAGCAGGTGCTCGCTCCCTTGGAAGGCGGTCAGCTTCATCTTGAAGCCACGGGAATTGGCAAACATGGAAGCAGTGCATCAGGTTCACTGTCAATTCAATTCATTCTCACGTCACCAGAAATTGTCTTCATGGATGTGTGCGATGCCTTGGGGCCACAACGTACTATGACGTTTGGACAAATAGCCACGCTTCGTGTTGCCGTCACAAGCGACCGCCCCCTCCAGTCAACATCAAGTCAACTCACTCAATCCGGATGGGCGATCAACGCCCCGCTTACCGAAACTCCTGTTTGGGGTGAGGAGGCTGCACCAATGACCTGTGACAAGGAATTCAACGATTCAGAAGTGGAATGGTTCAATTTCCGTGTTAAATTGGATAATTCATTGACCGACGGTGAAGGGAAAGTTTTGTTTTCGGTAACGAATTTGGAAGGGTTGGTGAAATCACAAAGCATCGAGATGATGTTCCAACATGCACCCACCGAGATGGGCGTGTTGGAATCTTCGGATGCAGAACCGCAGACTGACCTCAATTTCTCGTTGGTCATTGCAGACCTTGATGGACTTCAATCGGTGATTTGTTCATTCCAACTGTACGATGCCTCCCAAAACTTGCTCACACAATCTGTACAGGGAGCTGGGGCAGAGACTGAATTTCAAAATACGCTTTTCTGGATGTATCCTATCCCCCTGTCTTTGGCCAATCAGACCCTAAGTGCAACCGTTCGTTGCATTGATGAACGTGGAATAACGGTGACATCGGACCTCAATTTGACCGTCGGTCAGGCTCCTGAGTGCGATGATTGTGAACCAATAATCAACGATGATGTCTCCGACACTTCGAATCAACGAAGCCTTCAGGCCGCTCTCCCTCTTCTTGCAGGGGGTTTGATTTTCATCCTTATGATGACCGTCACCATACTTCGAATCACACGGAAGCGGTTGGATGAAAGTGATGACTGGAAGGGTGACCTTGTAGGGGAATCCTCTCTTGACTCAATGGAATCTCTTTTCGAGAGTCCATCGGACACATCATTGCTTGGAGAACTTGAAACAGGCCTTGTTGATATTAGCCTTCCAGAGGGTTGGACCGCCGAACAGTACCTCGCTTGGCTAACTGGGCCATGTCCAGATGGGTGGACTGAGGTTCAATGGAATGAGCGTGTGCAAGGTGAAAAATTCACTGTTGAACAGATGATTGAATCATCGGAAGGGTGATGTGTCACAACACATTGGGTGGCATGAGCAACATGTCTGTCGGTTACGTCCTCATCAATGTCACACCTGGGACTGAAAAATCAGTCTATCGCAGCGTGATTGAGTTACCTCACGTCGATGACGCTACGGTTCTCTTCGGAGACCATGACTTGATCGTCAAATTGGTCGCTGATGATTTAGCAACCATCGCCAAAGCCGTTGTTGAACACATTCGGCAAGTTCCAGGGGTGGTCGAAACAAAGACCCTTGCTGGTGCTGAAATTTAAGCAGAAAACCGATTTCATAAACGCCCTACTGAGGCTTGAATAGGCGGAAATTGATGGCCCGGATGAGGGACTGGGGCCCATATGTGGCGCAGTAATGCCTTTTTTTGGGGAAATTATTATATGCTCAACCAAACAAGACCGGAGCGGAGGAAATCCAAATGTCAGACGGAAAAAAATACTTCGTTCTCATGGAGAACGGAAAAGACACGAGCCAGGTTTTTGCAAGCAAACAACCACGCGGCGCGGCCCTAAAGGCTGCTACCCGCGGACATGAGAACATCCGCCTACGAGAGCGTGGCACCAAGCGTGTCCACATCTTCAAAGGCAGCATCAGCATGGTTGACAAGCCAGCTGGTGGCCCAGCTTGGCTCCCTGATAAGATCAAGAAGGCTAACGTCAAGAAGCAAGGCATCGAGCACCTTTGAGTGTTTGAACCGGCCCTTCTCAGCCATCCACGTTTGATCACAAACGTGTACAACGCCCTTTTTTGCGCCTCGGCGCAAAAACGGGCCCTTACTTTTTCCACCCAACAAACAGCATGAGCTGTGTATGTACAGGGATTTTAACGATGCCTTGATAAAGAGGTTTTCCAATCTCTTATTGTCCTCAGGGACACGGGATGCATGCCCGCTTCGGCGGGAGGCGGTGACGCCAATGAGAGAGAGAGAGATGCGAAAGCCACAGCCAAAGGCCAAACGGCCCAGCCAGTTGAGGTTGAGTGACGATGATATTCGCCTTCCTGCTCGCCTGATGCATCTTCGACATCTCCCTTGGCTCGGATGTTATGAGCAACAATTGAGGGCAGAAAACAAATCTGAAAATACGCAAAAGGCGTATTTTTATGGATTACGCCACCTGATCGAAACCCCGCTTCCCTCAGAACGAATTCTCGATCAAGCATCCTATGAGGCCATCACGATTGAGGAAATGGCTCAGCGAATGGAACCAATGAATGGCCGACTTGATCTCTGGACTCAGAGTATTTCTGGCCTCAGGCCAACCACATACAATGCACGAATTGCAGCTGCCCGCCACTTAGTCAAGTGGCTCGGATTGATTTGGCCAGATCACATTCAACGAGCAAGAACAGGAAAACGGCTGCCAAGAACATTGACTCGAAGGGAGTTGAGTTCGGTTCTTGACGCAGCAGAAAACAGCGAAAATCCAGCCACTGCACTCTTGGTCACCATGATGTTGGACACAGGCATGCGCGTGAGTGAAGTGTGCGATCTCAATCTGGCTGACATCGATATCGACGATGGTTCAGCTCGTATTCTTGGTGGAAAGGGCGACAAAGACCGATTGGTGTTATTCACAGAACGAACACTTAGGCGATTGGATTCTTGGCTTCCAGTTCGAGAACGACTTTGTCAAGACAATCAAGAGGCGTGTTTGGTGAACCGCCATGGAAGAAGATTGCAGCCCAGAGCCGTACAGCGAATGATGGATTCACTCGGAGAAGTCGCTCGCCTACCAAAAGGAAAGTTGACTCCTCACGTTCTTCGTCACAATTTTGCGACCGGGTTGTTGGAGCGAGGAGCCGACCTGGTCACGATTCAGCGACTCATGGGGCATGCGACGATTGCCACGACTCGGGTTTACCTCGAGATTTCCGATCAAACTCTACGAGAAGTGTACCATCGTGCTCAAGCCATGCGAGAGACCATCAATGAACAGCAAGCACCAGCGGATGAATTGATCGATTCAACGCCCTCAACCAGTTCAAGTGGCTTAGAAACTCTATGATGAAGACTTTTTTTGCCGTTTGGAGATGGATTCTGGGCCAACCCAAGTACGTTCTGGAAGGATGAATTGTCCAGTATGGCCAACGATAGGGCAATACTTTCCTGAGCGACAGCGTGAGCAGTTATCTTTAGATGGCAGTTCAACCGTTTTCCTCAAACGACCGTACTTTCGCCTTGGCATGTGATGTGTTCAGCCAAGAGGGTCTTCAAAGATAGCGGCGAATTCAGCGCTTCTTGAACCAAGGCATGTCTTTCACTGATTTTGGAACTTTGATATTCGAGCCTTTACGTTCACCATCTTTGGTGGATTTCAGCCCCGAAACAGACGTTGTTTTCTCCACCACTTTTTCTGCTACCTTCGTTGATTTATTGAGGGCCTTCTGAGTTTGTTTCTTGGCTGCTTGCGCGACTTTTGAGGTGGCCTTCTTCGCACTTGTTGTGGCTTTTTTCGCCCCTTTCTTTGCTGTTTTCTTGGCTTTCGTAGCCGTTTGTTTCGCTTTGTTCGCTGCTTTTGCAGCTTTCAACACACTAGTGGCAACGGAGGCAGAAAGGCCTGCTTTCTTGAGGGCAGCCGGAGTTGATGTGGCAATTTTGGCAACTGTGGTTAACTTTGCAGTCATTAATTTCTTTGCTGTTGCATTACCGACGCCTGGAAGCGAGGTCAAGTCATTTTTTGGATTCTCTTTGCCCATATTCGTCTCACCTATTGCCTAATGATGGCTCTCAAATTTCAACCTTACCCATCGCCTTTCTCACGAAATGATTGGGCGGTGCGTTCATCATCCACGATGCGATGGGACATACATGAGTGGATTGTTGCCCGGTGGCATTGGCCCTTGGCACCGCTTTGATGATGACAAGAAGCACCACTTCAGCCAACTTCTTCTCAAGAGATGCATGGAAGATCGCAACCCACTTCTGATTGAAATTGAGGATAAATTTCAATCGCGAGCATTGGTTGAGGAAAAAGGGGTGTGCAAGCTTGCCCATCTTCACCATTGGTCAACTGAAACCCACAAGGTACCATGGGACTCTTTACCAGAACAATGCGTCATTAAACCCAACCATTGGACAGGAAATTGCCTCTTCATCATGGATAATGGGGCCAAACCTCTTCAAAATGTAAAGCGTAGATTTAGGCCTTGGGCACGGGCTAAGAATGGGTACAGGGTCATACGAAATGGACGCGACCAATATGGCATGCCCTGGTCAAAAAGAAGAATTGAGAGGGCGTTGAAACATTGCCTCAAGCAGCCGTTCCCCGTTCAACTCGAGTGGGCTGCAGCGAACATTGAACCGCGTGGTGTTATGGTCGAAGAATTGCTGATTGACCAAGGAGGTTTACCGCACGATTGGAAAGTTCATGTATTTCATGGGAAAGCGGGATTTATTCAATACGACACTGGCCGTGTCGGAGAGCATTTTCAAGCCATTTACACACCCGAAGGAGAGCGTATTGAGCAAAATGACCCCCTCTGGAATCAGGGAGCCATGCCTCAAGCATTGACCAGTGTTCTCGAACGCTCCTTGATTGAATCATTGATCTCGATTTCAGAATCATTGGCACAAGGAATTGATTATACACGAGTGGATATGTTCTTGGTCGAGGACGAATGGGTATTTGGAGAATTTACAAATTATCACAATTCCTGCCACCCACAATCTCTTGAATGGGAAGAATTGGGCGGAGCACTTTGGCTGGGAAACAACCCGTGAATCAAGAGGGGATGGGTTTGGAAGAGATGGAGCCCAACACCAGCGTGTTCTTCGCACAGGTTCGCAAAGCCGATGCTTCTCATCGGATGGATATAACCAACCAATTGCTACGAGGCAAACATTTCAACGGCCCGTCAAAGGTTGTGTATCTTGGAGATATTGCATTTGCTTTCCTGTCCCAACTGCCCCACCCTGAAACTCCGACCATGATTGAACCCCCCGGCTTCAATGAGCAGCAATGGTCCATGCAAACATCGAGCGGTGACATCAAATTAACCGTCGAATCTCGCCCTTACTGGGCGTTTGGTCTGCTGAATTCGGGTTATTTGAACATCATCCGGATCACAGGACCTATGGAAGGACGAGCTCGCCTTGTGCTGGACACAGTTGCCGCACTCGGCCAGCCTCCGTGGGAATTTAGCCATCAAGGTTCAGCGCGGAAATGGCTACTCAAGCATCACCCTCTTCACACCATCAAAACCAATGAACAAACATGGAAAGACCACTGTGCGACTGGACGGGAAACACTTCGGGAAATGATCGAAGTCATCGTTCAGCGCCGCGACACACTCTTGCGTTCCATGGAGGACTCAGAAGAAACAACCTCCTTGATGGCCTCCATTGGTCAAGAAATCAGCACTGCACGAGAGGCTCTGAGTGAAGATAATGGGCCAGCCATTGAACGAGCCATGGCTCGCGCTGAGGCTTGGATCATCGGAGGTGACCCATGGCTACAATCGGAAAAGCACGATCTTAGCGACGCCCTAAACGGAGTTCAGGATCGCCGCTCGCTCAATTCTTTCGGGGCCTCTGTCATATCAATGAAAGGAGAGAGGTTGGAGGGGGGTTCATCCATCCCGTTTGTTGATTTAACCGAGGATTCTTCGGAAAGTGAATGACTCAACCTGCCGCGTCGCGTTGATAAGGGGGAGGTCTCTCCCCAAGAACGGTCCACATGGCAACGAAGAAGAAAAATGATGGCAGCGGTATTCAGCAAGCGGCCGGTTTGATTCGATACTTCGATGAAGAATCTGAAGATTCTTGGAAGATCACTCCCGCACAGGTTTACTTTGCTTGTATCGCACTGGGTGGCTTCTTTTACCTCGTCAATCAAGGCGTTATTCAAGCAATCTGGAACATCTTCGCTTGAATTCAGAGCGAGCGGATCATCACAACTTTTTGTTGTTGCTCAGCCATGCATTTTGCAACCTGCAGCGCTGTTTCAAAATCAGCCGTCACGCCGAGTGTGGTTTCACCTTCTTCACTATGGAGCACAAGACGATGGGTCAGGTGTTGTAGCGTAGCTTCATCAATGCGTTCGAAAACCCAATGTTCGTCTTCAATACGAACCAATGCTGGAACATCAACTATTGGGCCCATGCTTTGACGGATTTGAGTTGCACGTGAGGTTAATGACTCAAATTTTCGCATCGGTTTCCAAAACCTTTGTCGAATCGTCATCTTCATTTTTTTCTTTTCTTCAACGCCTTCGCGAAATGCACGTGCCATGAGGGTCCCATCCCTGAAGTCGTCTGACTTCATTTGCTTCGCTGATTATTGAACCTATAAGAAGCGCGATTGATGACGGCGTGAAGGGGCCCTTTTCAGGAGGGTTCACCACTCAACCAATGGCTACCCATTTTTGAAAATATAACGCTCAAAATTGCCAATACACTTGCGCTCAAGGTGGTGGCTACAAGCATGTTAGGGGCAGCAACAAAGATGGCCACTCCAAGTATGACAGCTCCAGCAAGCATGGTCAGCGTGCGTTGCTTAAACATCTCATGTTGATGTGTTTCTATTTGCCAAGGGAGGAGAAGTGTCGCCCCACCCGCAAGAAAAATTCCGGGGAGAAGAACCCATACATTGTTCGAAAACCAAAGACCTATGGGGAGAATAAGGATTAATGCCCAACGAAGCCACCACAGCTCAGGACGATATGCAGCATCAAAACCTGCACTTGGCAAATACATGACAGCGGTGGCGAATAAGGAAAAGGCAGCGGTAACACCAAACGCCCTCAACCATGGATTCATTCCTGACTCAGTTCCTTCAAGTTGCCCGACCATCCAACGTGAAGTGAGGAAAAGGCAGGCTACGACGATGAGAAATGTCAATCCAAGTGACCAACTTTGATTCTTTGTAACTCCCAGGGACCTCTCAAACCATGCGGCGGGGGCATGAACAAAACACACCATGGTTGCATAACTGATTACGATTAAGGCCAAGGTTTCCAGGGAGTGTTGATCTGGACGATCCCACCATGAAGTGGAGAGAGGTTCCATGTTCCATAACAGCCACCAAGCCAAAGGTAACAGGATGACAATCTTGAGAATTGCTCGCTGAAAAAGAAGGGTTGTTGCCCTTGAGTGGGCAAGCATGGCAGAAGATGCAACAATTTCTCCCGACATCACCAAGAGAAGAGTGCAGATCAATATTGAGCCAAATACCGACCATCCAGGCAAAGCCTGTGTCGGTTGAAGGGGAATGGAAGTCAACGACTCATAGGCTTCTACTGGAAACAGTAGGGTGGCGAGCAAGAGGGCCCACCAACCGGTGTGGGCCATGATTCGAACTTGTACCTCCTCCTGTTGCCTAGGCTTTACGTTGCGCAAACTCGGAAGACGGGGGCAAAGAGCTGCGAAGATTAGAACGGATAAGTACGCACCTTCGAGGCCGCCTTGTCCGTTGAATAGCAGTTGCACACGTTCGGTGAAATTGGAAGCCCCCCCCAACACCAATCCAACCTCGCGAGAACGTTGGTCAAGAGACCAAATGGTTTGGCAGCGGTGAAGAAGAAGGCCTACTGCTAGAATTATGGGGGCCCAAACATAAGCGTTCCATAATCGGCCTTCTTGTGTCATCTTTTGTGAAACATAAGGTGCTGCAATCCAAGCAACGGTAAGGCCAATCATCGCGGGGAGGTACCACGGAGCAGATTCGGCCAGCATGAGAGGGATTGGGAGGCGACGCTCTTTGTAGGTGGCGGAAGCCACAAAACGAAGCGCTTGGAGGAAGGTGTGTGCGAGGCCCAACCGATCGTGATGAAGAACGGCGCGCTTGGGCCCAGCAAGCGCCCCTCACCAACATGGTGGCTCATCTCGGCATTGACAAAGCACCGTGGTTAGAAGCAGCATTGCAGCCCCTTCCCGAAACTCTCCGTGTATCACTGCATCGTAATGACCGCCATTGGACCGTTCAACAATTGAAGGAATTGGGGGGAACGCTCATGTCATGGATGCCAGGAGATGTCGGTTTCATCATGCCATTTCCAAGAGGTCGAGCTCCTGAAGGAACGGCACAACGTTTGATGGCAAGATTGCATGAAACAGGAAGAGTCACGCGCCAAGAAGCGGCCAGCATGTTACCTGTTCAACTCCTAGAACTCACCCAAGATATGCTGGCGCTGGACATGTGTGCAGCCCCTGGTTCAAAAGCCACCCAACTTGCAGAAGCATTGCACCCCAACGGCGTTGTAGTCGCTAACGAACCTGTTTCGGGTCGATTGAACATGCTCGTCAGCAATCGTAGCCGGTTGAGTTTGGCCAACATGGTCATCACACAACATGATGGACGGCATATCGGGAGGATACCTCCGCCAGGTTTTGATGCAGTTATTGCTGATGTCCCGTGTACTGGCACTGCTACCACAAGAAAAAACCGAGATATTTGGTGGGGGTGGACGCCTCAAGAGGGTCGTCGAATGTTCCAGTTACAACTTGACATCGCCATGAGAGGAGCTGCGATGCTCAGCCCTGGTGGACATCTCGTGTACTCAACTTGCAGCGTGGATGCTGTGGAAAACGAGGCGGTAGTAGCCGAGTTACTACGCCGGTGCCCTTACCTTGAATTGCTCCCAATAGAGGACTCAAAATTCCCAGGGTTACTCCTTCGCCCGGGTTTGGCGGATTGGCCTTGTTTCGACCAAGATGGCACCCCTGTGACACCGTTTGAGATTCCGTCAGCAACCCCATTTCTCAAACATGAACACCTTTCGCCCTCTCAGCGTATCCAAATGGTGGAGGAAATCGATACGGTCGCAGAACAAGGCATTTCAAAGGCCTTGCTTAATTGTCGAAGGTTATGGCACCACGACAACGACACAGGAGGGTTCTTTTTGGCATTGCTTCGACATCGTCCAGAGGAATCGCCAGAAGGTACTGCGCAAACTTTCCGCTCGAGACGCGAACTTCGGCGTGACCCCGAGTGGGAGCCAAAAATCAGAACCCCACCGCACCCTGACAAAAACACGGTACTTCCCGTTGATATTACGGTGCGGGACGAGGTGTTCGGGCATTATGGATTAGATCATGTCCCCTATTCTGTTTGGCAACGTGGAAAACGAATGAACATCGCACCGCCCATGATTCATGAGCGCCTCTTTGACCGTGAATGCCCAACAAACAAAGGAGAACGTTGGCCAAAAGGAACCTTTCACCCTCTTCGAGTACTTCATGTTGGAATGCCTGCATTTACTCTCAAAAAAGGCTCATGGCGAACTCGACAAGAAGCGATTCATTTGCTTCAGCATGACATTTCTGATAACATCATGGAGATTGAAGCCGATATATTTGAACGCGTGTTGAGAGGTTGGGCTCCGATGGTCGAAGAATTCTGTGAAGTAGTTGGCTGTGAGCCACCAGCCTCTGGAGCACTGCTCTTCGTTACTGAAGCTGCTGAATCCCGTGTTATCATCTCTGTGTGGATTGGAGCAAGAGTTACTCTGATGATTGACAAAGCAGAACAAGATGTGCTCAGAAGGAAATTGGATCTCCCTTGGAGAGATGAAGAGGAATGAGGAACGTGAAACGCCATCTTGTTATCTGCACGGCCTTCATTGTTTGTTGGCTCTCCATGGCAGCAGCCCAAGAAGCAACTTGGACCCTCCATGCATCCAGCCCTTTGTCAAAACATCAACCAGGGACGTTGGAAGAAATCTTCGTCGACGAGCAGGGTTCAGGAACAGAAGGGGATACTGAAGACCGCATCCAATGGGGATGGTGGCCATGGAGTGAAACCACAGGGTCTAACTGGCCTGATGATGATGCCATTTACAGATCTGGGGCTCTAGGCCTCAATCTCTCTGATTCAACCTCACCCCCCACCTCCGTGAACCATACAATTCCCAAACAACCAATGGTTTTGATCGACGGGCATGTTCGCGTGGTTTCGGGTTCATCAGGAGTCCGCTCGTTGCTCTTTGATGTGTCCATTACCCCCCAAGAGAATCTCACCAACAACACCCTGCTGTACGTTGTGCTAACCGAAAACAAAGCGATAGACCAACACGAACGAACCATGCATCATTTAGTTAGGGATATGCGCCCTGAAGTTGGATTTTCACATGGCCAAGACAACACCACGCATACAGTGTTTGAACTTCCAGAGGATCATTTGGTTGCGGCGGGAGTCGATTTGGAAGCATATCCTCGTGGCTGGTCATATTCACTGGTCATGTTTGGAGGAATTGAAGGGTCGAATAACAGCCAATCAATTCTTGCATTTTCTCATGGAACTGTACCAAGCTCTGACATGGATGTGAGTTCATCGGACACGCTCATGGCCGCTATTGGAATGGTGATTGCGGTCATTCTTGTGACCACATTGTTCGCAAACCTTCGGACTCGTGAAAAAAGCATGCCTCGGATTACTGCGACATGGGCGAGTGATTCATCAACAAAATTACTGGTTCGTATGGAAGCGGGAGCGGTCCCGTTTCGAACGGTCAATTGGTCCGTCACATCGCCATGGAAATTCAAGGGGCAACCAGCCAAACCTACCCTCCAAGCCTTCGAAGTGAAAGAATTGTACCTACGTTTTGTACACGAGGGCGAAGAGGATTGCCGCTTTGAAGTCAGTCTCGACCTCGAGGAGTTTGGAATTTGGCGCCAACATCTCTGGGTGGCCAAGCACACGCCAATCGCAATAGATGGAAGCGTTGAAGTGAACGGCCCTGATGATGAAGAGTGAGGCCCATGGATTTGGATGATACCGACCGCCGTTTGCTGGCGTTACTCAAGAACGATGCGAGGGCCAGCCAACGCCAACTTGCGCGAGCCCTAGGTGTGGCACAAGGCACGGTGACCAATCGCCTCAAACGATTGGAGGATGGGGGGGTCATCCAGGGGTATGCTGCCGTTTTGAACCCTGAAGAAATCGGTTGGAGTATGACCATCATGGCTGGTTTGAGAATCATGAAAGGTCGAATGATCGATGTGCAACAACGCATTGCTGCAGACCCCCGTGTGTTCGCCGTCTACGACGTCACTGGAGATTGGGATTCAATGGTGTTAGCCCGTGTAAAAGACCGAGCAGATTTGGATGATTTAACAAAAACCGTCTTTACATTGGACGGTGTTGCTCGCTCATTCACTCATGTGGTCTTGAACACGGTGAAGGAAGACCCTCTCCCTCAACCCGTTGACGAATCTTCGTAATCGAATTGGTCAATCAGCGGCTTGAGTACCTCTGCCAGTCCTAAGAGGCCCTCAACAACCACGGTTTCTGGTTTGAGGCATCTCATGAGAGTGCGACGTACATCTTCATCAAATGCGACATCCAAGGATTCTAAATTACGACGGCAGGTTCGTTGAATCCGCCCCCCTGTTCGGTCCCAATCCATCAAAAGATAGAGTGTGATCCCTCCGTCAATGGGGTGACGTGCTCCGTATGTGTCAACGAGATGAACTAAAACATCGTCTACTGACCAACCTCGGTTCAATACCTCGACTGGGCCTTGGAAGCCGAGACGTTCTAGTGCGATCTTGTCCCGCTTTCCTTCGACAAACATCGGACAATTCATTTCACGGTTTCGAAGACGGGCCTCTGCCAGGGATGAGGAAGCTTCCAACCAGCGTTGCTCTGCGTTGGCCGTACCCCTTCTAGGGCCGTGGTAGGTATCATCCATCATGGCCACCCCCCAACAATTGTGCAAGGCGTTCGACCAATATTTCCCGGCTTGCTCCTTCAATTCGTACTCGCTTTTGTCGAGATGAGTGCCCAGTTGTCACACTCAATTGGTTAGGGCGAAGGAGACATTGTTCTGCCAATACATGCAGAAGAGCTCGATTTGCTTGTCCTTGTTTTGCTTCCGCTCGAACAGCCACCATCAATCGACCTCTCCAAGAATTGAAGCCAACAATTCCTTGACGTGAAGCTCCAGGTTGAACTTCGACCTCGAGGAGCAAGGCTTCATCCAGAGTTTGTGACAAGCAGGCCACGAATTCCATGGTCCTTCATTTTGAAGGAGGTTTTTATTTTCGTCGGCGCTTAGGTGACTTGGAAAGGCGCGAATCTTTCCGCCAAATTTCTATCATTTAACACCAAAAACGGAGTGTGTTTAAGCAGGGACCTTGGGGGGGAAAGTTCAACCATCACAGACCCCTTTCAACAAATGCTTAAGGAGGGGCGTCACGGCCCCTTAAACAAGGTGCTTGCATGGTTGCAGAAGATACGGTTTTCTCTGTTCTTTACGATAAATTCATGTTCTGGTCAATTCTTGTCGGAATTTTCACTTTCGGTTGGATGTTTTTGGCCATGCTGCGATACCGCGATGGCGTTGAACCTGACACCTCACATATCGACCATATTGAAGTCGGAGCATTTCCCGTAGACCGACACAACACACCCATTGAAGTGTTGTTTTACGTGGTCCCAACCATTATTGTCGCTTGGCTAGTTGTCCTCGCGCTTTCTTCCAACACCGAAGTCTGGGTCATCCCAGAAGACAGCGAAGGCCACAACATGGTCATCACAGGAAAGCAGTGGTTTTGGGAGTTTGAATATGAAGACAGCCTCACATGGGAAGATGATGTTCAAGCCACTTCAGTTGATGTCGATTGGGCCGGTACGGCTCTTACAATCAACGGAGGGGCTGGATCTCAAGCCGTCAATGCAACCGTCACCGTGAAAGGTGAAAGCACAGATTACGAACTGGACCAAATGACGGTTTCACTTGACGAAACTTTGACATTTGACCCCTACGCCTTCGCCACCGTTGAAGTCACCGACACCGATGGGAATGTCATCCACACATGGATGCACATTCCGAAAGGCCACATTTTCTCCTCCGCTGCAAGTGAAGATATGATCATCCCTTGCGACGTCCCCATCATTTTCGAAATGCACTCGAAGCCATCTGACGACTCCAATCCAAAATATGTTGGTGTGCAACATTCGTTTGGACTACCCGAATGGGGGGTCAAAGAAGATCTCGTTCCTGGACTTGAAAATGGAACCTACATGACCGTCACGCCCGATGACGCAGGCGTCTTCGACATTCGATGTTACGAATACTGTGGTAACCAGCACTCACAAATGGTGGGGCAAGTCAAAGTCGTCGCCATGGAAGATTACGCTAATGGCCTTCCAAAAGGGACGAACTGCGCTACTGAAGACACGTTCCCTGGTTCACCAGCAGGGGCGAATGCTGGAGGCGATTACTGATGCGTACTCGAACTGTAGCCATGCTCGGTGTGCTTTTGCTCGCCCTTGTAGCCACGCCGCAATTCAATGCCATCCCGAGTGGAATTGGTTCAGCTGGAGACCAAGGCTGTTCTTGCCACGGTGGCACTTCACCCGATACGAGTGTCTTGGTAGATGGATTACCTGAGACATATAACGCAAGCGAAGTTTACACGTTCACAGTCACCGTTGTCAACGATGATATGGAATTGTACAACGATGGCAGTCTCGAAGGGGACGACCCATGGAACGGCCGTGCTGGCGGCTATCGTATCCTCACATCTCACGGCAGCATCGCTGCGGTACCAACCTCCCTAGGACAAAACATGGACGGTGGATTGACCCATACCTCAGAAGCGAACACTGTTCGCTCATGGACCTTTGAATGGACCGCTCCTGCAGCCGATGACCTGAATGTTGAAATCACTGTTTACGGCAATGCTGTCAACGGTGGTGCTGGGTCTGGCGGAGACATGTGGAATCAAGCTATTGTTATGATTCCCGGCGTGAACGCTGGAGCCGTTGCCCCAAGTGCTGGTGCTCTTGTGATCTTCGTCACATCCATCGGCCTTGCTGCTGGACTTGTCTTTGTCGGTGTCCTCTGGGTGTTCTATCGACGCTCCCCCGAAACCTTCACTATGGAGCGATTCTGGAGTTTCCTCAAACCTTGGTTGACCACCACCGACCACAAAGAAGTCGGAATCATGTACTTCTTGTTCGGATTCTTCTTCTTCCTCGTTGGAGGATTGCTAGCCTTGCTCTTCCGCATTCAATTGGCACTCCCAGAGAATGATTTCCTCACCTACGACGAATACAACTCTTTCTTCACCCTTCACGGAACAACCATGATTTTCCTTGCGGCCATGCCAATGATTGCTGGTTTCATGAACTATGTTCTACCGCTCCAGATAGGCGCTAAGGATCTTGCATTCCCCCGAATCAACGCCATGGGCCTGTGGCTTCTCGTCTTCTCCGCGCCACTAATCTTTACTGGAATTTGGTCGGGTGAAGGTTCAGACATCACTTGGGTGATGTACCCGCCTTATTCATCGCTCAACGAGGCAAACTTAGGATCAACACTAGCAGATTATGGTTCGAACCCAGGAACCACGGCGTTCATCTCTGGTATGATTATGCTTGGTGCATCTTCCACCCTCGGAGGTGTGAACTTCATCACCACAGTGTTCACCATGCGAGCGCCTGGCGTGACATGGATGAAGATGCCCTTGTTCTCATGGTCAGTCTTCATCAGTGTGTTCATGCTCTACATGTCACTCCCTGCTTTCATCATCGGTGTTGTTTTCTTGTTGTTTGACCACACCATTGGCACACAATTCTTCGTTGCCGGGGGAGATCCGCTGCTCTTCCAGCACTTGTTCTGGTTCTTCGGCCATCCCGAGGTGTACGTGGTCATCGTTCCTGCGTTTGGTATCGTATCGGAAGTGCTTGCTACTTCTGCACGCCGCTCAATCTTCGGGTACAAATCAATGGTCATCGCCATGGCTGGTATTGGCATTGTCGGCTTCATCGTATGGGGCCATCACATGCTCACATCAGGGATGGACCCGTTCTGGAGAGCTCTGTTCATGGTCACCACGATGTTGGTCGCGATTCCAACCGGTGCGAAAATCTTCAACTGGCTAGCAACTCTGTGGGGTGGGTCTCTCGTAATGAAAACTCACACATTGTGGTCCCTAGGCTTCCTTGTCACCTTCACCCTTGGTGGTATCTCTGGAATGTTCTTCCCAGTTGCAGGACTTGACATTCATTTCCATGACACATACTTCGTCGTTGCTCACTTCCACTACGTCTTCATCGGTGGGACGGTCTTCGCCCTGTTCTCTGCCGTGTATTACTGGTACCCCAAAGCAACAGGTCGAAAGTTGAACGAGACGTTGGGATTGTGGCATTTCCTCATCGGGTTCTCGGCTTACAATGCAGCATTCTGGCCCATGCACGCTCTAGGAATCATGGGCATGCCACGGCGCACACACTCCTACACACTCGAATCCGGCTTTGCTGAGTACAATATGGCTGTATCCATCTTTGCCTTTATCTTCGGAATCAGTCAATTGCTCTTGGTTTGGAACATCGTGTATTCCGCTCGACGAGGCGAACCAGTTGGCAAGGACCCGTGGGGCGGATGGTCCCTTGAATGGTCCACATCTTCACCTCCACCAACGCCTTCCTTCCATGATATTCCAACCCAGAAAGACATGAATGAAATTCATGGACATCACACTGAAAGTGATGCCCCCGGCCTGAAAGAACGATTATGGAAAGGCGAGCCGAAGGAGGCAAAATCATGAGCGGTCAAGAAGCACACATTGAGAACACGCTTTGGATGAAAGCTGTTGTCATGGGTTCGATTTTCCTGCTCATTGGCGTAGCTGCTTATGCGACCATGGGTGTTGGTATGGCCAACGTTCGGCATCATGAATACGAAGAAGCTGTGCACGAGTACGAGGATGCTAAGCACGCCTACGAGGATGCAAAAGCCGCCAACGCTTCTGAAGATGAAATTTCACAACTTTACGATCTCAAAACAGAAGCACACCATCATGAAATTGACGCCCATCTTTCCTATCTAACCTGGCGTACAGCTGGAATCACCATTCTTCTGATGTGTGGAACCTATGCATCGTTCATTGGCTTGGGTGGATTCTTGAATTCCATCCAACCCCAAGATGACGGTCATGACTCGCATGATGATTATGGCTATGGTGGGGGACACGAGCATCATGGGTCAGGGTCACCCATCGTGTTTGCATTTGGTATCATGTTGTTCCTGATGGGATTCCCTTCCTTCCAAGCTACACTCAAAGATATGCTTGCAGGAAATGAAGCCGCTCTTGGCGATTTGGGGATGAGCATGGTTGGATTGATGATTGTGGTCATAGGGGTTTCGAACTGGTGGAGAGAAGATCTGCCCTTCATTGGTAACAACGAGCAGCTCGCAACATCTGACCCGTTCGCTGGACAACACATTCGTAAGGCTGGATTGTGGATTTTCATCATGTCTGAAATCATGGTTTTCGCAACCTTCTTCTCAGCCTACCTACGCATGCGCACAGAATGGTGCACAGGATGGCAGGTTGAAGCTGGTAACTGTAGCCAAGTCAACATGCTCACCGCTTCTGACTTCCTCCGCCCAAACGGGGCTAAGCTCGGAGACATAGGGGGCCAAGGTGACTTCATGACCTTGCTTCCAGGAGCAATCAATACCTTCGCCCTCATCATTTCCTCCTACACCATCGTGTTGGCCCTCAAAACAGCTAACACAAAGGCGAGTGAATGGAAAGCATCGCAAGGCTTCATGGGCAAAATTATGCCCACCCAAAAAGCAGCTATTCGCAACTACCTCATTGCTACACTCATGCTTGGTTCCCTCTTTATCGTCTTGAAATTGATTGAATGGAGCCACTTGGTCGCTGAGGGGTTCACCATTGAAACTCAAGCGGGCTCCATCTTCTACATCGCTACTGGCGCTCACGGTTTGCACGTCTTCATTGGTTTGCTCGTGATGTTGTATCTGGTATTCAAAGCCGATACGGTTGGATTTGATGAAAAGAATGCTCAGGGAATTGAATACTTTGGGCTTTACTGGCACTTTGTTGATTTGGCTTGGGTCGTTATCTTCCCAGCCTTTTACTTGTATTGAGGTGAGACAATGGGAGAACATGAAACACACGGAATAATTGAGAACATCTTTGATGGATTGCTTGGAAAGGATATCTATTTTTGGAATTTCATCATCTTGATGGTTTTCACTCTGTTTGAAGTCGGTGCAGTCTTCTTCGAAGGCATCCCTCTTACCACGGTATGGGCCATCCTGATCGGCGTTGGTATTGTGAAAGGGTACGGTATCGCAGCCTACTTCATGCACTTGAAAGGCGACCCACGCATCTACACTCGGACTGCGCTGTTCCCAGTGCTCTTCGTATTGTTGATGCTTTGGGGAATCGGGTTGTCAAATCCCGGCTCAGTTCAAGGACTTCCAGATTGGTGCACACCAAACTGGGATTATGCTCGTAACCGTTGAACAGTGAACGTCATGAACATCAAACAAGCCCTCGTGGTCTATGCAGTTATTGCTTTGATGGCTTTTCCAGCATCAGCTTACAACGGTAGCCGATTATCACGTGAACCCGTTGATGATTTTACCTTAATTGACCAACATGGAGAAAATTATTCTCTCTATAACGATAGCAACGAAGTTGTCGTCATCTCCTTTATTTTCACCCGATGCCCAGATGTCTGTCCGGTATTGACACAATTAATCAAGGGCGTCGAGTCGTCGTTGACTGAAACTGAGTTGGAAGATGTGACATTTATCTCGGTCACCGTCGATCCAAAGCACGATTCTTCAGAGGCGCTCAAGAAATACACGGAATTGCACGGCGTTGAATGGCCCCATTTGACGAGTGATGAACCCTCCTTGAGGCACGTATGGGACACGTTTGGTTTGGTTGTTGAAGAAACTGTCATCGACGCTCACGTGATGGATTATCAACCTCGTGAGGCATCTCTCACGACGATTGACACACAAGGTAACTCAACGGTCATGATGGCTGAACTCTCCGGATGGGCGTTGACAGAACTCATGGCTGAACAAGGTCAATGGGAAGTCAATGCCTCCATGAGCCAATATGGTCACTATGTTTCTGGATTCAATGGGATTGAAGGAACTTATCCCGATTGGGTTTGGGAATTGAACCTCTGGAATGAGTCCAATGCATCCTGGGACATGTCCGAAGTTGGCGTGGATAGCGTTGATGTATTCGAAAACCCTCACCTGATGTGGATGCCTTCGAGCATGAACCGAACAAATCTCTCTGCTCCATCACAAGAAGGCATGGCAAGCATGACGGTCAATTGGCCAAACGGTTCATCCGATACTCAAACTCTCTCAGAGATGAATGGATACACACTCACTCTCGGCGCTCTGAATGGAGCAGAAATTAATTCGACCATTGAAGAAGATCCATCCTTCGGTCATTACCTCACGACATTGAACAATGAAACTGCACCGAGCAATTACACTTGGTGGTGGAATCTCTATGCTTGGAACAATACCAACATGTCATGGGATTCCACGAATGTAGGGATGGATGGCATCTCAGAACCGGAACATCTTGCCTGGGCGCCCTCTACAATCAATGCTTCAAGCATACCATGGCCCGTATCAACTAACGCTTCAGATGAAGCCTGCAATGGGCACGGTTGGGTCATGGGGAGTGGAAATTCCGCCCATTGCATGTGTGATGAGGGGTATGGATGGGATGGGAATGAACAGATGACATGTGTTCCTGAACTCACAGAAGAATACACTGTGGGGCATTCAACCATCACCTACATCCTCAATCCAAATCGTCAACCAGAAGTTGCATGGCCTGGGGACAATTGGCGAGTCGAAGATTTCACCAGCGATGTGAGAGAAATGCTCGATAAACATCGTTTGGGAGACAATGACCCCATGGACACACCAGCTCTGTCTGTTGTATTGACATCGACGGCCATCGGTGCCGCCATCATCATGAGGCCTCAACGAGATGAAGCGAAAGGGGAAAAAGAGAGCAGCACCCCCGACGACACAAAGCAGTCGTCGCATAGCCTGGTATTGCGCCGGATTTGAAATCCGGTGTCCCCGTGACTCGGGAGTTCAAATCTCTCCGACTGCGCCATTTTGTTAGATTTACCACCCATCTTCCTCGTTTGCAATGAGGGAAGACTTCTCAAACTCCACCCTCCCTCAACCGTTCATGCGCCGTAGTGCTTTGGCCCTGTGCCTCATCGCCATCATGGTCATGGCTGGATGTCTTGGCCCCTCTACCTCGGATTGGGGAACTGGAAACAATGCTGTGGAAGTTGACTTTTCGAAAACCGATACATCGGTTCGCTCAACACTATCTGGAAGTGCCACGGTAATGGAAGGTTTGCAAGCAGTTGGATGCCCACCGGATGCTACCGACCCAGTAGTTGCTGATGGAGCACCCTTCTTGTTCACAGGTTACCTTGCCACCAGTCATTTTTACGATTCCCACAACCCTGCAATGGGGGCAAAGGGATTAGATTACGGCGTTACCACAGCCGTTGGAATTCAAAAGATGACCTTCGCTGAGGCTGCTGCAGTGGTGGATGGTGACGGAGCTCGCATCGATGTCAAAGAATGGAACGTTCCCATGATGCCTTCCACGGGTGCTGGAAGCATCAATTTGGAAAAAGTAGATGCAGATTCTGATACCGATTGGTTCGTCCTAGGATTAATTCCGACAACTGAGCATATTCAAAGCGGATTCACCGCATTGGGAGAATGGCATCAACCCATCACCATTGAGGGATACATGGTCAGTTCAGACGTTACCGGAGTTGGATATTACAACAGTAACATGGCCTACAGCGTTGAGAGTGATTGCTCAATGGGAGTCAACGCACAGAATCGTGAGAATCTCTACGTCTTTGTTACAAAGATCAACTTTGAAAATGGCGTGGTCACACAGGCCGGAAATGACGATGAAGAATGGATTCAAGGAAATGTTCCCTTCTTTGGCAGAACCGGGTTTTTGTTATTCTTCATGGTGTTTGGAATCGGCGGTGGAGCAGGTGCTTTCATATTCTCAAAGCAGATGATTCGTACTTCTGCAAGATCCAGTATGAAGGTCCTTGTTGGAAGTCAAGGCTTGGACAAGATAAAACAAGTGAAATCGGATATCAAATCGGCCAAAAAAGCGGGCATGGAATCACCTGAAGAGCGCCTGAAAAAGCAGCGGGCCTCAGTGAAGAAAGAGAAACCTAAACCTCAAGAAGAAACGAAATCGGATTCTGGAGATGCTATGGGAGGATTTGACCTTGACAGTGTTTTGGCTTCAACCTCCGCTCCTGTTAGCAGAGAACCACAAGGAAGGAAAAGTTCCGTCGTAGTCACCCAAGAAGCGGAAGAAATGGACCGAAGCACACAATCTGTTGTGAGTTCATCGAATGCCCCCTCATTTACTCAACGGAAATCCTCCGTCGTCACTGGCACTACATCAGTTCCTTCATCGAATTCACCGCCAACACGAACTGCCGAAAAGAAACCCAAGTTAAGGAAAAGAAAAGCCGTTACAAGAACACCGGTTGAAGAAGAAACTCCCCACACCCCTGCGGTTCATGAAGAAGAGGAAGAGTTCTCAGATTTCTCATTCTAAAGAAGGAGTGAACACCTCAATTGCTTGAGGGATGACTTCCATGTTCAGGGGCGTAGAACCTATGTTCTCTCCATCCACATTGATGGCTGCTGGTGTCGGAGTTTCAATGGAAAGTGTAGTAAAGCGATGGTAATCCACACGAGGATGAAACACGTGTCTCCCCTCTGACTTCAGCATCCCAAAGGCTTTGAGAATACCTCGCCGTGTCATTTTCTTCAAAATCCCAATATCCATCAGACCATCATCGAGTGAGGCACCAGGAGCAAGGGGGAGGAGAGAACCTCCAGTTTGACTATTTTGAATGAGGAATAACGTGTAATCACCTTCCATCTCTTTCCCATCAAGCGTGAGTGTAGCTTGCCGACGATTATTGGCCATGATGGCCATCAAGATCCCCACGTCATAGCGAATGGGGCCCATCCACCGCATTTTTTCAGCTTTGAGGGTGGAATCGACGCCAAGCCCCCAAGTCACAAGGTTGTGGCTGTACCGAACCATCTTTCCATTAACATGGCCCGGTAGTCCTTTGGCCATTTGGACTCGGGCAAGGTCAATTGTTTGGGTTTGACCACCTAGAATGGTTTGAATGGCGGTTTCAAGGTCTTTGAGACCGAGATCATGTGCTTGTGAGTTTCCTGTTCCGCTTGGAATAAGTCCGAAAATTGGGTGAAATGACGATCCACTTTGCAAGTGACCAGTGATGACTTCTGAAAAACTGCCATCCCCGCCAACCACTGCAATAGCGTCTCCTTTCTTCAATTCCAAATTTTGAGCGAGTTCAACGAGGTGTCCGCTGTAGGACGATACATGAAACTCAACATTGACACCTGCTTCTTCAAAAAGCAGTTTGGCTTTATCGGCAGTTGCACGACCACGACGCTTTCCTGCATACGGATTGACAAGCAAATGGAGGCGCTTTGGGGCTTTCCTTTGTGCGGGAGGTTGGGTGAAAATAGGAGCAAATACTGGTCGATGGGCTCCTTTCTTAATCTTTGAATCTGGTTCCGCTTCAAACTGAAGTGTCACGGGGTTCTCATTCGTTCCATTGGAGCCCATGCACAAGTGAAGAGGCTTGTTGGCTTGAATCCTTCCCCAATTGCGCTTTTCCGTATCTTATTCTTTTTGAATATATTTCAACCCGAAGTGCATAAGTTGCTAGAGCTCATTCAATCTTGCCGCAGCACCTCGTTTCTACATAACCCACGTAGGACCGAATGCAAGAGGTCTTGAACTCGGGCCATGTGGCAATCACATGGCGAAGGAATGGAGTGAGGAGGAACGTCACTTCATGGAACGTGCTCTGCTCGTCGCGGAAAGGGGTCGCGGAAAGGTGAGCCCTAACCCTTTGGTAGGGTGTATTTTGGTCAAAGACGGTCGCGTGATAGCAGAAGGGTGGCACGACCATTTGGGCGGATTGCACGCCGAACAAATGGCCATTCATGATGCTGAAGCCAAAGGACACTCGCCCAACGGCGCTGTGGCCTACGTCACTCTTGAGCCCTGCAATCATTTTGGGCGCACTCCCCCCTGCACAGAAGCTCTGATGTGGGCTGGTGTAAGTGAAGTCATCATCGCGCACGAGGACCCCAACCCTACCGTGAGAGGAAAGGGGATGCGGGTCTTGCAGGATGCTGGTATTGAAACACGAATCGGGTTATTGGAACACGATGCGGCAAGGCAAATGCGTGCATTTCTCCATTGGTGTGAACATCGAAAACCATTCGTATCTGTCAAGATGGCGGTTGATGCAAACGGTTCAGTTGATGACCGTTCAAAAGAATCTGAACGTTTCACATCACTTGGGTGCTTGGAAAAAGTGCATGAATTACGGCGGAATTGTGATGCGATTCTAGTCGGAGTTGAAACCGTGGTTCGGGACGACCCCGCTTTGACCGTGCGATACGGAAGGGCGGAGCGCCAACCTTTGCGTGTCGTTATCGACCCAAAAGGAAGAACTCCCTCTGAAGCTCAACTTCTGAATGATGAACATGAAACCCTTCTGGCTCAATCGTCATTTTCCAACCTCCCCAGTTTACTCAATCAATTGGGAGACCGCGACATCCAACGTGTGTTGATTGAGGGTGGCCCGACGACCGTCCACCACTTCTTGGAGGGTGGTTTGGTTGATGAATTCTATCTGATTCATTCATCGAAAACGCATGCCACTCCAGTACCATCAAACATTTCTCAAGAACTTTTGCTTCAGCACGGTATGAAGCTGAATGGGGGCATGGTATGGGGCGAAGAAAGCGTTGATCATTACCTGCGACAATCATCACTTGGTTGACAACACATCGTCCCATCGGTGAGAGGAGCCTTTTCGAAAGAGATTATCGTGGAAATTTCGTTGATTCAAATGGGCGCAACGCGCCAAACGGCCTCGATTGTTGTAGCACCCATGGCGCGTGTGAATAGGAACTCGAATCATGGACAAATCCACAAAGGGCCCGGTCCCAGGTGGTGATGCTCGTTCAACGCGCTCAACGCTTCCATCCCATGTGACATCCTCCTTTGAGGGGGGGTCAAGGTTGGGGCCATGCTCCAATCGTACGATACCTTCATCCAGTTTTACAGCCTTCCAAACACCTTTGATACCGTTGTCAAGCCAAGCCATCATGGCTTTCATTTGCTCAATAGTCGCCATACCGATGTGGGCGGACTCCCACCAACCTGGTGTTCGTGCCAGCGTTATATGGTGCACGCCAGGATAGGCTGACCTTGAATCTAAACCATCTGCCCAAGTTCGGCATACATCTTGAATACGGCACGGAAAGATGGGGAGTGGTCCGATATTGATGTCTTGCAAACAATAGGGATTGGCCAATTCACCGAGCAATAAAATTGGGTGTCGCTTGGACAGAAGATCGACTTCTTGCGCCTTCAAATGGTCATTGAGTGGAGTTTGGCCAATAAAAAATTGAGCAAAGTGTTCAGCCAGTTCAGAGCCTGAAAGAATTGCATCCAAATTCAGGTCCTCGAAGTCAGCTGTGAGCGTGGTAACGTCTTGGGAACTCGTGAAAAGGGCACGGTCGGGGAGTGGAAGAGGCGAATTGGCTGGGGCGTAAGGCCATAGGCGGGGAGAACCATCTCGCATGATCGAGCGTGGCGTGTGGGCTTCATGAAGGGTCCGTTCATTGCTGGTAGGTCGTCTCGTACATGCATGCAGGGCATGTGACCTTGATTGGTCGGATGTCTGGAATTCCTAGAGCGACGCCGCAGGCTGCACAGAGAATCGCCTGTTTCACCTGTTCCCGTCGTTCGGCAGCTTCTCGGCTGGGGTCGTATTCAAATCGAAATTGATCTTTGTTAATCAAATTGGGTCGCGCGTTCATCGGAGCATTGTTCACTTGAGACGGAGTTTCTTGAATTTCAGGGCTTGGTTGTGATGAATGGGCGGCCGCCCCTGTAGCGGAAGCCATCATGCTTCGTATACTGGCTTCATCGAAGCCATACTGCTTGCATAACCGGTCTACCTCTAGCATCTGGTCATATCCCTGCATCGCATTAACAGCCTGTAATTCAACATCGGGAATGGTGCCCATACCACCCCGACCATCTTCTTGAATTTAGGAATTGAGGGGAATTGTTCGGCACCACATTACCACTATCCGGAAGTTGGTTTCACCCATGCGGAAAATACACAGGCTTCAAAAGGGGTCGGCGGTCGGCAGAGAATGAGACAACCATGGCCAGCAAGACGCGAACCCAACGTTTGACACGACGAACTGCAAATCATGCAGCACGCCGCATTACCTGTGGAGAAACCATGCACAAAGCAAAGGCGCTACGTGCCAACCAATCAATGGCAATTGCTCTTGAAACCTTGACGCGAAACAATTGGGACCACATTTTCATTGTGGACGAGGAAGGCGCCCCTCTTGGACGATTGCACGCCGTGGATTTGTTGAAACTCGTAGCTCGAAAAACTGTCAACAGGGACATTGCATGGATGCATTCCATACCGGCTCAACAACTGCTCACTCACCCCCCACTTACTGTAAGAGAAGGAACGCCCCTGTTGAAAGCAGGTGCTTTGATGCTCACACATGACCTGAATCAACTGGGAGTGGTTGATGAAGAAGGAACGCTCATCGGCGTAGTGGGTCACAAGACCTTGGCTCGAGTCATGCCGAAGTTTGTTCTGTGATCAGATGCCCCAGTATCGGTCTGCCTGAGCTTGCTTGGCTTGCAATGTTCTCACGATGGTCATCACCATCCACAATACCACGACCCAAATCAATGGAGTGGTGAGGTCATTGAGGATGCGGTCGACGCTGAATTGGTAGGAGTTACCCTCCAATACGAGGATGGAGATGCCGAGTGCGGCATTGAGGAATGAGTAGACAACCATGCCAAAGACACTCAGGACAATGAGGCTGCCAGAGAATGAACCTCGTTTGAGACGTAAAAGCATGAATCCTGCTGTCGAAGTAAGGAAGGCAATGACAATCCATGCAAGCGATGAATCAATGACTGTAAGCCACATGATTGACCCTGTAGCCGCTTCACTTTCAAGCGTTCCAAACGCACGCCAACCTTCGGCTACTGCAAATATGGCGCTGAAGAGGGTGGCGGTCCAAAGCAAGGATGAAAACATCGCTGCATCTGCGTTTTCTCGCATTTCTTGAATGACACGATTCACGGTGGATTCGATACCTGCCCCCTTACTGAAAACATACAATCCAACAACGAGTGGGAGGGCTCCAATTACAATGCCTCCAATTTCATTTGGCAGCATAATGCCCAGCCCCATGATGGCCATAACCGCTCCAAATGGAATCATAATTTTAGAGCGCCATTTGGGGTCCTCAAGTGCCTTGATGATGTAATAGTAAGTCCCTTCAATACCCTTGGATTGCTTCACAATGATCTTCTCAACATGGTCAATACGAACCTGTGATTGTATGATGGGTAGCACACTCTCATCTTCTGCACCATCAGTCACGAGAATAGCTTCATCGGGTTGGAAGGCTGAAACAACCTCTTCCAATTGTGCCGCAATGGCACGGTCAGAGCGCATACCAACTTTTTCATCACCGGTCAGAATCGCAATTTCAACTTCATCTTCTTCTGATTTATTTTCCACCAAAAGATCGTGTTGAGAAAGGGCCCCGAGAATCGCGTTTGTGTCGCTTTCCTCTGGGTCTGCGATGCCGAGCTTTAGGGCAGCAGTCAGCACATTCCGTCGTCCGACAACGGGGCCACGAATGGACGTCTTAATGCCAAGATCGTTGTCTCGGTCAACCGTCAATACCAGTGTTCGCCTCATTCCCTACGCCTCCCCTGTGGACGGTCCACGCGCCTCCTTTCATTCAAACCCTTGTGCGACATGGGGGGGATTCGTGTATTTCTAGGTCCAATACTCGAGCCTCATGCAGCCAATGATGCCCGCATTTCCACAACATCAACATCGTCCTTACCAGCGGGTGGATCTTGCCAATCCTCGTCTCCAGGCAGAACCAACCCTGCACCAATCTCAACCAAACGGGCGGCGAGTGATCGTTGTACGCTCATCAATTCGTCCCAATCCGTTGATTCGTCGTTCCATGCATTCCATCGTTTGACCTGTCGAGTACTCCGCATTAATCGGGCATACAATTCCAGATGCAATCTCGCAGAGGTTGGCCACCAAATAAGGAAAACGAGGAAGACTCCCACGGCAGGAAGAAATGTGACATAGGAAAGCAGCCAGTGGCTCACAAGGGAAGAATTCAGCGGGCTGGCTTCATCGAGGATGGACCATGCCAGGAGCCCCGACATAAACGCCCACCAGAGTGGAAAGAGAATCATCGCCGAACCGACTTTCACCGAGCCGATGACCGATGTGTCCATCCCCCGACGATGCAAGAGGGAACCAAGGTTTGCCGTGATTTTGTAGGGGACATAATTGCCAATAATAGCGCCCCATGTCACTAATCCAAACATCCAGAATAACGCCCAAATCCATGAGCAGACGGCTCGGAAAAATCCCAGTGTTGTCAATCGTTCAGGCCTAGAATCAACATCGTAAGGCGTTATATCGCGTTCATCCAAATTGGAAAAATGATGTTCGCAATCCTTCGCCAAGCGTTCAGTTTGGGCAGGTTGATGGCGTGCCATGTATTCCCATCCAGCCCGAAGGCGACGGGCTCCAAGAATGGATTCGGCGTAGGAAGGTTTGAGTAATTCACCTCCACTTTGGCGTTGTTTTTCTGCATAAACTAAACTACGACCTTTCCAAATCATGGCTCGTTCACGCCAAGTTGTTTTCGATAGATTCGCCCGGCGTAATTCGACTGTAATCGCTTCTGTGACTTCAGAAATCCATGCTCTATCTGCAAGATCTTGTGCTTTTTTATCGGAATCAAGAGGTGGGTGTGGTGGGAATTTCATGGGTCGTTCAATCACCAAAGCTGCTCGCTCTCTAAATGCATGAGATGCTGAATAATGCAACCCCAGTGGGACCACATTAGGAAGAGGTTTTCCTTTTTCTTCCGCTGCTCGAAGCGCATGAAGAAAAATACGAGCTGCCCCTGAACGTACACGCTTTACATCAGATTCACCGTGCGTAACACCCTCCGGGAATAAAAGGGCTTGACCCCCCAATGCAACATCGTTGCCAACGCCGTTAAGCATCACTTCATTGCGTTTGCGTGAGGCTTCCTTGTTCTTACTATCTTGAGGGCGTTCGACAGGTACAAAGCCAACCGAACGCAGCAGAAAGCCGAGAATTGGAATTTTGAAAAGTGTATGCTTCCCGATGGTGGTCAATTTTCCATCCAATGAAGCGTTGATCAGCAACGGATCAATGAGTCCGTTTGGGTGCCAAGTGATGAAGAGAATTCCACCTTCGGGAGGAAGTTGGTCATCGTCAACAACATTGATTTCGCGAAACCAAACCTTTGCAAGAAAGCGGAAAAAGCGTCGTGAAAAACGATACGATAAGGAAAGACGGGGCTTTTCATCCGACGGTGCAGTCTCGCCCCCCTTCATGAGACGAAGTCAGGCTAGGACCTTTTGGAACATTCCCCTTATTTTGTCCCGGAATCAGGTTCTTCAGTGCTTTGGGTAGTCTCGGGTGCGGAATCCGAAGCATCAGATTGAGACGAGGTTTCTGAAGGAGGCGTACTGGTCAAACGCTTCCAACGTTGCGTAGCCCTGATGTACTTGAGTGGGTGATCCATCCAAGATTGATCGCATGTTCGATTATCCCCTGGAAGAACTGGACAATTGTGATTGACCTTCAATTTACCACATCCTGCAGGAGTATATTCATGCTGATAGACGTGTTCAACTTGGTAAGTGGTGGTTGATTCACTGAAATCGGGAGCGCCCCGGAAAAAGCCGACGCAGGCTTCTTGGGGGAGCGCTAACGTAGCAGCCATGGAAGCCAAAAATAGACGCCCGAAATGGTTCACGTTCACGCCATTGGCGAGGTCTGCAATGATTTTCTGCATGCATGGTGGCCAATCACTTTCTTCGGCACCGACCAAAGCGATGGCCTCACTCGCCTTATTCGCCATGAGGTTTCGGACCATGCCGACTGGTTCGGCAAGTCTAACTGCTAAATCAGTGGTCACTTCAGCCATTTTGCTTAATGCGTCCGCCTCAATTCCAGCTTTGATTCGCTCGCGGAGAAGACGAGCAAGTTTAGCGGAGGAGGCGTATTGTTTCTCGTTGTGCAATGTGATCCAACCGTCTTCTACATCGACGTTGGGAAGGCGCCAACGAGGTCCGGTAATCTTTGGACAAATTTCAATGAAATCTGAGAGGCCTATTTTCCAAACCGAGGAGGCGTTTTGGCGTAACTGACGCATGCTCATTCCCGAAGAGGCAAGAGTTGGTGCACCTGAGGCTTGTTGAATTTTACGTGTCTCGGAAATGTAGGTATTAGCGAGATGTTCGAGATTGGCGTCGTCTTGTATCAGCAATTGTTCCGCTCTTGCAGCCTCTGCTTGAGCCCAGCGAGCGACCAACCGTTCATCTTCACTGGCGCAGACCACCAAGCGAGCATAATAGAATGAAAATGCTTCAATGAGCCTGCCTTCTTCTGTATGGATATCGCCTCCAACGACCTGAACTCCTTCCTTGGATTGAACGGAATCAATAAGTCGGATCCTTGCCCGCTGACGAGCTTTTTCCATCCACGGCCCATCGAGCAATTCATTCAAATCAATGGAATGGGTCATCGCCATTTGTTGAATCCACGTCGATGCTTGAGGTAAAAATGGGTACCGCGCAAAAGTCACCTCGTTGGTCAGCGGAGGGGGGCTGACTGGAACGGGCATGGGTTGGGCTTATCGGCCACGGATTATGAAGTTCAACATTCCGATGGGATTGCTTCTTGAAGCATCGGTTGGTGCCAAAGCCATGGATGAGGGCGCACTCAAGCGACTTATCGCCATCCAAGACGAGGTGCGTCAAGCCTTTGGTTGGACCCTTGCCGACGATGAAGCGAGTGCGAGGGATTTGATTCAAACCATGAGCGTCACAGAACCTTATGGGGTCGCTCATTGGAGTCTTAGTGCTCGGGAAGCAACCCTGGCTCAATTGAAAGAACGATTGATTCAAGCCCCACTGGTAGTCTTGGTCGGAGCAGCAGCTTCCAGCGAGTTTCTGAAACAAGATTGGCCCAACGGCACCGTGTTTGTCGCTGCAGATGGAGCCGTTGGTGCCTGCCCCGATGATGCTGATGTCGCGTGCGTTGTTACGGATTTAGATGGGGCTGAACATCTCAACAAAGCAGCCTTGCGAAGCATTCCTATGGTGATTCATGCCCATGGTGATAATCTCAGCGCATGGCAACGTTTGCTCCCGCTATGGGCAGAGCAGGGGCAACCGCCATTGATCCTCACACACCAAATTCCTTCGGAGCTAGAAGGGGCTACCAATGTGGGTGGGTTCACTGACGGAGACCGAGCGGCATGTTTGCTAGATTGGTGTGGTGTGAACAGCGCCAATATTCAATTGGTGGGTTATTCAACCGACCACCTTGGAAGGTGGTCTGGAACGACGAATAAGGAGCAGAAACTGGAAAAGCTCCAATGGATGCAACGTATTCTTTCCATGCTTCAACTTTCTTCGAACGGGCATGATGATGATGAACAATAGCATAAGAAGGAGAACTTATTCTATTGCTTTGTGACACAACAAAGGAAATGGTTCAATCCTGCGTTGTGGTTTGTCGCAATCCTACTCATCAACATCATTTGGGCCAATGTCGCTGGACAGGAGGCCCCGTACGAAGTCAACACTCGCGAACAAACTGAACCCTACCGTGAGATTGAAGTCGCGGCATTAGCAGGAATGTCCAAGGCGATTCCAAGCCGATTTGATGTCAGTTTTTTCAGTGAGGTCGTTGATGACGGAGCGGTGGGGTACACCGTTTATTTCGAGAACACAACCGAAGTTTACACGTGGTCAGGTCAACTCAGTGATGATGTTCCAACATGGGAAGCTGCCCTCAATCCTGGCATGTACACCGTCCACACCCACAGTGACAATGATATCGTAGTTGACCAAACCCTTCACCTCCAACCCTTTGATGTGTACCGCATTCATGGACATCTGCTGATGACAATTCTGCTTATTGGTCTGGCATATGGAGAGGTACTTGTTCGCAGAGTCATCAAACAAGTGCAAAATTCGAGGGCAAGCAAACCGGCTCCAGCCGCACCCCCCCTGTTCAAACCGGTGGCTGAAGGAATGCCAGACATCGTTGCACCTGAAGAAGGGGATACCCCGTGGCGGGAGCCGATTCGTTAGGTCACAAGAAATCGGAAAGTGAGAGTTGTTTGGCTCGATCATTATTGAACAGTGAGTCCACACTATCTGCCAGCCATTCTACGTTCTGTCGAGTGTAGGTATCCACTCCATAATGGTCCATCACGAAACGTGTCACTTCTATGTATTTGCGAACAGCGCCCTCAGAGACGGTCAATGCAAGATTACCGCCGCATAAATCACCCTCAGATTTGGTCACGCCAACACTACTCAACCCTCGTCCTGTCACTTTACGAGGTTGAATACAACTTCCAGAGAGAGGCATCCGCCGATAGGAATGGGCGCATTTGAGGCATCGTACTTTTTGTCGCCCATAGGCATTGAGATTTCCACGAAGGTCCGGTAAGAAATGTGACCGTACCACACTCGAGGCAACTTGACGTACGTTCACGCCTCGCAAGCGATGGCCCAGAGCCAATTGACCGTTCATCTTGTCAATCATGGTCTCCAACGTTTTGTAGGCAGATAATGCTGGACCTTGGTCAATTGCATGACAGTCATGCGTGTACCCGTAACCGCGTAGAGCCGCGACCGAGCCGAGACGCCGTTCAACGAAATCCATCCTGTGTTGAATCGATTTAGGGTGGGGTTGCTCAAGCGTTGCTTCATAGAAATCACGTTCATAGAACCATCCAGAATCAACGTTGAGGGCTTCTTTGTCAACTTCGGTTGGATTAAGGCGTGTGGTCAAAACTAGGGGTGCATCCATTTGACCACCCCGGTTAGCTGGGAGGATGGCCTTGCTGAAATTCAGAAGCCCGTCCATCAAGAGCATGATGGCGTCTTCATCGCCATCGCAATTACGACGCTTTGCTGCATGGAATAGAGGGTGAGCGTACCCCCCAGAGCAATCGGCCCAACCTATGATTCGGGAAAGAACACCCCCGCTTGTGTGGGGTGCGAGAGCACAAATCAGGTGTCCGACCAGATCTTCTGCTTTTTCAACGTTGTAATACGGTTTCATTTTGTAAAATCTTACCAGCAATTCATCGATGTATTTCGCTGTTCGCATTAAGAAGTCGGCTCCATTTTTCGCAACGATGAAATCTTGCGGGAAAATTTCGAGAACTTGTTCATCGTCTTCAAGTTCCTTTCCATTGATGTCATGTGTATAGCCCAAATTGTGCAACCGTTGCCAAGGAACTTCGATTTCACGCGGACGGAAATGAGTGATTGGAACATCGCTCATATCGAAACGAACGGTTCCATCGCGGAACACTGGGAGTGAATGTTTAGCTCGTAAGATGCCTTTCTCGATAGCTTCAGGGGTCTGGTCTCGACTGGTGAGCTTCTTGGTGCATTTGACTTGATTTGGCAAACGTTCGACTCCAAGGCGTATGCGGGCATCTTCGACCATGTTATCGAGGCGTACACTTTGCACCTCACCTCTACGACGAGCCTTGGATGAAGATGAGATGGTCTCAGTTCTCCCCCCGCATGCTTCACCTGCCTTTCCTTCACCAAAGTCGTCCTTTGCGCGATGATGGCATCGGAGAAGGGGTGATTCTTTCCCGCATACTGAGCAGCTTCGCCGGCCCAATTGAACACGGATGGTGCTCTTATCCAATGCATTGTTCAACAACCGTTGATTTCCCCCGTTGAGTTCGATTGGGAACAATGAGTGCGTCATCGGGTTCATAATCCGTGGAGCGGACTTTTCTGGCCGGCCCATCCGACACCCAATGCGAATCGGAGCGCTGTGTTCCCAGCGGAAATCGGAGAGCGTTCGGACAATTGAAAGAATACCATCGACATCGTGGTCGTCTTCCAAACGCTGTGCTGCTAGGAAGGCTGGGCGGTCTCGGGGCCCTTCATCAATGACTGAGGCTGCAGCTTCTCTCCCCACCTTGTCCGTCTCTGCAATACCAAGACCACGTTGTCGGGCTCCAGTTTCCGAAGCAATGCGGATGGTGGCACGCTCTCTTTCCAAGACCCCAAGTCGTTCCCGTTCCTCATCGAGAATGGTTTTGGCAGAACGGAGTTGATTGAGGCGCTCTCTGGCTATTTTGGGACCATCCTTGATTCGTAAAAGGCGATTCCCATCAATGGTGAAACCAAAACCTTCGGCCATCGCAGGCCATCCTGCTGTGATCACCAAATCATCTCCGTCATGGTGATGAGGAAGACCTAGCAACATGGCTGCACCTTTCGCCAGACCATGAACGACGTAAGCCCACCCCTCTGCGATTTGGGGTGAAAAGACGGGTTCTTCCAGTTTCAAATCCAACCCTGGGATGTTCACCTCGTCAAAGGACGGGACAACTTCTGGTTGGAGTTCATCCAACAAACTGACATCCCAACCTTTCACACCACCCACGATACGAAGTTGCTGTTCGTGAGACTCGGGGGCAGATTGGATGGATGCGTCAAGAGATTGAGTTGAGTGTTTGGAAGTTCCTAGGGCTTCAACCAGCCCCTCCGAGATACATTCCAGTGTTGCGGGCAACCACTCAAGTGGAAGATCTCGGAACCATGGATTGTGAGGCGGCGGTAGAGAAGTTCGATATTTCTTGGCAAGGACTGTGGCTTGAGTCCAGTTTACCGTAGTTTCTCGAAGACGTTCATGCCACGCCCGACGTATCAAAAATTGAGCTGAGGGGTCAGAGACTTCATTGGGCTGAATTCCGGGTTGACCTTCTGGCCATTCTTCTCTCGAATGATTCAATGTGTTGATGAAAAAGGTGACATCAGAAGGCGAAGTGAGAGATTCCAAGAGATCGCTCGCCCACCAGTCGACACAATACCCTGCGGGCACCAGTTTCTTGTTATTCTCCATGAATTCGCCAAATCCAATCACGAGTTCTCCGTTATCCCATATTTGTTTCACACGCGTACGTATTTTTGCGAAACTGCCAGGGTCATCAAATCGAAGAAATTGTCCATCATCAAGAACCACCCAAGGGCCATCTGTATCATCGGATGGTGTGATGGCACAGGCCTTTCCTGGGCGTTCAATTTTCATTTGTGTTCCAATGGTGATGAAATCATCAAGCGCGAGCATCGAGGCTGTGTTGGTCGAGGCTGCTGCCAGCCCTGACGGGCGGGCACGACCGTAACGGAGGCGAAATCCACCCGCTTGGAGAGGGCCGCCAAAAACAGGTCTGCCAGCAATAATGTCGGCCATGAATTTTGTAATTGGGGCGACCTTTCTGGAGGTGAATCCGTCATCGTCGCCACCTTCATCGACTTTGCCTCTCGAGGCGAATTTCGAAATAAAATCCCACCCTGGAACCTTCAAACGTTCTGTATGTTTCTGGATCTTTGGGGCTTTCAAACACATGCCTTCGCCAATCACCAGAAGCACACCGCCACGAATCCTTGCTTCGTCGATGTTCCGGACATGTCCGTACCCAGCACATTCGATGCGTTCGGTGGATTCTCCATTGATCATCACCGGGCATGCCCGAACAATCTCATCAATTTCATGAGGCGGGGGGCGGTATTGCAAATTCCCTCGATACAATCCAAATTCTTCCTTGACACGTTCAACTTCGGGGTCAGTCGGTTGGTAATGGCCAATGTTCAATTCTCGACGAATCATGTCAGCGATCAGCACGGCTAGGGCTTGTGCCGTTCCACCTGCTGCTCGAATCGGCCCTGCAAAATGGACCGATACGAATTGGGAACCGTCGATATTGTTCAACAATCGAACTTCGCTAATCCCTTCCAACGGGGCAACAAGGACGGCTTCGGTCAAGATGGCAAGACCGACACGTAATCCAACATCAATGGAGGTTTGAAGGTCATAACCTGATTCTCGAAATCCACGGGCAACCGATTGGGCCATCATGATGGAAGTAGTTTCACGGTCGTGTTCAGCGAGCATGGCGCGAATGTCGTCAGCAACTTTGTACCCATCGAGATAATCCACCAGCAGTTTTTCTGTGCGACCTGCTAAATCCGCTGCACGCGGAATTTCAACAAAATCACGATGGTCGAGACCCTGGCTTCGAGCTTGCTCGGCGATGACATAAGCGTCTTCAGCACGCTCATCGAGCCATAGTTGATAGGCGTCAAGCTCTTTTTCGAGACGGTCCAAATCCAAACCAAGCAACGGGTTATGCTCGGTAGTGATGGCTCCGCCGCTTCTTTGGTCCATGCTGACTCAACACCCCTCTGTTGGCGACCCTTTATCATCCGCGCGGTGCACAGAAATTGAACGAGTGGTGAGAAGTAAAGTTCATGGTTTGAGGCGGTGAGCAGCAGCCATGACAGTTCATCTGAGTGTTCAAGAACACCCTCAATGGCCTCGGTTGAAAGATTTGGTTCATGAATTGGCCTTCCTTGATGGAGGAGATGATGAGGCATTTACGCTGGCAAGTGGGCGCACATCACGTTGGTTTTTTGACACCAAACCCGTGATGATGCACCCCGAGGCGGCGGGTATCCTTGGCGTACTTTTGAATCAACGAATACAAGCACTCGATGCCCGATTTGTTGGAGGATTGGAACTTGGAGCGGTACCACTTACGGCACTTGTCATTGGGTCACCGGAAGCATCTTCCGACCTCCGTGGATTCATGGTTCGAAAAGAGCCCAAAGGACGCGGTGGACGTAAAACCAACAACCCCCCAGGCATTGAAGGCGCCTCGTTGGACGGTGGCGGCAAGGTTGTGATTGTGGAAGATGTGACCACGACAGGCGGTTCATCGATTCGAGCCGTTGAGCGAATTCATGCCCTCACCGATTGTGAAGTTGTCTGCGTCATCAGCATTCTTGACCGCCAAGAGGGCGCCAAAGAAGCGTTTGCAGAAGCAGGTCTTCGGTTTGAAAGCCTCTTAACGCGTTCAAACATTACCGACGCTTGAGGGAGCATTATGCACGCTCGTTGGGACCATGTCAACGCCTCTGAGGAGGGATTAACCGAACAATCCCAAGACAAAACGGCTCCGATGGGACTGATGTTCTTTCATGCTAAGGAAGGACAGCCTCTTTCAACACCATGGCAAGTTGCAACCGCACGTTCTGTCATGTTGGCTGAACGTTCTCTCGCTGAAGGATTCCTCTTGGATTGCGCCTGCGGGAGTGGCTTGCAATTAGCAGCCCACGCCTCTGTCTTGAAACGGCCGATGATCGGCATAGAACTGGATCCTCAACGTGCTCAAGCCACGGCTAAGAACCTCCAGATTGTTGCAAATCACTCCCGCTCGCTCCATGCACCTTGGTTTGAACAAAGCGTGGTCATCTCAGGCGACGGAACCCATCCGAAAGGAGCCTTAGAAGTCGGGGGAATTGAACTCGAGAATCCCATTGCTTTGTTACATTTAGATCCAGCTCGGCCACGAAATAGTCGAACGCATGGGCTTGAAGAAATGGCTCCGCGTTTGGACGATGTTTTCGCTGCTTGGGCCCCCTATTTCGCTCCTCATCCTCGCGGACCAGGTTTGTTACTGGACCTCTCACCTCGTCTCACTCCCCTCCAACAGAAGGAAGTTGAGGGGTTGGTTGACGCTGTGTGGCCAAATGTGGAACGAACTTGGGTGTGGACCTCGCGAGGACGAGGGCGAGTGGACCGTTTGGCGTTGTGGCTCGGCACAGCTTCAAAGCAGGGTATAGCTCGCCAATTTGTCCGTATTCCTCCAACGCTTGGAACTCAACCCATGGTGCTGGAAGCGAGTCTTGAGGGGCTTGAAGAACATCAAAAAATTAACACGCTCGTTCACCCTCCTAAGCGAGGGGAATACGTGAGTATCCTTGATGCTGCCTTGCTGGAAAGTGGATTGATGGGGGTATGGCTATCGCGTGTATCCAAAGAACCCATGAATCGGTGGGCGAGCGTGGAAGGGCGGCGTCCTCAATTGCACCACGACAAACGGTTACGCCTTGATGGATACGATGATGAAATGCTCGTACAAGCGACCGGTCGAGTGGTTGAGTTGATTCGAGATCCGTTGGATGAAACTGGTATTGACCGAATTGTTGAAATCGCCATTGAAAACAATATGTCGGCGGTCACCCTCCGCTTGAATATCACCCCAGAATTGCACCCCCGAATGCAAGGTTCGCTCGACCGCCAACTGGCTCGGCGCCACGGTGGAAGAGAAGGCTTTCTTGCTCGCCACCCAATTGAAGATGTCTTGCTGTTGTGCGTTTGTGAATCGGATTCTAAAAATTAATCCCGAAAAAATACTGGTTTTGTAACTCAGTGGCGCGAAAGTGCCTATCGCGGTCTTGATATATGGGAGGTTGGTCGGAGGCCTGCTTGACACTATGTGTTGGCGTAGAGGTGAAAGAAGATGGCACGACCAAAGGACGAGGACCTTGGAGAAGATTTCTCGTACATCTTGCGTATGGCAGATACAGACATGGATGGGCTCAAACCCCTCGCTACGGCCCTCACATCCGTCAAGGGTGTCGGTCATCGAACCGCTAACCAAATCTGCAAAAATACAGGCTTCGACTCTCACAAACTTGCTGGATTCCTCTCCATTGAACAGCAAGAAGAACTTCGTCTGGCCATTGAGAACTACGCAGAGGGTGTTCCTCTCTGGATGCTCAACCGCCAACGTGACCTTGAAACAGGGGATGAAATTCACCTAACTGGTCAACAAGTCCGATTCACTCTCAAAGACGACATCGATCGCCTTCGAACCATGAAGTGCTACCGTGGCGTTCGCCACGCATCTGGCAACAAGGTTCGTGGTCAACGAGGTCGCTCAAATGGACGTGGTGGACTCACCCTTGGTGTGAGCCGCAAGAAGGTATGAAGGAGGAAGATGTATGGGCGAACCGAAGTTTTCACGACCTAAATTTGACACGCCATCCCACCCTTGGAAGGCTGGCCGAATCGAAGAAGAGCATGCCATTCAGGAAAACCATGGCCTGAAGAACATGCGAGAAATCTGGAAGGCCAAGTCTCAACTTCGTCGCCATCGACGACAAGCCATGCGCTTGATCGGTGTTGTTGATACGACAGAAGGACACGGCCAGCGAGAAATGGAAGACCTTCTTCACTCTCTCTACGCCAAGGGTCTAATTGCAGACAACGCAAGCCTAGATGACATCTTGTCACTCGGCACAGAAGACATCTTGAGTCGACGACTCCAAGCTCAAGTCTACTACAAAGGATTAGCATGCTCAATGAAGCAGGCCCGTCAACTGGTTGTTCACGGTCAAATCTGCATCGGCGACCAAAAAGTGACCATCCCCTCCTACCCCGTTGCTCGTGATGAAGAAGGCGAACTCCGCTATCATCCAAGTTCAAAACTCAACAATCCAGAACACAAGATTCGAAAGGACATTGAGGGTCGTCGAGAATCTGCTGAATACAACGATGAAGACGATGTCGACCCAGTTGCTACTCCTGAATTCGCTGAAGAAGTGAAGGAAGCTGCTGAAGCATCCGACGCCGAAATAACTGGAGGCGATGAGTGATGTCCAGAAAAGCAATTGTCAACATCTTCAGTTCCTACAATAACATCTTGATGACTGCAACCGACTTGACCGGAGCAGAAACCATCACCACCTGCAACGGAGGGGAAGTGGTGAAAGCTGGCAAGGACAAAGGCGGTCAATTTGCAGCAACTCGTTCAGCAGAACGCATGGCTGACGCTTTGCGAGAGAAGGAGTTCTCCGAACTCATCGTCAAGTACCGTGCCCCTGGCGGAAACCTCTCAAACAATACTGGACCTGGCGCTCAAGCAGCCATCCGTGCATTGACTCGTGCAGGCATGACCATCACTCGTATTGAAGATGTCACGCCAATCGCTCACGACGGTACCAAGAAGAAAGGTGGCCGCCGTGGTCGCCGTGTCTGATGAAGAAGGTGAACCAATGAAGACTGAAATTGTAGAAGGCTGGCCACAAGGTCACGAAATTCGTATTTTGATCACCGAAACTGACGCTGCACAAGTGAATGCTATTCGACGTGCCTTGATTTCAGATGTGCCAAAGTTGGCCATTACTCGTGTCGACTTTTCACAAGGCGTTACCCAAGACAACAAGGGGGATGTCGTGGAATCCGTGAATGTGCTTCCTGACGAAGTACTTGCACATCGCCTCGCCATGATTCCTATTCCCACACCGGCTGATGAAGGCTTAGTATTCCCAGAAGATTGCGACAATTGTCGTGATGTTGTTGAGAAGGACAAGGGTTGCCCCATGTGTCAAGTCCTCTACACCCTTTCTGCTCGTGGCCCTTCCGCAGATTCAGAAGATGGGTTCCGCACCGTCTATGCGGGGGACATCACCACAATTTCTGACCCTGTGTACGACATCAATGAAGAACACAAGCAAATCCCACTCACCATCCTCGCTCCTGGGCAATTTTTGGAATTCTATGCCTTCGCAGTCCTCGGCCGTGGCCGAGATCACGCCAAGTGGTCCCCTGCTGCAGCTGTTGGTTTCCGCCCTCAACGTCGTGCTGTACTTCACAAGCCAAAGAAGGCCAGCATCTTGTTTGATCTTGGATTGACCACCTCCGAAGGCACCAAGATTGATGCCAAACTCTTCGGCAAGGACAAAGTCGTCACCAACATCAATCACGTGATGGATTTGGAAAATGCACTTCATCAAGTCGGAGAAGGTACCGGTCGTTCCGAAGAGTTCGCTGATGCTATCACTCTTGAAACGGTTGCCAACGCCTATGTATTCACCTTTGAGACCGATGGAAGCCTCGACCCCGTTACAGCTTTCAATTCAGCCTTGAACGAATTGAACAGCCGATTCGTCGACTTGTCCGAAGATATCAAATCCGCTTTGGCTTGAAGTGTTCAGTCACGCAGGGTTCATCCCTGTGAACGTGTTCAGTCTCATTGGGTGGCCTCATGCTAGTTCGACGAATGGGAGGGCACATCACTCTGTTGTTCACCATCGACAAGCAGCATCGGTTACCTCGTTCTCAAGGCAGCACAGGTGCTGGTTTTTCCATCGCGCATGGCGTAGAAATCAAGGGTTCTTTGACCCTCCCTCCTTCACCAAATAATCATCTGCTTGCTGGCAGTCAACCTGATCCAAAACCAATCATGGGGCCCAACGGGGCAATCAATATCACGGTTCGAGACCGTCAAGGAAGTCTTCTCGAAGATCATGAACTCTATCTGGATTATATTGAAGCCTGCAGAGATGCTTCGTTGCTGCCTAACGAGGGAGTGGTTGAATTGGATATCAATATTGAATGCCCAACCAGCCAAGGATTTGGAATGTCTGCTGCTGGTTTGATGGCATTAGGTGAAGTAATTCACCAACTTACTGGAAAGGGTAGCCGTGTTCAATATCTGAAAATAGCCCACCGGATTGAGCGTAAGTTCGGTTCTGGACTTGGTGATGTCTTGGGCGCCTCGGTGGGAGGGGTTGAACGGCGAGAACACCCTGGAGCACCTGGTTGGCCGGGTAAAGCAAGTTCATTCCAGGCCACTGCCGATGTGTTACTGGTCTGGGATGGAAATGTTGCACTCCATACCTCAGATTACATCAATCATCCAGGCTGGGAGGCATCCATCACAGCAGCAGGAGAGGAAGGCATGCTTGAGTTGAATCAAGGTCCATGGACTAGGGGGCGGTGGGGTGAACTTTTGAAACAAGCACACCGTTTTTCGAAGACTTCGGGTATGCTGGAAGAACCAGTTCGCGCTATACTTCACGAACGTGTTGCCAGTTGCTTGGCGGATGAGGGTGCTGAAGAGAAATTGGACGTCCATCTGTGCATGCTTGGAAATTCTGTGGCCGTTCTCCCTCAATCATTGGAAGAATCTGTACAACACGACACCTTGCTCAAAATAGCACATCAACTCGAAAAGTTTGGTTATGGCACATTGGTGACCAATATCGCCCCAATCACTCAGGAGAATCTAGCTTTGTGAGGTCCAAAGGTCCTGCATCAAGCATGGAAACTCCTGGAATGAACAAATTTTCAGAAAACCCGTGACGATATACAATCGCTCCACTGCCCCATTCATCCATGTACCGGGTCATTTGTTTCTTGGTTTTCTTCCTTTGAAAATCAACGTCGGCGCCATAGAAATGCTTCGCATCAATCCAAGCAACGGGAGAGCCATTGATTGTCACGTGATCCAAAAACAGAATATCTGGGGTGCGGATTGGTCGGCCGTGCTCTTTTTGTTGTTCCTTCACCATCTCGGGCTGCCTCCGAATGCGTACACCTTGTGCTTCAAACCAATCCGCCAAAATTTCTTCAAATAAATCAGCCCGTTCATGGGTTTCTGTCTGATCAACATTGGTCACTCGGTCTGCTGCTTCAGCAGCCTCGAATTCCTTTCTCTCACGCTCTTTCATCGATGAAGGAGCTCGTAGGCTTTCCTTGATTTTGTTTTTTGACCATCCATTGGCTTCAAGAACTGCTCTAAAAACATTCATTGGAGGGAAATCGTTGTCTTTTGATAGTTCGATGATTGTGCTTCCTGCGCGATAATGCGCCGCCATTTTTCCGGCTTTTGATTTCAACTTACCATGGGAATACACGGTTTTTTGTTGGAGGAGTGCTGAGCGTAGCGAGAGTGCTTGTTCCAATGACATGGCGTGTTGTTCGACAAAAGTCTCTATTTCTTCGAGGCGTTCGTCCTCTACCCAACCAAATTCACCCCTGCGGACTACAACTTCAGCTACCTTTTCTTCGGCGGAAAGTGACACTGGGGAGAGAGCCCATTCGAAAGAGAAGGAACGCGGTTCTTCACTGCCTGCTGGAATGCCCATTGGCAAAGGTTCACGAGAAAAACGTGTTCGTGCCCGCTCATCCATGGCCCGAACATCGTTAGCAAAACGTTCCTCAAGAGTGGCTTTACGAGTGCCACCGTAGCGTTTTGGACGTGATGACCTTGAAGTACGACGGCCCCGAGAAGGTTGGCGACTCATTGTCTATGGTCATCGGCGACGCTCTTTGAAGCCTCTCCCTCCAAAACTTATGTTCGTCAGCGCGTGAGGTTCTTATGGTGGACAACCTTCCAAGAATCATGCGCTTGGCTGAATTCACGACAATTCTGGCCGTTCTGCTCCTTACACTAAGCGTCGCACCAATCCATCAGTCGGCGGATTTGGCCTTGGATGAAGGGCTCGTTCAAGCGACTGGCGAAGTGGATACTTCTGGTTGGCTTGCGGGCGCGAGTGGTTCAAACATGGAACGAATTAATGATATGGTCTTGCTCAATGATGACCGTCTTTTGGTTGCAGGCTCCTTTGAACAAAACATTGAGTTTTACGGTGATGTCGAAGGATATTCCAGTAACGATTCGGAATTCGGTGAAGATTTTTATCTTGCCTGGGTGAATGAAAATGGCACTTGGAACACAACCCAATCGGGCGGAAGTTCTGGGGCAGATGCCATCACGTCACTCGAACTCTTTGATGATGGAAACGTGGCAGTTGGCGGAACATTCTGTGGCCTGACTCATTTGTCAGGTTGTACCATGGCGTTAGGTGAATTACCGCAGCTCAACAAAACTGACCCCGACCATGAAAATGCACTCTTCTTTGGGGTGTTAAGTCCCGATGGATTGTGGTTATGGGCTGAATCAATGTCAAATTCTTACGAGTTGAAAATCAACGAAATGATGGTGACATCAACCAATGAACTACACTTTGTGATCAATTATCGGGGGACATTGAGTATTGGAAATGAAACCTTTGATGCTGGTGAAAATGAACAAATGGTCATGGTTGGTTACAGCTCCATCGGAGAATTACTGTTTACTCACCCTATTACTTCAGGAGGTTTGCTTGAAGGGAATCTTGCTCTGTGTGAAGACGGGAATGGAATGACATATCTCGCCCTAGAATTTCAACAAGAAGTGGTATTTGATATCCATCCACAAATCGGTTTGGATGGTATCGATATCGCCATCGGACATTACAATGATGAAGGCTGGCTGTGGAGCGCAAGCGCAAGTGGCCCCGGAGATTCCACCCTTGGTGACTGCGCAGGATTGCAAGGTGGCGGCATCCGATTAGTGGGTGACTTCAACCAAAACATGAGCTTTGGTGAACTGACCACTCCAAACGCCACTTGGATCGATTTCTTCGATGCCACACTCTCAGAAAGTGGCATCTGGGTCGATGTAGTAGCGTCTGGAGGGAGCGGGGCAGAACACGCCATTGGCATTGAAATGACTTCGCAAGGTAATGCCATCATCGTCGGTATGGCCACAGGTGCCTTCTCTCTGGGACCCAATGAAATCGCTGATTCAGACGGTATCAACGATGGAAACCATTACGATATTTTCCTCGCCCAACGATTGAATAATGGAACATGGGATTGGGCTATGAATGCTGGGGGGAATGGTAACGACATGCCAACCAGCTTTGCGTTTGGGGCAACGGGTGCACCCGTTGTAGCCTTCCTTACAAATCACGACGGAATGTATGGTATGCATGAATTTGACCAGAGAAATGCGTACGACATGGGTGTCTGGCTCTATGAAACAGACCTGGATTCTGACGGTGTACTCGATGGTGAAGACAACTGTCCAAAGGAAGAAAACACCGACCAAGCCAATCATGATGGTGATGTATTTGGCGATGTTTGTGATGATGACGATGATCAAGACGGCGTTGAAGACCTCGCAGATGATTGCTCCCTGGGCGTTGTGGGGTGGACCAGTCAACCAATCACCGACCACGATGGCGATGGTTGTCGAGATGACTCTGAAGATTTTGATGATGATGAGGATGGAATCTTTGACATCTTTGACGCTTGCCCACGCGGCCCAGTAGGATGGGTTTCCACCGAAGAAAACGATGTTGAACCCGATGGTTGCTCAGATGTGGACGTTGACGAAGATGGGTTCGTGGACCAACTTGACAACTGCCCATCCATCTCCAATCCAACACAAGCCGACCTCGATGGTGATGGGACGGGTGACCCTTGCGATGAAGATGAAGACGGAGATGGTATTGCAATACCCGATGACCTCTGCCCACATGATCTCAACGCGTGGATTTCGACCTCTGCCAACGATTACGATCAGGATGGTTGCATGGACTCTACTATGGATGAAGACGATGATGGAGACGGTGTGATGGACATGTACGATGATTGTTTGTACGGTGTGCCAAATTGGGCCAACAATACTTCGGGCGACCACGATGGCGATGGATGTCTTGATGCAGAAGAGGATAATGATGACGATAACGATGGAATCAGTGATCCGTTTGACCGATGCCCTAGGGGCATCATTGGAACGGCTCAGAGCGGTCAAGATAGTGACCAGGACGGTTGCATCGATGCCATTGAAGACGATGACGATGATCAAGACGGGGTTTTGGACCCCCTTGACCTCTGCCAAGCGACTGGAACAGATGTTGGCGTAAATCTGAACGGATGCAGTGAATTCCAACTTGACGATGATGAAGATGGTGTGAAAAATGCCTATGACTTCTGTCTCAATACCCTGGATAACGCTGTCGTCGATGAACGAGGGTGTGCAATCAAACTCGATACCTCGAACAGTAATTCAGAGGAAAGTGGTACTTGGGGCCTCACCCAATTTGTCTTCTTGCTGGCAGCCCTCATCGCAGTATGGGCCTTCATCACAAATCGGCAAGCGAATGCGGAGTCAGAAGCGCGCTATGTTGACCCACCAAAGCGTCCTGCCGACATTACCTTGCCAGACGATGGTTCAGAAGAAGCCTGAATCAAGCGAAGACGACTGCAGGAGAGAGCGGAACCGCTGAACTCGCTCTTCCAGTTGTGTCTTGCTCACCCTCACCCACGACAACACTCAGTGATTGGAGACCAAGCTCATTGGCGATAAAGGCTGCACGCTCTTCGATGACCGCATGTTCATCAAGGGACGAAGCAACGACTATTTTGGAAGCGTCGTCCCACTTGAAGACTTGTGGAAGCATCTTTTTGCCCCAGAAGCCTAACATTTCCCCTTTACGCTCTTCCTGAATCAGTGGATGTTCTGACAGGATGGAAATGAATTGTTTTGGATGGCCGCCATCCCCGATGTGCTGGAGAGCTGCTTGAGCCATTTCTCGTTTCCAAGAGGGGCTTACAACAATGGTGGCGGATTGGGCAGGTCCACCCAAATGCCGTTCTGCAACGTTCTGGATTTTACGAGCGTGTTCGAGGAAATCACGCAGGTATTGTTCGGCATCTAAAAGCGCACTTTCATCTGCAGTTAACGCGCTGGGAACATCAAATTCGCTGCCCGCCGCCAACCCCGGTTCTCCAATGGTTTGCCACCATTCTTCAGCAAGATGCGGAGTTGATATTGACATCATTTGAGCCCATGGCCTGAGCAACGATTTCCCGATTTCCAAATTATTTCCGCCTCTGCGCAAATACCAATTAATGTCCTTGATGATTTCATAATGAGAAAGTTCTACAGCGCCTCGTAAATCGTAGTGTTCCATCGCTGTGAAGAAAGCCTGTTGTCGTTGTTTGAAACGGGCCTGCATCCATCCATCCATGAGGCCTGCCGCCCCCTTCCAACCAAGTAATTGTTCGGGCATCGAGCGCATTTGAACCATCACTCTGTGATTTGATTCGAGCGCTGTGTCGGACCAGTCCATACCAGCAGTAGGGTTCGCTGCGAAAAGAATGAACAATCGAACGGTATCTGCACCGAATTTCTCAATCATGGCCTCTGGTGAAACCGTGTTGCCCAAAGATTTGCTCATTTTGGCAGAACGAATAGCAAGTTCTCCATCGCAATGAGGACAAGGTGAACCCTCGTGGTCAACAGAGAGAGTCACGCTACAGGTAGAACACCAAGGCGCGGCTTTGTTGACCATCCCCTGACAAAGTAACTGATCGAACGGCTCGTCCGATGAATGAAGGCCTAAATCTCTCAATGCCTTGGTCATGAACCGTGCATAGATGAGATGCATCTGAGCGTGTTCAATTCCTCCACAGTAAAAATCAACCTGCATCCAATGGTCTGCCAGAGATTTTTCAAATGCCTGTTCTTGATTTAGGGCGTCGGTATAACGCAAAAAGTACCATGAAGAATCAATGAATGTATCCATCGTATCGGTTTCTCGACGCGCTGGTTCGCCGCATGAGGGGCAATCAACGTTGAGGAAAGACTCTGATGTCTCCAAGGGATTGCCTGTTCCGAAGACAACATCGCGAGGTAGTTCCACCGGCAAATCAGCTTCGGGAACGGGAACGGTACCGCAGGAATCGCAATGAATCACTGGGATGGGAGTTCCCCAGTACCTCTGACGTGAGATCAACCAGGGCCGAATTTTCCAATTCACCACTCGTTCACCCATCTGGTTGCTTTCGAGATGGTCGCACACAGCGTCCCTCGCTTCTTGTCCGTAAAGACCATCAAAACCTTCCAATCCAGAGTGGACCATCCAGCCATCTTCAACTTCTGCAGCCTCAAGTGAGGCGTCAGCAGAAGCATCCTCTGTCATCACCAGTACACGCTTGATTGGAATGTCGTAGGTTGTGGCGAAATCAAAATCTCGTTCATCGTGGGCTGGGACGGCCATCACAGCTCCAGTTCCATAGGAAGCGATGACGAAATTTCCAAACCAAATTTGAATGGCCTCGCCAGTGAGAGGGTGGATGGCGTAGCGTCCCGAAAACATTCCCTTCTTTTTCTTCATGTTCTTGATACGATCAAATTCAGACATGCTGGCAACTTCGTCGTAAAGAAGGGTCCATTCTGATTCATATTCTGTGCCTTCAACCATCGCTTTTGCCAAAGGGTGTTCAGGGGCAAGCGTAACAAATGTGGCCCCAAACAGAGTATCGGGACGAGTGGTAAACACTTCCAAAACCGTGTCACTGTCTTGAACTTTGAACAAGATATTTGCTCCTTCTGAACGGCCAAGCCAATCTCGTTGAAGGGATTTGACATGTTCAGGGAATCGAATGGTATCCAATCCATCGTGCAATTCCTGACAATACGATGGAATATCGAGGAACCACTGATTCATGGTGTGTTGTTCAACTGGACCATTACACCTCCAACAACGGCCGGCCTTGACCTGTTCGTTAGCGAGTACGGTCTCGCAGTCATTGCACCAATTCACAGGCGCAAATTCTTGCTTTGCAAGCCCCATCTTCATGAATTGAATGAAAAACCATTGATTCCATTTGTAGTAATTCGGGTCATGGCTTTTCAAACTTCGATTCCAATCGTATGAGAACCCCATGCGTTTGATTTGCTGAGTGATGGAAGCCATGTTTCGTTCAGTGATTTCGTGAGGATGACCCCCTTCGGAAATTGCAGCGTTTTCGGCGGGCATTCCAAAGGAATCAAAGCCTATTGGATAAAGAACGTCAAAGCCCATTAAACGCTTGAATCGGGCCACTGCATCTCCGATTGAATAATTTCTCACGTGCCCCATGTGCATTTTACCGGAGGGGTAAGGATACATCTCAAGGCAATAAAAAGATGGCTTTCCATCAGAAATCTTGCTGGTAAAGAGTCCAGCCTCGTCCCATTTTCGTTGCCAAGCAACTTCATCCACTGGTGCAATCTCATCCGTCATGACGCGTTCACCACCCGGGAATGCTCAACCCAGCCGCCAACACGCTATGAAATCCACGCCCAAACTTAGTGCAAAGAAGGGCTTGATTCAACAACACCTATTCATGCGTCAACGGGGTCTTGGGAAAAGTCATCGTTAGATTCCAAGAGGAAAATGGCCTCTCTTGTCAATTTGTAACGGTTCTTCACACCCATCTTTCTGCGTTCAACCAAGCCGTATTTTTGCAGTGTTCGGAGGTGATGTGATATCAATTGTTGACTCTTCTCCAAACGTTTTGCTAACTCTGCTTGAGTGGGGAAGTCTCCCAATTGACCATCGGAGTCCAAAAGATTGAGAATCTTGCCTTGCAAACTGTTCGGGTCGGGTGAGAGTGGGGGGACTGGTAGGGCTTCATCGGGCATGCTGGGGTGCAATTGATTGGTGATTGGATAATATCGTACCAAGCGTCCATCCTTCTTTCGCCAGATGTTTTCTTCTGCTTCAAGAATGCGAAGGTGATGGGTGATCTGGCCGTTGCTCATGTCTAGTGCAGCCATGAGTGCTCGGAAATGGCATCCAGGATTTGCTGTAAGATATCCCATTAAACGACCGCGTTGGTATCGCCCATCGGTTGTTTCGTGCGTCTTCCCCATCAAGCCGAGGAACCAGAGCCCAGCAACGGTGGTTGGGATTCGAAGACTTTCGTTATTGACCATCACCAGTAACAAGATGGAAAGGATGGAGGCAGTAGCAACGGCTGCTGCAGCTTGGACAACGGGAGGTGTTTCTTCTTCTTCGAATTCAAATGTTGTTGGTTCTGTGGGTTCTGGGTCTGCAACTACAGCCTCAAGCGACTGCTCCATGATGACTTTTGTGATTGTAACGGACGGGGCAGAAAAGCCACTACATTCAGAGGAGCTTTCTGTAAGATAAACGGTGTAGATTCCATTGACCTCTGAGGTTGGAGTCCAACTTCCCAATGTTCGTGCATCATGAAGCATGTATTGCGTGCCTTGTGTCTCCATCACCCAACAAGTTCCTGAATCGGTGAGTAGGCCCACCCATTGACCTGCGATCTCAAAGGTCTCGATGTCCAAAACCTCCTCTTCAATTTCAGCAGTTATTTCTTCCTGCTCGAACGGCCATTGCAAACTGAATGAGGTTTCCACGTCTTGGACGGTTGCAAGCGATACATCAACGCGATATTGCCCCTCTGGCAACACGTCCACTCCGTTTTCTTGAACGGAGAACTGAACGGTCGGGAAGGTGAGGGCTGCAGATTCATCGTCCAATCCAATCATCAATTTTCTTCCATCATAATCGTCGCATAGGGTTCGGAATTGGTGAACGGGGAGGGCGTTTTCATCGTAAAATTTCATAACGACGGCACACGGCTCAGCCATTCGTAATGTTTCGGCGAATACACTTCCCTCCAAAGTAAGATTCACGAGGAGGGTCGATTCAGTTTCTTGATGGGAAGTGCTTGTCAACGAAAGTTCAGATTCTTCCAAACAAAGAGTTTCGAATGGCGCCCCGTATTCAAATGCCATGCTGGTGCTCAATCCAAATTCAGGTAATTCAGCGACCATGGTGTAGGCGCCAGGAGCGATTGAACAACCGTTGGTTTGAAGGAAACTCCATTGAGGTAAAGGAAATTCTAGTGGGGTACTAGGAGTTAATTCCATCTCAAGGTCAATTGATTGGCATGGATTGTTTGCTCGGCTGTCAAACACAACATCTCCTAAATCGTTGATCACCCAATACTCAGCTTTACATGAGGATGTGAATTCAAGAGTTGAGGGTTCGGTTGAAGTGCTGGAAAGCATCAAGGAGGGTGCAAGAACGTCACCATTTGCATATTTCTCGACGTTTTTGGATGTTGCATCCATTGCCACGTTCATGGGCATATCAGCCGTGGGAGTTAGAGAAGCGGTAAATTCTTCAACATAAGAAAATCCATCCCCTGGGGTTGTCAATGAAACAATGCTATCGTCTTGTCCATCGAGAAGAATATGGCCGAGGTAAAGCATTTCATTGGGCATCATCGAAGTGACGCCCCCGAAACATGGCATGGCCAGTTGTGCTACTTCATTGTGAGAGAATTCCATGAAACAGACAGGAACATCAGAAAGATCCACTGAACGAGACGTAGGGTTGTGAACATTCACCAGAAGAACTTCGGGACCTTGTACTCCCTCGACACGTTCTGCCCGCTCTACATGAAACGACAAGACCTCTGGGATATCAACGGGAGTTTGAGCAATCGCCATGGTCGAGACGGAAAGTCCTGAGGTTGGGTGGTAGGCTTGGATGGTGTATTCTCCACTGGGTAACCAGTTTCCTTCGGAGTCTTTCATGTCCCAAACGCGTTGGTCCATCGTACGAGTTTCGCCTTCGAACAAGTCCATGCCTCGAGTTACGCCTCGACACGATTCGGTTCCATCATTCACCAACACATCCGTTGCGTTGTAAACCATCAGGACAACGTCACATGAAGGGTCATTTTCAACGGATGTTACGGGCCCATCATTGACCAGCGAGGGTGTGATAGTCAAAGGCTGGTCTGGTTCAAACCAAGGTGTTGAAGAAGGCTCTGAAAAAGATGCTTCAAGACGAACTTGTGACGTTTGAGCCGATGAAAAGCCAACCAAGAGTGAGACAAGCAGGAGAGTTGTCAGCAAGGCCACGCGTGCTGAAACCCCCTCTCGCATGCGCGAGGAGTGGGGTTTCTCCCTTGAAAGGGCAACGGTACGAACGATGTGTAGTAAGATCACAACATATCATCCAAATTTGGCATTTGGGGGATTGCTGCTTGATGAGCGGCTTCTTCTTGAACTTCGAGTTTCTTCCATTCCGGCAGATTCTCATCACCGGACCAACCAAGAGATCGAGCTTCAGCGAAATTACCTTCCGAGAGGTAATGTTGAATCCATGCTTGTCGGCGTTCTTCTTCTTCACCGAAGGCCTCATCCACCAAACGCTCATCCATCTTCACCCTCATGGCCTTACGCTTACCAGCAGTACGTGCCATTTGAGCAACAAGAATGAGTGTGAGCAGGAAAATTATCGCCCCCCCCATCACTTGCAATGTGTCGAGATTGCTAGAGAGAATTGATTCCTCCTTTTCGTCATTGGCTGTAATGGTTGGGTCCGCCGTAATGCTGCACTTCACCAAACCACGTGCTCCTTCGAAGATTTCAGGGTCCCAGATGCAGGGGTCGTTGAGGTCAGAAACACCATCACTATCCGAATCAAGGCACCCGAAAACATCAACATTGGAAGTACCTGGTTGTTTTGTACATTCATCGGGCTGGTATGAAGGCAAGGGAGATTCCAAGTCAGGCGTATCGACTGGCGTGTAGAAGGTGTTGTCACCGTAGCCATCGCCATCGAAATCGTTCCATTGGGAGGCCCGCAATGGGAAGTTGTCGGGCCGGTTGAAACTGGACTGATTGTCCCCCCATCCATCGCCATCGATGTCTGACCATTGACTAATGATGTCGGGGAAAGCGTCACCGCGCTGTTCACGTAGAATGAGGAACATGCCCTCATTTTCTTCATCCGCAACTGTGATGTTTTCGTAGAAATAGTTGTCACCATAACCATCACCATCGCTGTCAGACCATTGTTCAGTGTCTATGGGGAAGGCATCGTCAACATCGGCGTAACCATCAAGGTCTTCGTCAGGGCATCCCAGTCGGCCTAACTCCTTTGACTTTCCAAAGACATCGACGCAATCGTCACCGTTGGGGACATTGGTATTGTCTCCATAGCCGTCACCATCGGTGTCGCTCCATTGGAAGACATCGTTCGGGAACGCGTCAATAGGATCGGTGTAACCGTCCATGTCGGTGTCGGGGCAACCTCGTGTCTCTGCAATGGTCGATTCTCCGAATTCAAGTGGACAAACGTCTCCGTTGGTACCATTCGCATTATCGCCAAATCCGTCTTCGTCCTCGTCAGACCATTGAGTCGGGTCGCTCCAGAACAAATCGCCGTTATTTCCGCCGGGATTATCACCGTAACCGTCGCCATCTGTGTCCTTCCATTGACTTGTATCATCAGGGAATGCGTCGGGATTGTTGCCGTCAGCATTGTCGCCACGATTGTCTCCATCGCGGTCGGCCCATTGAGTGGCATCATCAGGGAATGGGTCGCCAGCATCGGAATAGCCATCACCGTCTCGGTCCGAGCACCCAATACGATCAATAGTGGATGTTCCAGCTTGATTTGGGCAAACGTCGGCCTCGTTGCCGCTTTGATTACTTCCATAACCGTCGTTATCTTCATCGCACCATTGAGTTGGTTCGTTAGGGAATGCATCAGCACCGTAACAATCAGTGGTGGCTGGCCAGCCTGGAGTCGGGTCGGAATATCCGTCTCCGTCTGAATCAGCGCAACCAAGTCTGTCAAAGATTGAATCGCCCCAGGTATTGGGGCATCCGTCTGGACGGTCACTGTTCTCGTTATCTCCAACCCAGTCCCCATCAGAGTCCATCCATTGGGTGCGGTCAAGAGGGAATGCGTCGATGCTGTTGGCGGTTGAAACGAGCAAACCTGGCCATTCGGATGGGCGCACGTCGTCCCATGATGCATTGACGTAGTTGTCTCCATAACCATCTCCGTCGGTGTCGTTCCACTGTGTTGCATCGTTGGGGAAAGCATCTCCGCTCTGGTTGAGGTGAATCTGATAATCGTTGAGATCAAAGTAATAATTGTCGCCGTAACCGTCACCATCTGCATCGGACCACTGCTTCTCATCGTTTGGGTCCCAATCCCCTTGGTCGGACCAGCCATCACTATCGCCATCAGGGCAGCCAAATCGGTCTTCAGTGGATGTTCCAGCGACCGTTATGCAAGCGTCTGGTTGGAAGGCAGGGGCCTGATTGTCTCCATATCCGTCATTATCGGTGTCATTCCATTGTGTCCCATCATCAGGGAATGCATCGATAACTCCGTCGCCTTGGTCAGTTGTGTTATAGCCATCTTGATCCGCATCAATAGCGGCATACCAATAGTAGACTCCCTCATCATTTCGTCCGTGCGCGGTTACGATATGAGTGCTGTCTGGGCTCCAAGTTATACCTTCGATTTGGCCGCATTGGTTGTTTTGACCTGAAGAACAACCACCGGGGCGTGGCCCGCCAAAGGAGTCGATTTGAACGCCAGAGTCTGTGCTAAAGATTCGTGCAGTTGCACCGTCTCCCCCGTACCAACCCATGGCTGCCCCGACCTGACTGCTATCGGCAGAGAAATCGGTTGCGTAACAGGAAGTCGTGATGGATTTTTCCCAAATTCTTGTCCAAAAGCCATTGCTGTATTTGTACATATCAAAACTGGATCCGCTACCTTCCCAACCACCACACATTGAGATGTAATTGCCATCGGAAGACCAATCGATGGCATTGACGGCACCTGGCGGGTTGGTGAAGGTCCAAGTGGTTGCTTGCGAAGAGGTGTTGACGATGTAGATGTCGCTGTTTCCTGCCATGGCGATGTAGTTTCCATCAGGAGAAAATGTGGCGTCATAGAATCGGTCTTCGCCATTTGGATTCACCGCGAAAAGCTCCGATCCAGTAAGGACATCAATAACGGCGACTTCGCCATTTGTGCCACCGTTGCCCGACCGTCCGATCGCAACGGCAACACTGGAACTATCGGGTGAAAATTCAACGCTGTTCACTTGGTCGCCACCTCCGACATCAACGCTAATACTGCCGTGAATGGAAGTGAGGTTGCTGCTGTAATAGATGTCGATGCTATCGTCATCGCGTGCTGAAGCCACGTATTGCCCATCGGGAGAGTAAGCAACATCGTTCACATCGGTCCCGGTGTTCACCGAACGCACATTGGTCCATGTGCTTGCATTCCAAATTCGGACGAAACTGTTTTCCGAACCCGTTACGATAAATTCACCGCTAGGAGAATAATCAACCGCATTGTAGTCATCGCTAGAACTTGTGGTGAATTCGTTTTGGAAATTTGGGCTGTCGATGCTCCAGTCGTCGTTCAAATCGGAAGTCCCATCACCATCTCTGTCGGGACATCCGTCTCGATCAACCGTTGAATTGCCAGATGCCCAAGGGCAATCATCGAGGCTATCTTCAACACCATCCCCATCAGAATCTGCTGCGAAAGCGGTCGGCAAGAAGAGGGCCGTTACAAAGAAAAGAGACAGAAAAATAGCGTGATTTTTTCTGGCCACAATGGTTCCATTCTTGATTGCCATGAATATCGGACACATTTCAATATAAAAGGTTTATTGTGTAATTGCTCAATATTGTGTAATTGCTCAAACATATAATTCCCAATAAAAGAGTGATTGCATGATGATGAGGAAGTTTTGAACAACCATGCCCTTTCACAGCATCATGGGCGGAGACATTCCAAAGGTCAATGTGGCCGCTCAAGACCGGATTTTACTCCACCTTCATGCCTTTGATTCATGGGCGGACAAATACATGGTTTCACCAGCGTTGACTCGGCCTGGAATCGCGGAAGCATGTGCCCAGCACCCTCCAAATGTGAGCCGTACTATGCGGAATCTTCTGAAAGAAGCCATGGTGGAAGAACACACGCGCAGTGTACAAGGTGACGAACGACGACAAAAAACGTGGCAACTCACAGATACGGGTCGCTCACTCGCCCAAGAACGCATCAAAGCCCTACGTTCAACGAAGGTACTGATTCGTAACAAAGAAGGGGAATTGTTGGAAGTGAAAGCTTCTGAATCCGTTGAACATCTCGAAACAGAATTGCCTCTTCTCCAGGTGCTTCTGCACGCCCAACACGAAGGCGTTCTCACCTACGGAGACATCCGCTTTGGAGCTATTCGGAAACCCGATGATGAACATGTGGGCCCTGCCCCGGGCAGGTTGATGCCATTGGTCGGGGCTCATGCTACCTATGCCAACACACCCCCTGAAACTCGACCCGTTTACGGCAGGGATGAAGAATTAACGGCCTTGCATGATTGGTTCGCAGACCGACGCCCATGCATGGTCGTCCACGGAATTGCAGGCATTGGGAAATCAACCCTTGTCGCCCATTGGCTCGCTCAGCATATGGAAACGAACCCCTATTTGTCGGTCTGCTGGTATCCGTGTCAACCCTGGGATCAATCTCTGGGCTTAGCAACCAGTCTTTTGCATCGATTTGGCATTGATGAAAGTCACGACCCCTACCATTTGATTGAGACATTACCTCTCACGCCTGGTGCTGAAATGAACGTTGATGCCTGGCGAAGACGTTTGCTTTCTTACCTGACTGACGCCCACACCATTCGTGAGCGATTCAAAGACGAAGCGGGGGGCCCACCACCCTATTGGCTCATTGTGTTAGATGACATTCATCATGTCGCTAAACAGTCAAAACATCTGCTCGGAGCCTTGCTTCAGATTGCAACAAGGGCCCCATTAAGGCTGCTCTTTGTGTCACGAACAACGTTGGATGTTTACGACCGCCGTGACGTCCATACACGTGATGTCGTCAGAGAATTACCACTGAGTGGATTGTCCCTTGAAGCGACCAGTGCATGGATCAATTCAATCGGCATGACCGAAGAGGCATCGATTCCGGATGTGCATGCCGCCACGGGCGGCCATCCATTGGCTTTGGAACTCTTGGAATTGTACGGCCAACCCACCCATACTGACTGGTTGCGTTTCCTCGATGAGGAAATTCTGACCCGCCTTCCGGTGGATGAAATGGAATTGCTCTCCACCTTGGCTTTGGCCGATAAGCCGCTGGCTTGGGATGAGTTGGCACGCGCCGTTGGTTGGAATGGAGTACCACCTCAAAATTTGATTCAGCATGGGCTTCTGCTCGAACTCGAACAGGGCATGTGGTTGCATGAAGCGCTGAGGGAGCGGTTGTTGCGAGAGGTCGGGGAAAAACGGGCTAAGCGCGCCGCCAAACTTGATTGATTCAGAAATCGTCGGCGGACATGACTTCGTCGATCCACTTCAAAAGAGCAGCTTTTGGCATAGCTCCAGTTTTTTGACTGACGACAGTCCCGTTTCGATACATGAACAATGCAGGAATGCTTCTCACGCCAAGACGCCCTGCCACGCTCGGGTTTGCATCGGTGTCAACCTTAGCGATGAGGACTTCACGCTCTTCTGATACTGCTTGAAGGACCGGCGCGATGGCTTTGCACGGACTGCACCAGGGTGCCCAAAAATCAACAATTACCCATTCGCTATCATTGATTGCACTTTCGTATTCGCTATCGGTCACTGCTCGTACTTCGCCCATGGATTCACCGTCTGTCCGTTTACTATACCGATTATGAGTCTTTTCGCTCAAAAGGATGGGTTCGTCTTTGGACAAGCCTCATGAAACCCGCCGTGTTGCATTGGCACGAGGGCTTGCATGATCATCGCACCGAGTGTCCTAACGGCCAACCTTTCCGGCCTTGCCCAAGATTGCCAAGAAGCGCTGGATGCAGGCCTTGATTGGCTCCATCTCGACGTGATGGATGGGAACTTTGTGCCCAACCTCACCTTTGGCCCGCCCGTCATTCGCAGCCTGCGTGAGGCGCTTGGACCAGGGCCCGTTTTTGACGCCCACTTGATGGTTGAGAATGCAGAGTCTTGTTACCAGGATTACATTGACGCTGGTTGCAATCACATTTCGGTCCATGTCGAAGCGGTCAAACATCTTCATCGAGCCGTGACTGCGATACGAGAAGGAGGCGCCAGTGTTGGTGTTGTGTTGAACCCTGGAACTTCGGTAGAGGCGGCCTTGGAAGTCCTCCCCGAAATTGACCTCGTCCTCATCATGAGTGTCAATCCAGGTTTTGGTGGACAATCGTTCATTCCTCATGTTGAGAACAAAATCCGACGGCTCGCACATGCGATTGAAGAGCAAGTTGCAACGGGTGGGAGGCCGGTACAAATTCAAGTGGATGGCGGTGTGAAAGCCCACAACATTGCTATGTTGCGCTCCTGGGGTGTCACCAATTGTGTGGTCGGTTCTGGCTTATTCAATGACCGAGCTACGGTTAGTGAAAACTTAGAGATCATTCAACAAGCCTTGCAAGAGTGATGCGGAGGGATGGCCATCAAGCTGTTGTTCGTGAGCCTGCTTTATCCAATTCCGAATAACATCAGTCGCGGTGTCTTTGTCGAAGACCATGTGAACCTGATGAAAGAGGCAGGGCATGATGTTCGTGTGGTGAACCCACTGCCTCGAATGATGCGCTACCTTGAGTCGCGTCGGTCAACACTCACGGGTGTGGCTCGCGCTCCAAAACGCTGGAATCACCAGGGCACTGAAATCATCATTCCTCGATTCACCGCATTTCCCGGCCATCCATTTCCATCGATTACCCGAATGAGTATTGCATCTAGGATGCGAGCGGTTGAACGGAACTTGGGAGATTGGCGTCCTGATGCCATTATCTGCCATACATTGTGGCCCGTGGCAACCTTGGCCCAGCGATTATCAGAGCGGTGGGGAGTACCTTGGATCGGCGTGGTACACGGTCATGATTTTGATATAGGCCTACAACAATCAGGACTTGAACCATTGATTACCAAAGCAGCCAGTTCCTGTGATGCCCTAGTATGTGTTACCGATAGATTGTCCAACATCGCGAAGGAATGGAAGCACCCCCCAAAGAGTTTGATGACCATCCCCTGTGTAACCGCTATTGGAGCAGATTGGGCTCGCCCAATGAAACGATGGAAGGGGCGATGGCGAAAGGATTCAATTGACATTCTCTTCCCTGCAGACCCTCGGAGACCTGAAAAAAATCACCTCCTCGCTCTTCAAGCCGGTGAAGAAATGGAACGCAGAGGTTGGATTGTAGGGGTGACGACGTTGCGCCTTCAACCCCGAAACATCGTCCATGACAGAATGTTGGTTGCTGATGTATCCCTCATCACTTCAAAGCGAGAAGCAGGACCTTTAGTGGCGCGAGAATCGTTGCTTTGTGGCACGCCTGTCGTCAGTGTGGAAGTTGGAGAAGTCAGAGATTTTCTTCCCGGCGCATGGATTTCAGAACCAACGCCCGAAGCCCTTGCTGACGGGATGGAAGAAGCCCTGATGTCCGGCTGGCCAACTACGGAAAGCGTGGAAGGTTTGATGGAGTTTTGTTCGCCAAACACCGTCATGAAAGCGTGGAACGAGCTGCTCGCCAACCTTGCGGAAGAAAGGTGAACAAAGGCAATCCGAGCACCCACCAACCGGTTTGAGAAACCAAACCCAATACGACAAAACAGGTGCCAAGGCCTGCGAGAGCCCATTCATCTCGGCGTCGCCAAATTGAGCTAAAGTGGTCACTCATCGACCAAGAAGTTACCAAGAGGAAGAAAGCACTCAAACTGCTTGCAATGCTCGCAGCATGTAGACGTCCCATATCTGATTCTGGCAAGATCCCAATCAGCAACCAGCCCAGCAGCACTGCGCAGAGTACAACGATAAGGATGAATTGAGTGAACTTCCAAGGTCGGTTTCCAGCCATCAAAGCCGTGTAGGTGGGTGTGGCCAAGAGAGTGCACGCCCAGCCGAAGAGTAAGATGTTGAACAATGTCACAGCTGAAGCACCATGGGTGCCATCAAGATACTCGTCTGGAAAGGCCACTGGGGCAAGGATTTTGACGATTAAGGCGCCTCCAAAAAGGCCAATGGGGAGTAAGCCGAAGCACATGCTCAGCGATGTATCCATGTCATTTCGGCGCAGATAGGGGTGATGACGATTTGCTCCCAAAACTGGAAGTAACGCGGCTCGCATGGCTGAAGGGACCACCAAGCCTGCCAGCCATGCCAATTGAGCGACGTGAAAGACAGCAGCGGCTTGTGCTCCCGCTGTCCCTGCTACAATGAATTTCTCAATGCGTATCACATAAGGCAGCACGCCCAACGTGATCGCAAACGGAAGAGCCGTCCAAAGCAACGTACGGGAATTTGACCATACGGGATCAAGTTCGCTCCATGCATCCATTCCGTTCATCGTCCTCGTAATGCGTCCCAAAAAGAGGAGCGAGGATCCTGTCCCTACCGTTGCACCTAACAAGAAGACAAGGGCGTAGGCCTCAACATTCGTGCTCCCCCCAATGTAGAGAACTGCATATCCAAGGACTGTCAACAACCGCTCCAACAATTTTGAAAGGGCTTCAAAACGCGCTTCACCAATCGCTCTTAGGCCGGAGCGGGGAGCGTAGGCTGCAACGTGAACCAATGCGATACAAGCTGCGATGAAGAGCAAGGTCGAAGCCGCCGTCAAATCGATCAGCGATTGGGGTTGTATGAAGAAAGCCAAAGCGATGAAAGGCATACTCACCATGAATTGCCAACGGTATATCCTCCCCACTGCTGGACGCACCATGTGCGGCGCATGACTCCCGTCCCTTGCCAGCAAAGTCGGCAAACCAAGGTCGATGACCAAAAAGATGGACGCATAGAGGTCAATAGCAAGCACCATCCAACCATAGTGTTCCGCCAAAAGAGCGTGGGTGAGAAGGATTTGGCCGAGAAAGGCCAAGCCTACTGCCAAAAGGTCGGCTGAAACCAACCAACCTGCATCCCGCCCGCTTGAGGGGGTGCGGGCGGAGATGGTCCCTGCTGCGGCCATGCCGTGTGGTTTCCCTGTGGGCTTTCAAGCATGACGACCAAAACCGCAGGTTCAAAACCATTCAACGATAGGCAGAGATGAGGGGCAGGTATGGTTTCATCGTCATGGGTTGAAGAAGAAGTTCTGAAAGCCGTGCCAAACGCCTTGGTTGAAGTGGTGGACCTTCATGGGTCTGGTGACCATTTTCACGTTCGTGTTATTTCCGATGAATTTGATGGCATGCGTCCACTCCAACGCCAAAAACTGGTCCTCGCCGTGATGAAAGAACACATCCCTCACCCTGTTCACGCACTGGATTTGAAGTGCATGACACCCGCCCAAGCCGAAGTGGCTGGCGATACAGCATTCGATCCCCACGGGGGAGGACAAGGCGTCCACATTCGCCGAATCAATCGAAACAAACAGGAGTGAAAACAATGGACTGGACACCGGATGAATTGCAAGCTATCGTTGATGAACACGCGTTGGTGCTGTTCATGAAAGGAACACCAAACGAACCTCAATGCGGGTTCTCAAACCGTGCCGCACAAGTATTGCAGCAAATGGGCGAGCCGTTTGCTGCGGTGAACATTCTCACCGACCCACGCGCCATTCCTTCCGTTTGTGCTTGGTCGGACTTCCCTACCATGCCGCAAGTGTTCGTTCAAGGTGAACTCATTGGCGGGTCTGACATCGCTTTGGAAATGCTCCAAGATGGAAGCCTGAAGGAAATGTTTGACGCTGGCCGTCAATGAAGAAGGCCGTCATCGTATATTTGAAGTCCGACCCGAAGAAAAATTTGAGGTGAAAAGATGAACATCATTACTTTTGGTACCTTTGATTGTTTTCATATCGGTCATCTAAATATCTTCAAACGAATTAAAGATGAATTTCCTGATTCACGTTTAATTGTTGGAATCAGTACTGATGAGTTGAATTATTCGAAAAAACAGCGTGTTCCGATTGTATCTTTCACTCAACGAGAAGAGATTGTTTCCTCAATCCGATACGTCGATGAAACTTTCCCTGAAGAATCACTGGAAGAAAAAGCAGAATATCTTGCGAAATATGATGCTGATGTACTGGTAATGGGTGATGACCATCACGGTTTATACGATCATTTCAATGAGATCTGTCGGGTTTGGTACCTCCCTCGCACACCTCAAATAAGCACTACTGCGCTAATTGAGAAAATTATTCTAGAGAACGATTGACGACAAAACTTCTCAGCATCTCATCAATTTCCTCATTGGCTTGAAATTGTAGAGAGGTCTTTTCCTTGAAATCAAAGATGACATATTCTTCTTTCCAATTTCCAAATTTCCATGTCAAATATTCAAGTGTTGCTTCCTCAGTGGGGACCGAAATTTGGGTATTGCCGAAATTTACAGTTCTATTACCTGGGCTGATAATCCGGTCAACACCCTGCCTCCCTACTTCTGGAAATTTGGATACATTTATTCCGATTGTATAGATGGTGTCTTCTACAAATAGTCCATAAAAAATATCAATCGCGATTCCTTTTTTCCCTCTCGTATCAAGAATTTGCATTCCTGGAATTCTGTCGGAAAAAAGCCACCTGCGAATCTCACAACCTTCAACCTGAGAGAATATTTCAATGAGTTCTGATTCTTGCTCATAGGTTAATTTCTCACAAAAGACATCAATGTCATGATCCCATGGAATCGTCCCATCATACTTTATCTGGCCCAGTAGTGTTCCTCCAATGGCCCAATAATTATGATAAATTTCTTTGAAGTGTTCGTGCAGTATTTTGAGCAATTCATATTCAAAATTGTGTCGTTCACTTGGGCAGAAGTGAGGTTTCAATTGTTCGAAAATTGCTTCATTCTCGGAAGAAAGAACAGGGGTTGGTAGGATTCCGATTTCGGGAGTTCCCTGAGAAGTTTTCTTTGAACCTTCAACTCTGATATCGATTGGTTTGGGCAATTGAACTGCGGCACGAATCAATGTAAAGGGAAGAAGAGGGAGCCTCCATGGCCGCCTAATAGATTTTGTAATCTCTCGTCCGATTCTTAGGGACATCGAATTTTCATACATCAATACCTTCCTTTCAAGAGAGGATATCTGCTTTTTCAATTCAGAGGTGTATTTTCCCATTCCTTCACGACCTCAGCACCAAACAATGTAACTGCTATTTCCCCTTAGAAATTGAGACGGATATATTCTTTGGCATTGAATGATGTCAAGGGTGCAAGGATGTGCCAATCACCGTACAAAGAAAATGTGTCGAGATTTGACGATAAACCCCTCAATACGTATCTTCGCTTGACCAAGCCCATACACTCACTTCACCTCGGGGGCCTTGTTCGGTCGCAATTCGTACGATGAAAGGTGATTTCCGTAAGGCTCGTTGTAAGACGTGGGCTCGGATTTCAATTCTGGCTTCGGTGAGAGCCTCAACAATCTTGGGCGTGTTGACTGGACCGTGGTCCTTGATCCAGCGAACCACCCATTCTGATTGTTCTCGAGTGGCTTGAAGTGCTGGACTCCAGCGTGATGGTCGACCCATGGGAGATATTAGTGGCTACGGTGTTTGAAGCCTTGTTTAGTCTTCATCGTCAAGTTTCAACGAACGGGCACGTTCCATAGCCTCGTCACTGGTGAACCAAAAAGTCGGAGTTGGGCCCATGTCTTTGTCCCATTGTTGAACAGCACGAGCAAACATTTCTCCTTCTGTGTAGCGCTCACACCATTTCAAAAACCAATCGGCTTGGGCAATCATATCTTCATCACCATTTGCCTGACGGCGAAGATTTTCAGCTTGCAACGCGAGAAGCATGGCCCAATTGGGCGAAAGTGCGTAGGTTACGAAGGGGTTGCGCTCCATGTCAACACTGCGCCATTCTGTCCACAAGGAAAAGACCTGATCGTAGAGGTATCCGATGGTGAGAACTCCAAACATCACGGTCATGAAGATTGTAATCAGGCCGATGTATGTTGCGGGGATGCCAAGGTAAGAGGTCGAAAGGCACAACGCATCACTGCATGACCCATCAAATCGCCAGCGAACATAAGGCCAGACCAGGAGTGTGATGGTGGTCCCCCAGAGTAACAACCCGACCACGGCTTGGGATTGTTGCATGCGCCAATATTGGCGCATAGCCCACTTTCGAAACAGGGAGGAGTCCTTCTTTTCCGACATGAGAACACACTTGCCACGGGCCGCTCATTTAACAAACAAACCCTTCCAAGGTCGTTCTTGAGATGAATTCATCACAGTAGAATCGTCAAGCATCCAAGGATTTGAGAATCTGAGCAACCCCTGTCTCCTTTGAAACTCTGAGCCAGGGCTCAACCGCAACCGTGGTCACTTCGCGTTTGAGCCGCTGGACGCCACCCCCGCTAATGTTGAGCACAATGCAATCCTTAGGATTGACTTCACCGGAATCTAAAGCCTGTTGTAGACTCGCTGCTGCCACCGCTCCTGGCGTCATGATGTCAATGCCTTCAATGGATTCTATCATCGCTTTTGCAGCCACTGCGGCTTGTTCTTCAACCACGTAAGTTTGACCATTGGATGCCTTGAGAATATCATGAACCCCCCCTACCAGACCATAGGCTGGGCTTTTGTTCATGAGATAATCTGAATACACCTCAACATCCATTGTAGGGAAGTCATCATCAATCAGATGATTACGACCCGCTTTCCAAGCATTGTGTATGGGGCGGTGCTCAACGTTTTGTGATACATGTTGCCGTGGCACTGGGCCTTCAAACAACCCTTCTTTGATCAAACGTTCAGCCATTTCATGGACACCGATTGGGCCAGGTCCACCTCCAATGCCTTGGAAATAGTGATCGGGGAGGCGGCCGATGGTTTGGGCTGCATCAATGATGAGTGATCCAATGCCATCACGGCGAGCGACATTGTGTACACCGCCTTCGAGCTGCCATCCATCAAGGTGTTTAGCAACTCCTTTAGCAACCAATTTGGCATCATAATAATCCCCGTCTTCAACGACCACTAAGTGTACTGAATCGGTAGGGTGGCCTTCGGGCACCCACAGACGTTGAGCATGATCCTTGCCGACTACAACCAAAAGAGGAGTATTGTCGAGCCCACAGAAATGGGCAAAAGCACGTGCAGTATTACCTGCACTAGCGCAAATGATGCCTTGTTCATTATGGTCTTTCAAGCGTTGAATTGTGGGAACCGCTTCCATGTCTTTGAAACTCCCAGTAGGGCACATGGCTCTTTTTTCTGGCCAATAGCCGTGGAAGGTCACCCAAAGGTCGGAACACCCCATCGCATCACCCAAGGCTTCGGCTTTGTAGGTCACAGTCCCTGCAACATATTCGTTAGCCTTGGAAACAGGAAGCCAAGAGAGGTATTTCCACACGCCTTGGCGGTTTTGTAGTTCAAACGGTTCGTTATACACTGCTTGTAGGAGAGCGTTCTCCGTATAGTGGAGGGTATAATCGTCGTCGATATAATCGCCTGTTTTGAGGCATTTTAGCTGATATTTCATTTGAGGCACCAAAGATGAAGTTATGACGATTGGAACGCCGAGAGGTCTTGGCTTAACCCTTTGCTAACTAAACATAAACGAGGGATGATTCAAGCACTGAAGAATCAAAACCGGAAATAGATGAAATCTACCGTTTCAGCAGGCCGGAGGTAAAATGCCAGACAGAGCATTAATCCGCAAACACTCCCCCATATCATAGGATGTCGGCGAGAAAGCCATTCTTTCCCTCCACCAAGTTTCCCGCTCACGCCATGAAGAAGGATGAAACAAGCAGCGATGATGAAGGTTAAAAATTTGATTTCTGGCAACATATCGTACATTTCATGCAAATCGAAATGCCCTCCAATGCCAACAAAGGTTTTCATGGAAGGGATCAAGACAGATGTATCCTCTACTCTGAAAATCAACCAAGTGAAGAACACGAAAAATTGGGTCACGAACCAAGAAAGAAGCACCCCCGAACGGCCCGCCATGGAGAAGAACTGTTCAATGAAGCCAATCTTGCTTCCAAAACGATGGACGATGAGCAATAATCCATGAACGAAACCCCAAAGGACGAAATTCCAAGAAGCCCCATGCCACAAACCACCGAGTAACATGGTCATCATCAAGGCAAAAATCATCCGATTTCTTCCATTGCGCGAGCCCCCTAGTGGGATGTACAGATAATCTCGCAACCATGTCGAGAGAGAAATGTGCCATCGGCGCCAGAAATCCTGAGGCGAAGTTGCAGCATACGGCGTTTTGAAATTCTCAGGTAACTCGACCCCGACGAGATGGGCAGATCCAATGGCGATGTCTGTATAGGCAGAAAAGTCACAATATATTTGGATACCAAAACAAAGCGTGGCCCACCAAATCAAACCAATGTTGGCCAGATGTTCGCCCTCAACAAAAATCGTATTCGCATGGAGGGCAACGTTATCGGCAATCACCAATTTTTTCGCAACACCGTAAATGATGAGGGTCAATCCAAGACGGAAACGGTATGGATTCGTCGCAAGGGGCTTTTCAATTTCCTTTCTAAAATGGTCCGCTCGAACAATTGGTCCTGCGACCAATTGAGGAAAGAAAGCTGCATAGCAGGCGAAATCCAAGAAGGAATCGTATGGCTTCTGTTTCTTCATGTAAATATCAATCGTGTAAGACATGGTTTGGAAGGTGTAAAATGATATCCCGACAGGCAATGCCAAGCCTAATGCGTCTGCTTCAAGAGCCCCGCTGAACCGTAGGGTTGCTAGATTCCAGGTTTCAATGAGGAGATCGAGGTATTTGAAAATTCCAAGAAGGGTCAAATTAGTGACTATACTGATGCGGAGCCAGCGTTTTCTGTAGGATGTTTCTTGACTTCCATGCATCTTTTTCCCTGCAGTCCAATCAATGCATGTTGAAATTAACAACAAGATTAGATGCCATCCTGAAGCAAGCCAAAAGAAGACATAACTCATTGAGAGTAAAATGAGGATTTGCATTCTCCTGCGCCGAGATGCAAGGCCGATGGTGAGAAAAACCACCACAGGTAAAAAGTAGAGATAGTAGTTTGATGTGATGAAATCCATCCAATCAGACCTCCAACATTTGATTCAATTCAGCCGCCATTCTTTCACAATAATACTCACGGCCGTTATCGCCCAAATGATTGCGATCCCGGAACATATCCTGTTCCCAAGTCTCCCAATACCAATTAATTGTTGACGCCCCATACGTTTCCTCAAAATATTCGAGTGTCGCATTGTGTCCGTCTATTTGCCCCGGCTGAAGATAGTCGTAAACCAAGGGGTGGTGAGGGGCAGCCACCATCACCACTTGAATTCCGGCCTCGGTGAATGCCTGAATGGTGTAGTCCAGTGCCTGATGGTTCAGGGTTCCGTTTGGCAAGGGGTTGTAAACTCCCGCTCGTGTTTTCTGGGCCATGTTTTCTTCAAACCAAGTATCAACCTCTGATTGATTCCAAGTTTCAAATTTTGGAGGCATGAATGTGGGCGTTTGCAAATATTCTTCCCACGCCTCGCTACCAATCTCTGGCATATTTCGATTGTAATACGAGAATGGAAAATATTCATGTGAATATTTCAAAATGAGGTTGTCTATGGCAATTTGAGAGTAGGATTTTGTTAGAATTGAACGGTCATGAATGGAATAGGCGGTGTAGTTTTTATCTTGAGGTCGGAGAAGATGTTTCCATTCATCAACGGATTGTAAGTCTGAGGTGATGCTCAAGATTGTGAATCGGAACTGAATGTATTCATCAAGGCTTTCGGATTCATAGAAATTCCACAAAGAATTGGGTCCAAGATCAAGCAACACCATCTTGGGTTGGGCCTTTACGAGAGCAGGGATTTGTATCATTTCCGTGTAGGGGTTTCCGCCAGAAATGGCTAAATTATACACCTTGGTGTTACTTGTTGTGAGGCGGTTAGTGATGCATTCTCCATCCGTTGCATATTGAAGAATCGAAGAGCCTATTGTGACAATGGCATCAGAGTCTTGTTCAGCGATGGTTTCAATGCCGGGAAACGTCACAGCGTATCGACCACTTTTGATGGCATTGCCTTCAACCAGGCCTTTGTTCACAAGATCTGGAACAACCACTCCAGAGAAAACGAGGTAGGTCACAAAAAGAGCTCCAAAGGA
>JAKMEE010000008.1 GCA_022426155.1 Candidatus Poseidonia sp. | reverse complement strand
CATTGGTAATGTATTGATTTCATTTCATCAGGTGCTTCAAATGGACGAGTGCGGATTTTCCTTGGTACGAAGGGTGATTCAGTCCGCGCCTTGATCTTCTTGTGCCATGCTCGGAATGAGCGGTGGTGCTGCAAACGATGTCCTGTGACTGAACGCCACGAAATGTGGAATGGCCCTCCACCAGTGAGGGAGCTTGAATGCAACATCATAAACATTGATGGAATACGTAAACGTAATCTCCGTTCGCCCCCATAATACGCCTCTATTCGCTCAATGAATTCTGTATCTGCTCCCACGCGGAGGGAATCAAAGAAGCCGATTGTGTCAATAACTTCACGGCGAATCAACAATGAAATACAAGCCATTCTCAACGCACCTATGCCTCGGAACTCAACATCAGAAGACTCATCAATTCGGAAATAATCATGAGTGACACCCATGACTTCTGGATGTTGATCCAAAGATGACATTTGAAATTCAATTCGTTGTGCATGGCAATAGTCGTCGCTGTCCATGAAGCCGATGAAATCGCCTTTTGCTTGCGTCATTCCAAAATTCTTAGCGAGATACGTGCCTCCATTTTCTTCCATTTGAAAGACGCGAATACGCTCATCTTTCTCTGCAAGTTCTTTGAGGTAAGAGAAATTTTCATCCGGTGAACAATCGTCCACAATCAAGAGTTCAATGTTTCGATAGGTTTGATTGAGAATGGATGCAATCGCTGCATTAAGAAGTGGGTCCCGTTTGTAAGTGGTCATCACAATGGAAACTAGACGATCATCATCCACGGGGTTTTCTGTGAGTGTTGAAAGAAATTCCGGAGTGATGGCTAAACTCGGAGAAGAAGAGGCGATGGGCATTAGGCCATGTGTTGCCAACATAGAATTGATATGTTCAATTTGTTTTTTGGGTTCACCCGCATTTTTTTCTATTTGAGAGGCGGTAATGTACACCTCATTGGACTTAGGCCAACGAATCAAACATTTTCCGATGGTGCTGCGTGCTTCTACATGCAAACCCATCCATGAATGTATCAATCCATAATAGAGGTAACTTCGTTGATTATCGGGGTGGGATTCCAAACACGATTGAACAATTTCGAGGGCCATGTCAAGGTCTTTCTTGACACTCAACACGTAATTTAATCGATTAAATTGGAGATTAATGTCCTCCGGAAAGGAACGGGTTGCGTGAGTGATTTCATTGTAATAGTCTTCTTCTGGCCAAACTTTGAGACCGCATTTAAGCCTCCACTGAGAGGCGGATTGATGTTCTGGTTTGAGTTCAAGAACGCTTTCGAAAAGAACGATGGCGTCGTCTAATTGGCCGAGCGCCTCAAGAGCAATTCCCTTTCGCATCAGGAAGGAAATGTGTTGTGGGTGATGAATTAAACCATCATCGAGCAGTGAAAGAGCTGCTTCCGCATCACCTTCTTGGAGCGCCCTTGCTGCTCTAAGGTCGAATTCGAGAGGGGTGCCTTCGATGAGGCGGAGCAAACGTTTTGCTTCAGTAAAAGCACCCAATTCACATATTTTGATGTACGATTTTCGAATCGTCGCATTCGCATCAGCGTCCACTTGAATCAACCTTTCAGATGCTTGAACTATATCTATAATGGACGACGTTTTGATGGCTGCATCTGCAAAACGCCTCAAATGGTACGTCTTTGCTTCGTTCAAAGAGTTCAGTTTGTGGTAGGCATCTAGACTCGTTTTGGGAGTTTTTGTACGATACCCAATTTCATTTATGAGGGTTAACATTTGCAGGTCATTCGGCGCTTCATCAAGAACCATCGTGGCTATTTCAAGCGCTTCCTCGAACCTTCGGGCATGCCGCAAGCGCTTTGCTAAGGATCTTTTTCTTGGGAGATCACCTTCGATATGATCAAGATAATCAGCCCACAAATCGTGAGCCATCTCTACTTGTCCAAGCGTTTCACAAATTTTCCGGGCAAACATAAGGGTCGATTCGTTAACAACCTTATTCGGTACCAAAGTGGTGAGAAGGGCGATTGCTTGTTCAACATCTCCTGAATCAAACAGGTGAC
>JAKMEE010000005.1 GCA_022426155.1 Candidatus Poseidonia sp. | reverse complement strand
GTTGCTTGGTGGTAGAATCGCGTAAGGTGTCTGATGGAAGGGGTCCTTTAGTACGAGAGGAACGAGGGCTCGGGGCCACTAGTTTACCAGTTGTCTGGCAAGGCAATGCTGGGTAGCCACGCCCTGATGGATAAGAGCTGAAAGCATCTAAGCTCGAAGCCACCCCAAAGACGAGACACCTCAGAACACTCGTAAAAGACGAGATTGATAGACTGCGGATGTAAGTACGAAGCTTCGGCGACGTATTCAGTCCAGCAGCACTAATGTTCGAGCATCTTTTTCCGTGTATACGTTGCCGCACCATGAGTGCCCTTCGTCTAAAAATTCATGCCTATTCAATTTGCGACGCCATGTCGTCGCACCCTAGATCCGATTCGAGAAGAGATGGGTGCACGGTCACAGCGAAGGTGTTTACCTGGTCCCATTCCGAACCCAGAAGTCAAGCCCTTCTGCGTCTCCCCCATTACTGTGGTACGAGAGTCCACGGGAAAGGAAGTCACTGTGCCCCTCTCTTTTCACCCCGGATCTATCCTCGACCCGCAAGGGCGCTTAGGGCCGGCACTCCGTTCTGGAGTCCGGCCTTTTTTGCGTTCTGCAAAACATACACCATCTTTTAGAACCAACAGCACAAGGTAGGACTGAGCACATGCCAATTGATACAGTAGATGTTTTTGGTAGCGACCAAGTTGGAATTCACTTGGCAAGTGTGGGTAACGTTTTGTTTCACCCTCCCGAACTGCCCGAACACATCAATGAAATCCTCGAACATTCTTTGGGGCTTGAACTTCAACCGCTCATGATTGGTGGTTCAAATCTCCTCGGTGCACTGCTTTGTGGTAATCAACGCGGCATGGCAGTTGCAGATATTGCTACTGAATCCGATATTGACCAGTTGACCTCTTTTGGTGACGTTGTTGTCATGGAAGGAGGAGTGAATACTGCTGGTAATCTTCTTATCGTCAATGAACAAGGTGGTGTTGCCTCGCCCAGCATTCCGCATGACGGTCTTGAAATTCTTGCTGAAGTATTGGGTGTTGACATTGTATCGACCACCGTTGCAGGCCAGGATGTTGTTGGAAGCCTTGCAGTGACCAATGACCAAGGTGTTCTTCTCCATCCTGATGTTACACCAGATGAAGCTCTGTTGATCGAAGATATTCTCGGAGTTCCACCAATGGTTGGGACTGTTTCGTTTGGCTCCCCCTATGTTGGAGCCGGAGTCTGTGCGTCAAATACCGGGGCCGTTTCTGGGACTCAGACCACAGGTCCTGAATTGAACAGAATTGAAGATGCTCTGGGCTTTTTGTGAATCCGTAGTGAACTTATCTCACTGAAAGGTTCAAGGGCTTCATTCCTAAGCGGTTTTCATGGGAGAAATGCTCTATCAAGGGAAAGTGAAACAAGTTTGGTCAACTGATGACCCAAATACTTTGGAATTCCGCTTCACAAATCAGATATCTGTCTTTGACCAAATTATTCCTTCGCTTATTCCTCGTAAGGGCGAATCGTTGAATCGAACGACTGCTCATTGGTTTCAACTTGTTGAAGCAGCTGGGATTTGCAAATCTCATCTCATTGAAGTGAACGCTGCGGACCGTTGTTTGGTTCGCAAGGTTGCAGTCATCAAAGAACCAGGTGCGATTCCTCGTGATATGGAGTGGGTGTTCGTACCTCTCGAAGTTATTGTCCGCCATTACCTCTCAGGCTCTGCTTGGAGAAGGTTTCAGCGTGGCGAACTCACTCCTGAACAACTTGGTGTTGCAGCAGATTGTGAGTACGGTGTAAAACTGAGCGAACCATTTGTTGAAGTCACCACGAAGTTTGAAAAATTTGATCGCAATATTGGTCGTGAAGAAGCCCTTGAAATTTCTAATATCACGGATGAAGAATACGAAGCGATTGTGAAGGCTGCTCTAGCAGTTGATGATATTATTGAACAAGAAGCTGCAAAGAATGGTTTGATTCATGTTGATGGAAAGAAGGAATTTGCGCTTGGTACCAATCGTGAAGTGGTCTTGGTTGATACCTTCGGAACTTTGGATGAAGATCGCTGGTGGGATGCAGAAGCCTATGCGAACGGTGAATGCATCGAGTTATCCAAAGAATTTGTTCGTTCTCACTACATCGACACCGGCCATCAAGCCGTACTCAAAGTTGCTCGTGATGCTGGAACTGATGAACCACCAATCCCAGCCCTTCCCCAATCTGTGATTGATGAAACCGCTGCCCTTTACGCATCAATGTTTGAGCGCTTGACATCACAAACGTTCTGAATCAAGCATGGGATCGTAACAATACACCAACATCACGTCGTTCTGCTGACTTGAGCAGAGTGAGCAGGTGCTTGGCAGCGTCTGCAACACCTCCATCGAGGGGCTCTTCAAAGGAGGCAGTCCACGTTCGACTGCTGAGATTCCTACGTAGCAATGTGACTTCTTCTGCAGTCAAGTACCCACGTAGGTGCAATCCACCAAAACCTTCCTCGAAGCCTTGATGCCCACGCTGAATATCCATGCAACGGTTTGTCAGAGAAGTGAGCAGGTCGATAATGGAATCATAGATATCTTGTGCATCATTCGTTGTCATGCTACGATTCGGGCGAATATAATCGAGAAAATATCCCAGAAGTGAACCATCTCCCCATGGGAATCGACCAAACCTTTCCCGAGTGAGTGTCTCTCCCAGAGGGAGGGGCCTGCCTTCCTTTGTTAATTCGAGGCACGATGTGAACAGCAATGTGGCATCATCCCATTGGATCGACGCACGGTTTTCTGGATTTTTCATCCCCTGTTCGACTAAACGTTGGTTGAGAGGTTCATCATTGAGCAATACGTTTCTCCATGATACCCATTCATCGGTCTCTCCGAGTTCTAAGGCTTGAATGATTGCGTTGGCCCGTTCACCATCGAACGCATCGAGGGTGAAGAACGGCGATGTTGAGGCGATGGGCAAGCCTTCCATGATTTGCGGCCATGCCGCTCTCCCATAAGCCCTTGCTTGGAGCTCATTGGTCAAAGAAGCGACTCATCCGATCTTCCAATGGTTCGGATGGGGGTGTGGAATTATCTTCTGTCAATTCATCACGTAATGATGCTAAACGACCACTAGCAGTTGCATCAGGCTCTGGCACAGGTTCATCGATGATCTCAATCGTACTGGGCAAGACATCATCTTGAAGGTCTTGTTCTTTTTCATTTTCTTGCTCAGGAATCTCCTCAATTTCCAGACTCATGCTCTCTTCCACTTCTGATATTTCTTCGCTGGTCTGTTCAGGAGGTTCTTCTGACATACCTCGTTTCTTTGTCTGACGGGCAGGTTCACGTTCTTCTGGTTTCTTTGTCTGAATGAAACCTAGGATCCAAGCCGCAGCGAGTATGAATGCAGCAACTCCAATCACCCACCCGGCGTCACCAGATTCAATGACAAGGGGATTCGCTGAGTCATAATACGTTGACAGGGTGTTGTCGGTGGGGTCATCATCAATATCAAAGGGTGATGAGCAACCAATACTTGCCGTCAATTTATCGTCTTTTTCCAGAACACCAGGGTCCTCTATGACGATGACTGGGGCATAATCCGAATAGGCGATATCAACGAAGAACGTTACACTCCAATCACGGTCTGATTCTACGGTTAATTGACAGATGGCGTTATTGAGAACACTGTATCCACTGCGCTTAATTCCGATGGTAATGCTTCCATCAGATGTCATAGAATTGATTCCTATATTCCAGCCAGTTTCTCGAGCGATGACAGATTGTTCTTCTTGGTCAAGTGAACGACCAAATTGGTCGAGAAGGTTGAGTTGAATCGTGAATTCTCCTGGGTTTGGAGTCCAATCGAGAACACTCAGGTTCACGCTCTTGTTACTGCCTGCAGGGACAAACCATGAATTCACATCAAGAGGGACTTGTTCGCCTTCGGTTGTCACCATGGTGATGACTGCCGTCAAATCTTGATCGAGTGAGGCGACGAGTTCACATGTGCCAATACTTCCAGTGACTGTGGTCCTGCCAAGTTCACCGAATGAACCTGCAATGAATGAACAATCCGCAGTTGCATCTGGATATGCACGGGCAACAATATACATGGAGAGATTACCATCAGTTTCATTTCCTGAGAATTCAATTTTTTCTTCACCGGTTGAACTCGGCTGAGTAAATGTGAGTTCTGTTCCATCTGATGCGACCGGGAGATCACTCGCATAGGCCCAAACTGTGGACGTAGGATTGTAGAGATTCACTGAGCGTTCAGTTCCGATGTAAGCATCCACGACAGGCGAGGATGCGAATGAGAGTGGGGATTCTTCAATTTCGAGTCCATAAGTTGTTGTTCCCATCAGCGGGTGATAAACATTTAAAGTGACCAAAAACCTCTGCCCGTCCCAATCTTGTGCAGGGAGAAGGCTTAGCGGAATTCCTCTGATTTCACCGGGCGCTAGCACAAGTATCGTCCCCTGTTCTGTGCTCCATCCAGATGGGAGCCCTTGAACATCAAACGTCAAGAGTGCGATATCGTTGCCGATGTTTTCCACCCAGGCGGTTGGGAATCCACCTAATTCATTGACCTTCCATTGACTTCGGTGGTCAATGTTCAATCCTGGTGTGGCACCGATGCGAACTGGAACTTCCTCGACGGTAACGCCTGAGAGGTCGTCATCAGAAATTCGGATTCGTAAGACGCCAACTTCACCAGCAACGGCTTGTTCAGGTGGTTGGACAAAGAGAGTCATTGTTGTGCTGCCGAAGGGTTCCACCATGTTGCTCTCTTCAGGTAGCGTAATGTTCCATCCAGCGCCAGCTTTGCTGAAATAGGGGATTTCAGGGCCGTTACCCAGATGTTCAACATTGAGGGTGAGGTTTTGTCCCTCCGGATGAATGTCCAATGTTGCCCCGGTTAAGTTCAACTTCCATCCAGACATTTGTCCTACATCCAATGAGAAATTTGTGGTTCCAATCACAAATCCACTTGCCATGAGATTTACATTAACATCGATCTTTGTTTGGAACCAAGCATCGCTTGGCACAGTGAGTGTGAGTGAGAGGTTGGTTGTAGCATTTATTTCAATGAGCTCAGTGGTCACAGTTTCAATGTTCCACAATGAAGAATCATTCCCAGAGTATTGAACTGAAATCTGTGGAGAGAGTGCAAGTGTATCTGCAGCATTACCAACATTCTCTGCTGTATAATTCAATTGTATACTTTCACCAGGTAAGACGGTTTGCTGTTGGTCGCTCACGAGACTCAAATTCCATTCATGGCTTGGTTGCACTTGAACGAGCATGGTCGCTGTATGAGATACGTTGGATCCTCCGAGGGATGTCCAGGTAAATGATAACCAAAACGGCACTTGTGCGGGTATGTCTGGAGATAGCATGACGTCAACAGAACCAATGCTTGTTGAGAGGGCACCTAGCGTCTTTTGTGGGTCATAATATGTGAATTCAACATCTGGATTCACCTGTGTCTCGTGGTCATAGGCTTCACCTGTTAGAACAAATGTATCCTCGCCGTTACCAGGGTTCTCTAGTCGTAGTAAAAATCGATGCTGTTCGCTGGTATTCAGGGAGAGGATTGGTTGGTTTTCATCTGCTATGGGTGAGAGAATATTGGCCATCGACCGATAGACTTGCAATACATGGAGTGTGATGTTAAGTGAATCATCCTCTTCAATATCATCATGTTCTACGAATTGATGACGTTGTGGAATGGCATTCTGTGGTAAATCTAAAGTCAACAGGCCGTTGATGGCTTCTCCCTCGATTCCACTAGCTTCGAGGTAAGTGCCGTTGATACTATAGTCGCCGCTAACACTCCATTCCCAATTAGTTTGGAGCATCGATGCTTCGGCCATGTTCCATTGGATTTGGCCAGATGCTGGAATCTGACCGTTCAACCCCCAGGACACGGTTGAGTTTGGAAGTGTTCGTACGTGTGTTGGTTCGGCAGCAGTTCGAACTGCTATGAAGTGAACTTCAGCCGATTCACACAATGTATCTGCTCCACTTCCCAAACAGATCGTGAGAGTTGATGCTGTTTGTGATCCATATCCTGCGCTACTAGGTGTGGGGAGTTGTGTGGAGAGTTCGATGCGTTCTCCAGGCTGCAATGTTAACGAAAATAATTCATTTCCATTCTCGTCATGGAGGGATGGAGTCCCGCCCCATGATGGAGCTGTCCATGTGATGGAGGTGGTCGTTTCTGGGGCATTGCCAAGGTTTTCGACCATGAGCCAACCCTTGGCAGTCGTTCCAGGGCGACCTTGGCCAATGGTTTCATTCAATCCTGTTGGGCCATCAAGATCTAACCCTCTCGTACGGAATACCTCAACAGGTAATCGAAGTGTTGTGTTCACCGCAGAATTGCTATCCAATGCTAAAAGAAAATCCACATACCCTGATTCATCTCCAAGTGCATCTTGTGGTACAGATACCTCAAAAGTCACAGATATCGGTGAATTAGGTTCCAATTCGGGATTCATATTTTGCATACCCGAGGCTTGGAAAGTCCATTCCTCTGGTAGTCCTTCGATGTTGTAACTGAGTGTCCATGATCCAGTCTCTGAACCCGTTGCCATGATTTCAAGGTCCACAAATTCAGTGGTTCCGGGGAGGACCCGCGGATTAAGAGATGGGCCATTCAGTCGAGCGACGTACGGTTCAACAACAACCAGAGATTGAATTGCTCTATTATTGTCTTCTCGATGTTCGGTAATGTTGGCATTGATGTCTAAGACCAATTCAAATTCATGAACTCCTAATTCAGCTACAAATTGTGCACTAAATGTAGATGGGCCTCCTTCTCCGGATGGCGCAACTGGTTCTGAGTTGCTAAATCTCTGTCGTCCAATTTCTGCACCGTTCATGTACAATACGGCATCCACATCATCATCTGCTTCACTGGTTCCAATATTGGAAAATTGCCCTGTTACGGTGACAGTGTCTCCAGGGTTTGGAGCAGTGGGGTTGAAGGAAATTCCACGATTGTCTGAGGATGGCATGAAGTCCGGACCTCGTTGGGATACCAGAGTGTCTCCATACAAGAGGTCGAGTTGACCGTCTCCATCAACATCTGCTACGGCGGGGGCGGCCCACGTGCGATGTGGCATAGTAAGTGGTGTTGACCATGCGTCGTTGATATCAGCAGCAGCACCAGTATCTCCGTCATACGCCCACACACGACGCCCGAATCCAACAATGATTTCTTGAGTCCCCTCTCCGTCAAGGTCCATCCAAATTGGCGGTGAAACCGCTATCTCGTCGTTAGCATTACCACTTCCTCGCTGCAGATCCCGGGTCCATTCAAGAACGGTCGTTTCATCGCTGATATCGGTGCATCCAAGCATGCCTTTCCGATCAAAATTCAAACTTGATTCCGAGTACCATGTGACCCAGCATAAGCGATCAGCAACACCATCGTCGTCAGTATCCAACGGCAGAGGTTGGGCATCAGCGTATCCATTTTGAGCACGGAAGTTGAAAATTTCATCTGTTGACGTCAATTCCATGCCGATGAAACGAGCCCCACTCCCAGATGTGCGGCCATTGGAATCAGTTGGGACTGTGATGATCATTTCTGGTGCGGCATCGTCGTCCAATTGGGCGATGACAGGGCCTGGCAATCGTAGTCTTGGAGAATCTGTGTCTGAATCTGTGCCCGCTACACTCACTCGTTCCCAATCAAGTGAGCCCGTACCTCCATCAATTTGCCAAATCCACATGTTTCCAGAATTACCATCCATGGTAGTAAGAATCACAGAAGATGTTGATTCATCCAATTCAGCCCATGATGGGTCGGATGGATGAGTCCCCCGGTCCAATGTCACGTCCCATTGTGCAGTGCTTGGTACCGTTGTTGTTAATCCGAATGACATAACTTTCGGAACAGGGTCATTGTTGGGGTCGTCAACCACGGCCAAGACAAGTTCTGGTGTTCCATCAAGTTCGAGGTCAGCAAGCAATGGTTGAGTCACAGCAAGGTGGTTACTGTTGGCTGTGGCGAAATGGGGTGAAGGTGAGCCAATGCGAACATCTGCATCAGAATAAGACCACATCAATTCATTGGAGTGACCTGAGGTTTGCCAACCTGACTCTGTGCAGGACAGCTCAGGTGACCAGACGTCGATGTTGAGTGCTGAAGCAGTATCATAGACAACGATGATTTCTGGTCGGTCATCTTGGTCAATGTCGTGAATGATTGGCGTGGATCGAATTGTTTCTGTGACCCCCAAGTCCACCTGCCATGCAATTTTGGCATCGTCCCCCGAAACAATACTCAAGGAACTATCCCGTCCGCCTTCGACCACCGTACTTGATACCATGACGGGTGAGAGTGTGCCTAGGCCACATCGCTCAATAGCAGCCTCTGTTGCGACAATGCTTTGACTGAAATTTCCAACAACTGAGCCGTAACCGTCAGCCCCTTCTCCGGTTGAGAATGCTTGCCAATTCACAACTGGGTCCAATATTGAGGCGTATTCGGTCATCTCGCTAAGGTTCCCCTCTCCAGGACCACCGTCGGGGTCGTGAGCAGGTATGACCGGGTTATGTGTTGGCACTCCTCCGTATTGGGCCCAAGGTTGGGATGAAGGGTTCCATGCTTCGTCATGGTTGCTGGCTGTGACGATGGGTTCAGGAGGGAGTTCATTGCCATCAATCATTGCTGTTATTGGAACTCCTAACAGGAGCATTACCAGCGCTATCGCCACCACGATTGGGGCGAATCCACGACTGGGGTCTCTTGACATCATTCTCCACCGCCCTCGGGGGGTTGTTATGGCTTATGGCTCATCCATGCTCTAAAACCTCTTTTCTTTGATGTTTCATCTGCGCCACAAGATCGGCGCCAATGTGGTGCAGGGCGAGACATTGCCGTTTGAATTAAATAGGGGTCGACGGTGGACAGCATGACTTCGGTCGCATTCTCTCCTGAGGTAACCCGGTGAAGGACGGAACAGTCGTTATGGCTTCCGTCTCTCCCTTGCCTCTTTTGAGAACATCACAGAGGTGAAAAAATGTACAAGGTAGTAACCAAGGAAGACACAATCCGCATTCCTGCGGAATACATGCGCAAGGGCCAATCCTTGGACCAGCACATTGACCGACTTTCCATGACCGCCTTTGAGGGTCGGTTTGATGAGCAAAACCGCTTCATCTTGGTGACCAACAATCACAAGACAATCGGACGTGGCCGTATCATTCACGGTGATGGTGCAATTTACCAAAAAGTTCAATTCGATGCAGTGTTATTTTGCATGGATGACCAAGAAATCGTTGAAGGTGCAATTACCGAAATCAACGACTTTGGCGCTTTCGTGCGTATTGGCCCTATGGAGGCCCTTCTTCACAAATCAACCATCATGGATGAGCCGGTTGACATGAACATCGGTAAATCTGAAATTGTAGGCCGTAGTTCCAACCGTAAAATGGGGGTTGGTTCATCAGTCCGTGCTCGCATCGTGTCAATCTCACCGGACACAACTGATCCACGACGCTCAAAGATTGGGCTGACCAGCAAGCAAGACGGTCTGGGCTGCCACGAATGGATTCACGATCCAAAGAAGAACAGGGACGGTGAATGATTATGGCAAAAATCCCATTTGCTTGTGGAGAATGTCACCTCATCCTCAACGATGAAGTTGACCAATGCCCACGCCACCCCTCTGCACAGGTTTCCACAGAATGGACCGGCTACGTCATTATCATGCAACCGGAGCGCTCAGAAATTGCCAAGCGTTTAATGGTTGAACAACCAGGAAAATATGCTCTCAAAGTCAGCATCCGATGAGGTGATATCATGAACATTACAGAAAGAAAACAAAACAAACTCTTGAACCGAATTGAAATTTCGTTCAGTTGGAAGCACGAAGGCAAAACCACCCCCTCACGCAAAGAAGTGATGGATTTGGTGAAAACACTTGAACCAGGATCAAACCCTGAGTGGATTGTTGTCAAGGATTGTCAAACTCGATTCGGACAACCATTGACGACTGGGCTGGCGTACATCTACGAATCCCAAGAAGCCATGGCCGTTGAGCCAGAATACATTCACAAGCGCCATGAAGTGTTCCGCTCAGGTAATGCAGCTCCAGAAGGAGGCGATGAGTGATGCCAAACGGAACTCCTAATGCTACTGCTAAGTGGTCAAAATACAAGGTTGAAGATGGGAAACTCGTTCGCGCAGAAAGCTGCCCTGAATGTGGACCTGGTGTCTTCCTTGCTGCTCATGAAGACCGCAAATCCTGCGGTCGTTGTGGTTATACCGCAATGAATGATTCTTGATCATTCCTCTTCATTTAACCGAATTGGCGGATGTTCATGTGGGCTATTTGCCCATGTTCCGTCATTGAATAACACGATGCCACCTCCTTCAACTGGGTGGACATGTATGGGGATTTCATTCCAACTTTGTCGTGAAACCACATCATCGGTGAGGAGAAGTTCTTCTCTCCAACCAGCAATTCTCCATCCATGAATGAATCCATCCCAAGTTGCACTTTGGACAGGCCCGTTAAGTTTCAATTTCCGCTTTAAATCACCATTATGTACCCAAGCAACTTCTCCATTTGTTGAACAGATGAGAGTGTGTTGTTGGTGATGGAAGACTTGTTCAAGTGGGGCCTCGGGTTGTTCATGCATTGTTTCCTCCAAGCATTCACCGGTGATCACATTGAGTTTTTGGAAACGACCTCCTTTTGAGGTTACAAAGCATTCTCCATCGTTGATTGAAAGTCCAATCACTTCATTCATGCGTGGGCGCTTCCGTTCATATTGCCAGTTTGGGGGTGGCATGCGCCAAATTTCATTGGCACTGAGGTCAAGCCCATAGGTGCCTTTGTTCCAAAGTGTGAACACCAATATTCCTTCAACAGCCGTTAAGCCAAGAGGCTCAGCATCCAAGACATGCGACCAGGTCGATCCTGCGGGATGTTTCGCATCAAGAATGGTAGTAGACGTACGTAAGGCTGCTCTTTCAGGCCCCTGTTGAATCGGTTGATCCAGTGGAATACATCCCATTCTGGCCATCATTAGTTCACCATCAATCCAGGTTGCATACAATCGATTGTCAACGATAACTGCGTGACTGATACTCATTGGAAAGGGTTTGTTGACGGGGGATTTCAGGTTAAAATGCTCATCAAGAACGGCCAATTCACCGTCCATGCCAGTTACCAAAATACCATGCTCATGTGAAATGATGCGGGAGGGAAGAAACGGTAGTTGCTCAGGCAATCCCTCGTCCATGTTCCACCTCAACTCAAGGCTCTATGTGAAACCTCGTTCCAGATGGGGTCAAATGCAGGGAAGTCTTGGATGATACATGGTCGTGCTCATTGTCGTCAATCAAGCGGACATTGCCTCAACCAATCAAGCAGATGCATTACTCGGCTTGGTGACGTGGAACCCCCTTTCTGATGTTGATGGGCATCGTGCCTCATCATGCAAACATGTTCGAATGTGGTGGATTCCAACGGGTGTGCTGTATGAAGACCATCTTGATCTTCGTTGGGAAGCAGCAACTGGAGAAAATGTTGATGAGGTGATTTTTCCTTCGCGTCATGCTGCTGCAAGTGGACAAGCTTCGTTGACTCTCCACCCTATCGGCGTCCCTCATCTTGAATCAGGCGAACGGGGCAAATACGGAGGTGTAGGGGGCACTGCTCCACCGCCAAACCCAAGACTAGCTCCATGGTGGAGGAAATTGAATCGGCTAGCGACAGCTCGTTCTGAGTTATCAGGTTTTGACCTCTCACTCGAAACCACGCATCATGGGCCTTGCCTCAATTCTCCGAGTCTCTTTATTGAAGTTGGCTCGACAGATGCCACTTGGGGTCATCTCCCTGCTGCACAACTTTTGGCAGAAATTATGGTTGAGGGGCTCGGACTAATCGGAGATGAGGTGACATCATGGAATGCTGAATCTCATGCAGGCCAACTTGTTGTCGTAACACTGGGCGGGGGTCATTATGCACCACGGGGGAATAATCTCGGTCTCCATGAAGGTGTTTGGTTGGGTCACATGCTTGCCTCTTACGCCTTGCCATTTGTACAAACCGAAGGCGAACCCGAGGGAAATTGGAAACAATCCATTGATGCTGCAATATCGGCAACCAGAGAAGCCTTCCCAGAAGGATACTTGGTTGTCTCCATGGACAAGAAAGCGTTTCGTGGTTGGCAACGTCAGGCAATACGTGACCATTTGGAGGTTCTTGACATTCCATTGCTGACAACGAAGCAAATCCTTGCACGGCTTGAAACCGCATAGGCTTGAATCCAAAGGGTCAAAGAGCGCCACTCCAGCCAAGCAATCATGGTCGGGATGGTCTCGCGAGGCATCGTTGCCCTCACTGTTCGTATGCCACGATGGTTCGTTCGATGGGTCAGTCGCCGTTATGTGGCAGGACCCACGCTTGAGGATGCTGTTACGATTATGAAACGCCTATCAGGTGAGGGCACGTGCTTTACGATTGATGTTTTAGGTGAAGAGATTACGTCAATGGACGAAGCTAATTTTTTCTATGACGAATATATTCGTGTCATAGAGGCAATCAAGTTGAACAAGTTTGATGCTAACCTCAGTATCAAACCTACTGCATTTGGCCTCCTTATCAATCGCGAAGCTGGCATGGAAAACATCCGAAAACTTGTCGCACTCGCAGCAACTCATGATATGTTTGTCCGGTTGGATATGGAAGACCACCGCGTGACTACCGATACATTGGACGTTGTTCGAGAGTTGCATAAAGAAGGGCTAACAAATGTTGGAACCGTCCTTCAAGGTCGCTTGTTTCGTTCACTCGCTGATATTTCCGAGTGTGAAACAGAATTGGGTCCGTTGGCAGATTACAGAATATGCAAGGGCATCTACTTGGAGCCAGAAGATATTGCTTTCACCTCATACAGAGACATTGTTGACGGGACGAATGCGTGCATTGACCGAATCTTAGATGCCGGTGCGTATTGTGCGATTGCAAGTCATGATTACCCTGTGATTCAGTATGCAAAATCTGCTTTAGCCTCACATAAAATGGGTCCAGGGTTAGATGATCCGAGGAAAAATGCAGGGCCAAGTCGACACAATAAAGGCCCGGGATATGAATTCCAAATGCTCTTGGGTGTTCGAGGGCCTCTTCGTCGAAAATTGGCCAAAGAAGGGCATCGGACGCGAATTTACATTCCTTATGGTGAAAAATGGTACGAATACAGTATTCGTCGCCTGAAAGAAAACCCAACTATTGGCAGTCAAGTTGCCAAGGCATTCTTGATGCCGTGGACGAACCGTCCATGATCATCGGCGCGGTTTCTTACGCTTCTTGAATGAAGGTTTGACTCCTTTCTTGATTTCTTCCTTTGGACGAATTGGGTTGGGGTTGTGGCCCAACTTTCCTTCTTTCCATGCCTGACGTCGTTCACGAGGAGTTCGTGGTGCGAAATATTCAGGCCTGGGTGGTTCATGGAGGTACATGCGTTTGATGTCGGGTGCCTGGACTGTTCCACGCAACGTTCTGCCAGTACCAGTATGTATGGCTCGGATACGCCAAGTTTCTCCATTATGATCCATCAAATGTGATGCTGTGTAGGTGGTTTCTTGGGGAACGATCAGAACATCTGGCACAGAATCTTCTCCTCGTGTCATCGTAATTTTCACACGTACCATATCAGTTCGTAGAGCAGTAATACGTTCAATCTTTGAGGCGATGGCATGGCTGGGTGTCTTCCCGTCAATTGTCTCAATTTGATGGATTGTCCATAATTTATCATTCTCTTCAAATACATCCCCAAGAACGAATTCCTCATCTGCATCAATCACAAGGACAACACGTTCGGAATGCGGTCCTTCAGTCAAGATGAAGGGCAAATGTTTGGCTGGTGGTGGGCGGAATTCAATCGTATGAACATGCTGGCATGTTTGGCATTGTACGAGGAAGTCAGCCCCTTCTCCCACGCTTTTTTCTTTGAGGATGTCATGCGCTTCCATAATGTCACAGACGGGACAATGTGTGGCATTGTCAAGGATTTCTTCCTCAACATACGCATCATCAGCATCTTCCATGGCGACTCCCCATTTTGTTCGCGTGGCCTCACATGTTTGAACCCTCCGTTTCAAAGCGGAAGGCGAGCCTTGAAGTTCCTCGGCCTTGAGGCAGAGGTATGGCAGAGGAAAAAGCACCTCCTGGGAGGGATGAAATCCTCGCTCACTTACTCTCGCCTGATGCAGAACAACCCCGAGATGAACCTGCAATTGCAGCCAATATTGGAGAGCAGTTGACTCATATGGGTTTGTCGACATGGTCCATTTCGATACTCCGCCGAATTCGAGATGCGATTGCCCGATTAGATCCAACAAATGTCTTGGAAGTTGGCGCAGGTATTGGGCACCGTTCAGCTTGGTTGTTCGATACTTTCGAACGTAGTGATTCGCCACCCGAAATGTTCACCATGGTCGAACAGGGTGCTAAATTCGGAGTGATATTGCACCGTCTGATGACTCGATATGAAGCAGAAAGTCGAACAAATATCGTAGTTGGCGAACCTCTTCAACTCGCCGCTGAGCATGCTGCATGGGCTCTGGCTTCAACAACGATGTCTGAGATTTCCAACACTCCGTTTGAATCCACCTATGATGCAATTATCATTGACGCACCTTCTCCTGAGAGAGCAAATTTGGTGAGTACCTATCTGCCTTTGCTCAGTCAACACGGAGTTCTTTTCACGGTTGAGCCAGCCATGCCTACGGGTGAGGTTGAGGAACACGATGAGGCTGGAATGGCCTTAGTGAATGGCTTCAATGCGTGGATTGAGTTGATTCATTCCTCAAATTCAACCCATCATATTGGATTCATGCCACTGTTTGGGGGCACTTTGGTTGCCTGGTTGCCTCATGATTCATGAATCTACGATAGCAATCAGTGCTTCGATATCGAGCAAACCATAACCATAACGATCATCGTGGCCGGTTTGATCTTGTTGTGGCCGAACTGAGTTCATGAGCCAATTTTTCATTTGGTCAATGTCATCTGCATTGCCCTGGCTTCCATTGGTCATGAGATTTGGATGAGCCTCGAGAACCAATGCGATGGCTCCAGCAACGTAGACTGTTGCAGCACTTGTTCCGTCAGCGAGTCCCCAACCTCCATCAGTCATCAGAATAGGGACTTCCTGAGCAGGAGCAACGACTTCAGGCTTTTTGTGCGGGTCGTTTCTTGGAAACAAAAGGGGAACCAATCGTCCATTATTGTCACCTTCGGATGAACCCGCCCACGAATTTCCCTTATGCGTGACTCCCCCGACTGAAATAACACCGGCTTCACTCGACGGAGAAGCCACATCTCCATCATCATCTTCACCACCATCATTTCCTGCAGCAGCGATGACGTAAATCCCAGAATCAATGGCTTCATTCGCTGCATCTCCAGATGTTCGTCCACCTGTGATGCTGAATGGGAGGACATTGGGAGCACCTCCGAGTGAGAGTGAAATGATGTGTGCCCCATTCGTTGCACACCAATCAATGGCTTCTGCGACGACGCCATCATCTCCTTGACCATCCTTGCTGAGTGCTTTAGCGACTAGCAGGTTCACTTGAGGTGCAACGCCTTTGAGCCAACCGTTGGCAACAAGAATTCCAGCCATCGAAGTCCCGTGCCCGTGGTCATCATAGGGCGTGTCACGATCGTTGACAAAATCTTTCCAACTTTCCAGATTCATGGTGTCCAAATCGCTGTGCTCTGTAGAAATGCCTGAATCGACGATGCAAACAGTCACGCCGGACCCAGAGAGGTCTTCACCTGGTTCATTGACAAGGTTTCGATAAATTTCGTGACGCTCAAGGGCGTTTTCACTCGGTCGCAAAAGAATGGCTCCATCCGATAAAATGACAGCTGCAATATATCCCGTGGCGATAATCATTGTGACGCTCAGAGTGATGGTGACTACCCTTCGAATGAATGTTAAGTCCATGTCGGCTTCAGTGTTGAAGGGTTGGAGCGGTGGTATCACAAATACACCCTGCATTGGGTTTGGTTGAACAACCATATCTCCGTTGTCCTCTTCTGTTGACATGAACTCATCCCAGTGTATGCACAATCTCGCTTAAGGTCTCTACAAACCGGTTGACATCGTCCTCGTTGTTGTAAAAATAGGCAGACGCCCTTAAGGACCCTTGTTGCAAGCCTTTGTCTGCAAACCATGAGTGAACACAATGTTGTCCACTTCGAACCATGACTCCATTGACTTCATCGAGGAGCATGGCGACTTCATGTGGTGGTAATGTTTCCATCAAAATTGAACAGATACCTCCTCGTAAGGAGGGGTCTTGTGGCCCTATAATCTCAAGACCAGGGAGGTCTTTGATCCCATCAGTCATTCGTCGATTTAATCGAATTTCATGCTCATGGACTGCATTCATGTCGAGTTTCGAAAGATAATCGATAGCTGCACCTGTGGCCATCATCCCTGAGAAATTCCCTAAGCCCCCCTCAAAGCGAGCAGGGGGGTCGGCCCAAGTTGCAGAATCGTAGGTTGATGCACGAACGGTTTGTCCTCCAGATTGAATGGTACGTAAACCATCCAGCAGATCATAACGCCCCCATAACCCTCCCATTCCAGAAGGGCCGCACATCTTATGGATCGAAAACGATAAAAAATCAATGTCCAATTCTTGGACATCGACATTCATGTGCGGTGTCGACTGGGCACCGTCAACCGCAACCAGTGCCCCGTGGTCATGCGCGATTTTTGTGATTTCACGGATTGGAATTGCTACGCCATCAAGGTTGCCCACATGACTCATTGAAACCATCTTCAAGCGCTTTCCTGCAGACGCACAGGCCGCCTCAAAAGCCTCGAGGTCGAAGGTGTTGTCATCGTGGCTTCGAACAATGCGATGATCGATACCCTGTTCTTGCTCTAGTTGCAGCCAAGGGACAAGATTCGAATTGTGTTCTCTGTCTCCAGTCAACACCACGTCCCCCTTTTCCCATGACATGCCGTGTGCAATTTGATTAATTGATTGAGTAGTATTTCGGGTGAAGATTGTTTCCTTTGGTGATGGGGCATTAATGAATTGACTCAACGCTACTCTCGCCTCATGCACGGACTTTGAGATGGTTGTGCCGAAACGGTGAACTGAGCGTCCTCCACATCCTGGCGTCTCGGTGTAGTATTGAGTCACGACATCAATCACTGATTGAGGTTTGAGCGTCACGCATGCATTATCCAGATAGGCAGGGGCATCATCTTCGCGCAAGACTGGGAAATCTTCTCGTAATTGGGTAAACATTTCACCATGCCTCCTGATCGGGGAAATAATCCATTGCGGGGGCATTCACCCCGCAAGATGTACATTGTAGCCTTGTTGGCATCACATTCTTGCAACTATCGCATACCATGCCAACCACGACAGATGCATTGCAGCCTGTTGTTAGGCACGATGCCGCTACCTCGCCCGATGGGGTTCTGGTCAATGGTGAGGGTGCTTCACAATCTGGGCAACGTGCATCTGCTCGGTATGATGAGGTACTCTCTGCCATTTCGAGGGCCGCATCAATGGCTGCTCTTGTTGTTACGTTTGCATCCTGGCCAAGCATTCGTTGAGGGTACCAGAGTAAAAAGAAGAAGATTGGGAGTGAAGCAACCCCTGTAATTAGGTGCAGTACCAGAGCACCAATATTGGTTTCATTGAGTTCAGCAACATGATGGACACCTGCCCATGTGGAAGTGATGATTAACACCAGCCAGCCTGCGAAAATGATGGTCCATCCTGTCAAGGAATGTTCTGCCATTTCAGCTTCCATAACTCTGACATCTTCATGCACGTGATTTATTTCGACATGAAGGTCGCGGGTTTCAACGACCGCCTTCCAGAAATAAAACATGAAGAAAAATACAACCAAGTACAACAAAGTCCCTTCCATCATATCGGCTAAATTAAGTTGCGAGGGGAAGGTCGCATTCTTTGAATGGAAGAAAATCTGTGCGAGCATGAGACCGTTCCATAGGACCACGAGTGAAATCAAGTGGGTTCTCATCACAGGAAATAATTGCCACCCTTGGAAAACAAACCAACACCAAAGAAGGACTGATATGAGCAATTGGAAGTATTGGAAACCACTGATCGCCATGACACCCCCAACTCCAACCAATGCGGCGTCTCCACCACTCAGTAATTCTGGTGAAACAGAACCGAATAATAATGCAAGTGTACCAAAGAGGAGGGCAACATAGTAATCCCGAGTCCATTCAGCCCGAGCAAGTCTGAATTGGAAGAGCCACTCACGGCGTACAGTATCGATAAATCCCCCACCCATAAAACGACCTTCAAAGGCCGTGGAGAGTTCGATATCTCCTAGTCGAAAGGGCAGCGACATGTGGTCGCGTTCCACCTCGATTGTCGGAGCGCTCTCTTCGCTCATGCTTAGCGGTGGCTGTTACACCTTTGAGTCCTTTCGCTATTGCAGCCTCTTTGATTCTCGTCTTGAACAAGGGTGACGGTTAAACGAGATTGATGATTCGGGCGGATTAGAGCCGAGATCGCATAGCCTGGTAGTGCGCGCGACTGGAAATCGCGTGGGCCTGTCCCTCGGGAGTTCAAATCTCTCTCTCGGCGCCACTTCTCTCAATGATGTTCATCATCCAAACGTTTGGGAAAGAGTGTTATTCAAACGACGGGTGGAAGGTTTGTGGACCGCATTCGCATGAATGATACCCGATGGTGGTATTTACTCCTCGTGATTGGACTTGTTCTACAAATTGCAGCATCTTTCACCAATGACTTAGGCCTTGACGCTCATGTTCGCCTCAACGTGGCACAAGATGTCTCCGAGGAGGGTGCACAGTATCCTTGGGGTCCAACTCGGTTAGCATCTGACGAACTTCACGATCCACTTGCGGTGAGTGAATACGATGGATACATCGGCCCCTGGTTCTCTTCTTCCATGAATGTCAAACTTTTCATGTTGGCAAGTATGTTCATGCTCATTGGAATTTCGGGGAGGGTGCCTTCATGGCGCCGAGACGAATTGGGCATGTCGTTTGACCCCCGTATTGCCTCTCTTGTTGCATTGAGCCCACCCCTCATATTTGCCACTGGACGTGGCTATGATGAAGCCCTTCTGGCATTACTGATGGGGGGTTCTGTGTTTTGGTTATTTGGCTCGAAGAATTCATCCAACCCCTCTAGAAGGTTGGGGCTGATTGGTATGGCCACAAGCCTTCTGTTGATTGCTGGCTGGAAAGGATTTGGCCTTCTCCCGAGTTTTAGTTTGTGGTTAACTGTAATCATCAGTGGCTTTGCATGGGAATGGATTCATGCAAAATGGTTCAAGGATCATCTAGATCCAATGACCCACCACCCGTGGAAGATGTCCGTTCTTGCCTCGTTCCTTGTTCTTGGTGGGGTTTCAATCTTGGGTGCTACGGGGTCTGGAGGGACACTCAATATTGTTGCAAATGAACCATTTAAGTTCGCATTGGCATTTATCCTCGCACTTCTTGATGGGGTGGTCTTGTTTCTTCTCATTGGTTTTTGTCTTTGGCCCCTGTTCAAAGACAGAATTTCCGATGCTCAAAAAGCTCGAGGCCCAAACATCACTATGCTAGCTGTTTTCATTTCAATCATGGCAACCTGCATCACGGTTTATATCGCTGCACTCTGGACAGTCGAATCCCAATTATGGAATGCTTCATTGCTTGAAACGGCCTTCCTGCTGGGGAATAATGGGAGGTATATGACCGTCCTCATTCTACCCTGCATCATGCTATTTCATCTCATTCAAGATGAAAGCGATGAACCCATGAATTTTGAGGCCCATCCTAGCATGAAGGCTTTGGGACTAGCACTTGTGATGATTCTACCAATGACACTTTTCATCGCTGTTCATGGGCAACAGTTGTGGACAGATGAGGCCGGAGAGGTACTGAATGATCACTTAGATTCTGGTGATACCTTCCTTCTCGTGACAGAACCATCCCTAGCATTGCATTCGTTGTACAGCCTAAAAACGGAAATTGATCTTTCTGGTGATGAACAAATCACTGGCTATTGGAGAGATTCACTCGATGCAACAGATTTTCTAAATTCGCCTTTAGGTGTTAATGTGACACATGTGCTTGTCGGGCCAGACGATTCCTTTGTTCCTGAGAACTCGTCTCTCCTCTATGAGGGAAATCAACCCTTTTCCCTGAGCAAATTAGGCCAATCCTCTGGATGGAGATTGTTCCAACTTGAACAATAGACTGCTCGCGAAGCGATTATATCCATTTGGTTGGTCGCTCGGGCTACTGCCACCGTGGCTAAGGGGTATAGCACCTCATTGGTAATGAGGAGGTCGCGAGTTCAAATCTCGCCGGTGGCTCCATTTCATTCTGGTCGATGTGTTCCATTATCTCAAGAAAACAGGGATTTTCTCCTTGTCCAAACCTCAATGTATAAGTGGTGATTTTCCAGACTTCAATTTGAGAAGGCAACTTCTCGTGGGATGCACATGGAGCGAGAGCAAGAAAAAAACAGAGAGATGCAACAACGTGTTAAGGACTTACAACACCAAGTTGATGAATTGAAAGAATTGGTAAACACACTCTTGAGTGTGATAGTCGAAGAGCCGGATGGCGTGCACTCAGGTGCGGCACCAACGATCCCTGGACAAGGGATGGCTCAAATTTGTATGTAATCACCCTTTGATGACAGCTAACGGATTCATTCGAACCACAGGACGTGCAAGTCCTGCCTCATTTGTTAATCGAATGACCTCATCTACGTCTTTGTAGGCATCTGGTGCTTCTTCTGCCAACACATTTGGTGTTGATGCGTGAACACGAATCCCTCTTGCCTCCAACTCGTTTTTGAGTGCATGACCGTCAATGGTACGTTTTGCGACTGTACGACTCAACGCCCTTCCTGCTCCATGGCAAGAAGAACCGAATGCCTGATTGTGTCCTGAATTTGGCCCTGCCATGAGCCAAGAGCCTGTTCCCATGTCTCCGGGGACCATCACGGGCTGTCCAGTTGTGGCAAAGGAAGAACTCATTTCCGGATGATCTGCTGCAAATGCTCGTGTCGCCCCTTTCCGATGGACGCAGCAGGAGCATGATTGTCCATGGATGGTGTGCTGTTCAACTTTCGCGATATTATGCGCAACATCATAGAGCGTACGAGCCTCTCCGTCATCACCCAATTCAAGACGCAACACTGTCCGTAATCTGTCGGCCAATACTGCCCGGTTTGCAAAAGCGAAATTTGCTGCTGCGTTCATGGCATCGAAATATGCCTCTCCTTCCTTCGAATGGAATGGTGCAGCAGCAAGTTGTCGGTCGGGTAGGGAGTAACCCCACGCTTCGTTTTCCCACATCGAGCCATTTTTCGTATAGCACGCCTCAAGTTTCCGAACGTGGTCCGTACAAACTTGATGGCCAAGCCCTCTGCTCCCAGAATGAATCATGGCAACCAATTGGTCTTCGTACAGACCCCATGTTTTTGCGGTAGTTTCGTCAACCACTGAACCCACGGTTTGTAATTCAAGAAAGTGATTGCCGCTTCCGAGGGTTCCTAGGGATTTCATACCACGCTCCACAGCGCGTTGTGAGACAGAGGCTTCGATGGTCTCCAGTTGGCCATGCGATTCAAGATGAGCCAAATCTTCATCGATACCATAGCCCATTTCAACAGCAGATTTTGCTCCCCCCTGCAAGAGTTCAGTCAATTGTTGAGATGTGATATCAACGCCGCCTTTACCAGAGCCACCGGCAGGAATTCGTCCAGATAATCGGCTGGCGAGTTTTTTCAAATTGGGGACATCGTTCAATGTTGCATCGAGGGCGAGGAACCTTACTCCACAATTGATGTCAAAACCAACTCCCCCTGGAGAGATTGCCCCACCGAGTTCACCTGCGTTGGTATCGGTGGCCACAACACCTCCGATTGGAAATCCGTAACCGTAGTGCCAATCTGCCATGGCCCAAGCATCACCTACGATTCCCGGCATGGAGGCGATGTTGACCAACTGCTCATGACCTCGATCATCAGCATGCGTGGCAAGATGTTTTTTGTCACTTACCATGCGTGCATCGGTCAACATGGTGCCATGAGCCTTGATGCGCATGATACCTTGGCCCTCATCGACCAAGTGCTTACGCCATGCCTCACTCATGTTACACCGTTTGGCTTGGTGGCTTTGAGGGTTTTCACAAACATGGTTTCAGCAGTTCCATCGGGGGCAGGCTTGAAGGGGGAGGCGGTTTTGGACAATTTGTCCTCACAGGACGGTGATGTTCCGTGTCCCTTCCCCCTATTGACTTGGCTGTTTTCCATGCGAACGGTTTCGTTCGTCGTCAATGCAGTGTGACATCGTTATGGTTTTGGACCACTGATGAAGAACGAACGACTTGTGGCGATACTTCAGAGGATGAATATACCTTCATCGGGGCCCCACTTATCGATGGCTTTTCTCAACGTGGTAAGGAACTAAAAGATGCCATGCGTGAAGCATTTTTGACGTTTTTCGAGGGCCAAGACCACACTCGTATCGCACCATACCCCGTTCTCGCCAGATGGAGAGATGATATTCATCTGACCATCGCTTCGATTGCTGATTTCCAACCACATGTGACCTCTGGTCAAGTACGTCCACCAGCCAATCCTCTTACGGTATCTCAACCCTGTATCCGTCTAACCGATGTTGATGCAGTTGGGCGCTCTGGGCGCCACCTTACCACATTTGAAATGATGGCCCACCATGTTTTCAATCGATCTGATGATGGCGAATACTATTACTGGATGGAAGAATGTGTGGAATATTGTCACAGTCTCTTGACAGATACATTTGGTATCTCATCCGATGAAATCACCTATGTGGAGAACCCATGGTGCGGTGGTGGAAATGCAGGGGCTGCGGTTGAAGTCATTGTCGGAGGGCTCGAATTAGCAACCTTGGTATTCATGGACATGGAAGAACATCCCGAAGGGACGGTTGAACTGAAGGGCGACTTGTACCGAACCATGCCCTTACAAATTATCGACACTGGGTATGGCCTCGAAAGATTTTGTTGGGCAGCAGCAGGTACGCCCACCATTTACGAGGCCATCTATCCTGACACCGTGGCATGGCTCAAGGAACTCAGTAATTTCAATTCCATCGCAGGCCAATGGCCTTCTCTCAATATGGACCAATTGCTTGGTGAGATGAGTCGTCTCAATGGTATCATGAACATTGAAGCAGGTGTTGATGGGGATGAATTGATTCAACGCTTCCTCGAACGCCTATCTGAACGTGGACTTGATGTCACGGCAGAGCAATTTACTTCGATCACAGAACCCCTCGCCAACATTTACGCAATTCCAGATCACCTTCATGCCTTATGCAATATGCTCGGTGATGGTTTGGTTCCCTCTAATGCCAAAGCAGGGTACTTGGCCCGAATGTTGGCTCGTCGCGTACTCCGAATGCGTGATGATTTGAAACTGGAGGTCCCACTTGCAGATCTCGCACAGCATCATCTGGATGTGAATTTAGGCGGCCACATCAACAAGCAAACGGTCGAAGGGTTGCTGACCATCCTACGTCTTGAAGAAGAACGCTATGAAGAAATGCTCCGTAAGGGGAAAACAGTGATTCAAACTCAACTCAAACTGCTCCCTAAGGATGCTACATCGATTCCAGATTCTGCTCTTTTCACCATGAATGATTCTCATGGTCTCGCTCCCGACATGGCCATCACACTTGCACGGGACGCAGGCTGGCCAGATGTTGTGCTACGTACTGGTTTCTCTGCTGAAATGGCCGAGCGTCACGCAAAAATGGCTAAGCAAGCTGCTCAATCTCTTGATGTCAAAGACAGTGAATATCTCCCCTCGGGTTTACCCCCAACCATACCGGAGTATTACGATGATGTTTACAATCAAAACTTCAATTCACGTGTCCTTGCTTGTGTCGAACTTCCCGAAGGAGAGGGGCCTGAAGGGGCAACTCATGGTGTTGTTTTAGACGCCACCAGTTTCTATCCAGAAGGGGGCGGGCAAGAAGGAGACCATGGCGAATTGCTTGGTTCAGAAGTTAGTGTTGCGGTTATGGATACTCAAAAAATTGGTCAAACCATCGTTCACCTCTGCAATGGTTCATTGAAAGTTGACTCAGAAATTGAGGGCCGTCTTGATTGGGATCGAAGAAAGCAATTGATGGACCACCACACGGCTGTTCACATTGTTGGTGGTGCTGCAAGAAGAATCCTCGGACCTCATATCTATCAGGCAGGAGCTAACAAATCCATTGAAAGTGGACGCCTTGACATTACCCATTATCAGCGCCTGACCAGAGAACAACTCGATGAAATTGAAATGTTAGCAAATCAGGTCCTTGGGGAAGTTCACCGCACAGAAAAAACTGAATTGAACAGAAAGGATGCCGATGAATTACATGGATTTGATTTGTATCAAGGGGGTGCGCCCAAAGGAAATAGCATCCGTATTCTCAAAATCGCGAACCATGATGTTCAAGCGTGTGGGGGTACACATCACGATGAGCCTGGACAAATTGGGTCCATACGTATTGTCCGTTCAACCGCTGTTCAAGACGGTGTGGAGCGCTTGCATATTGTTGCTGGTAAAGCAGCATTGGCTTTTTCACGTGCCCAGGATGATTTACTCAGGCAAGCCAGTGAAATTTTTGGCGTCCACTCCCAAGACCTTCCAAAAACAGCAGAACGTTTCTTTTCAGAATGGAAGGAACAACGAAAGTCAATTGTTCAACTCGAAGCAGAAATTGTTCGTCTAAGAACCTCAGGCGGAGGAGGCTCGACTACTGAGGTTGACGGTGTTCGAGTCATCATCATGGAAGTGGACGGTGACCTGAAAACCATGACCACCATGCTCAAAGAACTCACATTGGATGACTCGCAACCCACACTAGCTGTATTGGGTTCAAGAGATAGCGGTGGAAAGTTGATCATCGCTACTACTGAAAGAACAGCAGCGAGTGAACGATACGATGCGTCCAAATTGATGCGTGAAATAGCCCCTCACATCAAGGGAGGGGGAGGTGGTCGACCAACGATGGCTCAGGGAGCAGGAAACTATCCTGAAGGGTTGGATGACGCATTACAGGCGGCCAGAGACCTCATCGGGATTTGATGGGGCCTTCGTTTAGTTAAGGCTCCGTAACGCCTCTTTATCGAAATGCGATACTGCTACGCCAAGGGCTTCCCCAACGGAAAACCATTTGGCTTCGGAAATTTCTTCTGTTTGGAGATGAAGGTCTTCAATTGAGCCATTCCACGTCGAACGATAGGTGAAGGAAACAAAGGAAATCCCTTCGCTGTTGAATATATTTTGTGTGACAACGGGCTCATGATTATCCAGCATAATTGTCAAACCTAATTCTTCAAGGGTTTCTCTGACGCACCCTATTGCAGGATGCTCATCATGGTCCATGTATCCTCCTGGTAGCGTCCAAAAACCTCTGAAGTGGCCACGTTCAACCTTTGCCATAAGGACCTCTTCTGCATCATTTTGAATCATCACTTTTGAAACCAAACGATGAATTGAACGGTAAATTGCTTCCCTTGCAACCGGGTGAACTGAATTATCGGCAATGCAATCATCTTTCCAGGCCCATTCTTTAGGCCATTCAATCTTAGGATATCCCTTGATGATTTTGTAGGATTGGTCAGCAAATTGTGTTATCGTCCAACCCTTTTCTACAAATTCAATCCCCAAGTTTTGAACCTCACCGGGAGATGGGAATCGTAACCCTTCATTTGCGTCTATTCGTCCCTGAATTGGCAGATGTGGGCCCGTGCCATCTTCGCCAACCAACAGCACCTTCCCGTCATGCTCAAGATGAACGACGGTGGTTGGGTGCATGATACTCGCAGGTCTTGGTGGATGAAGAATGCTCGCTTTGAATACACGTCATTCTTCTTCGCTCATGGTAAGATGTTTGACATCTCGAACGTGATTGATGTTGGGAAGTTCTTCGAGGTGCCTTTGCGCTCCTTCTACAACTTTCAACTCTTTCAATCGTCGCCCACTTGGTATCACTGTGCTATCGTACGAACCAACAGCGGCATTGTATGCACCAACCACAGTGTTAATTCCTCGCCCCATCTTGGCCAAATCCCCGCTAAATTTGGCGACACGGTCGTAAAATTCCTTGGCTCGGTCATGAATTTCACGAGCATTTTCTGCCAGAGATTGTTGATGCCAATACAGTCCTACAGTGCGCAATAAAGCAATCAATGTGACCGGAGTCACGATCAGAACATGTTTGTTGAATGCATATTCTTGCAGGGAAGGTTGATGTTCGTAAGCAGTTGAAAGGATGGGGTCGGCTGGAATGAACATCACAGTGAAGTCCACCCCATCAATCAGTTGAGGATAATCCCTTGAAGCTAATTCATCGATGTGTTTCTTCACATCTTTTGCATGCTCTTTCATTTTGAGTGCACGTGCATCTAAATCGTCGATTTCTAGTCCATCCCAATATGCAGCGAGGGGAACTTTAGAATCCACAGGAATGTGCCCTCCGTTTGGGATTTTTGCAAGCATATCCACTCTTGCGCCACCTGCTCCACTTTTGAGCGTATATTCTACATCAAAGTCACAATGCTCCAACATACCTGCTGCTTCAGCAATGTTTTGCAAAGCAACTTGACCCCATGCCCCTCGGGCCTTGACAGAGCCCCGTAGTGCTGTTGAGAGGGTTACATTTGTGTCTCGTAATTCGTTAGTTTGCTGTTGCAATCCCTCAACCATTCGCTTGATTCCCTGGTAAGCACCTTCTCGATCTTTTTCCATTGCAGTAGTTGCAATCTGTAATTTTTCGAGGTTTTCTTTAATCGGAGTCACCAATGATTCGACTTCCTTTTTTCGAGCATCGTAATCTTTTGATGCTTCGGTTTGGACCTTTCCCAATCGTTCTTCAGCGAGGCGGAGGAAATCTTCAGAATTTTGTCGTGCAACATTCGATGCCACACTTTCCATCTCTGCAAGCATGCTTGCTTTTCGTTCCTCTAACGCCTCGGCACGTGCTTGAGCGCGCATCGTTGCAGCCCCGTATTTGTTTTTGGCTAACAGCCATCCCAAGGCCGCACCAAAGAGTGCTCCAAGTAGCATGAGTCCGTACTCGGCTATTCCAGTCATGGAACTCCATATTCGCCGACGGTATTTGAAGAGTCTCTGATGTCAAACTTCAAGGGTCTCGCTTTCTTAGCATGTGTCATGCACTTTGAACAGTTGAACGAAGAGGGCTGGGCAATGACATATTTGGTGGTTGATGAGTCAACGAATATGGCGGCCTTAATCGATCCCGTGTTTGATTTCATGGATGCCTATGTTTCACGCATTGCGAAAGAAGGATTGACCCTTCAATACGTCATTGCAACACATACCCACGCTGACCACATCACGGCTTGCTTTTCGCTCAGGGAGAGATTTGGTTGCGAATATGTGATGTCACACGAAACAGCCAGCCTTGGGGTTTCGCATTATGTGGATGATGAAGAAAAGATCATGCTCGGATCCATCCCCATCCAATTTCATTTCTGCCCTGGCCACACCAACGATTCAATGATCGTTCACGTTCCGGGTTACATCATGACTGGGGATTTTCTCTTCAATGGAGAGGGGGGAGTCGGTCGAGACGACTTGCCTAGTGGACGTTTGCAAAGACACTGGGATTCGCTGAGTGTATTGGACCGCTTCACGGGACACGAGGTGGTTTGCTCTGGTCATGACCCTCCTGGCACGGTAATGCAGCCATTGGATTGGAACCGAACTCACAACCCAATTTTGCAAATGGATTCATTTGAGGATTTCGTTACCTGGCAAAACAAGACGGCTGAAAGATTGGGAGGCGTTTCCAAAATTAGGGTTGCAGTTCCTGCAAATCTCTTCGCAGAAATCCCTGAGAACATCCCTTGGTTGGATTGATGATCCTTCACTTGAGTGGATTTTCTGGCGGAAGAATCTCACTGGAGACAGAAGGCAAACTTTGCAAGTCCTCGAAATTTAATTGGTGAGGTACGGGTGCCTCAAAAACAGACAATCGTTCTTCCATGCCCATGCGGACATTGAAATCAATGCGGCCCTTGAGGCGTGTCAAATCGTAAGAAAGTGGACTTAACTCATCGATGACTTGTTGCTCAAATTGTTGGCGCACCCGCCCGCCACGCCATGATGAATATCCCCACCGATAGGAGATACCCACAATTGCAGCCCCATAGAGCAAAGCCAAAACTACGGTGGAGAACAGTACTGGATTTCCTCCAACATCACGTGCCTCTTCCAGAAGATTCCTTCCCAAAAGGAAGAGTAAACCAAGCCCTACAATGGGATTCAACATCCCCTCAAGCCATTGATTGACAGGAACCAATCTTCCCTTTGACGGGTCAACAAATACCAAATCTGCCTCAAATGCCGTGTTCAATACGGAGAGCACAGAGAGAAGGACCATGTAGAGAATAGCCGAGAGAATAAATTCGACCGTCCAAGATTCCAAATTGAATAACCAATGGATAATGAGCCAAGTGAAAAGACCGAGAAAAGCAGCCTGTGGAACGTAATTGAAATGTGCGATGTGCTGAGAGAACTCGGTGAGGCTGGTGGTGTCGTCTTTTCTGCCTCTATGGGATTTTGGTATGTGGATCACTTGCCAATGTTTGATGCGTTCGATGAATAATAGCAGGCGAATCAAAACTTTCTGTCGAATGAGAACGAATTCAATAAAGAGCATAAATGGGAATCCGATCAGAACCACTGGTAGTGCCATGATGGCGGTCAGAGGGAGAATTAGCAATGCAGGAAGCAGAAGAAAATGTGAAATCGTCAATGGATGGACCATTTCAGCCTCAATTAATCGTTGCTTTGAGGGACTGATCCGAAGGTTACGAGCTATGTCGTCAAGCGTTTGAGAAAAAGAAGAGATTTGATGCCCAGAGTCAATAATACGTCGTATGTTGGTGCGATATTCAGAGACCTCATGCCCAACACCAACCCATATCTGCCACGCTAATCGCATCGGGAGAGCGAGTAGAATTGGTAGGGCAAGGATACCAGCACTCCAAAGCAAGCCCTCAGTATCCATTGTTTTCAGGCCCCTTCAGTTCTGCCACTGAGTCGTGGTTGTTGAAGAACGCGGTTGAATCACAGTTCAGGAGAAGGTTCTTCTTCCGTCTGCTGAAACATGAGCCATGGCAAGGATTGCTGTGACCGATGGGATGGACCCAAAAGCAGTTCATCTTCTTGAAAAAGCGGGACATGAAGTCGTTGTCGCATCTATTTCTCCTCAGGATTTACTTCAAGGGGGCCTCTCTGAATTTGACGGTATCATTGTTCGCAGCGCTACCAAACTGACGAAGGCTGTTATTCAGGCTTCAGGTGACCGATTATCTGTCATTGGTCGTGCAGGTGTCGGTGTTGACAACATTGACCTCAAAGCTGCGGGTGAACAAGGAATTAGTGTCGTCAATGCACCGCGCTCAAGTACCCAATCTGTCGTTGAATTAACCATTGGTCATCTGTTGGCATCAATCCGTCATTTGCCACGGGCAGACCGTGGCTTGAGAGACGGCCAATGGGAAAAGAAAGCCCTCAAAGGTTCGGAACTTTCTGGAAAGGTGCTCGGCCTGATTGGATTTGGCCGTATTGCCCAGGCAGTAGGAGATGTTGCCCAAGCGATTGGTATGGAAGTCCATGCCTATGACCCTTATTTGCCTCCCAAAATTGCTAAATCAAAAAATACGAGATTGCACAAAACAGTTGACGCTCTCTTTGCCAACTGCACTCATCTTTCCATCCATTGCAATTACACAGATGAAACACATCATTTGGTCAATGCTGAACGTCTTTCATCAATGCCCCAAATTGGTCGGGATGGTGCGGAATGTGGCAACCATATCATCAATTGTGCACGAGGTGGAATCGTCGATGAACAAGCCGTTTTAGAAGCCCTTGAGTCAGGTAAGCTAACCACGGCTGCTCTGGATGTATTCGAAATTGAACCAGTTTCTCCCGAACATCCACTTTTGCAGCATCCACATTTTCATGGGACACCTCACATTGGGGCCTCTACCATTGAAGCCCAAGCTAGAGTTGGTATTGATATCATCAACAATGTGATGGACATTCTGAACGGACGACCCTGCGATTATGTGGTGAACCGTGCCCACATGTGAACACTTTCAGTTTGTGCAAAGGGGTCTTCACAAAGCCTGTCTTCCGAATGTTCAGTCTTAGGCTATGGGTCGAAGTGTCCTTCCATGGCGTACGAGAATTGAGGCAGAATTACATGCGTTGGGGCCGTTCCGTCGCGCACTTCCAGTGGATGAACAAATGCTGCTAGATGTGTTGCTCAATGACGTAAGAACTCGCCGAGCAGCAGGAGGGATGCTGCCTGCCCATGATCCTTGGAATCCTCTCCTTCTGTCGATGATGTTAGGTCTCTCACAGCGTATTCACAAACTTGAACTTCGTTTGGAGCGATTGGAAGGAGAAGCTGCAGATGATTGATGGGTGGTTACTGGATGTCCATTCAGATCATGCAGGGCAACAGATGTTGGCTTGGCTAATTGACATTGATGGTGTTGCCCATAGGTGTTCCGTCCCCTGGCATCCTACATTGCATGTCCATGGTAGTGCAAGGGATTTGGAACAGTTGTTGTATTGGCTCCAGCAACCAGAAATTCAGCAGCGTTTTTCCATCGGTGGAATGCGGCAAAAGAAAGCACGTCTTGCATTGGATACCTATGAAATTCATCAAGTTCTGGAGATAGATGTTCTCCTTCACCATCGGCTGAAGGGGCTAGCCCAGCATATTGAAGCGCGTGGAAATTTCCACCGTTTTTCTTTGTTTTCCGTTGATGCACATGTTGCTCAGCGCTTTCTGCATGAACATGATTGCGTACTATTCCAGTATGTTCGTTGGGACGGAGAACACTTACATTCTCTTCAAATGATGAGTGAAAATGGTGAAAATTTCCCTCCATTTCATATTATCCGCCTAAGTGCTGATTTTAAACATCCAAAGGGCTTTATTTCTCATGATGATGAACCCATGAGGTTGGAATTTGAAAGCATTCAACAGGAAGGGTTTGCCCCTTCTCCATCCTTCACGATGTCTCGTGAAATTCATCGAAGTGAATGTGAATCCGCTCGTTCCTTTCTCGTAAAGTTTCAATCAATCATGAATGAATTGGACCCCGATATTGTGCTGACTCAAGGAGGAGATCGTCATCTTTTTCCAGCTCTTTTGTCAATGGCGAAACAAACGAATGCCCCCCTTCATCTTGGCCGTACCTCAGATTCCTTGAGCGTCTCAAAGGCGGCTCAAACGGTCCATTCCTACGGTCAAACACTTCACAGACCAGCCTCGTATTTGCTCCAGGGGCGATTGCACTTGGATTTGAACAACAGTTTCATTGTTCGTGAGGGGGGAATTGTTGGATTATTTGAGTTGGCACGCCATTCCAGACAATCGGCTCAAGAAATTTCACGTTTGTCTCCTGGGTCAGTGATCAGTGCCATTCAAATGAGGGTTGCTTTAGATGATGGTGTCCTCGTACCCTGGAAAAAGAATCGGCCCGAGGATACAAAAACTGCTCTGGAGTTGTTGCATGCTGACCGAGGTGGACTTTACTTGGACAGTCAGCCAGGACTCCATGGCCCCGTGATTGAGTTGGATTTTGCTAGCCTCTTTCCAAGCATCATTGCTTCAAGAAACATATCTCCTGAAACTCTAAATTGTGCTTGTTGTCAACCTCCTCGGACGGGAGATTCCTCTGGCTTTGTCCCACTTCATCCAGAAGTTGCTGAACAAGAATTTCGTCATCGGCAATTGGCAGAACATTTGGGGAGTGGTCTTTTTCCTCAAACGCAATCAAAGGCGTTGCAAGTTCCTGGATTGAACACGCACACATGTGCCCGTACGCAGGGGTTCCTTGGCCGAGTCGTCGCTCCTTTGATTGAACGTCGTCGGCAGTTGAAACAGTTGCGCCGTCGCCCGGGAGACCCTTACGATTTACGGCAAAATGCATTGAAATGGTTGTTAGTGACCTGTTTTGGGTACACAGGATATCGCAATGCACGTTTTGGGCGCATTGAAGCTCATGAGGCCATTTGCGCTTGGGCTCGAGATATTTTGCTCACTACAATCGAATTAGCTCATCAGTCGGGATGGGATGTTTTGCATGCAATTGTGGATTGTGTTTGGCTTTCCGATCGATTGGGGCGAACAGCTCCAGAACAGCATGCAGCGGCGTTAGAATTTGCGGAACAGGTGAGCCAGATTGTCGGAATCCCATTGGAGTTTGAAGATATTTACACCTTCATTGCCTTTTTGCCGAGTCGAATGCATGGGGCAGGCTCACTCACTAAATATTGGGGTCTTGGACAGAATGGGTTCAAAATACGGGGCATTGAGATGCGACAACATTCATCTCCTCCTTGGATTCGTAATTTGCAACAAACGGCACTCACTATTTTGGCAAAAGAGAGTGAAATAAATGACAGAAACATTCCGAGTACTCGTGCTCAATGGGATGTATTGAGTTGGTATCGTAGTGAAATTCATCGGCTGAAAAAAGGAGAATTGAATCTTTCAGAAGCTATTTTGACTCGCAGAGTGACAAAGCCTTTGACAGATTATCGTGTCAAAAATCTTACCTATGCGGCTTTAGAGCGAGCGCGAAGAAGAGGCTACTTGGTCCTTCCAGGCACAAAAATAAGGTACGTTGTGATTGATATATTGGCTAGCGTGAGTTATGACCGGGTCGTCTTATCCGAGGAAATTGAAACCAGTGAGTCATCATTAGGCCAACCCTGCATCCAACACTATCGTTCACTGGCCTTGAGAGCGATTTGGGCCATACTCGCCCCGTTTGGATGGACAGAAACCAGCATTCAATCTGCTGGCTTGCAACGGTCCTTGTTGGAATTCAATCCTGAATTTGTTTGAGTCCTACCACTTCAAGTCGATGATGATGCCACGAGTTTGAGTTGATGGATTTCGGGTTTTGGATTTGAAATTGCGTTTGTAGTGGACTCTTTGATGGGTTCCAAAGGCCACCTAAACCACTCTTGGGATGTTGTAAGTACAACATTCTGTTGTTTCTCCTCCCCTTCCAACTTCCTTCAAGATAATTTTGGGAGTGATGTTTGATGCTACTCAATAAACGGCCGTGGTGATCATCTCTTGGATTTTGTTCAGTGATCAAGATGAGAGCGACATGCTGATGCTGTACCATTTTTGCAAGAAGGGCGATATGTCGGCGAAACAAGGACCGAGATTCCATCCTTGAGATTTCCTTGTCATGATGCATGCAGAGGACCCCATCAATCACTATCAAGGGTGCACGAGTGATTGCCACCTCAGATGGCAAACGTTCAATTTGGCGAGCGAGTTGATGGAGGGTGAACCCTCGGCTAAGAAAGAGGCTGCTCAAACATGTCTCGAGTGAGGCGTTTAGTTGTTGTAAAACGGGTATGAAGCGAGAGGGGTCAATTCGACAGGCCCCATCAATCCAGTGAACAGCACTTCCCCGTGATAGGGCTCTTGCAACCCATTGCTCAGCGATAACTCGCATGCTTCTTCCAGCCACTTCGGGTCCTGCTAAATGGTAGATTTGACCTGCTTGAGGTTCCACGAGTGTGGTATCAAACCGATTCGCAAGTCGTGTCAAGAGTTGGGTATTCACAGGATCCGTCAGAGTTCTCATTTGCATCAACAACAGAGGTCGTTGAAGACACTCCACGATGATTTGCCAGACCCCTCGTTCAAAATGAAAGTGTTCAGAGCGCCAAGTTCAAACACCTTTGGCGAAAGTCATGAGATGTGGAAGTAGATTCCCTCTATTCGTTGCCGTCAGAGCAACGGATTCTGATTCACTGTGATTTAGATGCGTTTTTTGCTGCAGTTGAAGTCCTTCATCATGGGTTTGACGACTCCATACCTCTCATCATTGGTTCTGACCCAAAACAGGGCAGAGGACGGGGGATTGTTTCAACATGCAATTATGCAGCAAGGGCTTACGGCATTCGTTCAGCTATGCCGATTTCAGAAGCATGGAGGCGTTGCCCTGCAGCACCTTTCGGTCCAGCCAGGTACATTTCAGGTACTCGAGGGTTGTACAGTCGGGCAAGTCGGAAAGTGATGAGTATTTTACGAGAAGAAGCAGATGTGTTTGAACAAGCAAGCATTGATGAGGCATATTTGGATGTCACCGAGAAAATTGGAGGAGATTGGGATCAAGCCTTGGCATTAGCTCGAACCATGCAACAAGCCATCATGGATGAAGTGGGTCTCTCAGCATCTTTTGGAATTGGTCCTACGCGAATCCTTGCAAAAATGAGCAGTGAAGTTCGGAAACCATTTGGTATCTTTCGTGTCTTGCCAGATGAAATTCTTCAATTCTTTGAGGGAAGGTCACTTCGGGAGATTCCAGGTGTAGGTCCAAAACGCTCGACACAGATGGCTGAATGGGGTCTTGAAAACGCAGATGAGGCCTATGCCTTGGGTGATTTGGCCTTGGCACGTATCACAGGAGAGAGATTTTCAAAATGGTTTATCCGTGTGTTGGAAGGTGAAAGCAGTCAGGAAATCAGTCCGATTCGAAGTCGTAAATCAATCGGCAAAGAGCACACCTTTGAGCGAGATCAAACCAATCATGAAGTGGTGATGGAACGACTAAATTCCTTGGTGGATTTGGTCATGAAAAAAGCACATTCCATGGGTGTCGCGGGGAGATTAGCCGAAGTTAAAATACGATACACGGGGTTTGAGACTCATACCAGTGGTCGTTCAATTCCAGTGGCCATGGATGAACTCGATGTGTTCCAACGCCTCGCTTCAACGCTCTTTGCAATGAACGTACAATCGGAAGGGCGGGTGCGTTTGATCGGCTTCCGGTTGGGGCAATTGGAAATTCCAGTATCAAAACAAGCCACATTGTTCAGTGAGGACGAATGACCTCAACTCAACTGGTGCATGCGGGTGAGCGTCTCAGAAAATTCATTCAAAACATCGGGAATGACAATACCAGTAATCGGCTGATTCAAAGAAATTCCAGCTTCCTTTTTGGCCGACCAAGTTTGACCGTTGAAGTCTTGCAAGGCGTTCGAAAGTTGGCATAACCGTTGTCCTTCACTCGTATCAGCGCCAACATCCGAGAGTGGCATGTGTGGAAAGACATCAACATCAACTGCTGATGATCCGTACACTGTATTTGTGATGTGGTGAGTGAAAAATGGACAGATTGGGCTGAAAGCCGCCATGAAATCACGGACCATGCGATGAAGGGTCCATGCCGCCTCTTGATCATCATCATAGAGGCGTGATTTCACCATCTCAAGATAATGGCTGGGTAAGATGCCCGTGCCAAAGGTCTTGAGTGCCTGCGTAGCGGTATAGATGTCCAAATTGACCCATGATTCTTCTACAGTTTTCATCGTGGACTGAAATTCTGCCATGATCCATCGGTCTTCGGGGGCCAATCCCTCGGGGGCAACATCTAAGTTTTCTGGAACCTCAAATTGAGAGGCAAAACGGGCAACGTTGAATAATTTCGTTAGCACTCCAAAATATTTCTTCTCGATTTCTTCAGGGTTGATATGGAAATCATCTCCGACTTGAGCATCACATGCTTTCCACAATCGGAAACATTCACTACCGATCTTGTTGGCTCGTAGACTCACTGATTTTTCTGGTCCTTTCACTTTCCATGAACCCGTTCGACCACCTGCTCCACACTCGAGAACTGAATCGGCATCAATACCATTACCCAGTGATTTGCTCATTTTTCGACCCCAAGGATCCATACCAAGTCCGTCAATCCAGACATGTTGGAATCCGGGCTGGTCAAGCAATAAAGTGGATTTAAGGAGGGTATAATACAACCATGTTCTCACAATTTCTTTCCCCTGCGGCCTTAGTGCGGTTGGAAAGGCTTTCTTGAAAACATCTGGTTGGTTCAAGTAGCCACTAACAAAGAGGTTGGAGTTGGATGAATCCATCCACGTGTCAAACACTTTTTCTTCACCACGGATCTCTCCAAGACTGCTCATGAGATCCTCGAAACTTCCCAAATCATGGCGACTCTCACGGTCAAGCACTCGACTCTCCAGAGGGGGTTGATCTTTCCAAGGTTGGACATACATGCCACTGGGCGGTACGATGACCTTGGTAGCATCTTGGTTGTACCAAATTGGAATTTCAGTGTGGTACCATCGCCTTCGACTGATGGGCCAGTCAATGCTGATGTTATCCATCCAATCCAGCAAAAACTGTCGATTGCGAGCAGGATGAAATTCAATGGATTCAATGTGTTCTTTCATCCTTTCTTGGATATGAGTTTGGCGAACATACCATTCCTTGAGAAGAATAATTTCAACAGGGTTTTTTCCACGTTCAGAAACCGGTACATCTTGGTCGCGTTCAACCCAATTTGCCAATGTACCATCGCTCTCAAGTTGTTCAATCGCAGCCTCTCGTGCTTCTTTCACCGTCAACCCGCTGAAGTTTGCGGCTAGATCGGTCATTCTTCCGTCCAAATCAATGGCTGGGAACGGGGTTAGGCCAAGTTCTCTGAATACCGCAACGTCATTTTGGTCACCAAATGAACACACCATCAGAATACCAGATCCGAAATCAGACTTGACGGAAGGGTGGGTTTGAATTTCCACTGTTGTATCTCGGCCATGTGATGGCAAGGGCAATGTCACACGCTTGCCGATGAGGTGCTGATAACGTTCATCATCTGGATGTACTACAACCACTCCACAAGCACAAATCATCTCAGGGCGTGTCGTTGAAATAATCAATTCAGTACCATCTTCGCAAGTCCAACGAACATCAACAAGTTTGGTTTTACGAGGAAGTCGCTCTACTTCTGCATCTGCGATGGTTGTACCTTCCACAGGGTCGTAAATATTCGGACGCAAGTCTTCAACGATATCTCCTTTTTTGAACAGGTCCACAAAGATCGACTGTGTAACTGCACGATAATCAGGAGCATCTGTCAGGTATTCTCTTGCAAAATCGCAGGATAGGCCCACGCGCTTTGCAGTATGGCGCATGGAGCGAGTGAAAGTTTCAATTGTTTCCCTGCACAACTCCAAGAATTCAGCTCGGTCGTAGGTTTTCATTTTCCTTTTGGTGTTTTTCTCTACGGTGAATTCAATGTTGATCCCGTTACGATCAACGCCCCATGGGAAGTAAACTTCCTTACCGAGCAATCGTTGACTACGTGCGATGACATCAATCATCGAGTATTGGGCCACTGCACCAATATGCCATGTGCCCGAGGGATAAGGCGGTGGAGTATCGATCACAAAGACTTCTTTGGTTGATTCAGGTTTGAATGCATAGCGTAATCCATAGGATTGCTCATCAGCATAATGGGCTTCTTGAATCTTCTTTTCTAGGTCAATTGACCATCGCTTTTCGGGTAGTGTCGGGGCTGGCATGTGCCTCACCTGGCCCCGCCTCTGTGAATGAGGTAGGTCCATGCGGCCGTGGGGGGGTTGTCATTTGAACCCCTCGTTCTTATTTGACGTTTGAAATTATAGTTTTACTCCGCAGTTGGGGGGTAGGGCTTTGAATGACCTTCCCCTCCCCTACAATGAGGGTGTGGTGATGGCGAAATCAAGCGATTCAAGTGAATCCTCGTCCAACGGACCTGATTCTGGTCTAAAGTCTGCAAAGGACCGAGGTATCAATCTCCTCAAAACATCCAGAAAACAGTTGATGGAGCAATTCAAAACGGTTGATTCTAAACGCAGTATAGATGCAGTTCTTGAGGCTCCAAAACGGATGAAGAGGGAATGGGAAAAAAGTGGAGCGACCGGCGCTATCACGCGATTTCCAATTCCTACTGTGCTTGTTTTTCTTCTGCTCACGGTTTACTTTGTTACACAATCGGGTTTCCTAGACGATACTCGTTTTGACGATGACCCTGACAATCCTGCTCTGAATGTGAACGGTGATTTGGAAGTCTACTTACCAGATGGCAGTAAGGTGGCTGAATTAATCGCCAAAGTAGAAGAGGATTGGTCGACCAACGTCATGGTTGTTTATATTGAATCTGATAATGAAAATATCACGGATCAGCGTATATTACAAGAAATTAGTTATGTTGAAAAAATTCTGAATCCTTATCAATCGGATTCATCAGATGACGTCATTTACATTTTATCGATTTCAACAGTTCTGAAAGAGGTGAATTCCAGTGCTCCAAGAATACGTGAAGCCATCGTCACTGAAATCGGTAACCTCGGTTGTGTTACCGGTTCGGAAACTTGTGCTAGCGCAAGTGCAGCTGAAGATTTGAATTATTTATTTGCTCTCACAGACGAAGAATTAGGTGGAGCCTATGAAATCCCAAGTCAACCGACCATTGATCTTGTTGTTGGAGAGATGTATGATGAAAATGGTGAGCCAGGTTCCGGGTTAAACAAATTGGCTCGAGACATCGCGGGAGCGGAAGATGGTGGCCCCGATGGAGTTCTTGACAGAGCTATCATGGCAGTGGCTGTCACAGAAGATCGTCCAGCCAAAGAAATCATCGAAGAAACGCAAGCAATGCTTGATGAGATATCTGAGATGGAACGCCCGTGTGAATTCACCGAGAACGGACAGCCTGCTGACAGCCGTGTGTGTGATTGGGATGACTTGGGAATCAGTATGACCCTTACTGGACCCGTGCCTATCACGAACGCTGTGACCGAGTTTTCTTTCCGCCTGTTCTGGGAAATCTTTCCCATGGCAGTTGTCTTAGTCGCCATCGGACTCTTCGTCTTTCACTCAGATCTCCTTCAAACAGGCATAACAGGAATGCGCCCACTTCAGGGGTTCAAAGTGGTAGTTATTTCGGGGCTACCGACGCTGTGTGCCGTGTTTTGGACACTAGGGGTTATTGGGGCGACGAATTATGAAGTGACGATGACGGTGATCATTGTTGGTCCTATTCTTCTCGCGTTGGGGGTCTCTTATGGTCTCCACATTACGAATCGCTACGCGGAGGAAGAAGGAACCCGCCAAGAAAAGATGCGTGCATCACTTTCTTCAACAGGGAAGGCCGTATTTTTGTCAGCAGTGACGACCGTCATTGGATTTATTTCTCTAGTTTTCACGCCCATGGCTCCTATTCAGACAGTGGGGATCGCATTGTCACTCGGCATTGTTATCGTCTATGTTCTAACGATGTTCATGGTCCCAAATTTAACACTCATCCTTGATCTGAGAAAGACCAAACACCCTCCGCTCAAGGCCTTCGATGTTCTGGTTGAAATTCCCGTCAAACACAATAAGAAAGTTATCACAGTGTTCCTTCTTTTGATTTTGCTTTCAGGAACCATAGGTCGTGTGAACGTTGAAGAAAACATCGATTTGCTCGGCATGGCCCCCGAAGGTGAATCTCCCGTTGTCAAGATGAAGCAATACAGTTCGGAATTCGAAGCCGGCCAAGTCGGGATGGTCCTCGTCAATGCAAACGTCAGTGGCAATCTCAACGATGGAGATCCATCAAATAACAATCCCACCGAGATTCTGAAGAAAATTGACCATCTTGAAGGGAAACTCAACAACATTGAGAATACTACCGCTGTTTCGGTTGTCTTTTTGATGAAGGCCTCCGGTGTCAAAGCAAGCGTTTCAGGCGAGCAGGTAAACGATTTGCTTCAAACCACAATTCCTTGTGCTGGGGCTGAACAATGTGAGGAAGCCAAAGCAATTGCTGCTGTACTTCTCAATCAAAGTCAATCAATTGATGGTTCATTTTGGGATTTATTAACTCGCCCTGATGAATTTGGTATCCCCGGATCCAGACAAAGTCAAGTGTTTTTGTTGGATGTGTTCTACGCCTCGCTAACCAAAGAAACACGTGAAATCTTCGTAAGTTCTGATTACGGTCGTTCCTTGATTTATGTTGACATGCCGTTTATCCCAGTCGCAGATACAGCAAGAAGTGTTGACAAGGTGAATGAATTCACGGATACTTTTGAAGGAGATTATGATGAGAGTGCCGAAGAACTCACTGGAGTTGCTGCCACTGCCATTGAAGTCAACGAACTCATCGTTGGATCGCAATGGACTTCCTTGCTCTTTGCAATCATTTTGACCTTGATCACATTGGCAATTGTATTCCGGGATGTTCGCTACTCGTTTTGGACGACTTCGCCGGTGATTGCAACGGTTGCACTTCAATGGTTAGTGATGTGGCAGATGGATGTTCCGTTATCGCTGGTGACGGTAATGATTGGATCCATTTTGGTGGGCGTCGGAGTTGACTTTTCAATTCACATTGCGAACCGTATCAAAGAACTCGGTGGGGGCATTGATGCCATCCGCAGTGCAGCAGTTGGCACAGGTATGTCATTGTTTGAGGCGGCAACGGTCACCTCCCTTGGTATGTTTACAGCCTACAATATTCCGATTCCTGAGATTCAACCTTTCATCACCGTCATCCTCATTCTTCTGTGGGTAGCTGCTGCAAGTGCGCTGATTCTCTTACCCGCGATCTTTGTCACGCTTGAAAAGATGGGGATTGGTGCCGTGGGCGGAACCACGGGCATGGCCAAGAAACTTGGGTTGGTGCCTCACAATACGTTCTCAGGCGACGTTATGGATGCAGCTTTGGTCGATGACAACAGTGATGTTTGGTGAGCGAGAGTTCCATAGACTTGGTTCTCATCGGAGTTGTATGAATCACTGGCTGATGAAGTCTGAACCCCATGTTTATCCTTATGAGCAACTGGTTTCAGACGGCTCCACTCATTGGGATGGAGTCCGTAATTATCAAGCACGAAATATGATGAGGGACGATATGAAAGAAGGAGATCTCGTTCTATTTTATCATTCAAATACCAAGCCCCCTCACGTCGCAGGTGTGGCTCAAGTGGTCAAAGAAGGATATCCTGATTTCACTTCATGGGATTCAAAAGGACATTATTTTGACCCGAAATCCACTCCGGAATCTCCTCGATGGTTCATGGTTGATATTTCACCCGTTATTGCTTTCAATGTGATTGTTTCTCTTCCATCCATGAAAGAAAACCCTGCTCTTGATGGGATGCCGTTGTTACGAAAAGGTCAACGCTTATCGGTTCAACCGGTTGAAAAGAAGTATTTTGATGAGGTGCTCAGCATGGGTGGCCTTTCAAGAACCGATGTTGAGGTGTGATTGTATGGTTGATCCTGTCCCTGTATCAGCACGTGCTGCCAACATTGAGTATGCGATTCGTGATGTTGTTGTTCCAGCAACTGAATTAGAACGCCAAGGACATTCAATTTTGAAATTAAATATCGGTGACCCTATTGCATATCCTGGTCTTCCAACACCAACTCACATGGTTGAGGCCTACGCAGCAGCTCTCCGAAGTGGAAGGAATGGATATTCACCTTCCTACGGCCTGCCAGAACTTCGTGAAGCCATTGCAAAAGATGAACGCAATAAAGGATGGGAAGCTACTGCTGATGATGTCTATGTTTGCCATGGTGTGACAGAAGCCTTGCAACTCATCTTCGCAGCGGTTCTTGAACCGAACTCAAAAGTGCTTGCCCCGGGCCCTCACTATCCACCATACATGGCCTACCCACAAATGTACGGGGCAACGACGGTTGAATACAAATTACAGAATCGAAATGGTTGGCGTTTAGATTTCGATGACATTGAAGCAAAAATGGACGATGATGTTCGACTGCTTGTCCTCATCAATCCAAACAACCCGTGCGGGACGGTGAGTGATGCTGGTGACATTGACCGTCTCCTCGATATTGCAAAACAATATCCAAATTGCATTGTTGTGGCTGATGAAATCTACGATGGATTGGACTTTTCTGGGCGTCATGTCTCAGTAGCTAGTCGAAGCCAGCATGTTCCGGTCATTTCATTGAACGGTGTTTCCAAGGTGTACTATGCGCCAGGTTGGCGTATTGGATACATGGCAATTCATGACCCGACCCAACGCATGGGTTTGGTGCGTGACGGATTAGAACGATTGTTACGTTCGCGATTATGTGCCTCAACACCTGCTCAGGTGGGGTATTTAGCAGGTCTGGAAGGCGACCGTTCATGGATGCAGGAGTACGGCGATAGGGTCATGTCACAACGTAATTATTGCTTGGAACGTATTGCTAACATTGAGGGGTTAGAAGTAGAAGCCCCGGGTGGTGCTTTCTACATGTTTGTTCGATTGACGGATGAGCGATGGGCAGAAGATGACAAATCATTTGTGCTTGAATTACTACATCAGGAACATGTGCTTTTAGTTCATGGAAGCGGTTTTTCTCCAGAACTTGGAAAGGGACATGTTCGTCTTGTTTATTTGCCAGGTGTTGATGTTCTCAAACAAGCCTTTGATAGAATTGAACAATTTCTCCTTCGACATCGGTGAAAGTCTCTCATCTTGTAGGGAGAGACTTCAAAAATCAATTGTGGGTCGTTCGCACTATGCAGAAGATGCGGATGCTGTATAAATTCTGCATCGTTGCAATTTTCACGATGCTCTTCATTCCAAATGTAGCAGCGGCTGAGATATCGAAAACATCAGAATTCTCCATCGGTCTTCTATACCCTCCGCTTCTTGCCATCATCGGTGCATTTTTTGTTCGCCGATGGTTCATCCCCCAACAACTCTCAAACCTTCAAGTTGCATTCGAGATTGATGATGACCTCTACGAAGTTCATCGAATCACCCATAATTTGAAGGAAGCAAGATCATTACTTCGAGAGGGATTGGTTGGCTACGGGGTCCTTCTTTACTTGATGGGATTGACAGGAGTGTTGCTCCTTATCGCTGAATTATTGTTCGATCCAGGGGTATTCTATGAACTGAATCTTTACTTGATTGCTACATTAATCCTCATCCCAGTTGTGATTTCTCCGTGGGAAACAACTAACGCGCAATTAATTGGTCGACGGCAAGTAGGTGGTAAAAGCTCATTCTTGAACTCCTTGTTTCGACGACTTATCACCCTCATCCTCATCGTTGTTGTAACATTGACCACCCTTGTGTACGGTATTAGCATTGAAGGAACCGTCACGCCTACATGGCTTGCATTCTCGATGCTTGTGTTTATGGCCCCAACCATTTTTGCCTATGGCCGAATCATGGGGGCATCTTGGAACATGTTGCTGATTAACAAATGGCGAACTACACGAGGACGACCTAACCCGATTGACCCTGACAAATCTGGTATTATTGGCCGTTTATTTTCCTTCATATTGGTCCTCTTTTTATTGACGATGCCAATCACAGCTTTGAACGGGATTGTCACTGTATTGTACGTTATGATTGACAATCCGAGTAATGGTGCTGAGGTTCTCAATTACGGGGGAATTATCGGGCATTCAATTTTCGTCCGAATCGATGTGATTTCAGAAATTCTTTTCCATTGGGAATTCGTCAAATCACTTCCTCAGTTTTTATCTCTTTATTTGACCTTGAACATTGCAATCGTTGGATTGGCGTTCATTTTTGAACTGACACGAAACTTGATTTTGGGCGGTCAATCCTTTGGAGGTCTCTTTGGAGTCACCTTGGATACTCCTCGTGAAATACGAACCGAAAAATCGGCACAGGCACGTCAACTTACCTTTGCTTTTGCTGGATTTTCGGGGTATACCGTGCTCTTACTCATTTTGGTGTGCTACAAAGAATTCGGCTCACTCATGCCGATGACCGCCTGGTTAGAGGCGCAAGGATTCGATGAAGGAATGCGCTTGCTAACCGTTTGGCTGTTCATTGCCGTTGGACAGACTGTGTTTCTTCTGACGTGGCTTCTCTCTATCATCCGTTTCAGTAGTTTGCAAGCGCTCCGCTTTGATTTAAATCCCGATGAACGACGTAGCGGTGCAGTAAAACTCGAAGGAGGAGGGAAACTACAGAACCTTATCGAAACAGCCGCCTACAATGAGGATCTTGATTTGCTTCTTCGGATACAAAACCATGATTTCCCAGGTGACCAAGCCTTGGTTCGTCAAGAACAATCTAGGGCATCCATGTGGGAAAAAGCGCTAAGAGGTCTTTGGCCGGATGCTATTGAGGAAAGCCGCAAATTATTGGCTCAGGCAGGCGGCGAAGATGATGAAGCCCGAATGATCATCGCAACTGGTTACCTTGCATTACGTCGTTTGGATGCTGCGAGAGAAGCGTTGCATGGATTGCAACAGCCAGAGGGTTACGATGAACCCGAGCTTCTCAGTTTCATTAGTGAATGGCTGGACCCTTGGCACGGTTCTGTTACGGAAGATGATATCTGGGATTGGGAAAATAACTCGACCATTGATTATCTGCAAACTCTCCAAAACATGGTTCGCACTTGGAGCCCACAACCAAAAGACATGATGCTCCAAAGCGACCGTATATCTCTCATCGCCCAATTGTCCATGGTGTCAATGCTGAGGGCACAGCGTAAGTACGATGAGGCTTTAGAAATGGCTATTACACTGGTCAAACAAGATCCTACCGGTGTTCGTCCCCGTATTGCCGTTGCTCTCTGCTTGCTTGATAAGGGTGAATGGCATGATGCTAAAACTGTGGTTGATGAATTGGTCAAGAGCGACGGTAAAGACCCTCGTGTTATGGCACTAGGTGTTATCTTTGGATATGGTGAAAAGGGCAAAGAGCACTTGGAGGTATCCCTGTTGCTTGATGATCAAAAGACCAAGAGAAAGTGGCTAGATAAAGCCCCAGTGAATCCATTTGTCGCCATTGATCTCAAAGGTGGCATGGATGAAGCGCTTACTGCGAACATGCTCATCGCATCCCATCAGGCAACCAAACAGGCTATGCCTCCGCGATTCACTCCAAGCCCGCTTTCGCTGGTCGTAACCTTCCTTGTACTCATTCCTCTTTGGTTTGTTTTGAGTATCCTCACTTACCAAGAAGTAGGTGAAACAGAAGGGGCTACTTTACTGATAGGTCTTTTAGTAATGCATTTTGGAGTCCGAAGGTTCTTCAAACAACAAGAGCAATTAATCAAACATCGAGATCAGCGAGGTATGCTCAAATATGCTCGGAGAATGAAACGTTTCAAAGTCAAACCGAATTCCACAAATATTCCAATTGGTAATCATTTGCTCTTGTCTGGTATTCTCGTAACGGTGAACGGAGTTGTTCTCGATATTGGTATGCCTGCATGGATGACGGAACGGCTCCCGAGAGAAACTGACAAAAAAATCAAAGGACGATTGAGGCGAAGATCCACGGCCATGAGCAAGGCTCGTCCGCCTCGTATCCAACGACTTGGGAAGGCCTGGTGGCTAAAGCGACCTCGAGAGCATGATCTTTCCGGTCCAATGTTAGAGCGAGCCATTGGGCCAGTTGCCTACCGTGGGAGAAAGGCCTACACTACCAAAAAGCAGGCACCGTACCTCAATGCGATCTCACAAGGAAAAGATGTCTCTGTTCCTGACCGCATCATCCCTCGCAATACGATTCGTAGTGAACGCTCATCGGTCACAACGAACAGTTCACGCCGCCCTGGTCAGTGAAGGCTTGCAATCAGTTCAAAGACCTCATCGGTCATGATTTCAGCATGGCAGGCGGAAACGGTGCTTGGACTCCCTCGGAAGAAAATCGGAAATTAGGCCAAACGGTCATGGATGCAGTCAAAGCAAGCGGTAGTCTCTATCGCAAGGGGCTCGGAATGATCGCTTCGGAAAACATAGTCTCCCCCCTTGTTCAAGACATTGTGGCCAGTGACCTACACGGACGTTATGCTGAAGGTTTACCAGGCCGCCGATATTACCAAGGCTGTGAAGATTTTGACACCATTGAATCTCTTGGATTAGAATTGGCTAAGGAAGTGTTCAATGCACCATTTGCTAACATCCAATCCATCTCAGGTACAGTCAGTAACATTGGCGCTCTCAAGGCCTTAGCCAAACCAGGTGACAGAATTACAGCGGTTTCAACGGCTGATGGAGGGCACATATCTCACGCTCGAATGGGTGCTGTTGGCTTACGAGATCTGAATCTTACAACCTATCCGTGGGATGAAGACCGGATGGAGCCAGATGTTGATGCTGCATGTAAAGTCATACGAGAAACAGAACCGTCTATTGCACTGTTCGGGCAATCTGTTTTCCTATTTCCAACTCCTTTACGTGAAATGGCAGACGCCGCCAAAGAAGTTGGAGCTTCAGTGATGTATGATGGAGCCCACGTCTTGGGTCTCATAGCGGGTGGTCAATTCCAAGACCCGCTTCGTGAGGGGGCTGATGTGATGACCGGTTCAAGCCACAAAACTTTCCCCGGACCCCAGGGTGGTTTCCTCCTATCTTCTTCAGAGGACCCGGTGTTCCAAAGGAGATTGAATACGGCAATGTTCCCTGGTGTGGTCTCGTCATACCATCTTCACCATGTTGCAGGGAAGGTGATGGCACTTGCTGAATTCAAAGAATATGGGGCATCCTATGCTGCAGATACGGTTGCGAACGCTCAAGCATTTGCCTCAGAATTGGCAGCCAAAGGGTTTGACGTTCTCGCTGAAAGCAGAGGGTATACTGAATCACATCAAGTGTTAACCCGACACGGCGAAACTGATTCTGGAGCCGGTGCAAAAGCAGCACAATTACTTGAGGAAGCAGGAATTATTACCAACATGAATATGTTGCCAGGTGATACCAAAGCAATGACTCCTTCAGGCCTTCGGCTAGGGGTCCAAGAATTGACGAGAGTTGGGTTCCAGCCCGATGATATGCAGGATGTCGCCTCATTTTATGCGCGAGTTCTTTTAGATCATGAAGATCCATCAGCCGTCAAAAAGGACGTCCATCTTCTCAAAGAACAATTTCAAACAATTCGTTATTGCTTCAATGATGAAGGTCGTTCTGGGTACCCGATGTGAAGGCGGAGCCACCATGTCTGATTCAATTGCCTCAATCCATAACGGGTTCACTCATGCAACTGGTGGGAGAATACTCGATCCATTTGGACATGAACTTCTATTATTCGGGGTTCAGGAATTCAATGATTGGTGGAATCAATTTGAATCATTTTTCGCTTCCCCTATCGGTCGTAAGTTAATCTATGCGGCGACGGATGAAGAAGAATATTCCTTGGGTAAGCATCCCTACATACAACCCAAAAAATGGTTCAGTAAAAAGAAAAGTTACTCAGCACTTCTCCAACGTTGGAGGGCGATGGGTTGGGGGGTCTATGATCTTGAATCGGACTCAATCCTCTCTCCTGCACACCCAACATTGACGGTTGGGTTCGCTCTTGCAGCAAAGGAACATTTCGTCCAGAAGCGTTTTCGCCTTGAATGGGATCAACGTTCGAGTGATTACATTTCAATAGATTTTTCAGAAAAAAATGAGCCCATGTCTGATGTTCACCAAGCTCCTTTGCTCAACTGGGGAGAGCAAACCACCCTCTCACATGGGAAAGAGGAACTAAATCACGAGATTCAATTGCGAAGTTTTGGATTTTTCATCGGCCAACAACGGGGTTTATTCGTTCCAAGTCAGGTCCTTAATCGATTGTATTTCGGCCTCCAAGGTAGGCCGCTACGAGATGCTCGAAGTGTTCAGCAGGATATGGAAGTTGAAGGTCTTGAGCAATCCATTATGCCATTATTTCAAGCCTCAGTTGCAGCATCTAAATTTATGTTTGAAAGCAGTAACTACGGACTTTTTGTTCAACAAGAATCGGATTGGAATGATCATGTTGAACTCAGACTGAGTCAGCGGGGCTTCGGAGTGCTCTCAGAGCAAAGTTGTTCCTTGAGCTCAACGAATTCACTTGAGGCTACTTTGCACTCACCTCAACCAGGGTATTCACTTGGATTAATTTGGGGCATGTGGGAGAGAGCGCATGGTTCGCCGTTTCGAATGAAGGTTGAGATTGGAATTGATGCATTGATATTTTCACTGTATCCAAGACAGATGGATTACGAGACCTAATGGCATGATTGTGTGCCATCTGGCTTGTTTTTTCCTGCCCATTTTTGGTCAAGGTCTATAACCGAATCATTGTCTCGGTATATTTGCACAGATGTGCGGGGTATGTCCTATGTCAATGAATCACAATCAAATGGCCTATGTCGCTATCGTTTCAACACTTATTTTTGGGTCACTTTTCGTAGGTATTTCGGGCTTCTTCCAAACCAGTGAATCAGTTGGGAATTATGACTCAGCTGTTGAAGAAGATATTCGAGGAGAAGCGCTTCCAATGGATGAGGCAATAGATACTGATGGAGATGGTCTTTCCGACAAATTGGAAGAAACCCAATACGGAACTGACGTCAATGATCCCGATACGGATAACGACGGGATGAGTGATGGCTGGGAAGTTCAACACGGTCTTAACCCTCTTGATAACGGGGAAAGTGAAGATTTGGAAGTCGATCCGTCACAAAGTGAGGAAACCGAGGATGCAACCATTGAAAATGAAACTGATTCCTGGCCAGACCCCAATCAAGGGCCAGCAGGTGATCCAGATCGAGATGGTTTAACGAATCAAGCAGAACAAGATTTGGGAACAGATCCTCAGCGTGCTGATACTGATAACGATGGACTCAATGACCGATGGGAGTCACAATACACAATGACTGTTCAAACACCTGGTGGTGATGTGGTTTTGTTCAACCCTCTTGATGGAAACTGGGACTGTATTCTCTTGGACCAAGCCATGCGTGATGCTCTTGAGAGTATCTTTGACGGCGAAGACGGCACTCCTGATTGGGATGACCTTGCATCAAACGGTCGCCATTCTTGCGACATGGTCCTTGACAGCGATGATGATGGATTGGTAAACTTCGAGGAGGAATCCTATGGAACCAACCCAACAGCTCGTGATTCCGACATGGATTTAATTGACGACATTGTTGAAGTGGCCAATGCAAGCATGGGCCTATTCACTGGGCTTGGAGAAGATTGTAACATACCACTCCTTGACTCAATCCAACAAAAGGGGCCATTCCAAGGCTTTGATAAGAGCTGGTTCCTGATGGACATGGACGATGATGGATTCCTTAACGGCCCATCCGATTGGGATACAGATGGCGATGGTATGCCTGATGGATTTGAATATTGTTATTCGCTTGAAGATGATGCTCCTAATGCAGCTTCCGTACTGAATCCAGCCAACGCATCAGATGGTTACAATGACTGGGATATGGACGGCATGAACAATCTCGAAGAATATCAAGTCGCTCAGATTTTCGGTCCAACCAACTTCACATCCCCATGGCGAATGGACACTGATTTGGATCAGATGCCAGATGGTTGGGAAGCCGTCAATGGTCTTCATCCTCGTGACGGATCAAATGGAGATCTCGATCCAGACAGGGATGGTTGGGACATTGATGGCGACGGCGCAGTAATGTACAGCACCCTCGAAAATTCTGCAATCGTTCATGCCATTGACGTTGAACTTGATGACTTCGTTCAGGCTAATCAGACAGTTGCTCGTGCACGAATTACGCTTGGAGGAGGAAACCAACAAATCATTCCTCTCTTGGCTCCAGTTGACGGATATGTCTACGGTATTGATGTGGCAGTTGGCCAGTCGATTGAATCTCGCCTCCTTTCATGGATGACGATTGTAGAGCCGAGTGAACAATTCACGAATCTCATGGAGTACAATGCTCGAGATCGCGACAACGATGGAATTGCCGACGGTCGTAGCACAGATCCACTGAATCCAGACACCGACGGTGATGGGCTCTACGATGGAATTGAAGTGATGGGGTGGGAAATTCTTGTTGTTAACCGTGGTGTTCAACCAACATGGGTCACCTCAGACCCAGGTATGTTTGATACCGATGCAGATGGATTATCTGATTTCGCTGAGTTTTCTTCAGTGTGTTCTACTGGCGGTTCCAATGCATCCAACCCTGACACGGATTCTGATGGCTTGACCGACCTTGAAGAAGCAGGTAACAATTTCATGTGGGATGGTGAGGCATACTCAACAAGCCCTTGTATGTTTGATACAGACAATGATGGCCTAGAAGACGGCGAAGAAGTTGTTGCTGGTGAAGATAATTTCTTAACTCACGCTAACAAATCTGACACCGATGAAGATGGGCTCGTTGACGGTCAGGAAGTTCTCTTCGTTCCTCGTCCGTTCCAAAACCCAACTAATCCTTTGCTCAACGATAGTGACAGTGATGGAATGCTTGACGGATGGGAGATGCAAGTGAAATCTGCTGAGGATAATACGAATTCACACAGTCTTTGGGTAGCAACTTCTCAATGGAATCGCCCTGGTTGTGATGGTTCTCAAACCAACAACTGTGTGATGCAACCTGGCGGATATGTCTGGCAGAATTGGCTTGGTGGTTTCATTCTTGAACCCAAGTTTACTGTGGGCCAAATGAATCTCACAGGATTCCAGATGCCAAGCAACAACATGTGTGATGGTTGCAATGGTCGTTGGGCCCTTGACCCCTCATTGGATTCATTGAAGGATGACACTTTTGATGTTGATAATGACACACTCGCCAACAGCCAAGAAGCTCCCGATCGATGGAATACCAATCCAGTGGATGACGATTCAGACGGAGATCTTCTCCCTGATGGTTGGGAGGTTTACTACTCTCAACAGGCTCTTGAGTTGGGATTGGTAGACAATTCAACCATTGGAGCATTCGGTGCGCGTGGTGTCATGGACCCATCAATGCCAGACAGTGATTTGGATGGAATTAATGACGGCAGCGAAGACCCTGATCTCGATGGATTGAATCGAACTGGACTCATTAAGAGATACTGCCCAGGTTACAATGATACAACCAATTCGGAATGTAACATTGACCCAGACAGCCCAGATGGTAAGCGGTTCTACGACAACTTGGAGAATTATACGAATTTCGAGGAACTTCAAAATGGAACCAATCCTATTACAAACGATACAGATGGCGATGATTGGAACGATGGTCCAGAAGTTTACTATCAGGACCACGATGATGATGGAATGGCTACTGGATGGGAATTCCACTTCCAATTTGATCCATTTGACGGTGCAGACCGCATGGTTGATACCGACGGTGACGGCCACGTGAACTATTGTGAATACAAGTGGGACACGAATCCACGGAACCCAGTCTCATACCCTGGACAGGGTGAATTGTGCGATCCGTTTTCGGACTGAGCAGTGATTGAAAGGTGAAGCATGTACGCCAAACACCGCCATGGTGGAAGGGTTGCATGGATTACGTTGATTCTGTTATTGACTTCGTTCGTGCATGCGTCGGAAGCATTGACGTCCGCACGTGATCCGACGATGGAATTCACCATCAATCAGGAACCAGGTTCAAAATTTGTCAACACACTCAATCTCAACGGGACCTCAAATATTGTCTTGCAAAATACGACCTGGGATATCACAGATTTTTCTCAGTCCCCAGATTTTGACATACTTGCCTCTGGTACTTTTCTAACAGTCGTAACCCCAATATCTGGACAACAGTATAGCTGGGGACTGGATGTTGATGTTTCCGAAATGAATTGCACATGTATCATTAGGATTCACATTCAAGCCGAGACCACGGTCTTGTCAAAGGAATTGGTCGTTTATCTCGGAGATCATGGCCATCGTCCGGTATTGTTGATCGAAGAAATTCCTGAATCCTCAATATCCTCGAACCCGGGATTGGGTTTTCGCCAAAATGGCCTATTAGAAATCAATGTAGTGTTGCCATTAGGTAATATTTCTCAGGCCCAATTAATCGCAGAAGTTTGTGAGTCGCCATTTGGCGTATGTTTGGGATTACCTTCGAATATGAGCCTCAATTTCACAGGTGCTGACCTCCAATTAACTACCGACATATCGTCGGATTCTCTTGGCCTGAACGACGGAATTTGGAAAATATCTCTCACATTGATCGATAATTATCTTCGTAAATCGGACCCACTCACGTTTCATGTACAATTCGATGAACAAGCTCCAAATGTCGAGATTGTGAGTCCGACATTTGTCAGTGAGGGTGAATTGTTCAACATTTATGCAACAGTTGATGATGGCTATCAGGGAGCAAGTACAACTACTGCATGGACCATCAGAAGTGAAAATGGAACTCAACGTGCTCCCTCCATGAATGAATCCGTGGATTCGACTCACCTCCAATTTCAATTCAATGAATCGGGGTTGTATGAAGTCATCCTTTATGTCTCAGATAGTGCAGGGTATTCATCAGAATCAACCGTCAATATTACAGTTGAAAACATTCAACCAAGATCGATCATATCAGTTGATGGACTTGAAGTCATTAACGATGGTGAGATTCGTGTTATTGGCTCTAATTGGACTATTTCAGGGGAAGGAAGTTTCGATAACGAACCGATTGAATTTCTATGGATTATTGATGAAGGTCGTTCGATCAGAGGTCAATCTGCTCTTACATTTGAGGACCTTGAAGGGACTTCAAAGCAATCAGGTGGCAAATTCACCGTTGAATTAATTGTTTTTGATGATGATGGAGAAACTGATTCGATGGTCATTTGGGTTGATCTTGTGACCTCAGAGGGCGAAGAGACCGCGTCGATCAGTGGTGCAGTTCAATTGGGTTTGATTCTCTTATTCATCGCACTGGTACTCTGCATGTATCTCGTCATTCAACGGTCGAATCAAACTGGTGAACGATTACCAAAATGGAGTAAATCATCTTCAACTCAACCTCATACCCTTGACAATCAACCCATGGAAGAATCCATTTCTCAACAGATTCGAAAAGCAACGGTTGAAGAAGACGAAGCCTCAGGGTGAATCATGTTCGCCGATGCTGTGGCTCGTTTGCCAGCGCAACCCGAGCCTACAGCAGTTGATGAATACCGGGCGCGACAAAGCCGTCTCTGTGACCAGTTTCGTAGCGATGACCTGTTTATTCTTTGTGCACCACACGAAGCGATTCATTCCAACGATGTTCATTATCGATTTCGTACCTCGAGTGACCTCATTTACCTCACAGGATGGTTTGATCCTGAAACGACATTGATCATTCGTCACGATAATGATGGATGGAAAACTTGTCTCTTTGTCCAACCCAAGGATACGCTCAAAGAAATTTGGGAAGGTCGTCGCCTTGGTACAGAGGGGGCTCTAGCGTCTTTTGCCGTGGATGAAGCCTATGATATAGATGAACTAGAAACATGTCTACAAACATGGTTCACTGATAGCAAGCGTATTTTCCATCGTAAAGGATTCAACCCAAATTTGGATGCTTTGATCGACGAGGCAGTCGCTCGTCGGGATAGGCCTCGTCAACATTTTGGTAGTGGCCCAGTGGTCGTTGAAGATCCATCACCACTCCTTGCAGAATTACGCCTTCGTAAATCAGAATCAGAAATTTCGCAAATGAGATATGCAAGTCAAGTGAGTAGTTTAGCCCATGAATTGGCAATGCGACACAGCCGTAATGGGGTAAATGAAGGACAACTACAAGCAGTTATTGAGGGCTTCTTTGCATACGCAGGTGCCTCTGGATGGGCATATCCGTCCATCGTGGGCAGCGGTGAAAATGCTACAATTTTGCATTATACAGTGAACAATTCACCGTGCAGGGATGGCGAGGTAATCCTGATTGATGCAGGGGCGGAATTCAGAGGATATGCAGCAGATATTACACGTTCATGGCCCATTTCTGGAACATTTTCTCATGAGCAGAAGGAAATTTACAATCTTGTTTTGAAATCCCAAGAAGCTGCTATTGAGGCATGCCAAGTTGGTGCGGCGTACACAGCACCTCATGAGGCTGCTCGGCAAGTCCTTGCTCAGGGTCTCATTGACCTCGGAATCTCAACTCAATCTCTTGAAGAAGCCCTCGATATGGAAACCGGAGACCTTCGCAAATGGTACATGCATAACACAAGTCATTGGATCGGTCTTGATGTACATGATGTTGGAATTTACAAGCCCAATGGAACACCCCGTTGTCTTGAACCAGGGATGTGCTTGACGGTTGAACCTGGGTTGTATTTTGGAGCATGGAGGCCCGATGTATCCTGTCCTGAGCGATACGCTAATCTTGGTATTCGCATTGAAGACGATGTTTTGGTCACGAAGGATGGCCCGGTTGTTTTGACACGTGAATGTCCCAAAACAGCCGATGACTTAGAAGCAATTATTGGAACTGACCACCGTTGAGTTGATTTCATGACTTGGCGTGACATCCTAAGCAAGCAGTCCGGTTGGAATCGTGCCAAGAGCCAGCAATTTCGGCTTAGCGAGGAAGAAGCACTACAACTCTACAGAGATGCACCGCTTCATGAACTGATGCAAGCAGCACATGCTCGTCGGCTTAGTATGCATCCAGATGGGAAGGTGACCTATCTTATCGATCGTAACATCAACTACACCAACGTATGCACCATCAACTGCCAATTTTGTTCATTTTATCGTCCTCCGGGTCATGATGAAACCTACACTCAAACCTTTGAAGAAATTTCGACACGGGTCGAAGAATTGGAATCAATTGGCGGGTCTCGAATTCTCATGCAAGGTGGTGTCAATCCAGCATTACCGTTTGATTGGTACCTCGATTTGTTGAGACATTTACGTATTCAACATCCATCCATTGACCTTGACTGTTTCAGTCCTATTGAAATTGAAGGTATCGCAGAAGTCTGTGAGAAATCAACCCTCGATGTTCTTCGTGAGTTACAGGAGGCAGGGATGCATGGACTTCCAGGTGGTGGTGCTGAAATGCTTGTAGATGATGTGAGAAATGATGTGTCTCCAAAAAAAGGTGCACCTGCTAATTGGTTACGAGTTATGGAAGAAGCCCAAAGTTTGGGATTGACAACCAGTGCCACCAATGTGATTGGATTTGGAGAGAGTTTTGAACAACGTATCACTCACATGCGCCGTATCAGAGAATTGCAGGATCGTTCCTTAACCAATTATGATATTGGATTTACTTCTTTCATTGCCTGGCCAGTTCAGTTAGAGGTCAATTCATTTGGCCGTCGAAACCGAGGTCAAAACAAACATACCTTGGGAGCTGGGTCTTCAGAGTACTTGAGGCACGTCGCAGTATCAAGACTCTACCTTGATTCCATTGAACACATACAAGCATCCTGGCCAACCATGGGGATTGAAGTCTCACAAATGGCTCTCTTGGGGGGAGCCGATGATGCAGGCTCCACCATGATGGAGGAAAATGTTGTTTCAGCTTCGGGGACAAAGAAGGTTCAGGCTTCAGAAATAGAACTTCAGAATGTGATTCGTCGGGCTGGATTTACCCCTCAGCGAAGAGACAGTGATTATCGTGGTCTCGCCACTGAAATTTTGTCAGATGATCCACAAACACTTGCAGCGCCCACTCCTAACATCGAACTCAGGTCGTAGGTCCGTAAAATACAACCCAAATTACGGCACGAATGTTTCGCTGTCCATTGCCTACTCCGTCGGATGGAACATACTCTCCTCCGTTGTAATATCCTCTGTAGGTCAAATGATTGCTATTTCCAGTTGAATTGTCCACCCAGGATGTGATGTCGTATGTCCACTGTTTGACATCTTGGCCAGCACACCATCCGGCACGACCAAACGGCCAGGATCCGAACTGATTCGCAACGACCCCATTTTCAACTTCATTTTCGCAGCCTTCATTGTCGTAAACGATTGGATGCCATTCATAGGTTTGGTATGAATCCATGAAATAGTAATGCTGATGATCACAAAATTCAGCACAATTCGCGTTATCCTTGCCAAATCCATGACCGGTAATCGTCGCAACAATTTTGACTTTCGTAGCCCAAGATGGGGTTGTAAAGTTCAGTTGTCGATCATACCTTGATTCGTTGTTATAGGTCCCATCAAATTGACCACCACTAAATGCATACGTTCCATTGATGGCTTGTGTACCACTTCCCCAATCACTGAACATGAACGTTACAGTTAGGTCCCCTTTATTGGCTCCACCATACTTGAATCTCCTCTCTTGTCCATCGTCCATCATGAAGAGATAGGGTGAGATGTCGGTGAGCCACATTCCCTCGCGACCATAGGTTGTAATCCAACGCATGATTTCTGTGTTGCACACTGATGAATTGTCCTCGTCACAGATATACAAATTAGCGAGATAATCCCATTCATGGCAACCTCCATAACTTCCATCAGAATTCTGATATCGGTTTGAACGCTCATAGCATGCATGTTCATGGTAGACCTCGAGAGTGTCATAGGATGACAAATCATTGGGAAGATCAAATGTTGCATTTGTAAATGAGGAGAATCCTCCACCCCAACCACCTGTATGCCGTTGGAAATTCATGATGTCAATTGAGTGCACATTTGCATCCTGTAATCGTATTTTTGTCGGAAATTCTGCCACCCATTGATTCGGCTCATGCGAGAGATGGTATGGATCATTGGATTGCGTGGTCCAAGCATAGAGTGAACCCGTCTCACGTGCCAATTGAAAGCGATCAATTCCCATGTAAAGTGGATTGTTGATTGAAGAGATCATGTTACCAAGACCACCTCCAATATTGTTCGCATCGGTGTCTATGTAATGGATTCTCGAGTTCCAATGATCTTCTTCAGATGAACTGAGTCCTGACTGCACAGCTGTGCGCTGAGAAATGATATCGTTGTGATAGGTGGAATCAAACGATCCGTAGAATAATTGAGTGTTCAGAGGTAAGTTACGAATGAATTTCCCTGGATTTTGACCCCAAGTTGCAGAATTTGAATTTCCGCTAGAATCAGTGTACTTGAACATGAAAAGGTGGACATCCTCTCCAGTCCAATCATTTTGGAAGTGATAGGACCCATTCAGTGTTGGAACCGTAAATTGAGGTACTCGTTCCATCGGACCTGTGAGTGTGCTAGCAGATTGCCATTGAACTGGCTCCTGTATGATTGCACATCCAACTGTATTGATGCTCCAACGTGTTGGTGAATCAGGGCAAATGTCAACGTTAGCAAAGACGCCATCTCCGTCGATATCAGCGCAACCTACTCCGTTGACTACTACGCTTAGAGGCGAACCAGGACATTGGTCTTCTGCATCATTAATTCCATCCATGTCAGTATCACGTTGCATTGCGGCGCACCCGACTTCATTGACATCGCTGGCATTTGCTGGGGTCTGAGGACATTCATCGAGCATACTGCCTGTCGCATTCACATCTTCTATGCCATCGTTATCATCGTCAAGGTCTTCAGAATCGTCCATGCATCCATCGTTGTCCCAATCAGAGGAACTGTTTGATTCCCAGTTGGCAATTCCCTTAGGGCATGAATCGTTAAGGTCACTGAATCCATCGTTATCGTCATCGTCGTCTTCATCCAAATCGGAACACCCATCACTGTCCCAATCGCTGTATCGATTTGATGCCCATCCTTTTCGACCTAGGGGGCACTCATCATAGAGGTCTTCAACACCATCTCCGTCGTCATCCAGATCTTCGTCAGCATCATGACATCCATCATAATCATAATCGGCACTCGGTGTACTCACCCAGCCGTATGATTCGGGGCAGCCATCGTGGACATCAATGATGCCATCATTGTCATCATCATCGTCTTCATCAATGTCTCGACATCCATCCTGATCACCATCTGTCGCGGTTGTGGACCCCCAACCCTCATTGGCCCCCAAACCCTCAGGGCAACGATCACTGTTGTTAGGAATTCCATCCCCGTCTTCGTCATCACCAGCCCCCTCAATAATCACCTGTGTGGAACTACTATCAGTTCGTTCGACATACTTGCCACAGGTGACCTGAGTTGTGATGGTATGAGATGATGTAGCCTCTGTGTAATCCAATAAGATCTTCCATGTTCCAGAATCACTCATACTGAGTGACCCTTCGTTACCATCACTTGATGAATAACTTGCAATACAGGATTCCAGGTACTCATGTGAAACGCTACCCTCAAACCAAACGACATTTGGTTCTTCTAAAATCAACCGAACGGGTGTACTCAAAATTGGTGCCTCTTCATCGGGCTCGTTGACTTCTAAAACAGCAACGAGGTTAGGTACATTTTGGTCAAATTCAATATCTCCTGTAGCTTCAAAGGCGACGGCTACAATATGTTCCCCAACATGTTGAGTAGTGAACGAGAGTTGGAATCCTTGTGTGTTCTCCTCCCATTTGAAGTCAGAGGATGGTTGGAATGATGGCAGGATGATTGAAGGTGTTGCTTTCCATGAAGCATCACCTATGACCTCCACTTGTAACAAATAGCTCGCTTGGTCTCCCAGTGTGACTGCTTCTGGGGCGAGTAGCCATGAGGGTGACAAAGAAAGTGATTCAACAATAGGCTCCTCTATGATGACCTCCTCAGGGCTTGAGTTGCCTAAGCAACCAGCAAGGGTCATTAGGACGATTAATACCATGGCAGTTGTTTGCTGCTTGTCCATGTTGTTTGCATGACGGGGCAGGACATCAATGTGTTGCTTAACGTAAATCAGATTCACTTCGTCCGTCGTACAATGGGAGATGTTCTAGAGACGTTTGATGTGAATGATGAGCGACATTGAGAGGCTGAACCCAGAAAAGCGCTCCACCCCGTTGTCGATCGATTCGCAGAATGCATTCCCAATGAACCCGAATTAATTCACTCTTGAATGTTCCAGGCCAAATGGGATTTGGTGGGTCAAGGGAAACAGTTTCACCCTTCTTCCAACGTTGCGTACCCCCGCTTGCCATGATTCGCATTGGGCGGAGATACAACCCACCCTTGACTTCTTGGATTTCCATCGGAGCATCTTCTCCTCCAGCCGTTCCATCATCAAGTCCCTCCTCCCAATGATGAGGCAATTCTGTTGATAGGCCAGGTGGAGGTTGTGCGTTGGCTTTCCTGTTGAGGGTTTTCAGCAAAGCCTCACGACTTGGCGGGAGAACTCCTACTCTCCAAAACACATCAACATGGTTCCATTCATCGTCCCATTCTGGAAATTCTATCTCGATTGCAAGCGGTTGATCTGTAACGGAGGTTTGTTGAAAGGTGATGATAGGATCCTTGAGATTCCTTTGTAAAAATGTATTTTGACGCTTGAGTTCGATCAAATTTGCGAAAACTCGGATCATCAATGGTAGGAATATCAATGGAACAACAAAGGTTGCTAGTACTGGATAATCAAGAAGGCCCAACCGTACAGTTCTGATTCCATATACCGGGATATTGAACATGATCAAAATCGGTGAAATTGCGAGATAAGCAAGTGCAATGAGCAACAAAATAACAACACTGTTGATAAATTTACGAACGATATTGTGGAATGGATTTGGGAGGAGGTACCATCCTCTTCGTTGACGTTTGACAACGTTCGGATAGGGTCGTTGGTCCACCCAAGATGATTCTGAGATGGATTCAACCAATTCATCGCCAATGAAATAACGGTGTTCCACCATCCAGGTATCTTCTCCACCCAAAGTAAACATTGGAGCCCTCTGTTTGAGTTCATTCATAGCTTCATCTTTCGACTCATAGGTGCCAATCACACTTCGTTGTACAGCAAGTGGAAGGGCTTGAGGTTCCCATCGATTGGGCTCAAACGGTGGGTATTTAACCCGCTCTTCTACAACCAAATCGACCATAGGTTCACCTCATGAGAGCAACAAACGAACGCTTGCCTTCAAGGCTAATTTTCGGAAGGCTGGAACATTTTTTAGCAATGCCATGCCCAATGGAACTGGTTTTTCGATGTCACCAATCTCATTGATCAATTCTAAAGTTGAGGGGTGTGAAAAGTTGAGGAAGTGTGTATCGAGTTGCTCATCTGAACATTCACTCACCAAAAGATTCCTTAGTGCTCTTGCACGATCCTGTTCTTTCTTCATGGCATCCCAAGGTTTCTTTGTGATTTTTTTCAAGGTTGGTTGCGTGAGCGTATCCTCTCGAATGGCATTCACCAAAGGTTTCAGGATGGATTGAATTTGGTGGAATCCTGGCCCGATCCCCCCTCCTGTGGTTGGTTTAGCCATGCCAGCTGCATCGCCAAGCAACATCACACGATTGCCAATGGTTCGACGAACCATCCCTGAAGGGACTGGGCCTACATATCGCGCTACCTCATTGATGTTGGTAAATCGATCTTGCCATAATGGATGATTCAACAAATCATTGTAGCATGATTCAATGCTACGTCCGTTAAGATGTTCTGCGGTTGACCATACCCCAATTCGATGTGTATCAAATCCAGATGGAATGACCCAAGCGAAGAACCCCGGGGCAATGTCGCTCCCACTGTACATCTCAAGCCATCGTGATCGCCCCTCATAACCAACAACTTCTGTTTGAAATCCAATCATCAATTCTTTCGGTCGACCCATTTTGAAATGACGTCGGGTCCAACTATGGGCTCCGTCTGCTCCAATCAATAATTTACATGTGACCAAGTGTTGTTCACCGTTTCGTTGAACTGTGACATCGACACCGTCTTCGTTCGCGTTTGCATCACTGGGTGTGCTGTTCACCCAAAGGTGAGCCCCAGCCTCCATTGCTTGTTGGACGACTGCTTGATCGAAACGCTTTCGACATACTACATACGTTCGAAGTGTTCCATCAGTTCCCACTGGGACAAGAGTTCCACTCGGGCCATGAATCAAAGCCCCGTCCACCTCTTCAAGGACGGTTTCGTAAGCTTTTACGACATTCATTGCAGAGGGTGTGACCAATCCTGCGCATTGAAACGGTCGGCCAATTTCATTGTGCTCTTCAAGCATGAGCACCTTGAGGCCTTCGAGTGCTAACAGCGTTCCCGCTCTTCCACCGATCGGTCCTGCGCCGACGATGACTACATCGTAGTGGATGCGCTCCATGACTCTTGGGCATCGCGTGGGTCGCATCAACCTTGTTGTGATACCAGCAGGCAGAATCACTTCTTGGCGAACTTGTAGGCAACGCTTTCATTTTTCCTGAAATACAACACCGAAGCAAATGGATTACCTGTCTTCTTTGACACGAAATCATCGAAAGGTCCTAATTCACGACTCTCAACCAATGTTTTGGCTTCAGCCCGAGATATATCCCGTTTTGACATACAACGTTCCACATGAATTTTACATCCAGTGTCTCTTGTTTCCGCCGTATAGTGAGTTTCAGTTTCAATGATGTTGGTCTTGTGTGTTGGGCAGATACCGACTACGCCTTCCTCAACTGGGAATTTCTTTGCGTTTTTTGCTTCCCTTGGGGGGAAATCAAAACTAATTCGGTTCTTCTCTAATACCAGGAAAGCATTGAACGGCCTGTTACGTTTGGAAGTGAAATCTTCCAAGAGGGAAGATCGACCATTGGTGAATATTTCCTTGGCTTCCTCAACTGAAATTGGCCGTTTGCACATTTCCTTTGACAAACCTCTGAAACTGCATTCTTCATGATCGCAACTGTAATTGATTTCTGTTATGCGAATGGTGCCGTGATCACAAACAGGACATGGGCAAAGGGATTCATTGCTCGCATCGGACGTAGATTCACCGCTCCCCTTTGATTTCACTTTTCCATCATTCAGTAATTCGACGCTTGTTTCATATCCCTCTCCACTTTGACTGAAAAAACCGTGTAACTCATCCAACTTTTTGGTTTCAATCAAACGACCTGCAGTCATTCGGTCAAACCATCGACCTGATGTGTCCTTCCAGAAGACGAATTTACATCCTTTGTCTCTCCCTTCATTCTTGACACACTGATAAGAAAATGTGGTTTCAAGTACCTCTGCGCTACAAGCAGGGCAATCTCCTAGAGATGGTTCACCTTCATACAACACTGAGCGGTCATGGTCTCGTATTTTGACAACCATTTCAGTGGTACGGTCAATGATTTTGTTCATGTAATCCTGCTGAGGCTCATCTCCACGCTGCACAGCAAGCAAGGATGCTTCCATCTCACCAGTGAGTTCCGGTGATGTAATCCATTCCACAGGAATACGACGTAGAACATCGATCATTCGAATACCGTGCGATGTTGCACTAATTGTACCATTTCTTGAACGACGAATGTAGTTTCTATCAATCAATTTTTCAATCGTATCCGCTCGAGTTGCGGGGGTTCCCAAACCTTTCTCTCTCATTGCATCTGCCATTTCTTCATCATCAATATGCTTTCCAGCTGATTCCATCAATTGAAGTAAACTCGCTTCTTTAAGTCGGTTTTTAGGCTTTGATTTCTCTTCCTCGAATTCGAAACCATTGAGCATTGCCGCACATGGATTTGATGGAAGTGCTCCCCAACCATTTGGAATTTTGTCCTTTTTCGACATGACCGCACGCCATCCAGCAATTTGTAATGTCTCGACTTCTTTGTAAAATGAATATTCACCAATTTGTGCCCTACGCTTGACCACATTCCATTCTGAATTCGGATGCCAAGATGCCAAGAAATTTCGAACGATGAGGTCATACAATTTTTGATGGTCGGCACCTAGATTTGTTGGTGGGGACTGACCTGTGGGGACAATGGCATAGTGGTCGCTCACCTTTGAGTTGTTGAAATTCCGAGACGCATTCTGCAAACCGTCTTTCTTGAGGCGGTCTGTATGAACCTTGTAATCAGATTGTTGTCCCAATTGGTCCAAGGTTTTGGCCACGGTTTCATGCATATCTTCTGGAAGATATCGTGAATCAGTTCGAGGATATGTGGTCAATTTGAACTTGTCATACAAATCTTGTGCAACGCTCAGAGTTCTCTTCGCTGACCATGAAAACATACCGTTTGCGCGCTTCTGGAGGTTGGTCAAATCGAAATTGAGAGGAGGTTGTTCTTTCTTGGTTCTTGAGGTTTCAGAAGCGGTTGCCTTTGTTTCGGTTTTCAACGTTGCCTCAATGGCTTCTTTTTCAGATGCCTCAATGATCCTATGGGCTTTCCATTCTGGTCGGTTTTTATCATCGCGATGGTTTTCACGTTCCCAGCGCCCAGTCCAAGTAGCATCGCCAGCAGTAAATTCAGCGTTCAATTGCCAGAATGGAACCGGTACATGACTGAGCACGGTTAATTCATGCTCAACCACCAATGCCAGCGTTGCTGTTTGAACACGGCCCAATGAGTTGGGAGATTTTTCATTTTTCTTTCTTGGAAGGAAGGTGTTAGCAACCCTTGAACCGTTCATACCAATAATCCAATCAGCATAACTCCGTGCATAGGCCGCATCACTCAAGTTTTGGTATTCTTCACCCTGTTTACGGGTCTCAAAAGCATCTAGCATTGCATCATACGTCATGGATTGCATCCACATTCGACTCGTTGTAGTTTTGACTTTGGAATGTTGAACAATCGTTCTGAAGATCAGTTCACCCTCGCGTGCAGCATCACAAGCATTGACAATTTCTGTAACGTTTTTATCTTTGATGAGTTTCAAGATTGCTTGGAGTTGGGTCTTACTTCGTCCACCAATTGGTTTGTATTGGAATGTATCTGGGACATAGGGGAGCCGCTCGATGGATTTTCTCCAATTTTTGAACTCCACATCGTAATCATCCATGTATTTTAGTTGCAACAAATGGCCGATTGCCCACGTGATGATAATGTCCTCACTTTCCCAGTGTGTCGCTGCTTTTTTGGATACTCCAAGCACCTTAGCCAAGTCTTCAGCAACGCTTGGTTTCTCGGCGATGATGACGATTGACATGTGAACTAGGGCCGCAGCCGACCATACTTGAACCCTCCTCAATCTCTTCGTTGAGAGTTTCGTTTCCATGAAATGAATCATTTCATGCGCCTGTGTAAGGTGATTGATGGTCTTTCATAGCCAAGCGATGAGCCTGTTCATCCCAAGCGACTTCTGACCCAGGACCACCACACCCCAAGCATCCTGGGTACCCTGCATCCAGCAGGTCATACGCTGCCTCGAGGACATTACTCAATTGATCTTCACCATCTCCAGGTATCCATTGAGTGGTAACGCTGGGTTGCTTACCACCCAACTGGATGATGGGTGAATTTAGGTCATCATTGGTTTGGAATACCTCGACATTAATCGAATTCTTTGGCGTGTACGTGTGAAACGTTGTTCGTGATGGCAGGGCGTTTCCAATATCTCGATTTAATTTTTGAATGGATTCACTCAAGTGTTCTGGCCCACTCACAATGAGTTGAGGTTCGCGCAGCAAGGTTCGCGCAACCTCTTGCACCGCAGGCCATAATGGATGAGTGACTCGCATGATTTAACCCAAGATGAGGCAAGTCTTCAAAGATGGTGTTGCTGAGTCCGGTTCATGGGGCGTGCCTATCGATGGTTTGGCAGACCTCTCCTCAAATTCCAAGATTCGGAAAAAGCACACCTTCGTAGTTTGCGAATCCTTCGTCTACTTGCAGGTAATCCGATATCTCGCTCGGTTCTTCGAATGATCTATTCACCAAAAAAGAGAGTCGCTATCACCGTCTTTGGTCATGAATATACCCATCCGTTTGGGCTTGCAGCCGGCATGGACAAAAATGCCATGGCATTACGTGGATGGGATGCAATTGGTCTTGGATTCACAGAAATTGGCGGCGTGACACAACAAGAACAATCTGGGAATGAACGCCCGAGGATGTTTCGAGCCGACAATAGCCTAGCCCTTGTCAATCGAATGGGTTTCAATAACAATGGATCCAAGAAAATTGCGATGACCCTTGAGAAACATCACAAACGTCATGGGAAAAGTGATATTCCACTATGGGTAAACATAGGTAAGTCAAAAACAACACCACTCGACCAAGCCCATCTGGATTATCAATCGACTTTGTCAGCACTTTGGAATTACGCTGATGTGTTTGTTGTGAATGTATCATCACCTAATACTCCCAACCTTCGTGAACTTCAGAAAGATGATGGATTGATTCGGATTCTTGAGGCGTGTCATTCTGCTAATTTGCATCTTGCAGGTAATGAAGAGCATCTTAAACCCGTATTGATCAAAGTAGCTCCGGATCTGACAGACGAGCAATTGAAGCACATGGTTGTCACTGCCAGGGCTCACCATGCCGCTGGTATCGTAGTGTCGAACACCACACTTGAACGACCAACTCCCTCGGGGGTAAAGGAAGCCTCTGTCTTCGCACAACAAGGCGGGTTGAGTGGAAAACCGCTTTTCACACGTTCGACGGAAATGATTCGAATCGTGCATGAAATGACATCCGGTGATTGGCCGATTATTGGCGTAGGTGGTGTCTTTTCAGCCGATGACGCTTGGCAAAAAATTACTGCAGGAGCGTGTTTGGTTCAGGCCTACAGTGCATTTGTTTTTGAAGGTCCATCCATTGTGAAAACCGTCGTCAGCGGTATAGACCAGCGCTTGAAAGATTCTTCTTTCAAGAATTTGGAAGAAGCCGTTGGATCAGCAACGAAAAATACGACCAACGAAGGATAGTGGAATCATGTGGGCACGTCGAACTCGGGTTTTGGTGATTGGTGGTATCATCACTCTGGGTTTGTTGGCAACGGTTCTCGTTCAATCGCCGCCAGTTACGCAGACGGTTGACGAATTGATGGTAGGTCCGGATCACTACGTTGGAGAGGAAGTCGCAATTCGTGGTGAAGTCCGAGATGGTTCGATCGAAAATTCATCCATGATTTTTGTCTTAGAGGGGGAAACGTCCTCTCTTGTTATTCATTTTTCTAATGCAGCCGTATCAAATGGATTGGATGACAATCGTACCGTCTATGCTGAAGGAATTCTTCGTTACGATGAAGGTTCCTACTTTCTCGAGGCCGACGTTATCAAGACTTCATGCCCCTCAAAATACGAAGAAGTGAACGATGAGGCTTGAGGATTGCTTTAGCGTTGAGTTCATATAGCCTGAGTCGGACGGTTTGTTGGGATAGGTGGGGAGCTCGGCGTACCCTGTACCACAAAGCGTCGTTATGGTGGGCTGAACGCCTTGGAGCGGCGAGAGCGGCATTCAGGTTCCCGCAGGCGGACATTGATGTCTCGCCCCCACATGACCCGGGTGTCATGACCCGTCTCCGGAAGGAAACGGGAAGAGAATAACCGGGGGACTAGGTCAGGCCGGGAACGGAGCAGCCCTACCTGGGGCCATGGGTGCTGTGGGGTCTCGGGATGGAGGAAGCTAGCGGATTTGGCCTGAGTGAACGAGCGTCCACCCTTGGAATTCCCACCTCATTCAAATGTCAAAGACGACATCAGCATACCAGCCAGGTCCTTGAAATTCTGGTACATCGGGCCATTGACTTGTAACCACATCACCTGGTTGAACAAAACTTACGAGCAATTCATGTGTTGTTACGGCTTTGATTTCGACTTCTCGTTCAACCACATCTGCATCACACCATGTGACTTGTGCAATGAATCGTAGGCCATCTTCTACCTCCTCAACCTTGGCCATCCCCTCCATGAACCATTGATTGTGCACTTCACATCTGTAAAGGACTTCTTCAAGCCATGTGATGAAAAGCATGCTATGATCAAGGGGTTGGTGAGACCACTTCACTTCCCATTGGCCGTAATGCCGAACGCTCCGTTCAGCTTCTTCAAAGCCCTTTTGAGATGACAGGTATTGTTGCATTCCCTGAGCTGCTTCGATGAAGAGTGATGAAAGGTCACGTCCGAATGTTCTCAAACCGACATCTGCGGTAGTCGGAAAAATCCAAGCGCTCAAAGGATCACCTCATCGCTTTGAAACTTGTAGATTCCAGACCATTTCACCAATGCGGAGAATCAAATCTTCTCTGCTTAGCACAAAAGAATCTGTCTGCTCGGCCCCTAGAATACATTCACACGCAGCGTTTGCAAGCAGTGCTGTTGAACGCACATCGAGATTGCGTGAAAGGGAGAATGCAATGGCCACGGCAGCCGCATCAATGAGACCGATCATTTGCCGTAAATCCACTAGGCTGCATGGTGCGTGAACGGTAGGTTCATCGGAAGAGTAAATCGTGACCCCTGCTTCACCAGATAGCACTACGAGATGTTTCCAATTGTATTGTTCAATCAATTTTTTTGCAGCTTCAGCACCAGTGCTTGCACCAACTCTTCGCCTCATTAACTCCAATCCTTGATGCTGGAAGAGAATCCAGTCCATCCCATCAGTACGATGTAGACCAGTCAACTTAGGATCGGCAATTACTGGGACACCTTTCTCACGAGCAATCGTAACCAGTGTTTCTGAACCTTTGTCGGTGACAACACCTTGCCCATAATCCGACAGAATGAGTGCAGATGCGCCTTCAATGTCTGCAGCGGCTTGCTCATACATCGCAATAGAAGCCTCCTCAGGAACAGGGTCATCTTCTTCAATATCCCATCGGAGCAGCAATTGTTCCTCTCGAATTAGGCTTTCTCGAGATGCCAGCATCCGTGTTTTTACAGTGGTGATGCGATCTTCAATGATGGCAATACCGTGGGTTGAAACACCTTCATTTTCGAGGGCTTCAATAATGCTCAAACCTGCCACATCGTCACCAACTACCCCGAATAGATGGCTCCTCATGCCCATGGATTTCAATCCCCGTGCAACATGGGCAGCAGCGCCGACATCTTCCTCACGAGATGTCTCGCGTAGTACTGGAACTGGTGCTCGAGAATTGAGGTTGTTAGCATAGCCATGGATGTAACAATCCATCATGACATCCCCGATGAGAACGATTTTTGCATCGTCCTTTGAACGAAGGTGCTGTTTCATTTTTGAGAGTTCATCGTGCAATATTGCTTCTTCATCATTCATACCCATGACTTCACCCCACTTGCCCCGTCAACTCACCCATGATTTGGTTGTGTTCTGATTCTGGGATTTTTAATTGTTCACGTAATGTTCGAAGGATAGCATGTTCATCTGCGGTGATGATTTTGTCTTTGTAAGCAGTTTTTACAGCTGCTGCATATTGATGGAAGTGTTCAGAAAATTGCGGCGTGGTTTTAGCACGTTCTAGGAGTGAATTATGTGTGACTGAATCGATTCCATAAGCAATACGAAACGTGTCCAACAGTGCTAATTCTTCTTCCATGACCTCTCCGTCTTCAAGGGCTTGCAAGATCATTTCATAATATACATCTTCGGGCGGAGGGGCATTTGCTGCTTTGCGAGCTTCATTGGATAAACGACGTACTCGTTCAGGGTGCATACCAAGAAAATCAACGACTTCATTGAGCAATGATTGTTCATCACGTGTGATTTTTCCATCCTCCCAGGCTCTTGAGAACATTCGTCGAACGAGTTCCTCACCATATTGTGCATCAATGGACGCCATTCCGTCAGGGTTTGAAACTGGAGATACCAATGGTTGTTCAGACCAAGAAAGCCCTTCATCAAGATGAGATAACAACTCAAGTATAGACTGGTGATTAGAATGGAGAGTTTTGAGTATGGTCTTCTTCCCATCGCGATGAATCTCTTTACTCAGCAATCCTTCGCTCAGTGAATTCGCAGCATTTGTTCCCACCTCAGTGAGGGTATAGACTCGTTTCCGTTGTTTGCCACCAGGGATATGACGTTGCTCAACATTGATGTAGCCCTGTTTTTCCATGTGTTTGAGCGTTCTTGGTATGTGCTTTCTTTGGACGTGAACTGCAGCAGAGATTCCTGCTTGCGTCAAGGCAGCGGGTGCCTCCCAGCCCCCGCTTGGTAGTTGCTGATTGAGTAAATGAAGAAGAGTTCGTTCCTCTGTTGTTAGCGAGCCTAGAAATCCATCCACCATCTTTGGCCCCCCTCTGTTCTTCTCACAACACAACAGCACATAGGGCAATCGGTCATCTGCGACGAGCATAAATGAAAGTGTTCAATGGTCGGACCATGGCGCGTAGAGAACGGACTTACACGCCACGAATTCGTACGACTCGTCCTTTGGGTTCTTCGTTGACCTCAAATTCGCCCCCTAGCACCCCGATAGAATCACCAAAACTATTGGATGGACAATGGTATTTACCAGCTCCATTATCCCAACGATTACATCAAAAAAGTGGTCTGGGAACATTGACTCGGGATGGCGGAGTTTTTCTCACACCTGAGGAAATTATGTTCTGTCATTGGTATCGCCATGTCCCCTTGCCTCAAGGGGACGGATGGGTATCTGAACAAATGGAACACGACTCATCGTTTCTCTCCAAATCAATTGCGATGGATATCATGAGAAATGGGGGAGAAATAGTTGTACCTTCAGTTCATTTAAGACAACGATTCCCAAATCTTCCCAGTGCTACATGGGCCATGCGCTGGGAACGCCACCTTTCTTGGAAGAAGGAACAGGCTTTCAGTCAAATCCGTGTTCATCACACCAATGACTATCTTGATTGGTATGAATTGAATCAATGGGTGGTCGATGTCATTGATCAAGGGCAAATTCCTGAGCTTTGTATTATGGATGACGAATTGGATGTGACGGTGTACTGCCTAAGCCATGTATGGCCTGAAGGAAATCAACAAAAATTAGAGCATTTGTCTGATTCTCAGAACATTGAAATTCAGAAACTTTTGAACGATGGGGTGGCTTCAGAAGATGGCCATTTTATTTCTGGAGAAGAAACATGGCCCCTGCCGGCTATCGGTGTCCCTCATCTCTCAGGACGTTACTTGAGGTTCGAAGAATTTGAACTATTGAGTGGACGGCCAGTCACAGATTCATTGTATGCAACTCTCATTCATCATGGGTTATTGCTTCGGCCTGGATTCAAATATGGGTGCCAATGGAGGGCATATGAAAAAGAAATCGAAGCAGAACATGCCCCCTGGTTGATTCAACCGATTGAATTGGCAGCAACATCTTGGGAAGGAGTTTGCCTAGCAGTTCGATTAGCAGAGGGCGTGAATAAACGGTGGCTTTGTGCCCTTCGACCCCAAGATGAATGGATGTTTTTGAACATTCAGCGGTCTGTTCACTCAAAATCATGATTCATCGATTGAATTCCGTCCCATGAGTCGGCAAGTGATGATGTTTCTTGGATTTGCAACGGCTGTTCAACCTTTTGAGCCGGTGCTGATGGAGATGGCTTTAGCCCACTCAATACGTAAATCCCAAGAAGACACATCGTCAGCGCAAGAACTCTACCTGGAGTTCTCCATGACACATACCATGGTTCATTTTCATCTTGTGCAACCAGTTCAACAGAATAGATCCATGAGTCGCCTTCATCGGTTGAGAGAATGAGGTCTCCTCTGACAAGCATGTTATTTGACAAGAGATTTTCCTGATTTATTTGTAATTCGTATACCGCTCCATCTTCAAGGTCAACATAAGATGCACCTTCTGCAATTCGAGCCAATGGACCATCGATGCTAACAGATAGTCGTTGCTTTCCTTCTCCCAAAGAAGGAAGTGATATCGCCAGGGAAGTTGCGGAACTCACAGGAATCACCTGTTTGATGGTGGAAATAATAGGGATGCGATTCAATGTTTGAACGGGGTACATGATGTCAATGCTCCCTTCCAAACAATCAACAGTTCCAGAAACGATGGAAAGGCTGTTTGGTAAACCCGGCTCTGAGAAAGTGAGCACATGTGTTGTTTCACCTTGCTGGCTCGGTGAAAGAAGGACAGACCTCCCATCTGTTGATGTGAGATTCACAGTACAACTCTGGCCAGAAAGTGTCACAGGAACGGAATCATTGGGAAGAACTGTGGTACTGTGGTCTGGAAGATTAAATGAAAAATTTGGAGAACAATTGGTTGCTTGAAATGAAATTTTCACGGTTTCATTCATCAATACCGAGGCAGTCCAAGGTACAGCCACACCATCATGTGTACGTATGACTACCCCTTGCTGCCCAAATTCAGTTCCATTCATGAAAAGGTCGCTGGGTTCACCTTCATTGATTCCACGTACAAGGTCTTGATTACCGTCCGCTTCGAGAACCATAAGCCAAGGTAATTTAGGATTCGAATTGACTTCGTTCCGTTCAAAATTTCCAACCGATAGGTCTTGGTATGTCACCAAGACGCCGTGGCCAGGTAATCGAGAATCAAATCCAGTGTCATTTCTCCATTCAATAAAGATTGATTCCATTTCTGATATTTTTATTTTCAATGCTTGACCAGATTCGCCCATGGGTTGGAGCTCAACGGTTGGGCCCAAACATGGACTGCTAGCAGATTCAGGCCAACTAAGGTCCAATTCCTGAATACGATCATCTAGCCCAATCAGTTCCATTGAGGCAGCAGATGGCAATGCTGGCCATGTTCCTCCACCGTTCCAATTTCCACTTGCCATGATATCCCAATCGCCCAATCCTTTCCATGGTTGGTACGATGTTTCTGCATGAACTGGATACAAGTCCACCGCCCCCAACTGATGCATCATTTCATGAAGAATAGTACCAACTCCGCTCGTTCCAGTTTGCAAACTCGCAAGTGTGTAATGATGAACTTCATGGCCCCCTGAAACTGAGATTGGTGTGTCAAAGTGAGTGAAATGGCTCCATATTCTGGCCTGAATACCTGGATTTTCTTCCTGACCTTTGGTTGTATGTAGAATCAAAAACCGGTCAACAATCCCATCTTCATTTAGGTCACCTTTACTCCAATCCAAGGAATCCTCTAGCTGTTTGACTGTTTCACTTGCGAGTTCACTTGGAAGGAAGTTCCCATTCACATCAGTATCACGTCCATTTGAATCGGCTCCGTAATAGGATGGATTTTGACTCACTCTTACCGGTTCTGGATGTACATGAATGTCAAGGTTCGATGTACTGCCAGAGAGTTCTTCGATGTATTGGAGGGTGCTTTGATTCAACATTTGTTCTGCTCGTTCAGTCCCCCAAGCATTGGTGGCTGGGTTACTGGCAAAATCGACCACCACCACCAACCAAGTTTCGTCTTTTTGTAGTCCAAGGAGTTCTGATTCTCCTTGTGGAGATTCCACAATTTGCACCGAAATCCAATCGTTGATGGTTTCCTCATTCATCCAACTCCAAAGGCTGATTGAGAAAAAAGCCAAGGCCATCAGAATTGATGCCCACCGCTTCATGTGTGTGGGTTGGTGGCATTCGGTTTGAATCTTCGGCGCAGATGGATTGAATATTCATCAATCTTGGAATATTGCCTTGGTGCGGAATTCATCAAATCCAGTCAACATTTCCTCAACTCTGATCAACAGTGCACTCTCTGAAAAATAGGGTCCTTGCTGCCGACGTGAATGAGTAACCATGTGAATGTCTTTGGTGAATTGCGGGTTGTTATTGATGAAATCTTGAACCCTCGCCAAGAGTTGATGCTCTGGAAATGGTTCGCCAATGGTCATCAATGCCATTTCGAAATCAGCCCGAGGTTCTCTTGCTGGGCCAGCCCTATAACTTCCTAGGCCCATGAGGTCCAGACCACGCAAACTGCAGCCAAGTTGATTCAGATTATTTTTCAAGCGCTCAGGGCAGGCTTTTGTATCACATCCCGTGATCAAAATATCTGTGTAATTGCCAGCAATTGTATGCTCAAGAAGACGGTTACGGTCGTCCTTGTTAGCACATAGAGCTTCAAATGAACCCAGCGCATATCCATTGATCGATCCAAGTCCATGGTGTGTATTGGCACCTAAACATGAACAATCGGCCACATAGAGTCTGCGTTGGCGGCCCTCATAATCGAGTCTTACGCTTGACTTTCCGAGTTGTGAAGGCGACGCATTGAACCAATTCCTACCTATGGTTTCACACGTAGCCCAATACAGAATGAGGAGAAGAGGTGTCAAGCCATTTGTTCCTTCTGGCATTGAGAGAAGGATGAGCAAGGTACCAATCCCATATATTTTCCACCGCCAGTGATCTGCTGTTTCATTGGTTAGGACACCTGAATAACCGAGGGCAACCAAAACAGACCATGAGAGCATGAAGAGCATGAGAATCCAAATAGAAATTGCTGCGAAAACTACCATTTCAACAACGCTGTATTGAGCGACTAGCCCCATGGAAGTTTGGTGCTCATGACCCATTGAATAGAGGGTTGGAAAGGCCCAATACAACATGAACCATCCCATCACAAAAAAGATCATTGTACCCGAGTAGGTTGTACGTTTCAGAGATTTGTATTCGTTGTCAAGCAATCCTGGGCGAGAGAATTGGTGAATATGATGGAGTGCTAGTGGTATTGTACTTATCATTCCCAAAAGGAGAGAACTCAACCACCTTATTGCGCTCCATTGGGCTGGTTGATAGAGGTTCAGACATGATTCTGCACATGGCTGGATGTGGTTAAGAAACATCATGAATAGGTCGTCAATCACAAACGACCAAGCCAGTGTCAACAACGATACTGAAACAAATAAAATCGTCGTTCGAAGTGTTAACTCATCAAGATGAGATTGTATGGCTTGTTCAGTGTCAGTTTCAAGCAAGACCGACATTGCATCCCACTCAGATCAAATCTGTATAGGTCTTGGGTGCCCTTGCTTGGATAATGGTGCGGTAGACCCCATAAATCGCCCAGAGTGTCAACATTCCGACAACCAGCGCATAGCCCCATGGTTGTCCATCTTCAATCATGAAGGCGAAGAGAATTGCAAAGGCGGCAGCGACAAACCCACGTCGAACACCTTGAGGTATTGCGAGACTCTTGTCGAGGTGCGGAGGTCCGCCTGCGAATTTACGCTCGTAGAATTCTCCCTGAAGGACAGCTGCAACGATAATGAGTGAGAGAGTGGACCAATAGTATAGGTTACCATTGGTAAAGAAATTATGTGCAATCCCTTCTTGTCGTTCCGCTTCTACCGCTTCGGGATCCTCCTCAGCCACGAAGAGAGAATCATAATCTCCAACACTAATGGTTCGCAAAGAGATGTCTTCCTCAGAAACAATAGCAGCAGAACCCGGTTCACTGATGATAAATGACAGGATATTCCACTTGTCACCTTCATCGAAAACTTCGTTTCCATTCACAGCATTGCCTACCAATTGAAAGTCAACTGGACCAATGTTTTCTGCAGGTGCTGTCCAAGAAACAACCCAGTCATTGCCTGGTGCTGATTGAGACACTGCCCCTGGTTCTTCTTCAACTTGTTGACTTCCTTCTCCTGCGGTCAATGTGCCTGAATTGTAATCATAGAGGACAAAGCCTCCTATTTCATTTGACGCATGTTGCAAACTTACAGTGAATTCATAGGTTTCACTGAGGTTGTAGGCGCGAGGAACACCAGAAATTGAAACGACAACTTCGGTTGATGGAGCCCCTCCGCCGTGACAGGTACATCCTGTTTCAACAATAATACCTCCACTGTTCTCCCATGGGGGACCATTAGGGCTTCCAAGGGCTGGTGCTGCAAGCATGAGGCTTAGTACGAGCATGAGCGAGAAGTTGCGGAGTCGTCGTTGCATGAACTCACCTTACCTTTTCCACTCAGCCTCGCTCTTTGAATGTTGCTTCATCACCGTGCACAAAATCACTGAATCAAATTTCCTTGATTGCATTGTTTAGGCCAGTCATCATGGCTTTTCCATCACCGAACAACATCATGGTTTTATCCATGTAAAACAAATCATTGTCAACGCCAGCGTAGCCAACGGAGAGTGAACGCTTGATGATGACCACAGTTCGTGCTGCGTCAGCATCGATGATTGGCATTCCAGCAAGCGGTCCTTCGCCGCTACGTGCTGCAGGATTGGTAGTATCGTTTGCTCCGATGACTACAGCGACGTCACAGTCTGGGAATTCAGGATTGATTTCATCCATCTCAATGAGTTGTTCATAGGGGACATTAGCTTCAGCCAAGAGCACGTTCATGTGGCCAGGCATTCGTCCAGCAACGGGATGGATAGCATATTTGACTTCAGTACCGAATTTTTCTTCGAGCAAATCACCGAATTCCTTCACTTGGTGCTGGCATTGTGATACTGCCATTCCGTAACCAGGCACGATGATGACTTTTTGTGCACCATCAACCATCATGGCTACCTCGTCAGCATCAGATCCGACCTTGGTTCGGGTTACTGTGTCTTTGCTAACCGTCCCTCCAAAAGACTTGAACAAAACATCGGGAAGTGTTCGATTCATTGCTTTGCACATGATGAATGTCAAAATGAGGCCTGAGGCCCCAACGAGTGAACCTGCTACAATAAGCACTGAATTTCCAATAATGAATCCTGTGAAGGCTGCAGCAATTCCTGATAGTGAATTGAGAAGAGAAACAACAACCGGCATGTCTGCGCCACCAATGGGTAACACCAAAACCAATCCAAGAATACATGATATAGCGATGATGCCCCACAGATAATTCTCATTTCCTGGGTCATTGATCGACATTCCAATGAGGACAAAGACAGAAAGAGTGAGCAAAATCTTCACTGGGTTGAGCCAAGTAGGGCCCCATGTAGGCGTTTTAATCCATTTTCCAAATACTGAGATACCACCTTTTAGTTTGAACATTGCCAGAATGGACCCGGTCAGAGTCATCCATCCAACGAGTGCGGAGAGGCCAGCTGCAATCATGATTACCGCAATCGTCAATTCGTCGGTAGGGGCTGTTGTAGAGTTCTGAATATACCCCCAAGTCTCAGATAGTGCGACCAGAGCAGAAGCGGCTCCACCAAATCCATTGAACAAAGCGACCAATTCAGGCATACCTGTCATTTCAACACGAACGGCCATGATAATTCCAATAAGGGAGCCGAGTGCGAGTCCTGCGATGATAAGCGTCCAGTTCATGTCACCTGAAGCAAGTTGCATATCAATGATGGTCGTTATAACAGCGACCAACATCCCGAGCGCTCCGTATTGATTACCCAAGGGAGCAGTTCGTGGATGACCCAATTTCTTCAATCCAAATATGAAGAGAGCTGCGGAAAGAAGGTATCCGAGAGGGATCCAATCCTGCATTTCAAGCCCTCCTGTTCTTTCCCGCAATCATGTTGAGCATTCTATTGGTAACTGCAAATCCTCCAACGACATTGATCATTGCGAGGACGATTGCTATGAATGCCAGGATACCTGATACAGCCGTCTGTCCACCTTTATACGCAACGTTAGCACCTAGGAGTGCACCTACAACACTAATTCCTGAAATGGCGTTTGCACCACTCATGAGTGGCGTATGGAGAGTTGCAGGGACCTTTGTAATCAACTCAAATCCGAGGAAAATTGCTAGGAGGAAAAGTGTGAGATTTGCGATTAAGGCTGCTTCAGTTACTGTTGTCATTCAACCACCCCCGCCAAGCGAGTTTGCTTTGGATGCATTGCACCATCTTTGCAGATGAGTACTCCGCCCATCCCAGAGACATAGAAATCAGAACCTTCTGGTGCACCAACGAGAATATCATCCTCTTCGGTAATGTTGACCTTTCCTTCATCAACAAGTGATGAATAGAAGGTAGTTAGGTTGTTTGAATACAACATGCTCGCTGTGTTTGCTAAGGTGCCAGGGAGGTTTGAGGTTCCGACGATGATAACGCCATTCTCGGTTGTTATTACCTCGCCTTGGACAGTGTCTTCACAATTTCCACCAACATCAGCGTTCATGTCGACAACAACTGCTCCTGACTTGAATTCCTTAACAGCAGAGGAAGGGACGGTAATGGGTGCAGGACGTCCAAAAATTCGAGCAGTTGTCACAATGATATCCGCATCTGATGCGACGCCGCAAACCGTGTCATTCACTTTTTGAATGAATTCTGGAGTCAAGGGTTTTGCATAACCAGATTCATCTTCAAAATCATCCATTCCATCCACTTCGATGAAACGACCACCAACTGATTCAATTTGCTCAGCTGCTGATTTTCTGACATCGGATGCATAAACAACAGCACCAAGGCGTTTGGCGGTGGCAATCGCTTGCAATCCCGCAACTCCGCTGCCCATGATCACTACCTTTGCAGGTCGAATGGTACCAGCCGACGTTGTCATCATTGGTATTCCACGTGGGACATGGGCTGCGCCGAGAAGCACTGCCTTGTATCCAGCTAGATTATCTTGGCTGGAGTTTACATCCATTGATTGTGCCCTTGAGAGGCGTCGTGGAATCATATCCATGGAGAGTAAGGTGATGTTAGCGTCCATGCAGGCTTTGACAGATTCTGGATGACGGAATGGGTCGGAGACACATGCAAGGTTGCTGCCTTCCGAGATGCCTTTGATACCAGGAAATTGGATGGTCACAATGTTTTCACAGGCCAATGCTTCATCTCTTGTAACGATATTTGCACCAGCATCAGTGTAGTCTTGGTCACTGTAGTTGGCGTTTATGCCTGCACCAGATTCCACAAATACTTCAAAACCAGCTTTGGTCAATTTCTTCATGCTTGAGGGTACAATGGCCACTCTCGTTTCGCCTTCAGGTTCTTTGGGAACACCAAGTTTCATGTCATCACCGCATCGTTTTCGCCCCCCGAGTCGGGGAGTGACATGTGTCCCACTTGAAGGGGGTTTTTAGACACCTCGCTCATGCTCCATGGTCGCAACTCTACAAAACTTCTCGTAGAAGTGGAAGATGTTGAGAAGTTCCCTCAGGAATCTGAACCATTGTGCTTATGGAGTATCGTCATTTGGTTCTTCATATTCGGTGATATAATGGCAGCGGGACGTAGGAAGATTGCAGTGATTGGGGCAGGAAATGTTGGTGCAACTTGTGCCTTTGTTCTTGCACAAATGAAAGTGGCCGATATTGTACTCCTCGACATTTACGAAGGGTTTGCCAAGGGAAAGGCTCTCGACATGTCCCAAAATGCCAATGTGCTGAATTATGACGGCCGGATCACTGGGACCGCAGATTACACAGATATCGCAGGTGCAGAAGTGGTTGTTGTAACTTCAGGTTTCCCTCGTCAGCCAGGAATGACCCGTGAAGATTTGATTGGAAAAAATGCAGATATTGTTTCCCAAGTGGGTGAAGGTATTCGTAATCATGCTCCTGATAGCACGATTGTGATGGTTACCAATCCTTTGGATTTGATGACCTATCACATGCAACAGGTGACGGGATTTTCACCTGAGCGCGTTATTGGACAAGCAGGAGTCCTTGACAGTGCGCGTATGGCCCACTTCATCGCGCTAGAACTTGGATGTGCAGAGGAGGATGTGTCCCCAATGGTCCTAGGTGGTCACGGTGATACCATGGTCCCTTTGCCACGTTACACTACCGTCGGAGGTATCCCCATCACTCAATTAATTTCAGAAGATCGAATTCAAGCAATCAGTGAACGTACAGCAAGTGGAGGCGGAGAGATCGTCAAACTTCTAGAGCGTGGTTCAGCATTTTATGCCCCTGGTTCAGCAGCCGCAATCATGGCAGAATCAGTCCTCAATGACCGAAAGCGCTTGATTCCAGCCTCATGCAAACTTTCTGGCCAATACGGTTTGGAAGATGTTTACATCGGAGTTCCGTGTATCATTGGGGCCAAAGGTGTTGAACGCATTTTTGAACTAGAATTATCTGAAGACGAACTCGCCTCTTTGCAAGGTTCTGCCAATTTTTACAAGAGTCAACTCAAAGATGTCCTTGGATATTGAGGACTTCATTTTAGACTCTTCGAATGACGAGTGACTGGGTTTTACCAACAGTTAACGCGTCGTCAACGGGGTTTTCAACACGAAGTAATTGTTTGCCCATTTTGTTGCGACTTCTCATTCTCGTCAAGATTTCTTGTCCGATGTAGCATCCTTTTTGCGGATGAACCAAGGCCCCCAAGCCGCAGGCTAATGGGTGCACATCCGATGAGATTTCGTGACCATAAAACGGCAACAACTCTTGAATTCTGTATTCTGTAAAATCGTTTTCAGACCATGTGACTTCAACGGGCTTCGCCGTTGAACAGATAACCATCTTACCAAAGAAACTTGTATGGTGTAAGGAACCTTCCGGAGCATTCACAATCTTGTTACTCAAGTAAACCTGATTAAGATGGGATACATCCTGTAAAGTGATGTTTCTTCCCAGAAATCGGACTCGGAGATGTTCAATTAAATTAGATTTTGATGCTTCGAAACCGACAAGAACAACTTGATCATTGAATGGGATGACCTCACAAACATCAATGATTTTTGCATGCAAATTTGTAAAAACAGTCGTGCACGGTCCGTCAACTTTGTTGGTCGTCAAACCGTCAAGAAAAGGCAGCAAATCATCGCCTTGCAACAACAGGACAGAGGCATCAAAGGTGAAAACACCCATTTGTTACCCTCAAGCGAAGGACTCGCCACATCCACATGACGATGATGCATTTGGATTGTTGATTTTGAATCCGCCGCCCATCATGCGATCAACATAATCTATTTCGATACCGTTCAAAAGATGACTGGAAGCACTTGGGACAAGAACTCTGAAGCCGTTGATGGTCAGTTCTTGACATGCTGTATCGGTAGTTTCAACGATTTGTAAATCATACATGTAACCGGAGCATCCTCCGCTTAGTACACCCACCAAGAGGGCGTGTGAACGGTCGTCTCCAAACGCTTGTTGCAACATTTCTGTCGCCTTATCGCTCATGGTTAACTCAACTTGAATTTCATCAGGTTGAACGACAACCATCGGCCCTGTTGTCTCACATGTTCCGCAGTCCATGGTGAATTCACATCGGCACTCCTTTTTGAACTTGACCGAGTGTCGGTCTTTGGAGGTGGAGAAATCAGCGTCGTTTTTGCTTCTTATCAATCGCTTTTTGCAAAATATTGCATCGACGGATTTGGTCTTTTGCTCGACGGGCGGCAGTGGTATCCAAGCCTCTCGGGATTGCTTGTTCAAAACATTTGATTGCATCGTTATATCGTTCCATCTCAGCATAAGCCGTGCCCATGTTGTACAATGTTTCACCACGGACTTCTGTAGGTCGAATGAGCATGGCTTGGTGGTAGGATTCAACACATTTTGGATACTCTTCAAGGAAATAATAGGCATTTCCACGATTGTTCAAAATCCGAATGATCATTGCATCATCGTCTGCAAAGGCAGGGAGGGCTTTGTCAAAACATGAAAGAGCCTCCTTGTATTTCCCATCATCAATCAACTGAATTCCTTGATTAAACCAAGCAACGTCCTGGTTGGAGATTGCATTTGAAGAGATTGATTGTGGAGTTGTCCGTGCCACAGTTTGTGCAGCGTCAAGTGCAGCTTTTGCCAAATCAACTTCTGGCTCAGCTTCTGCAGGAATACTCGGTATGACTTCTCGGGGAGTCATGAGTAAATCATTGGCTTGGCTGGTAGCAACTTCAGCCACTACTGGCTCAGGAACAGAGGGTTGATCCAACACAGGTTCTGGCATGAGAAGTGCATCATGTGATGCGGCCGGTTCAGGTTCTTGCTCCCCTTCTGGAGGAGATGCCAATTGGTGTTCGATTGCGGGTTCAACGGTAGTCTGGACGTCAGGAATGGCAGATGCATCTCCATCAATATTTTTTGCCTTCGCATGACATTTCTGAGCAGTTTCCAAATCACCTGCTTGTTCCAATGCGTGAGCTAGACCTCTCCAAAGGTTTGAATTGTTTCCATCCTGCTGAATCAATTGCTTCCACATTAATACAGCATCGCTGTGCTGGAGACTAAGAGAAAGTGCCTGCGCATGTAATTCAGATGGCTCTTCAGACATCCATGCAATGGCTTCCTTTGCCATGTCGGGCCCAGCGGGAAGGGTTGGTGGTAAGCCTGAAACTTGGTCCATGACTTGATTTTCACCGCGTGCAAGATCTATGAGCATGGTGACAAATCCGTTCTTGACAGGATGTGTGGAGTCCATTGCCAAAATGCGTCGAGAAGAATCAAGATAACTCTCGATAAATCCTTGTTCCAAGGACAATGCATTGAGTTTTTCGGCAGCTTTGAGGTACGCGCTATCTGCTTCGAGAGACCGTTGATAGGCGTTCATCGCATCTTTTATGAGTCCCTTTCTCTGCTGAACTGAACCCAAATTAAACCAACCTGGAGCGTGTTCAGGCTCAAGGTTTTGGGCATGTGTCATGGCAGCAATTGCATGGTCATCAAGATTGAGACGAGCCATAGATCCACCAGCAATTCTCCATGCAGGTGCGTGCTTAGCTCCAATGGTTTTGAGGTGAGGTTTCAGGAGAGCCAGTGCTTCCTTAGCATTGCCTTGTTTGAGATGCTCGGTCGCCTCTTCAACCATCGAATCAATATCTGGTTGAGTCTCTTGAACAGGTAATTCTGGAACAATTTCTGGTGCTGGTTGAACCACTATTTCCTGCTCAGCGACAACAGTTTGCTGTGCAATGACAACTTCTGCCGCACTCTCTAATTCAACTTGAGTCAACTCATTGTCTGCATCGTGATCGTGATGAACTGCTTCATTCAATAGAGCCTCCGGGTCCTCGATACCCTTCTCTTCCGCAATTTTTTCAACCTGTTTCATATCAAATGTTTGACTCACAGGAATTGAGGGCTCCATGACTTCCATAGGAACTGAAATGTCACTGTTTCGACATCGCTCTTTTAATTCGACCAACGCAGGATGGCCAGGGAAGAATCCTAGTGCACGGTTTGCCATTGAATAGGCTCCCTCCAGATCTCCAATTCGTTCGAGAAGAATTGCCATATTCGCCGTTGCGGGTGCATGTTCCTCATTCAAGTCCAAGCAAATTTGGAAAGATTGGCGTGCCCCTCTTGCATCCTGTTGGGCTTCAAGAAGAACACCACGGTTGAACCAGGCCATATCACTTGAGGGATCCAGTGCAATCGCTTTGTTGAATGCTTGAAGGGCTCCTTTGACATCATTTTTTCTCGAACGCTCTTCTCCCATGTTGAGGAGAACTTCAAGCATCTCTTCCACGTTTTCCACATCATCAATTTCTGGAATGCTTGAAGTGGGTTTATTTTCTGGAGAATTTTCAACGTCCTCCGTGGGGGGAGTTTCCTGATTTTCTACAGCGTTAATGGCGTCATCAACTGCCGTAAGAGCGACATCTTCCAATTCAATTTCAGCATCAATGTCGGTCTCAGAAGTTAAATCGTCTTCACCGCTCATGCTAGCACCACTTTGAACCGAGCAACCGTTCCGCATAAGGGTTGCTTATGTTTGATTTTACACCAACCTTACATTCAAAGGTTGAGACATTCTGCCATGGGCATGGGAAAGAAACGACTCAAATTACTCGGACTCGCTGGGGAATACCGCGCATCATCAAAGTCAGGGATGCTTGTTCATGCAGCATTGAAAGAGGCAGAAGAACAAGGCGCAGAGATTCTTTTTTGGGATTTGAACGAAAAACCATTACCACTTGTAGGAGAAGATGGCTGTTGGAATCACCCTCATGTGCAAGAGTTTCAAGCTCTCATTTCAGAGTGCGACGCATTTTTGGTCGCGTCTCCGGAATATCACGGCACAATGTCTGGAGTCATGAAAAATACTTTTGATTGGATGTATGACAAACACGTCGGAGGTAAGGTGTTTGGTTTGATGTCCACTTTGGGAGGTGTAACCAATTCAAACACCTTGAATCACATGCGTATCACACTTCGCTGGCTCCATGCTTGGCCGGTTCCAGAACAATTGGCGATTGGACATGTGAAGGAAGCCTTCAACGATGATGGTGAATTGAATGACGTTTCCCTCCAAGAACGTCTGAATGCATTGGTCACATCGGTTATTTCCACCTCAAGAAAATTCGTAGATTGAGTCGATGTCCATGGACCAATCGCGCCCAATGTTCACCGACCGCTGGGGAGGTTCGTTTCATCTCATTGAACCTGGCGAATTTGTGATGGGCGATAGCGTCGGCAGCGGTGCTCGCCATGAACATCCCCCTCATTCACTCACCATTGAATCACCCTTTTTCTTTGGAGAACGACTTGTGACCCAAGCGCAATGGTTGGATGTGATGGGAGAAAACCCATCAAAATTTCAGGAGGGATGGAGTGCTGGATTACGGCCAGTTGAATCGATTTGCTTTGACGAAGTGATGGTTTTTCTTGAGCAATTAAACCAACTTGAGGGGGATCAAGAACGACTCGGTTTCATTGGGAAATGGCGAATTCCAAGTGAATCAGAATGGGAATATGTTGCTCGTTGCGGTACAAAAGGTCGATGGTGGTTTGGAAATTCCGATACAGAGTTAGACGATTATGGATGGCATGCTGGTAATGCAGGGAGTTCAACCCGGGAAGTGGGCTTGAAAAAACCGAATTCATGGGGTATTCATGACATGAATGGATTGGTCGCAGAATGGTGCATGGACCACTGGGTTCGGAATTATGATATTAGGAGGAAGCAAAAACCTTTCACAATTGAGGGGACCACTCGCCGTGTGATTCGTGGAGGTTCCTGGTTTACAGAAAGTGATTCAACGAGATCCTCGGCCCGTTCTTCTGCCGATGAAAGCAAATCTAGCGATGGAATTGGATTGCGTCTTATTTGGGAACCTCAAACACCATCATAAACTGCAAATTCCTGCCATTAACATGGATGTCTATCATTACAATCGTTGTTCAAAATCTCGTCAAGTAGTTGACATGTTACAAGAACATGATTTGTCTCCCAATATTATCGATTACCAAGCCGCACCACCATCAATTGATACTCTTAAGGATCTCATGAATCGTTCACAACAATCTCACATCGAATTTTTACGTTGGAACCGAGACCTTCCAATCAGCAAAGATGGATCGCTCGAGGAAGTACTCGTGTTCCTTGTTCAGAACCCTCAGCACCTACAACGCCCGATTGTCGATGACGGAGTGAATGTGGTGGTCGCAAGACCTATCGAACAGTTGAAAGCGATTCCAGATTGCCTAAGGTGTTTCTCCAGCGAGTAGTTCCAGGTCATAGGCTTCATTTTCCGAGATTTCCAATTCATGGTACTCAGGAATTAATCCTGGGCCTACCCGCCATCGTTGATTGAGCGGTTCCTCAAGTACCACCATTAGATTATGTGAAGAGAGCAGTGAAACCGCTACAGATGTACGTGCAATGACTGGAGCGATTTCTTCTTGATACATCTCATTCATCACCACACAAATTTCAGCAAATGTGCGACTGCCATCACACAATTCCCATAGTGTGCTGTTCATTTGATCCAACGGGCGTCGAAGAATCTTTGGTGCACGGAGTATTTTGGCCACCCATCTCTCAAATTTTTTAAAATTCTTCACAATTTGCAGGATAATTTTCCGACCACTCACGCCTCGTTCATTTGGATCTTTATGGACTGATCCATGGCGTGCCCACCAAACTGGTAAACGGCAGGGATATTGACCCTTCATTGGATGATTCTCAATGCCTGCGAGTTCTTGCATATCAACACCTCAATAATCAGTCCAAGTCCAAATCAGGAGCGTCAACATGGTGGCTGAACCCAACAAGGCAACGAACTTGGTTGTTTGAACTCGTTGACTAAAATTCCTCAGGTACCAAGTCAAAACACCACAGATTGAAACTATGAACCATAATCCATACCACACGGGTGAGTATGAGTCCATGATTTCACTCGGTTCACGGGGCCCCATCAAGGTATTGTTGCCCATAGTACGCCCATTGTTCCATGGTCCATCCATCAGGAAGGCCAGACTCAGGTAGAGGCGGCCCTGTTGATGGTGTTTGTTCAATATTCGATGCCTGCAATCCAGTATGAGTTTCTTGCTGAATTGGGGCTTGACTCACTGGGGGACCTTGGGGGATGTCAACAACTCCCTTTTCGTCATCCATAACGAGATCATCATCTTCTTTATTCGACTTCATCTTCAATGTTAAGATGATGATGCCAATCAGCATGACTCCTCCTCCACTACCAAGAAGAATCGTTGTCGAAGAAAGGGATTGAGTGTCTTGTACTTTCTCAAAGTTCATTGTTGTAGTGTTTGAATATTCCAACACTTCATCGTTTGTTGTCAGTTGTATGAACACATTTCCTTCATGGGGTCCAGAGAGCCGCAAAACCTCGCAATGATGTTTCGTGACTACAGGTGATATATGTCCGGGGGCGGTATTGAATGGCAATCCAGATTCATTGACGAGAATTTTATTGCAAGTCAATTGCCAGCCTTCTGGCGTTATACCATTGAGAATGTACGTTTCTTGAAATGATGAGGTGGAAGTGTGGTTCACCCATATCACACCAGCTGCCCCGTTTGGAACTGTAGTATTCGCGGCACTAATTGCTGTGACTTCCATGGACCGGCGTTGATCAATAATCACCATACCCTCTTCGACCATGACAATGGGCAAATCTTCTTCATCAACAGCCCCTAGGAGTTCAAATTTAACGACCAATCGTGTGCCCAATGGGGCATCTTTTGGGACCAATACATCAATCGAAAGATTAGTGATCTCACCTGGTGGAATCATAAAATCAGTTTCTTGGGAAATATCACGAGAACCACCGTCGATGGTGAGGAATGAGAGAATTCCTTCGGTTGGTGGTGATGACGAAACAGTCGCCTTCAAACGAAGTCGATTTTCTATCGCATTCCCTTGATTCTCAACATGGGCGGTAATGGTGAATAATCCTCCTGCCATCACGGAATTCTGATGAGGTAACAATACAATTGATGGGCTGCGAACGGACTTGGTTGTAGCATAGAATTCGACGAAATTGTCATCTGGGTTGATGTCCTCCCCTGGAACAAATGTCTTGACTTCCAATTGAATAGTGTGTAATTCTCCAGCAGCCTCTGATGCCGGTGTTTCGAACCAAAATTCAACGGTTCGGTTATGGGATAAATCATACGATACAGAGAGTTCCAACGGCCCAGTATGTACCTCATCGTCAATGGTGATCCACCACGTCCAAGTGTCGGGGAAATTAACAGGTTCCAAAATGGCCTGTGTTGCACCGTTTCCATTGTTAATCACTTCAAAAACCGCGAAATTGGGGGTTCCAGGAGATAGCGAGGTTGGTGCTTCAAGAATTTGAAGTGATAAGTCTTCACTCGTCGTCACGCGCAACGAGTCAAATTCTGGACCCTCAATTTGCATGAAACTTCTCTGAGATTCAATCATCGGCTTGATGGTTGGCCCTCGATCGTTTGCCTGTGCATTTTCGGGCACCTCTATGACAACAGTGAACGTAGTGCTCGATCCTGAATTGAGTACAGCATTTTGACGCGTAGGTTGATGTACAATCCACAGTCCTTCATTTTCCACGATCACTTGCATGTCAAATATGTCCTGACGAGTAGCATTGTTCCAAATGGTGTATGTTAGTGTCACTGTTTCACCAGCATCAACCTCAAATCGGTCGATTTTCTGTGATTCAATGAGGTCAACACTTGCAATACTTGTCATCGATGCCGATACAGAAATCGTTTCAATCGCGATTCTGGAACTATCGTTCTGTGCCACCATTGATATGTCAACTGAACTCAGTGTATCTGGTGCAGTACCTGCGGGAACAGTGAGTGTCATGAGGGCCGTAAGTGGTTGATCAGGACGTATGAGAATTGAGGTGTCCTGCGACCATGCAAAGGCCACATCCCACCCTTGGCTGAGTAAACTTTTGTCAATGGAGAGGTCGAATACATCAGTTGCCTGCCCCACATTATTCAATTCAACTTCGAAGGTGCAGGTAAAGGATGGTGGACAGCTTGGCCGGGTTGCCGGGGGAGTGATGACTGGGATTCGGTCCGCCATCACCAAAAATTGAACAGGCAAGGTTGTAGAGACTTGCGAGTATTCACTGGATTCAATTTTCATAGTCATTTGGTGAAGGCCAATGGATGCATTGCCATCAGGCTTAATCATTAAACTAAATTCTGATATTGAATTTGGATTGACAACTAACCCGTCTTGTGGATCGAAGCTCGATCCTGATGGTCGGGCATAGTACACATCCCAACCAGCGGGAATTCCTTGAATGGATGGGAGGAATACACCGGAAATATTTCCTGTGTTCTCGATTGCCACATCGATACTTCCCCAAGACCCAGGCAGGGCCCCATTTGTAGAAATGCCTTGGGCATTCACTTGATATTCTGATGGTTTTGCTTGTTGATCATACATGAAGACAAGCTCATCAAACCAGTAACCTATGTCTGCACCCGATGCATCGCTTGTAAATTCAAATTTGATTTGTGTGGATGAGTGGAAATATTCATCTGGCATAGGAATAAGTGGCGATACGGCACCTTTGTTATTGACACTAAATGTTTGCCAATTGGCTCCATCTAGGAAGCTTGAGTCCACACTTCCACTCAAGGATGCCAATTCATTCCAAGCACCGAAGGAATTTTTCGCATAAATCTTCAATTGATCATTGACTGCAGCACTACCAGTGTAATAGAAGGAAAACCCAGTCGTTCGCAAGGGATTTGGTATGGCATCAGACATGTTCATTGGAGGTGTGATCAGGGATGTAGTCATGCTGCTGCTGTAGCTGCTTGTTTGTCCGTTGCCCACATGGCAACTAGTTCCTTTTGAGATCGAGGTGTCTGAATTGAGGCCCCATTCGGTGCCGATGACCCATCCAACAGTGTTATCACAATTGTAATAATGACTTCCTACAGAGTATCCCTTCGTGAGTTGGTCGTTGGCAGGATTGTCATCCGCAATAGTTGAAGTTGAACGAATCATCAGTGTGTGATTTCCAGCATAACCAAGTGTCATTGGCACTTCCACTGTATTCGAGGATGAGCCACTTAATGCTGCCATTTGAACCGTGGAATTAAACAATTCAAAGTACGCGTATTCATTGTGGAGAACTCGCACGTTCACATCGATGACGCCAGATGAAGCAGTTCCGTCATTTTCCACCGTGACGGTCAGTGTGGCAGACACATTGACCATGCTATCAATTACATACAATTCAGCAGGTCTGTTGAATCCAAGAATGGGATGGTTTGAAGAAAACATTCGGTAATTATTTTCATCTATACTGTTGGTATATGAGATGTCGACATTGGTGACGGATAGATCAACACCTGTTGATTTTGATGTGAGGTGTACAGTATTTTCATCCTCTAATTGTGTCACAACTGGGCCAAATGAAACGGCTAGAAGTAGCACCAAGAAAAAAATGGCCGTCCTTCTTATCATGTCTGTCAAAAACAGGAGATATGGTTAATCTATATGAGAGCAATGGAGGAGTTTTTCATCACTCTGATTCGGATTCCACCCAAATAGTGACACGCTCCTGAGCAGATTCAAGTTTGGCCTCATCCCTCTTTTCTTTCGCTCTGGCGGCAAAATAAACCGTGAATGAGGGGATCAGGACAATAGAAAAACACCCCACTACGGCTGCAAAGGCCCATAGGAATTCAGTTGCCGCATCAACAGAAAAAACATCCACCTCATCCAAGATTTCATTGACGGTTTCCACCGCAACGTATGGTTCAGTGCTCCGGTTGCCCTGTTCAATAATTTCAATTCTGATAACGGAAGGTGTGTGGTTGTATGCAACAAGATTTCCTGCCTTTTCTCGAGCTTCCTCCAGAGATTGTGCAAAAACAGAGCCATTTGAGCGCCGAGCTGGGTCGACTGAGGTCAGGCCATGGAATTCTAGTTCGCCACCTGTGTCAGAAATACGTTGATGTGTGATATTGTGATAACATGACTCAGCACAAGAAAACTCATCATCCTGAGGATTTTCTGGTTGATATGTGATTCCCAAGAGCTCATGGCTGTAGAGTTTTGCAGTTGATGTGATCCGAACAATGCTCTCATCTGAAAGGTCTTCAAATGAAGCATTAACCCAAGTCAGATTTTTACCATTCGCTGAAAATTGCCACAGCCAAGTTGTTTCGTTTTCATCTGAATCGTATATTCGGTTAGTCGGTTGCTCCTCAAAGGTGGTAACAGTCGCTTCCGTTGTGTAGACGTAGACCGAGGGAGATACGGTGGCTCCATATACGGCGTATGAGAGCATGAATATGAGGGTCAAGGAAAGACCGATGAGGGTGCGCAAAAGGTTCGGGTTTTGCGCCAATGCCTTCTTCATCAGTCTAACCAAATGGGGGGACTTCATCAAGGCTTGTATTCAGCGGAATAAATATGGCGATGTGGCCTCTTCCCATGCGAGGATGACCCGTTCTTTTCATATAGGGGCGGACGGTCGCCATGTTGCTTGGTGTATCGTTATGACGACCGTGTATGACATTCCCGCTGACCTCTTAATGCCTGCTCTTGCCGATGCAATGGCCGAACAGGATGCAATTTCCATGCCTGAGTGGGCCGATTACGTCAAAACTGCTGTCGATCGAGAACGCCCCCCAACACAATCAAATTGGTGGTATCTCCGCACGGCGGCCATTCTTCGAAAGGTCTCCCGTAACGGGCCAATCGGCGCAACTCACCTTGCCCAAGCATTTGGTGGCAAGAAAGATAACGGGGTCATGCCAAACACTCCTGGTGTTGCTTCCCGCCACATCATCCGTACTGCTCTTCAACAACTTGAGGATGCAGGACTGGTTGAAAAATCCCATTCCAAGACAGTCAATCGCTGGGAGAAGGACGACGATGGTAATATTGCAAAGCGCTGGAATGAGAAAAGCAAGCAAATGGAAGCCATTCCTCTTCTCGGTGATGACGGAAAACAGATGACTCAGGATTTGTATTCTGGTCGTCAAATTACAGCCTCAGGTCAAAAATTAATTGACGCCGTTGCTCATTCGGTCCGTGACTCAGCTGAATCACAGTATCCAGGTTTGAACAAGTACTGATTGGAGCTGAAAAGGGTGAGCAGTATGGTGGCATCTCAAGATGATGAGTTGTCTGCACTTCGTGCCAAGCGCCTTCAAGAACTCCAAGGGCAATTGCAAGAACAAGCTGTTAACCAATTGAAAGCCGAAGAGCAGGCACAACAGGACGCCATGGTGTCAGAGCAGTTGAATCAAGCCATTCGCACCATCCTATCACCCGATGCTCGTTCACGATTGGCACGCATTGCCATAGTAGAGCCCCAACGTGTCCAATCGATTAAACAGCAATTGATCCAACTCCATGCCGCTGGTAAATTGTCGACCCCGATGAGTGATGCTTCCTTGAAGCAAATGCTCGCAAACCAATCCAAGAGCCGCAGTAATGCGTCCATCCGAAGAATCTGAGAAGGTGCTCGATATGTCAAAAAATAAACCAGCAGCAAAGAAAATTCGCCTATTGAAGGCAGGAAAGCAGAATCGGCGTGTCCCAGTTTGGGTCATGCTCAAGACCGACCGAAACACAGTGTCACATCCAAAGCGACACCATTGGAGACGCAGTAAGCTCCAGCGATGAGGTGATTATGATGGCACGACCAAACGAATCCGAACTCATTGTTCCATTGCGTAATGCTTGGAACATCACACGCTACAAGCGGGCTCCAAGAGCCATGCAAATCATCCGCGAACAAGTGATTAAGCATCTCAAAGTCAAGGAAGATGAGGAACTTTACATTGACCCTGAGGTCAACGAGCATATTTGGAATAGAGGAATTGAAAACCCTCCTCGTAAGATTCGATTGTTGGTGACACGCCACGACGAACCTGGAATTCCAGTTGAAGTCAAATTGATGAAGGAGTGAACAAGCATGGGAAATATTCGACCAAGTTTTATCAAAATTCGAGCCATTCGTTTGTGTGAAGAGCACGGTGAAAAATTCACCGATGATTTTGACCACAACAAATTGATGGTGAATCAACTCACCGATGTGGAGTCAAAGAAACTTCGCAACTGGATTGCTGGTTACGTCACACGTTACCGACAACGACGCACCGATTGAACGGTGATCTTTCGTGACGGTCCGTGTCGATTGGGACCGAATGCCTGTTAGCGTTCATAGTGAAAGCGCTGAAGAACTTGAAGCTCTTATTTTACACCTCAGGCATCAACACAACATCAAGAAACGCTCATTGGTCATGAGTGACAGAGAAAACGGGGGATTCCTGTTCTTTCTTTACGTCATTTGTGACCCTCGATGGATAATGGAATTTGTGAATCAACGGGAGGAGGCTTAGTCATGGGCGAGCGAGCAGATATTCCACTTCCTCTCTCGCATTACGACCTCACAGTTGTTTTGGTCGGTGTATCCCACCCCGGTAATTTAGGGGCGGTATGTCGTAGCATGCTGAATTATGGCTTTGATCAACTCGTCCTTGTCAACCCGAAATGTTCTCTTGATGATGGAGAAGCATTTGCTCGTGCTAAACATGCAAGACGAGTCCTTGACGGTGCAAAAATATTCGACTCTTTTTCAGAGGCTACAGATCAATTTTCATTGGTGATGGGAACATCAGGTAAGCGTGAAATTGGAGACAAAACGCTGTTCCGTCATTTCATGTATCCGTGGGAAATGGTTGACAGAATTACAGATACAAATCTCAAGGTGGCTTTGGTGTTTGGTGAAGAGGGGAAAGGCCTTTCCACTGAAGATTTGGAACGTTGTGATGTCTTTGTTACATTACCAACCTGGGAGGGTTACCCAATTGCCAACCTGAGTCATGCGGTCAATGCCCTTTTGTATGAATGTCAACGGTCAAGAGTGATAAGGTCTCAGGGAAGCGACGCAGGTTTACCAGACATCGTCCCACTTCAACGACATATATCTCCACCATTAAGAGCCACCATGATTGAAGCAATTCACCAGTTTAGTGAGGCTCTTCCTGGTAAGCCAGAGCGAAAATCATCCATGGAGCAATCGCTTAAACGAACCCTCATGAGAAGTGCTCCTACAGAAGATGAAGCAACACGTTTGATTGGTGGTTTTGTTGATGCCACTACTGCACTCGAATTTTGTTCAGATAATCCCCATTGGAGAAACGAACGAAGGAGAAAAATTGAGTAATCAAATTCTCCATGTTGCTAAGGATTTTGGAGTTTCTCTGCAATGCATTGCAACGAGTTGCAGACGATTTCCATAGGCAGATCGAATATGGGGGGCCAATGTGTCAAAGGCCCATTTCGCAAGATTCTCAGCAGTTGGGATAAACGGTACAATCACCGTCCGATGGCTATCCCCCATGACCTCGCATGCGGCTCGGCCGAGTTCATCTCCTTCATAGACAACAAAGGCATGGTCGATCACATCGTGGATGTGTATGGTTAACAATTCACTTATGTCTGAGAAATCCATGAGCATCCCCTCCTCAGAAACCCCTGAAATATTCACTACGTCACCTTCAATTTCAGCTTCAAATCTGTATCGATGACCGTGCATGTGTCGGCATTTAGATTTGTGATTTGGAACGCGGTGTCCTGTATCTGTTTCGATGTATCTTCGTATGCTTGTTGTCATAATGTTCACTCCGCAGGCAGGAAATTCATGGATGCTGAGTTAATACAGTATCGTTCTCCACCAAATGCTCGAGGCCCATCGTTGAATACATGGCCCAGGTGGGCTTCACAACGACTGCATTGGACTTCTGTGCGAAGCATACCGTGACTTCTATCCTCAATTCTCGTAATATTTGCTTCTTGGTGTTCACTATGGAATGATGGCCATCCACAACCAGAATCAAACTTCATCGATGAGATGAAGAGAAGGGTATCGCAGCAGATGCAATGGTAATTTCCATTTCTTTTCTCATTCCAATATTGACCGGTGAATGCAGGTTCTGTGCCTTGCAATCGAGTCACTTGGTATTGTAACTTAGTGAGTTGTTCTCGATATGATTCATCACGGTATGCCCGTTCCACATTCAGGGCATTGGCGAGGACATCGTCCCATGGTTTGACATAATCAATGGGGTCACGACGTCCGATTGCATGAAATGCGAGAATCCGTTCAATATCAGAGCCTGATGTTCCAGCACTCTTTCCATCTTGATCGGGTGAATACGATGTAATAGTTCGAACATATATTTCATCAAATTCCAATTCAAGTTCCACGCACGACTGAAGACCATCCCGTAAGATACCAATTTTGTCATCATCAAGATACGGCAGGACAAATTCCACCTGTTCACTGCCCCAATTGCCAATAGAAAATGCATGCTCGAGAGCTCGGTAAAATTCTGGACGACAATCAGGATAGATGGCGTGGTCACCACTGTGGACTCCCAAAGCCACAACAGAATTGCATTGATGTTTTTCACTCAACGATAAGGCAGTTCCATACAAAATTGATGCAAATATAGCATTTCGATTAGGGACAACTGTAGCTTTCATCGATGCTTCTTCATAATGTCCTTCAGGAATTTCGGAATCACCTAAGAGGGCACTTTCAAATAAATTCATGGCACTCGACAATTGGACAATTTGATGAGTGAGCGTCTGATTATTTTCTTTGAGATGTTCAATCAGTTCGGTAGCGCGTTCGAGCTCGATCTTATGATTTTGACCATAATCAAATGAAATAGCCGTGACATCGTAATTTTCTCGTAATAAACGGAGCAAAAGAGTTGATGAATCCATTCCACCACTCAGTGCCATCACGGCCTTTTTTCTCATCATTGAATCACCTACAATATTCCCATCCACTTGTGCGTTTGTAAGGACAATCTCCAACCAGGATGTTTCTTCACGATGGCTTCTGTAGATGCAAAGTTTTCACCGTTCCACTCAACACTCTGGGTGTCGATGTAACAAGGTTGGAGGAAATGATGCTCAAAGCCCTTGCGCAGTTCATCGTACATGCTGAGGTTTTGTCCAACATAGACACATTTCAATTCATCACCTATTTGCTGCCTTATAGCGACATTAGGATACATTTGATCCTTCGGGGAGATACAAATCCAATCAAGCAAACCTTCTGGAATTTCGATGGTTCCATTGGATTCAATGGATATGTGATATCCCCTTGATTTGAGCAACCGGCTGAGTGGCCATAAGTCATTCAACATAGGCTCTCCTCCGGTGAAGATGATATTTTTGCACGGGAATTTCATAATCGCACCCAAGATATCAATTGCATTCATTGGTTCATGCTCGTCAAAGTTTGTATCGCACCACTCACAACGAAGATTGCAGGAGCCAAATCTGACAAAAACATGAGGAATGCCAGCCCTGAATCCTTCTCCTTGTACTGAATGAAATATTTCAACGATATTGTATTCCGTTGCCAAATCGGTTGGATCATCAACAGATGATTCTCCAGACAGTTGGCATGTATCACTGATCATCGTAAAGCCTCATAGTTTTGGTTGTTGAATCAATTGCATCAATTCTGCACGAGCTTCAGCGGTTTCAAAAAACACACCACGCATGGATGAAGTGGTCATGACTGCCTGTTGTTTGGCGACGCCTCGGCATTGCATACAGCCATGAGACGCCTCTAAGATGACCGCTGCACCAAGCGGTTTCAAATAGGACTCGATGTCATCTGCAATTCCTTTTGTGATGCGTTCTTGATTCTGTAAACGACGTGCATGCAATTCCACAATTCGTGCTAATTTACTGATGCCGACAATGCGTTCAACAGGAATGTATGCTACGTGAGCCCTTCCCTTGAACGGTTGAAGGTGATGTTCACAGGTGGAGTGAAATTCAATATCACGCAAGAGGACAATTCCATCATAACCCTCGCCATTGAAGGTGGCATCTAGAATTTCTTCGGCATCCATTTGATAACCTGCGTATATTTCTTGCCAGGAATCAACAACTCGCTCAGGAGTACGAGACAGTCCTTCACGTTCTGCTTTCCCATCACCCTCGATGAACTCCAATAGAACGCGAACTGCTTTCATTGCTTCATCTCGTTGAACCATTTTAATCACCCCTCCTACCATGCCTCTCGTCGATTTGATCCAATTGATCAAGCATCTTTCGGCAAGCTGTTCTTACTGCATCTGCTAAACTGATAAATTTCTTTTCATCACCCACATGCAATTTGAGGTCATACATCAGTTCTTGAGGCATGTCCAAGGAAATTTTCGGCATGATTCCTCCTCAAAACATTGGCATATAAGTATTCGCATAGTAATACTGGGCGAATACTTAAGGTGTTCTATATTGAACTTTACTAGATGAATGAGCCCCAATGTTCAAAGAAGTCCGAGGCGAGGAACGGACATGGTTCCCGATGTGCTACCCGCCCCAATCGAAGTTCTCCACCTGATGCGGAGTCGTGCTGGGCAAATGCAGACCACAGGATTAACCGATGACGAAATCACGTTCTTTTTGCCCCATGATCCGAGATTAGGGCGTGCAATCCATGAAGCAGCAGCAGGCCAAGAAGCCATCATCTCTGAATTTGGTCATAGCGCCCTTGACATGGATGAAGGGGCGATGATAGAACAATTACAAGAGGGATATGTTAATTTTTACAATCCAGCAACTGTCAATCCATACGTTGCACTAAGTGGGCGTGGTCCTTGGATTATCACTGCACATGGAGCAGTTATTCATGATAATGGTGGGTACGGGATGCTTGGAGCAGGCCATGGGCCTGATGAAATCCTCGAAGCCATGTCGCAAAACTGGGTCATGGCCAATGTCATGACAGCATCTTTTTCTCAAAAGCGACTTGAAAACCGGTTGCGTAAAGAGTTGGGGCACATGCGGGGCTCTTGCCCATTTCATTCCTTTATCTGCATGAATAGTGGTTCAGAATCCGTTACAGTCAGTTGTAGAATTGCCGATGTCAATGCAAAAAAATTGACGGCAAAGGGTGCTAGGCATGAAGGGAAGAAAATCAAGATGATGGCGATTGAACAAGGGTTCCACGGTCGAACTGATCGACCTGCTCAAATCTCTCATTCATGTCTTCCGAAATATCAACAGCATCTCGCCACATTCGAAGAACGAGATAATTTGATTTTAGTTCCTGCTAATGACATAGCTTCATTGCGGGAGGCGTTTGACAATGCGAACAGGGACGGAGTTTTCATTGAATTACTCGCCATCGAACCAGTCCAAGGAGAAGGGAACCCTGGGCAATGTGTTGAACGAGATTTTTACGACGAAGCAAGAAAGCTGACTCTTGAACATGGGAGTATGCTCTTGGTAGATTCAATACAGGCTGGGATTCGAGGCCAAGGAACACTTTCAATCGTCGATTATGAAGGATTTGAGGACTGCGAAGCCCCCGACCTCGAAACATGGTCAAAGGCATTGAATGCTGGTCAATATCCCTTGTCAGTCTTAGGCATGAATGAACGGGCAGCCTCACTTTACGTCACCGGAATTTATGGGAACACCATGACTACCAATCCACGTGCCTTGGAAACAGCGGTCGCCGTTTTGGATCGTATGACTCCAGAATTGCGTCAAAATATCCGCAATCGCGGTGTGGAATTTGTCGAGAAACTCAAAGTTCTCCAAGCTGAATTCCCAGAAGTTATCACCAAGGTGCAAGGAACAGGATTACTATGTAGCGCTGAATTGGAACCTTCGAAGTTTCCTGTTGTTGGATTTGATGCCATCGAACCTTGGTGTCGAAGACGAGGCTTAGGAGTCATTCACGGTGGAGTTAATGCATTGCGCTTTACACCGCATTTCGCCATCACGTCAGAGGAAATCGATCTTATTTGTGCTATTGTTCGAGATTCCTTGATTGCATTTGGAGCTTAAGATAGACTTGTCACAATGTCTTCTCGTTTGAATTGACGAGCAGCATACACCGCTGCTGCGATGGCATAAATTGTTGAACTTACGACCCAGACAAGGATATGTTCGAGCACAAATCGGTCCATCAATAACTCGCGTAAAGCAAGGAGAACATTCACGACTGGGATAGCAAACCAAAAGGCTTCAATCCCATCGAGGTTAATCACTTGTGTGAACAAAGCAGGGAAAAGGATTAGGATCACTGCAGGGCCGAGTACTGAACCTGCTTCTTTAACACTATGAGAGCGCATCGCCAGAGCTAATTCAAAGGCAACAACCATCACAGCAAATAACATCACTGCAAGTGCAATAAACAGGACCGTAGTCAATGATAGATCCGGCAATGATAACAGATTTGTAGATGCCAAATACCCTATGGCAAAGAGTAATCCAAAGATTTGCAAGAGGACCCCGATACCTGTGATTGTGGCAACGGCTAACCATTTGCCAAATAATAATTCAATTCTTGAGCAAGGCAAACCCAACAAGGCTTCGAGTGTGCCGCGTTCTCGTTCACCAGCAGTCATGTCAATCGACGGTTGAATTGCCGATGAGAAGGTCCAGACTGAGAGAACCAATGGGATGAAGAGCGATAACATCATTCCAGCTTGTTCCCCTTGAGTTGCAACATCGCTCTGAGCAATATCTCCATCCCACTGTAGGGGGTTGATAGTGGTATTTGGGTCAAGGCCTGCATCCACTATTCGCCGTTCAGTTTCGTTCGCTTCCCAATCGTTCAATACATCTAACATACGATTTCGAGCTTCTTGCCCGCGCTCTGAAGTCGACATGAATAAAATTGCATAATGCCAGATATTTTCGGCTTTCTCAAACCGTAAAATTGCATCGACGCTACCGTTGCGCAAGCGTTCTTCCTCTCCTATTGGATTGGACAGATTGCCTTCGTAAGTCAGAGATTCGTAGTGCAATTCCATGCTCGAATTATTCAATAAATCTTCCAAATCATCAGGAAATTCATTGCTTTGAATCACGATATTCACCTGAAGAGCATCCAATTCAGCAGCTTCAGATGCCAAGAGTAATGGAAACAGAATGAACAGAACGGGGAACATAAGGAGTGGGATCACCAAAAGTGAAAGGATGGTTCGCCAATCTCTTGCGAATTCAATCAATTCTTTCTTGGCAATGGTTCGAATTCGTCGTGAGGAATCACTCATCTTCGCCAACCTCCATTGGTGTTCTAGGTGTAAAGAATGATTGCCACCAAGTAGCAATTTTGGACATCGGTTTTTGATCCTCTTGTCTTGCCCGCGCTTTATCCTTTGTTAACATCACATAGGCTTCCTCAAGGTTCTTTCCTCCTGTTAATTCCAACAAAGATTGGGGCGTTCCATCGGCACGTACCTCGCCGTTGTGAATGATGATAATTCTAGAACAAACGGCCTCAGCTTCTGCTAATTGGTGTGTTGAATAAATGACAGTCCCTCCTTCCTCGCCTAATTGCCGAACGAGGGATCGAACCGTGCGAGCACTAGTCACATCTAATCCAGCTGTTGGTTCATCGAGTAAGAGCACTTTTGGGGCGTGCACAAGTGCTCGAAGAAGGGCAGTTTTTTGCTTCATCCCACGAGAGAATCCTTTGGTATGCCGACCCAAAGCATCGAGCATCTCCAAACGTTGTGCAAAGACGGTAGTTCTGTGCCATGCGATATCATCTGACAACCCATGAAGTCTGCTATGATAACGAATATTTTCCCACGCAGTCAATCGTGAATAAAGACCGGTGGATTCAGGGACTACACCAACATTTTGGCGTGCTTCCTTGACGTGTTTGCCGTCAGCGAGAGTCATCGTACCGCTTGTAGGTTCATAAACACCTGAAAAAAGGCGTAGTAGTGTTGTCTTCCCCGCACCGTTTGAACCTACTAATCCTACAATTTCACCCTCATGAATCTCCAAATTAACATGATTCAGAGCTTGAATTTCTCCAAACGATTTGGATACATCGTTGGCGGTGAGCAAAGCTGGGCCCATGGATTGTTCAACTCGCACGGCCTGATTCGACTGCCCAGTTAAGCCCTGGGTGCTTGGTTTCAAGACGTTGGGCGCGGAAAAGTTGCTGTTGTAACTCTTGTTGAACCTCTCGTTGTGGTACACCCATGTCAATCATGTTAGCAATCAACTCAATCGCACCCTGAATTACACCGGCATCAAGATATGCTTCATTGCTAATATTTCTTTGAATTCTTAACTCTTCGAGACGACCTGCTAAATAATTCACCTCATGCTTCATACGCGGGGCATCAATGTGTGGCAGGGCCAGTAATTGGTCAATGCAAGTCCTCATCAACCCTCTCAAATGACGGGACGATTATAGGCATTCGCCCTCATTCATCTGAGCGTCTTTGGCTGAGTTCGACCAAGACTCCGCCTGTTGATGCAGGGTGGACAAATGCAATCATTTGCCCTCCAGCACCCAATCGAGGTTTTTCATCAATCAAACGAATCCCATTTCGCTGTAAATGTTCTAGCAGCCCGGTGAGGTTACCCACACTGAAACAGAGTTGCTGAATACCTGGGCCACGTCGGTTCAAAAATCTCCCAATCGGTGTTTCATCCGCTGTTGGCTCAAGTAATTCTATTTTTGCAGGGACATCTCCAATTTCATTGAGCGTGGAGGTTGAAAAAAAGCGTGTCATAACACCTTGATCGAGAACAGTTTCATCCTCCGAATGTTGCTTTAGGCCCAAAAGTTTCCAAAAACCCGTAGTATCGTCAAGTTGGTGTGTTGCAATTCCAATGTGGTCAATTCGTATTGGTCCAAAATCCATTATATTCACCTCAAAATCCACTCGGCGCCATGTAAGTTCCAAATTCATCTTTGAGTACATTCATAATTTCGCCTAATGTTGCCCTAGAACGCACAGCATCAAGAACAGATGGGAAGAGATTCGAATCGTCTTTGGTAGCTTGTTCAATCTGTTTTAGACATCTCTCCACCAGCACCCCATCACGGTTTGTGCGCAAAATTTTCAATTTTCCTTCTTGTTCTTCCCCAATTTTTGGATTAATTTTCATAGCTGGGAACGGTGTTTCAGTTTCCATGACCCCATGGTTCACACCAATGATTCGTCGTTCACCTCGCTCAACCTCGTTCATATGCTGGTAGGCGGATTGATGAATTTCTCGTTGTTGCCAACCTTGCTCAATCGCTGTCATTGCCCCACCCATTGTTTCAATTTGCTCAATGATGGATGAAGCAGAATCATAGATGGCTTTTGTTAATGATTCAACGTGATAGGAACCGCCGAGTGGATCAGCAATATCAGCTACACCTGATTCTTCAGCGATGATTTGTTGCGTCCTTAACGCAACGGTGGCAGATTCTTCAGTGGGCAATCCAAGTGCTTCATCGTATGAGTTGGTGTGAAGGCTTTGAGTCCCACCAAGTACTGCTGCTAGAGCTTGTATGGTCACTCTCGCTACATTGTTGAGTGGCTGCTGCGCAGTGAGGCTTACGCCTGCAACTTGAGTGTGGAATCTAAGTTTCAGAGATTTTTCTTTCTTGGGTGAATATCGTTCTTTGATGAGATCGTGCCAAAGGCTCCTCGCGGCTCTGAATTTTGATGCTTCTTCAAAGAAATCATTATGGCAATTGAAGAAAAAAGATAGTTGTGGAGCAAATTCGTCAATATCCATGCCAGATTCTATGGCTGCTTCAACATAGGCCAAGGCATTGGCGAGTGTGAAGGCAATTTCTTGAACGGCTGTTGAGCCTGCTTCTCTGATATGATAGCCAGAGATGGAAATAGTGTTCCATTTTGGAACATTTTCAGCACAGTGTTGGAATATATCGGTGATTAATCTCATGCTTGGTTCAGGAGGGAATACGTATGTGCCCCGTGCAATGTATTCCTTGAGAATATCATTTTGAATGGTTCCGCGTAACTCATCAATTTTAGCCCCTTGCTCTTCTGCTGCAACCATGTACATTGCCAACAACACCATGGCTGGTGCATTGATGGTCATGGACGTACTCACTTCATCGAGTGGTATTCCATCAAATAATTCAATCATATCTTCAACCGATGAGATTGACACACCCACCTTGCCGACTTCTCCGTATGAGAGATCATCATCAGCATCGAGACCAAGTTGAGTTGGCAAATCGAATGCCACTGAAAGACCCATCTGCCCACGTTCGAGGAGGAGTTTAAATCGTTCATTAGTCTCTTTAGCGCTAGAAAATCCAGCATATTGACGCATGGTCCAGAGTCTTGAACGATACATCGTTTCATGAATTCCCCGTGTATATGGGGGGCTGCCAGCATCAGCAATGTGTGAATAATCAGGGCTAGTTGGTCGGGCTATGTGAGGGAGGTCAATCCCACTTAGGGTCTTCCAAGTATCCTTTCGCAACGGCCCCATATCAGTTCTCAGGGGATGGCGCTTCATCAAGACTCGCTTTCAGTTCAGTGGTGGTGCCCACCTGGGCCGTGAACGTGTCCGTGTGCCAATTCTTCTTCACTTGCATCCCGGAGTTCAACAACTTCCACAGAAAAGGTGAGGGATTGACCGGCAAGTGCATGGTTGAAATCTCCAGTGACAATTTCATCAGTGAGTTCAATTACGGTGAATGGTGCTGGCCCATGTGGCATTTGAGCAACGAGTTGCATTCCCTTTTCCAATGAAGCTTCTTCTTCAAGGGGTGCGAAGTTCTCTCGAGGTATTTGCAATACTGCTTCCTCGTCACGCTCTCCATAGGCTCGGTCAGCAGTCAATGTGAATTCTCTTCGCTCTCCAACTTTAGCACCCATCATTTCTTCTTCAAAACCAGGAATCATTTGGCGGTGGCCCACAAGGAAAGTCAATGGGTCTCGCCCCTCGCTGGAGTCGAAGACTTCCTTTGAATCAGGAAGTGTTCCAGTGTAGTGTACGGTTGCAACGCTGTTTTCTTTTACGGTTTGGTCGGTCATATTATCATCTCTTAGTTGTCATTCGCTTGACAAGATCTCGAAGTTTTTGACCAACTTCCGCTGGCAATATCAACTCAAGTTCTTTTTGTTCAATGAATGAAATGGATTCTTCGACGCTAATACGTTCACCTTTGGCCCAAACCTGACCTAGTACGTTAGAGCGGTGCTCTTCTGGAACATTGGGGTTGTCAAGAATGTCTTTAGCCGCGTACTTGTACTCAAGGTACTTTTGACGGTTAAGTTTCCTTTCTGGCTTTTGACGACCCCCACCTTTTTTGTCATGGCGCCTCCGTGTGCGCCGCCTGTCATTTGTTGGCGTTTTGGTTTCAGTCTCGATTTTCCTGAAGACATTTTTAACTCGAGGTAATGTCACCATTTCTCCAGTTGTGGCCTCAGATTCACTGATTATGATTTCTGGAGCCACTTCGGAATTTTCCACTGGACTCACCGGATCTATGACACCCTCCAAGATTTCTTGCTCCATACTTGGTTGAGCAGGGCTTGACGGTGCCGCCTTTTTGAGGGCCTCGGATTTTCTGCGTAATTCTGCGAGTCGATCTTCTCGACTTACTGGTTCCGAGTTTGAATCCTTCTTCTCTGAGTTGGTTTGCGGAACTGGTGCAGGACGAACAGCAGGGGCGGAGACCTTCCCTTTCTCAACCAATTTTTCATTGGCTTCACGCTGCTTACGTTCTAATTCGGCCTTGATATCCACGGTTTCTTTTGGAGACACATCGGGAGTTGTTGGGCGACGCGAGGGTTGACGCGATTGTGCGCTTTTTCTCCGCTCATGCTCTTGAGAAGCATTTTTCGCGAACGGATTAAACGGTTCATTACGTCGACGTGACCCTGAGATGTGTTTTGCCCCCATTAACTATGGCGAGGACCACCCCATAAAACCGTTCGGATGGAACAAGGCTCACGACCAAGCGATTGGGGTTTGGTCTGTTCGCAAATATTGGTCGATCCCGCTCTCCGACAAAGGTGTCGTTCGATGCCTCAATTCGATGAATCCTAAAAGGGCGATCATGGTTCCATTATCGATGCAATACATCCTTGGTGGAGCAAAAGATTGACCGTCCCTATCCTTTGCCATTTCTTCACACATGGTCCGTAGTCGCTGATTACACGCAACGCCGCCTCCAAGTAGCAACTCCGCTTTTCCGGTATGAGCCATGGCTCGCTCCGCGACTTCAACACAGGATGCAAATGCATGTTCTTGCAATGACCAACAAACTGCCTCTAAGGAAGCACCCTGTTCAATGAGGCGTTGTGCGGCAGTCATCAATCCAGAAAAAGCCAAATCCATTCCACGCACAGCATAGGGGAGTTGAAGTCCTTCCATCGAGGGGTTTGGATTAGCATCGAGGTAGGCTCGAGCTTTTTGTTCAATCACCGGGCCACCGGGAAATGGAATTCCCTGAGCACGAGCAAATTTATCAAGCATATTTCCAATTCCAATATCCAATGTTTCACCAAGAACACGGTATCGTCCATTGAGCCGAGCAATGACTTGTGTATTCCCGCCCGAAACATAGAGCAATACAGGATCATCACAACCACATTGTTGCCGACCGATTTCAATATGTGCGACGCAATGATTGACCCCGATTAATGGGACATTCATACGGGTGGCGAGTCCTCGTGCAATTGCCGCTCCGACACGAAGACAAGGTCCAAGGCCTGGTCCCTGTGAATACGCAACCGCTGAAATATCGGCTGGTGTGAGATTTTGTTGTTCAAGAGATTGTTCAAACAATGCCTTTGCAACATCTTTGTGATGGTCAGCAGCTTCTCTCGGATGAATCCCGCCTTCGTCAGGACGGAGAGTATCTGATGCTGCTGGATACGGAACTCCCTCAGCATCAACCAGACCAAATGAAAGGGTGTGTGCCGTTGTTTCTATCCCCAACGTCCATCCAGACATGATTCTTCGTGGAAGCCATTGTTCTTCAACCCTCTTCGTCTAGGCAGGGGCATGAGGACCATCATCGTGGACATCGGGTCGATGGTTCAATTCCATGAAAACTCCCCAGAGAAATCCGGCATTGATGATACGTCAATTGTTAATGATATGGCTGTTATTATAGAAGATGGTTTGATAGCGGATATCCAACAATCAAGCATGGTTCGCTCCGAATATGATTATGTTGGTCATGACCCAGAACTACGTGGGGATTTACATTTCATCTCTCTCGGCGGCAAAGCAGTCATCCCCGGACTTGTTGATGGCCATACTCATCTCGTTTGGTCTGGCGACCGGTCAAGGGAAGTACGTTGGCGACAACAGGGGAAATCCTATTCAGAAATTGCGTCAATGGGTGGAGGAATTGCGTCAACTACTGCTGCAACGAGGGCTGCCAGCACCGACTCGTTGTTTAGGTCAGGATATCAGAGGATGCGTCGAGCTCTACGTTCAGGAACAACTCATATGGAGGTCAAAAGCGGTTATGGATTGAGTACTGAGAGTGAATTAAAATTGCTAGAAGTTAGCCGTCAATTGGGTAGTGTGGACCATTTGCCCTCTATCGACTCCACTTGGCTAGGAGCTCATGATATTCCGTCCGGCATGACCTCGAAAGAATATCTTGATGTACTGATATCTGAACAATTGCCTGCGGTTGTTGACCAAGGAATTGCACGATCCGCTGATGTGTTTTGTGAACCTGGTTGGTTTTCAATTGAGGAAAGTGAAGATGTGCTAAAAGCCTCACGGAACCACGGTTTGTCACTACGAATGCACATTGATGAATTTCAAGACGGCGGAGGTGGAGATCTAGCGGCTGAATTACGAGTTGATACAGCAGACCATGCACACCATACCTCGTGGGATACGCGACTGAGGATGAATGAAGCAGGCGTCCTCACTGGTTTCCTCCCGGGTACGCCTTACGCCATGGGGGAATTATGGCCTGATCTCAAAACCATCGAAGCGGAAGGACTCGCCTATTCGCTTGCGACTGATTTTAATCCAAATTGTCAAACACTAAGCCTCCCATTTATGGGTTCACTGATGGTTCAACGTTGTGGCCTCGATCCTTTAGCCGCACTCAAAGCTGTCACTTGGCATCCCGCACAAAAAACTCCTCACCCGTCGGGAAATCCTCATGGGAACATCGAGGTTGGAGCTGTTGCTAATCTCAATGTTCTTGAAAGTCCACATTGGGAATCATGGTGTCTTCAACCAAGCCACTCTCCGTTCCACTCTACCTTCTTGAACGGGCATCACACCATACACTGATATTCAATAATACGCCACTCAGATTATAGATATTATAAGTACCACTCAATTTAATTTTAGGTGATGTTCATGTATATTGTTGAAACTATTGTTTGCTCAGGTAAAAAAGGGAAGGACGCAAGATTGCGACGTAAACTACAAGCGCGCCAGGAGTTTAAACGTCGCCAAGATGGATGTATTGCTGCTTGGATCGGGACGGGTAAACAAGATTCACGAATGTTCCTTGTACAATCAGTCTTTACCAGTCTGAATGTTTGGAAAAAGGTATCAGATGAAATTTCAAACACCCTCGACAAACAAGATGGGGGGTTAGAGGGTTTGATGATTGGTCCACCCTTAGTTGGAATGTTCGAAATAGCTCCCGGGGATTTAAATTTCATGAATTCACAATAATTGTGTACCCCTCTGCGTCGCATAATGTGAGTTATGCGACATCCAGGCTGAATCACCTCCAACAAGAGTGTGGAATTTCGGCTCTGATCAAGTGCAGTGTAGCGATTTCATCCCCCCTGCAAATACAAAGTTCGCATCTATCCCCAATTTTATGCTCTGAACCTAGGGGTTTCGCCCCCAAATCACCAAAAGTTGAATTTCTTTGACGAAGTCTTCAAAGAGCCCCCCTCCTACGGAGAAAATGAATCACATGACTACTGTCGAAGGATTTTGTTTGAAGTGCAAAACTTACGGCCCTATCAAAGATGGGCAGCTGATTAAGATGAAAAATGGCCGAACGCGTATGGGTGGCCGTTGTTCACAACCCGAGTGCACCGGCAAGATCTCAAAGATCGTGAGTTAATTCAACACAACACCTACCGAATTGGTTTAATACAAACGGGCGGTGGCCAAGACTACCTAGGGCTCGTGGTCTAGGGGTTTATGACGTTGCCTTGACATGGCAAAGATCGAGAGTTCGATTCTCTCCGAGCCCACCAATGAATTAGATGCTTATGCCTTTAATGAATTATTTGTATTAAATCATTTACTATCGGCAATTGACTAATCTTCAACAACAACTTCAGGTTCAACGAAATTTTTAGTTTCCGACTCCACCGCGGGTAGTGGATCATCGGAATCATCAAAAGAAAAATCACTAGAACCTCCGTCCCATTCTTTGACGTCCTCACTCTCCTCGAAAGATTCATCGGGCAACGTAAAACTTGGACCTAGAGAATATGCGGAGGGGTCCAGTTCGGCCTTCTCAATCTCCTGAACCTCTGATGGTACCGGAGCCTCACGCTCTTCCATGATTGCACCTGAATGGAAAGTCCCACACTCTGGACAACGAATTGTTCCATACGGTTCAAGACAACCGCAAACAGGGCAAGCAGCTGTGTTCAAGAAGATTCGAAGGGGGTCAATTTGTTCCATGTCCTCACTCTGGCAAGAACATTTCATCCTGGTAACCTGTCACAAGGTCACCTGTTCCATCTTCTTCAACGGTAACAGTCCCTTCATCGTCATCGAATTCAAGGATGGTCCCGAAGATCTCTTCATCTTCGAGGACAATACCAACATAACTTCCAATGTCAATTTCATCATCTCCATCCTGAACATCATCTTCGTCGTCACCATCCTCTTCAGTTTCACCTTCACCACTTTCGTCACCTTCTGATGCGTCATTTTCCTGCTCCTCATCGTCTGCAGGTTCTTCTTCTTCATCTTCTGAATCAGATACCGCATCCTCCATATCAGCTTCGACTTCTTTCATAGCACGCGCACGGGCCCTCCAGCCTGGCACGATGGCGAGGTGAGTGATCAGACTCCATGCAATACCGCCAAACCCGATGGCGAGCCCAAGCATGCCATCCCAGTAGAATCCTTTCGGCATGGACGATGCCCCATTTTCTCCAGCAAGTGGAGTGAGGGAATTAGGACAACCGCCATCTTGGAAGGATTCGTCACACACGTAAATATCACCATCTTGGAGCGGTGCTCCAATGTCATTGAGTGGTGGATTGCCGGTTGTTTTTGATGCGTATTCCACCATTCCTCCACTACCATCAACTGGCCCAATCAGGGCATTGACAAGGAGGATGACAATCAATATTCCAAATGCAGTGTGAATGAGGGGCCAAACCGCATCATTCCAAGACTTTGACATCATCTTCTTTTGCATAGGCGATGGGAATTCCTTGAGAACTCCTTCTTCAAGGGTGGTGTAATGGTCATCAAGTTCTTCCATTCGTTCGATGAATTCCATGATGTCCACCATGCCGTCTCCATCGATGTCAAGTTCATCCATGAGAATCTCGATTTCATCCAAATCGAACTCTTCATCAAATTGTTTATTGAAATTCTCACGAAGTTCCTCAATCGATACCAAACCGTTCCCATCTTTGTCTAAGTCATTGAAAAATCGTTGTGCTGAAACACCATTTTCATCAAGGAGTTTGGCGAGAGAATTCAATGCGGATGGTTTAGTTTCGTCCTCAAGATCGTATTCAACATCATCCATCTCCTCGTCTAAATCTTCACCTTCCATTTCAGTATCGTCGGAGTCAATACCAAGGTCAAGTGCCTCCAATCCCTTGATAAGTTCCATAGGGTCAACATTACCGTCATCATCTTGGTCCAATATTTTTAGAATTGAATAGATTGTGGATGAATCCATATTTTCTCCTAGGATTTCTTCTATGCCCTTTTGGAGTTCAGGACCCATAATCAAACCACTGGAGTCCGTATCCATGGTTTCAAATACTTCGCGAATGGTTAATCCTTGTTCTGAAATTGCCATTCCAAGTTTCATAAATGCTTCATCAGCGGAAAACTCTACATCCGCATCATCAGAATCTTGTTCTCCGACATCCGAATCGTCATCGACTAGTTTCTCTTCAGCAAGGTCATCCCCTTCAACCTGAGAAGTTGCTTCTTCAGGATTCTCGATTTCTGAATCCTCGTCCCCATTCAGGATATTTTCAAATTCATCCAGATCAATAACCCCGTTGTCATCTCGGTCTATTTCCGTGACAAGACGCTCAACTTGCGAAGGAGGTAAATCTGCAAGGTTTAACCCCAGAAGACCTCGTTTTAATTCGCCAGAATCAATGGTTCCATCGGAGTTTTCATCAAATTTGTCAAAGAGTTTTCGAATGTTAATTCCAGTTTCATTCACCCAGTTCCGAAGAATATCAATGACGTCGTCAGCGACAAATACTACACCACATTCAGGGCACCGGGTGGATTCAAGAGGTACGAGCTTGTTACAAGCCCCACATTCTCCTAGTGCATCTTCCGAAACACCAGAAAATTGTGTGTTACATTCAGGACACGACTCAGAATCGAGTGGGATAATTGTACGGCAAGAGCCACATTCAGCCATTGGAACTTTGTTTCCATCTTCGTCACTCATGTTGCCACCTGCCTTGTTCCACAGAGTGGTGCATTATAATCATTCATGGTAAATATAAGCCTTCAAGGGACTAATACCTTATGATGCTTCATTCGTGGATGGGTTGAGGAGGGGGTTACTTGCCGGGTCTATTCACGTTAGAATCTTCCACTCACGAAGAACTATTCGACATCTTTGAATCAATGGATGAGGCCCATGACAAGGCCCGTATTTGCATCTCAAGACTCCCTTTGCGTTCGCTTCTTAGATTCATATCCATGGACGACACCAATGTGTTTTGGTTGACTGAGCAAGAGTCAAAGACATCAATAGCACCAAGCCTTGATGACATTCTGGCCCTCATAGAAGAACAGAGTGTCGGACGTCGGTGTCTGATCTTATTAGAAGGGCTCGATTGGCTTTTAGCAAAAAACGGTCAACAGCATTTGATGAAATTTTTACAACATATTTCACGGGTTGTTTTAGAAGGCAGCCATACGATGCTTTTGTCTGTTGATGCGCTCACATTTGACCCTGTATTATGGGCGAGAATCCGTGCATTGGCACCTGCCATGGAGAGAGAGAGAACTGTTTCACACCACTCCAAAACCGAGGTTGTTGAACCCTCATCCGAAAGTTACGACCCACCCCACATCACCCACCTCACAAAATTATCGAGAGTAGGTTTTCACAACGCATTGTTGACGAAAAGAATGCTACAATGGAGAAGGATGGGTTTTGATGTATCTGAACTTGAACCAGCATTGGCAATGCAGGACATGGATCGGGCACATGCAATTTACCATGCAGTTGAAGAAAAAATTCAGAGGGCTATAGATTTGTGTCGCTTACTTGAAACGAAATCCGGCGTGCTTGGCGTCACAATGACAGAAACATCCCAGTTTCGATTAATGCAATTAACGGGGTTGGAAGAAGTCGAAAGAATTCTGGATGGAATTCAAGATTGAGGTAAACGCCCATACTCTGATTCGATTCTTGCTAGCCACGAACCGTCCAGTAGGTCACGTGAGAGTTGAATCAATTCATCTGATGTGCTCCTGTCTCCCTCAAGAGGAGGGGCTACGGTACGGACGAGGGATTTGAAACCTTGAACATGCGGAGCAGGTTGGAATGTTTCATGTTCAAGTCCTTCACACGCAACCAAGGCTTCACAGGCAAGAACTTCCGCTAAGCGGTCGGTTGCAGATAACAAATTCCAAGCGGCTGTGGCACCCATACTCACATGATCTTCTTGACCTGCAGAGGTCGTAGTGGAGAATGCTGATCTCGGTGATGCATGCCCGCGTAGTTCTGCTAGAGAGGCCCCAGCAACATATTGAACAATCATCAAACCTGATTCCAAACCAGAATTCTTTGCTAAAAATGCTGGCAAGCCACTACGTGCTGGATCCAACATTTGGTCGATTCGACGTTCACTTATGGAGCCCAATTCAAATAATGCCAGCGACATAAAATCTGCAGTAAGTGCAAGTATCTCACCGTGGAAATTTCCTTGAGAGATGACTTCGTGAGGGCCAGGGCGGTCAGGAGTGGGAAATATTAGTGGATTGTCAGTAGCACTGTTGATCTCAGTTCTCAACATTTCATCGAGCCGAGTGAATGATTCATGCACGGCACCATGAACTTGGGGTGCGCATCTGAATGAATATGCATCTTGCACACGATCGCAATCCGCATGATCATTCATGATTGGTGAATTTGCAAGTATGATGCGTAAACGACGAGCTACTAGTTCTTGACCGGGGTGGGGTCTTGCTTGGTGTACCAAAGCATTTGATGGTTGCAAACTGCATTTCCTTGCTTCGATCGATGTAGCCAGAATTAAATCCGCAAAGATAAGCATGTGACGTAAACGATGGTGGGCGATTGCAGCAAAGGCAGTCATTTGACTTGTCCCATTGATAAGAGAAAGGCCATCCTTTGCTGTGAGTTTGACGCCAAGAACCCCCCGATCGAAAAGTAAATCTTTGGTAGATACTCGTTCATTCTTGTCATTGATGATGCTGCCTTCACCCATGAGGGCGAGTGCAAGGTGTGAGAGGGGGGCGAGATCACCACTCGCACCAAGACTTCCAATTCTTGGAATCCAGGGGTGAATTCCTTGATTCAGAAATGTAACGAGCTGGTTGATACAATCAGGATGTATACCGGAATGTCCTTTGCAGAGTGAATTGAGGCGGATAACCATCATTGCTCTAACGGCAATGATGTCCATTGGCTCACCCAAGGCAGTTGCGTGGGAGCGGATCAGATTAACTTGGAGGTCAGCGAGATCCTCGGAGGAAATACGCTGATTGACAAGTGCGCCAAATCCAGTATTGATTCCATAGACTGTTTCATCCTGATCAACAATGCGTTCAACAACATCTCGGGCTGCATGAATTAGCGGCCAGGCATCACCAGATACCTCCACTAAAGCCCGTTGATGAGCCACAAGCATCACCTCTGATGGCGCCAACGTTGCTCCATCAACATAGACAATACGTTCATCGGTCATGTTGATTACTCCATGTGTCGGTTGATGAGTTCATCGCTCACCAAATGTGGGACTGTAACAGATAATTTTGGCTCCATTTCCATAGCACGACGAATGGCGAACATAGCCCCATCATTCCGCGCCCAGGCTCGTCGAGCTACGCCATTATTTACGTCCCAATGTAACATTGAATCCAATCGATTATCCGCCTCAGCAGATCCATCTAGGACCATTCCAAATCCTCCATTGATGACTTCACCCCAACCAACGCCGCCTCCATTGTGAAGACTGACCCAAGTCGCTCCTCGAAAGGAATCACCTAGGGCATTTTGAACCGCCATGTCAGCCGTAAACATTGAACCATCACGAATGTTTGATGTCTCCCGATAGGGGCTATCAGTTCCAGAAACATCATGATGATCTCTCCCCAATACGACTGGGGCTGATATACGGCCATTGCGGATTGCTGCATTCATGGCTTTAGCAATATTTCGCCGGCCTAGATCATCAGCATAGAGGATACGTGCTTGGCTACCAACAACCATCTTATTGGCACCCGCTTGTTTTATCCATCGAATATTATCTATGACCTGTTGCCGAATCACTTCCGGTGTATCAGGTAACATGGATTCGAGAACATCGCAGGCAAGTAAATCTGTAATTTCCAAATCCTTCTCCAAACCACTGGTACAAACCCACCGATATGGCCCGAATCCATAATCGAAACAAATGGGCCCCATGATATCTTCAACATAAGATGGATAGCGGAACGATCCATCACGATTAGTCACATCTGCCCCAGCTCTTGATGCTTCAAGCAAGAATGCATTCCCATAATCCCAGAAATACATGCCGCGACCACTCAGAGTATTGATTGCACTTGCATGGCGTCGAAGTGTTTCTTGGACTTCTGTTTTGAAACGGTCGGGATCGGATGATAACATGGTCGCGGATTCTTCATAGGAAAAACCAACGGGAAAGTAGCCACCTTGGAATGGGTTATGCAAACTGGTCTGGTCGCTGCCAAGATCAATGTGAATATCACGCGTGATGCATCGCTCCCATAGATCGACGATGTTTCCCACAAAACCAATCGAAATCGGAGTTTTTTCACTTGCTGCCTGTACCATCAGGTCGATGGCCTCATCGAGATCATCAGTAACTTCCGATAGCCATCCTTGTTTGTGACGCTTAATGGCTGCATGTTCATTTGCTTCGGCAATGATACACGCCGCCCCTGCAATTGTAGCTGCCTTAGCCTGAGCACCCGACATCCCTCCCAAACCACTTGTGATGAAAGTCACGCCCTCGAGCCCTTCGTCGTTTGATATTCCGAGGTGCATGCGGGCTGCATTGAGAAGGGTGATTGTCGTGCCGTGTACGATGCCTTGGGGCCCGATATACATGTATGAGCCAGCAGTCATTTGCCCATATTGGGTGACTCCGAGAGCATTATATTTTTCATAATCCTCGGGGGATGAGTGATTAGGTATCATCATTCCATTGGTGACAACGACACGGGGTGCATTGGGTGAAGACGGGAAGAGTCCCATTGGATGGCCAGAGTACATGACCAATGTTTGGTCATCCTTCATTTCGCAGAGGTATTTCATGGCGAGGCGATATTGCGCCCAATTCTGGAATACGGAACCGTTACCTCCGTAGGTGATGAGTTCATCAGGAAACTGAGCCACTTCAGGGTCGAGGTTATTGTGAATCATCAACATGATGGCAGCCGCATGCATTGATTGGGCGGGATAGGCTTGGATAGGATAAGCCTTGATCTCGTACTCCGAGGGTTTGTATCTGCGCATGATAATTCGGCCAAAGGAATTCAATTCATCCAAACATTCCTTCAGCATAATCTCGTGATGTTCAACAGGTATGTATCGCATTGCATTTTTGAGAGCCAGCCTTTTTTCCTTCGGCGTCAATATTTGACGGCGGGCGGGTGCGTGGTCAACACTTCCATCAAGGTCCTGTTTGGAAGGCAGAGATTGAGGGATGCCTTCAGGGAGGTGTTGGCGTAGCGCCTCCCATGATGGTTCCATGTTGGTCGGTAAAGGTGGTCGTCTTTGAGGCTTGTTGATGTTGGGCGTGGGCACCAATACGCGTTAACCTCAAATTGAAGTGGGTGCACGAAAGGTTGGAGCGGTATGACAGAAGAGGAGGGTGTTGAATTTGAGAACAAAGCCCATGAGGTTCGGTTGACACGGGAATTCAATCTCGTATTGGGGTCAACAATTGCACTTTCTCTTCTATTCCTATTCATTGCAGCCATGTTTGGTACTGTTATCATTGATCTTGCCATGGGAGATGATTTAGAAAATGAGTATCGTGTACCTGTGTGGGATCGGTATCTCATGGATTACGCCACAGATGGAGATTTTGGAGTTGCTTTGGAAATTGGCCCCTATGATATTCTTCCAACTGATAACGAATGGAATTCCACACACACATTTGTAGAGTACACATTGCCCATTGAGGAAGGCGGTGCTGCACCTAATGGTCTGATTTCGTTAGCCGTTTGGAGGCCAAATGTCCCGGAAAACATCACCGTCCCGGTGATTGCAGAATTTGGGCCCTACTTCCAAGAACCAAGTGTCGAGACCCCAACAATTGAGGTTCCTGGCACCTGGTTGGGCCAGATGATCATAGATCAGATTTTACCGCATGGATTTGCCTTCGCCCAGGTTTCTGTTTCAGGGACTGGACGATCAAATCATTGCATGGATTTGATGGGGAATGCCGAACAACTTGGAAACGACGCAGCCGTTCGTTGGCTTGGCGAACAATCATGGTCCAATGGCGCGGTTGGGTTAATAGGAAAATCTTACGATGGGAGTACGCCTTGGCAGGCTGCAATGTTTGGTTCTGAGCATGACTATCTGAAAACTATTGTACCAATTTCAGGACTTATTGGGGTCAAGGAATTGATGTGGAGGAACGGTTCATCTGAAGCTCGCGCCCCTATTATGCATAACGGGGTTTACGGGTCATACGGTTTCGATGGGAATGAAGAAGATTATCAAAACGCGTGCCCAGACTACATCATCGGGCCGGGTACAGGCGTGGGTGCTTGGGCTTGGGGTGGAGAAGCCGCAGGAAGTTATTGGGCGGAACGTTACTTCCTTGATCGTGTGCTTGAACATTATACGGGGAGTGTCTATCTCATTCAGGGCATGCATGATTGGAACGTGGACCCCCATATGGCCGTCCCGACCATGAACGCACTGATTGACGCTGGTATCGAAGCAAAGGGCTTGTTTGGCCAATGGGACCATGACTACCCCGACCGTCCTGTCCAACTTGATGACCGTTCAGATTTAGGAGGGCGAGGTGGTGAAGCATTCCCCGAGATGGTACGAATGGATTGGATGCAAGACCTGTTAGAATGGTTTGATTATTACTTGCGCGGAGAAGGGGAAGCACCCGGCCTGTATATCGAAATACAGTCAAACCAAGGTTCATGGAGACTTGAGGATCGATATCCACCAGCTGATGTCAACGAAATGAGGTGGTCCCTTGGAGAAGATATGACCAATAGTGGAGGGACGACCGTTTTGCCAACAGGAAACATTGGTCCAGTTTATGTCACAGAAGCCCTGGAAGAAACATTGTTCATTGCTGGAACGCCACGCCTTCACATCGATGTCACAACAGCAACATTGGGTGGACAACTCTATGCTCTCTTGGAAGATTGCGATGAGAGCAATAACTGCATACATATCGCCCATGCTATCATGGATTTACGATATCATGCAGGAGGGGATTCGGTACAAACATGGACTCCTGTGGTTGAAACTATCAATGCCAAAATGGAGTTTATGCCAATGGATGTGGAAATTGAAGCGGGCCATACATTGAGGCTCAGTCTTGCATCAACTGGTGAAGATTATCTGCCAGCATCTACATCGTCTGCGGTATTTATCCAAGAAGGTTTAGATTCGACGCTTCAATTGGACACTTTCGAACCATCAGAACGACGGTACTTTTCACCGCCTGAATGCACACACGAACGTTGTGTTCAAGCTAGTGGCAATTGACGAGCAGAGTTGCCCTTCTGATCTGGCCGCCAAAGGCTGAAGATTGTGCCTGATATGATCATGAGGGCGGAATACATGAGGATTCCATTCCTTATGCCTAAATCCGTGTATTCCTGGATATATCCTGCCGTGGATGTTGACAATGAGAATGCGATAGAGAGAATGAGCATGTCCGTGGAAAACACACGTCCTCTCACTTCATCTTCGACCCACCGTTGGGTCATGATCGTTGAAAGGACCCAATTAGCCCCGCTTGCGCTGTGAGCTAAGATGACGAGAATGACCGTTAACCAAAGAGCGCCTCCCACACTCAAACCTACCAGGAAATAGGAACATCCGGACGCAACAATGAGGAGACCAACCAATACAGGCCAATGAGATTCATTGGTGAATATTCGCCTGGCAATCACCGGTCCTAGGCCAGTTCCGACTCCTCGTGCAAAGAAAAACAAACCAAACCCAAAGGCTGCCCCAAATCCAGTGACATCAGCTCCGAGCAAAACAAGGTACACTCCAGCCAACCCTCCACCAGCAACGTTCCATGACGCTTTTGCAAATACGATTCGAAAAAGACGGGGCTCTCCTCGAATGCGTCTCCATCCAAATCTGATATTGTGAAATGCTGTTTTGAATATTGGACCCTTCATGTTCTGGTCAATGGATTGAGGGAGATTCAATGTGACCAAAAATAATGTTCCTATGACAAAGGTGATTGAATCGATAATGAACGCGGCATTCACTCCCCAGTATGAGACTACAAGACCACCCAGCATTGCACCCATGCACAGTGCTGTCGACCACGAAGCAGCATCCAATGCATTCGCTGTTGGCAAATCCTCAGCTGAGACGAGGTTGGGTAGAGCCGCTCGTTCAGCAGTCATGTACATTCCATGAAGAAGCATCATGAGGCCAGATAATGCAATCATCCAAACGATGTCTTCGGGGCCATCGACAAAGAGGAAACCGAGTGCAAGAACAGCCTGTACGAGATTGGAAACAATCATCAAAGTCTTGCGATTGAAGCGATCAGCCAGAAGTCCAATGATGGGTTGTAGAAGAGCAAAACTCGCCATTCGAACAGTGAACAATACTCCGAGGAGGAATTCATTCCCGGTATATTCCAAGATGAGAAAGAACAAGGCGATGGTATTGAACCATTCACCGAGCATTGAGATTACTGAACCAATCCATAATTGCCGGTATGGCTTATTCGTGCGAATTAATTCACGATACGAAATGGCTTCCATGCTCACTCCTCTTCACCGGTGGATGATTTTGGTGCATCAAGAGTGCAAACAATCCATTTGGATGTTGGAGTATTGGATAAATCAGCTGTTGAATCTAACGGGACAAGGGTGTTCGCTTCGGGGAAGTAGGCAGCAATGTTACCTTTTGGTATTTCGTAAGGCACAAGGAGCCAAGTTTCAGACCTTCGTTTTTGGTTTTGATAGTGGCTTGTGATGTCAACTGAATCTTTTGCTTTCCATCCACGTTCCACCATATCTTCTGCGTTCATGAACAACACCCTCCGATGGCCATGAACACCGCGATACCGATCGTGCAACCCATAGATTGTCGTATTATATTGATCATGACTCCGAAGCGTCATCATCACGTAATGTTGCTTTGGGACAGATATATCCGGTAGGGAGTGGGTGGTGAAATGTGCTTTCCCGTCAACGGTAGCGAAGGATTGGGAATCGCGTGGTGGGTTGGGGAGTGCAAAACCGTTCTCGTGCCTTACTCTCTCATTGTACTGGTCAAATCCATCTAAGGAATTCTCCATGAGGTCACGAATGAAATCATAATTCGAACTCATTCCCTTCCAATCGAATTCTTCTGAACCAAATAACTCATGTGAGAGTTGAGAAACGATTGATGGTTCACTCCGGAGGGTGGGTGATGCAGGAGTCAACCTACCTTCTGACCGATGAACGATTCCCATTGAATTTTCCACAGTGACAAATTGCATCCCTGTGGATTGTTGGTCTAATTCAGTTCGGCCCAGACAAGGAAGAATGATTGCTTCCTTACCAGTGACAAGATGAGAACGATTGAGTTTTGTTGATACTTGAACGGTCAATTCAACACGCCGCATTGCTTCAGCAGTTCGTAGTGTGTCGGGTGTCGCTGAGATAAAATTCCCACCCATGCAAAAGAATACATCAACATCGCCTCGCTCCATCGCCCGAATTGCATTAACCACGTCATAACCGTGCTCTTTTGGAATCGGAAAACCTAATCCTTGTTCCATTTTACTCAAAAAGGATTCACTTGGAGCCTCCCAAATACCAACCGTTCTATCGCCTTGTACATTTGAATGGCCTCGAACAGGACAGAAACCAGCACCCTTTCGGCCGACATGACCTCCCATGAGAAGGAGGTTGACGACTTCTTGGATCACGGCGACGCCATTTCTATGCTGCGTCAACCCCATGGCCCAGCAGGCAATAGTCCCGGATGATTGAGACAACATGCTGCCTGCTTTGAGAATCAATTCCTTTGAGATTCCAGAATCACGAACAATTGCATCCCATGAAATATTCGCAATGGAAGATGCCATTTCCTCATACCCGACTGTCTTATCCTTCACAAATTCCAGGTCGAGTGCTTCGGAATCATATTGAGTTTTGATGAACCCTTTGAGTAGAGCAGCATCACCACCTATGCGAACTGGTAGGTGCAAATCTGCCAAGGATGTGGATGTTAACGACCCTTTCATGTAATCTTGGGGGTGCTTAAATCGGGTGAGTCCTGCTTCTGGTAATGGATTGATGTGAATGATTCGCGCTCCATTGTGCTTTGCATCCCGGAGTGCCGTCAGCATTCTTGGATGATTAGTACCCGGGTTTTGTCCTATCACGAGGATGAGGTCGGCATGATTGAAATCATCAAGTGTGACAGTCCCTTTTCCAATGCCAATTGTCGCGCCGAGTGCCTTTCCACTCGATTCATGGCACATGTTAGAACAATCAGGCAGGTTATTGGTTCCGAGCCTGCGCACCATGGCTTGATACAGAAATGCAGCCTCATTACTTGTTCGCCCCGATGTGTAAAAAACAGAACGATGGGGGGATGATAGTCCACTTATTTTTCGGGAAATACGTTGTATGGCATCATCCCATGAAATTGGAGTGTAGTGCGAAGAATCCTTTTCCAGCACCATCGGGTGTGAAATCCGGCCTTTACGATTCAATTCATAATCGCTGAGTGAAGCAAGTTCATGGACCGAGTGTTTTGAGAAAAAATGTGGCGTAACATGTGCCTTCATTGCTTCATCAGCCACTGCTTTTGCCCCATTTTCGCAGAATTCAAAGGTCGTTCTGTGTTCGGGATCAGGCCAAGCACATCCAGGACAATCAAAACCAGATTGTTGATTGACCATCTTGAGTGTTTTCAGTGTTTTCAGAGGGCCCATCTTTGAAAGGCCATGATTCATCGAAGAGGCAACAGCAGGAATTCCAGCAGCCTTTTTCTTTGGCTTTCTGAGTTTGAGCCGTGCTCGATCAGGGGGGGTCGTTGCTGGTACCTTCTGACGCATGAGAACACCTCGTAGTGTTTCGTCTTCAACATCCTTCTCAAGTCTTTGTGTTCAAACGGCCGCGGTGGGGCCCAATTACAACGCTCTTACCACCACTCAAGAATGACAACAAGGTGATGTTGCAAAACCTTGCAGTTTGGGCGGCCAATGATGATGCTGCCCCCACAGAAACAATCAATGGAATATTCATTCTGGCAGCTTTCGCAACGATATCCCAACCAATTCGGCCAGAGAGCAGGAGAATAATCGGGCGTTGCGTAGGGTGAACGGATATGTGCCTGCCAATGACTTTGTCTACTGCATTATGACGTCCAATATCTTCTGCAACGAATTCAACCATCGACACGCCATAGCACATTCCAGCCGCATGCATCCCACCAGTTTCTTTGAAGCCTTGTTGCTGCTCTCGCATTTGCTCAAGTAATGTATTGACATCGTCAAATGTGACATCCAATTCTAAGTCATCCACCACTGGCAATGATTCTAGAAGTTCGGGGAGGTCCTCTTTATTGCATGCTCCACACGAAGACGTGACCACTTGTTCCCGCTCAGCCAATACGGGGGAACCTTTGGATTCCATGTTGACTGTCACACCCCTCTCTTGGTGATGTTTTTGCGTAAGGTTCGCATTCGCAGGCCACAAGGCCATCCCATATTCGGTCGCTATGTGACCTAGCCACAGATGGGACAAATCATCGCATGTTGCGAGTAATGTAGTGATTCTGTTATCGTTGAGTTTCAAATGCACAAGAGATTCATCAGCGAGATTATCTTCTGTAAATGTAAACGAATGACGTTCTAAACGATGAACTCCAACGCGATGGGATTTTGTCATTGGTGATCACCCAAAGCATCATCATCTAAATTGACATCAAAAAATTCAAATTGCAATTTAACGAGTTCTTGGGAAGAAGTTGCTGATGAATATGCATCGAGTGGTTCTCTGTTGAGCTCAAAGAATCGTTCCCCCCAGCGAAAGGCTCCTAGCGTCTGCCGAGCTTGTTCCTCTCGCCCAATTAACGTCAGTACAGTAGCAAGAGCTTCCGCAGTTGTCAGTTGACTAGGCTTACCCCAATTCACTGGATTAGCCGCAAGGAGCAGTGGGAGCATTCGCGGTTGGAGACGAGTTTGTCTCATGACTTGTTCAACACTTGATTCAATATGAGCCCAACTGCAATCAAGACCAACCAGAGAGCCCCTTTGATTGAGGAGAAGATCGTGGTCTTCTGGGCCAAATACCTTGCCGCAAAGAGGTTCGAGGATGATGCCTTTCTTCGGAAGAGTTCGCATTGTTTTGTGCAGGCGAAGATTACCACGTTTACCGGCAAGAACGGCGGTGTTTTTCTTCGGGTCATCTTGGGCAAGCCATAATGCATGGACCGAAACTTCGTCCATGACATCACCGTTTATCGTCGAGGAAATCACCAAAGGTCATGCCTCGAGCTGGTCCGCCGTCGAGTTTTCGAGTTTCTGATGGCGCGTGATCAACCAAGAGGGTAATGTTGAGGATGCGTTCAAATTTCTTGATGACTGCATCTGTTGGGTGTTTTCCACCTTCCGCTGCTTTGACAACATTCACAGTCTCCGCCATTCGTTGACCTAATTGTTGTTGTGACCAGTTTCGATTCATACGGGCCTTTGAGATTCGTTGTGCAAAATCATCCGCCAAATCTTTTTCAGGACGGTTCATGAATTGATTTCGTTTTGATTTTGGAGCTGGTCGTGTACTCATTTGACGTGCGCGCACAAGCCCTGGGGCTGTTGATTTGGGTGCTAAATTCATTTTCTCAACACAACGGGAACAGGCGGTCACTTCGGTCTTACCAGTCCGCACGCTTCGAACGCCTACTTTCATAGCACCACAGAGTTCACAATCACCCAAAATATTGCCCCCTATTGACGACTCATGGCGACAACTCTTGAACCCTTTGATTTCACTCCTCTCACAATTCTTCATCGTGTAGTTCATACGGTGTGAAGGGGTCGGGAGGTTGAGAGCCATGGGGACTGAGGTCGAACGCAATGCGAACCCTATTTCTTCATCAACCGATGAGGACCTGAAGGAACTTGAAGCAGATTATGCCAAATTAAGGGAAGAAACTGAACAACTCATCATAGAGCGAACTGAACTCGATTCAGAACTTAGAACGGTTCGTAAAAAGGTTGAACGTTTGGAAGAAAATGTCAATCTTTTGAAAATGCCACCTCTCATTATCGGTCATTTGCAAGATGTATTGGACCATGAGCGAGCTATCGTTCGATCATCAAATGGTACTGTATTCCAAGTATCCCTCAATCAGCGTTTAGATCCAGAAAAGATGAAGCCTGGAACACGAGTGGCACTGAACCAAGATACATTATCAGTCATTGAAATTCTTCATGAGGCGTGGGACCCAATGGTGAGTGGGGCGGAAATGGTTGAAAAGCCAGAAATCACCTATGATGAGGTCGCAGGATTATCAGAACAAGTAGAATCAGTCCGTGAAGCCATTGAATTGCCTCTGGTGAAACCAGAATTATTCGCAAAAGTCGGTATTACGCCCCCAAAGGGAGTGTTGCTTGTAGGACCACCTGGCTGTGGCAAAACATTACTCGCCAAAGCTGTAGCCAATCATACTGATGCCACATTTATCAGGATGGTCGGGAGTGAACTTGCACAGAAGTATATTGGTGAAGGTGGTCGAATGGTGCGGGAATTATTCTCACTTGCGAAAGAAAAAGCGCCGAGCATTATTTTCTTAGATGAGATCGACGCAATCGGTGCTAAACGCCTTGATGGGTCAACGAGTGGGGACCGGGAGGTCCAGCGAACCTTGATGCAACTTCTCGCAGAACTGGATGGTTTTGATGCATTAAATGATGTTAAAATCATTGCAGCAACAAATCGACCAGACATACTTGATGATGCACTTTTGCGCCCTGGTCGTTTTGATCGAGTGATTGATATCCCATTGCCTGATGATGAATCAAGAGAAGAAATTCTCAAGGTTCATCTGGAGAATATAAACACTAAAAAAGTTCAACTCCGAAGAGTTGTTGAGAAAACACAGGGATATTCTGGGGCAGAATTGAAGGCGACATGTGTCGAAGCTGGTATGATTGCGATACGTGATGGTCGCTCTGTTGTTGTCCATAGTGACCTCATGGCCGCGGTGACACGCCTCGATAAGAAACGGTCACAGGGCTCACAAAATTCAAGTCCAGAAGCCCTGTATTCCTGAGAATATAGAAAACAACATTCATGAGCCGAGAGGAGATGTTGGATTCATGGCTTCACGTTTGGTTGAATGCGTCCCCAATATTTCGGAGGGGCGTGACCTTGAAAAAATTGAAGCCATTGTAAGCGCGGCACGAAGTGTATCTGGGTGTTTTGTCCTTGGCGTTGAGCCAGATCATGATTACCACCGCACTGTCATTACGTTAGCAGGTGAACCCGAGCCTGTTCGTGATGGTGCCATCGCCCTCATCATCAGAAGTATAGAACTCCTAGACATGCGTCATCATCAAGGAGAGCATCCACGCCTGGGAGTCGTTGATGTATGTCCCTTTGTACCTCTCAAAGGTATCACGATGGATGAATGCGCAGAACTTGCGAGGGAGGTCGTTAACATTGTTGCATCACAAACCAATGCCCCCTTGTTCCTCTACGGAGAAGCAGCCACTCATCCTGACCGCACATTGCTCTCTACATTGCGCAAGGCCGAATATGAGGGGCTAGAGGCACGTCTTTCCAATAAGGAGACGGCTCATGAAGAATCGACTCGCCTCCCAGATTCAGGAACAACTTCGTGGAATGAAATTTCAGCGAAATCAGGTGGCATCACAGTTGGAGCACGAACAATACTTGTTGCATACAACGTTAACGTCGATGAAAAAGATGGGGGCGTTGCTAAGAAAATGGGCTCTCTGTTGAGAAGTTCTGGTCGTTTGATCAAAGAAGAAAATGGAAGTCGAATGCGAATCCCAGGTATGCTGCCGATGGTCCAAGGAATGGGTGTTACACTCGAAGAAATGGGGATCTCACAAGTATCAATGAATTTGCGAGATGTTCATCAGTGTCCATTACACATGGCTTTCAAGGCATGTGAATCAATAGCAAAGGATCACGCCACGAATCTCCTAGGAAGTGAAATTGTTGGTTTAGTCCCTCTTGAAGCCATGAAGGTTGCTGGAAAATATTTTTCTCCGAATGCAGACCGAGATGAAGATCTCGTCAACGCCGCAATCGACGGATTAGGTTTGAGAGAAAGACATGAGTTCGATCCCCATTCTGGAATTATTGAATGGGCTATTTTGAAGGAAGTGAATCAATGAATTGGATGGACATGACAATGCGTGAATACCAAGCGGCCCTCGCCTCATCCTCTCCAACCCCTGGTGGAGGTACGGCCGCTGCTGTTGCCCTAGGTCAGGCTGCTGCTCTTTCTTGCATGGTCGCAGACCTTACTTTGAATCACAAAAAATGGGAAGATGGATGGGGTGTCGCGGAAGATATCCAAAATATTGCCATCCCATTGATGACAAAGTCTGGGGATCTCGCAAAGGAAGACAGTGATGCATTTGACCAAGTCATGGATTCCTTCGCCATGGTGAAAGAAACAGAAGAAGAAAAATCTCGACGTAGAAAAGCCATCCGGTCCGCAACACTACAAGCTGCTAAAGTTCCACATGAAACTACAATGTTTGCAATTCAACTTCTCAAACTCTTACCTGATTTAGCGAAATTGGGGAATGCCAATGCCGTGACCGATGTCGGAGTTGCAGGCCTCCTTGCGAGTGCTGCTGCAAAGGGTGCAATGTTCAATGTTGAAATCAATCTTCAATCGCTTCCAGATGATATGGGCATCGCTCTTCGTGATTCTATGCCAGATATGAAAGAGGACATGAAATCACTGTCACGTGAAGTGATGTTTGCTGTCCGGGAACGAATGAACGACTAGTCATTCAACGTACTTGAGAACCTTGACTAATGTTTCCGTCTATTGTGACTAAACGAACTGAACCATTGCCGTCATCGCCAGCCAACATCATTCCTTCTGAAATCACCCCGCGCAATGCACGAGGTTCAAGATTCGCGACAAATACTACGGTTTTACCAACCATTTCATCAGGCTGATAATATTCTTTCAATCCTGCACAAATAGTCCTGCCATCCGCACTTCCATCGTCCAGTTTCACAACATACAAACGGTCTGCGTTGGGGTGATCCTCAACACTAACAATCGTTCCTGTGCGTAAATCAACACTCATAAAAGTATCAAATTTCAAGTATTCAATTCCCTCTTCTTCCTTCATTTCCGGTACAACCTTTTTCTTTTTTCCACCCTTGACTCCGTGCACGGCGGTGGATTCTGTTTGAACATCTGTGATCAAACCCTGTTCAACTTTGAGAATTTCATCTAGGTCAAGACGCTCAAAGAGTGGTGTTGGAGTTGCGCTATTCCAATCCAATTGTGAACTCCAATCAATTGAATCATGCCATTTACACTCGGATACATCACCAGCAATTCCAAGAGAGGCCCATAGGCGACGAGAGCTGAAGGGGAGGAAAGGATGTGTGGTAATGGCTAAGAAACGAGTAATTCTCCAGCAAAAAGCAAGGGTCGACAAACTCTCTTCGTGCCCTTCTCCCCGTTCTTTGAGATGTTTCCAGGGGGCGGCTGCTTGGAGAATTTGATTACCGTACTGAGCTACAGACATGATCGAGCGAAGAGCTTCTTTGTATCGATGACGTTCCAAAGATTCGGTGATCGAGAGAAGGGCTTTTTCCAATTCTTGTTGGTGAGGTATGTTGCTATGATGGCCATCATAAGGTGAGAAAGGAGAAGTCCCTTCTTCTGAAGGAAGACGAGCTCCAAGCGTCAATACTCGATGGACGAAGTTCCCATAGGCTGCAATCAATTCCGAATTGACTTTCTCAACAAAATCTGGCCAATTAAAGTCTGTGTCGTGGTTTTCTGGCATGTTGATGCTCAGGTAGTATCGTAGTGTATCTGGATCGTACCGTTCTAGGAAAGAGGGTAACCAGACTGCATGTTTGCGAGATTTAGAAAATTGTCCACCCGCTAACATAAGGTATTCCATGGCTGGAACGTTAGCTTCCAGTGCCATTTCACCAGGAGTTGGTAAAGATACAGGATCATTCGCTGTTTTCCCGCAAGCCGCATGATTTAACCCCATGATGAGGGATGGCCAAATGACAGTGTGAAATGGAATGTTGTCCTTTCCAAGGAAATAGAGATGGCGGGGCGTCGTGCCATCTGGTTGCACATGCCACCATTTCTTCCAAGCCTCAGGTCCATCAGCATGGTTTTGAGCATAATCTTCTGCCCATATTCGGGCACAGGTAGAATACCCTTGGACCGCTTCAAACCAAACATAGACACATTTTCCACCCCAACTTTCACCCTCCAGTGGGACTGGAATGCCCCAAGAGAGATCGCGAGTAACTGCGCGTGGGCGAAGCCCCATATCCAGCCACTGCTTTGTCATCGCTTTGACGTTGGATTTCCACACCTTTTGACGTGATTCAGCATGTTCGGTAAGAGCTTCTTGGAAGAGGTCTAGGCGATAAAATAGATGCTCTGTCTCTCTGATTTCAACCCGTGCACCTGGGTTCATTTTTGAATATGGATTTTTCAATTCAACTGCCTCGTAGGTTGCACCACATGCATCACATTGGTCCCCACGAGCTCCTTCACTATCGCAAGCGGGGCAGGTGCCCTCAACATATCTGTCTGGAAGGAATCTTCCTTCACCTTCTGGATTAATTTCATAATATTGTTCCATTGTCTGTCGGTCAAACAAACCTGCTTCTTGCAGAGCTAAGAAATTCTCTTGGACCATTGATTTGTGACGCGGGTCACTTGTACGATTGAATAATGCACCGCCGTATTCGATACCACGGGCATCAACATTGGATTTCCAAGCGCATCCAAGATCGACCAAAGCCTTTGAATTAATGGCGTGGTATTCGTCGACAATGGATTGTGGATCGACTCCTTTCTGTTCGGCTGAAACAGTGATGGGTGTTCCATGTTCATCCGAACCTGAAACCATCAGTACCTTGTGACCCTTCGCACGTTCAAAGCGATATTGTATGTCTGGAGGGAGATAACACCCTGCTACATGACCCAAATGTAGTGGGCCATTGGCATAAGGCCATGCTACACAAATGAGCACATGTTCCTCTTCCATTAGGTTCCCCTCAGGTCTTCCAATCAACGCCGCTTCTTGAGTTTCACCCACGCGGAGAGAGAAGATTTCTCAGTTGTTCGGGTAGCGTCATTTTGAAGAACCCTTCACGCTTAGCCTAACTTACACCCAGACGGTCAGGGGCCTTCGAAAAACCATGGATTATTCTGCATTAGCAGCGGTAGTAACCGCAAATGACACCACCGGCAACGGTGATATCGGTATTCTCATTTTTTACATCACCTTAGCACTAGGTGTCTCTTTTCTCTGTTCAATTCTTGAGGCTGTTGTCCTGTCAACACCACAGACTCATGTGGCGCGATTGAAGAGTGATGGAAAACGAACTGCCGATATTTGGGCTCATTTGAAAGATGATGATTCTGTACGTCCTCTCACTGCCATATTGACTCTGAATACTGTTGCTCACACCATGGGTGCAGCTGGTGTCGGTTCCGAAGTTCAACGTATTTGGGGCGTAGAAGTTCTAACCGTCGCCTCTCTCATACTTACTCTCGCTGTACTATTTTTCTCCGAAATCATACCGAAGACACTCGGGACGGCCTACTGGAAGCGATTGAGCACACCGACAGCCTATGTCCTTATCTTCATGACAAAGTTGCTGGCATTCATTACAGTCCCGATACAATTATTGAAGTCAATCTTGCCAAAAGGGGATGAAATGGCCGTCACACGAGATGATGTTGCTGCAATGGCGGACCTTGGAGAATTTGAAGGTGCACTGGAGGAGTCAGAAGAAACTGTGATTCACAATCTCCTGAGATTGCGTGACGTGAGTGTTTTAGCCGAAATGACTCCACGCGTGGTGGTCACAGCCTACGATGTCAACTCCACTATCAAAGAAATCCTGGATGAGCATAGCATCCTGCGGTTCTCACGAATTCCTGTGTTTGATGAATCGATTGACAATGTATTGGGCATCGTCATACGTTCTGAGATTTTGATGGCTGCAAGTAGGGATGAATGGGATACAACTCTTAAGGAGATGATGAAACCTGTACTTTTCATTGAAGCGACACAAAACATTGAGCAAGCATTGGATATTTTCTTGAGCAACAAACAACAATTTGCGTTGGTCAAGGATGAATTCGGTGGTACGTCTGGAATTCTCACCATGGAAGACGTGTTGGAGACGCTCCTTGGGAAGGAAATCATGGATGAACTCGATGAAGTTGAAGATATGCGTGAACTAGCCAGAGAGCAAGCATCTCAAGGCGAAGAATGAGTTATCATCTCTTCAACCCAATCATTGACAAGGCCATCTCTTTCATGATGTTCTGCAGCGCCAGAATGTGTCAAGGATTTCATTGGATGAACCGTTAAATGAGGACTAGGATCCATCTCTTGAACAACTCTGGTCAAACGTTCGTGATGAAGATCACCTAGACGTTCATCTGGAGTAGCTTGCACAAGGAGGATTGGTTCCTTCATCATCCCCCACAATGGGATGTTAGTTTGGTCGAGTGTTGTGAATTTACCCTTGTTCTGATTCAATGAATTAAATTGTGATATTGTCCTGCGTAAGACAATCGGACGAAACATGGAGGGGATTCTGAGAAGATCGCAGGTCTCAATGAATATGTCACTGTATCCAGTCATCGGAGATTCCATTATCCAACCATGAAACTGAATGGTCGGGGGTAATTCTAACCGTCGTTCACTTAGCCGGAACCCAATGAAAGCGCCCATGCTATGGCCGTAGTAGAACACGGGTCGATTTTCGAAGAGTGATGATGTTCGCGATACGTGTCGTAGGGATTCGATCAGAGCAGATGTAGCATATTCAGCCGTCCATTTCGTTACAGATTCAGAAATCCCATGTCCTGGCAAGTCAATCATGACAACGGTCCAATTCTTATTGAGAAAGGGTTGAGCACGCTTGACCATCCGCGATGCCCCTGAGGTCCAGCCATGAGTCAATATGAGCGTCGGTTGTTCGGGTGCCCCTTCTACATGGTGGACTCTGATCATTCGTCCTCTAAAGATAACATCTTGAAGAATCCAAGGATCTTGTTGAAGTGGAGGTTTTCGATTTATTGGAGCTCTAAACGAGAGTTGAACCATGAATTCGATGTATGACCAAAAAACACAAAGGGCACAAAAAACACATGCGTAAATGAGAGAATATGGCAAAAATGTGGTGAATCCGACAACACTGAAACAAATCCATACCAGTGGTAAGAGGTGGTTGCGTGATTGCAACCAGTGCCAAAATACTCCAATCATGCTTCGTCAGCTGATTCGTTTGGTGTAGCGTCATTGGCTTTGCTCGAGGATTTCTTTGCACGGCGTTCTTCGGTTTTCTTCATGAGTTGGTCTCCAAAGTTGCCCATATTTTCGAGGCGAGCCCAAATTCCGCTAGCCTTTTCATCCTCAGTAGGTGTATACTTGACGAGGTATGCTGTAAACATCAAGTCAAAGATTCCTTGATTCATCTCACTGCCATTGCGTAGGAAACGGTCGATGAACCATAGAATGACGAATAAAGCGCCAGAAGATACCATGACGATCGGTATTGTGTTATCCGTTTCACTCAAATTTGAGAACTGCGTAAAAATCATGATAAATCCGACCAGAGCCAGGATGCCGATGGAGTTGACAAAGAGTCCATGGATGAAAAACGGATTAGAACCATCCCCTTTGACAAATTTTGTTCTCGAAACAAATTGTCCAAGGTTACGATTAAATTTCATTGGTATGATGATGACGTTGATGATAATGACACCTAATCCAGTCGCATAAAGGATGGTAGTCACAATGCCTGTATCACTAAGTGAGATGAATATCGCGGCAAAGAGAACTCCGAAATTGACGAGGAAATTGACAAGCCAAGAGATCCTACGATTGAGGTCAGATGCCACTTCATATTCGTCTGTAAGCCCAACAGGGCGTGCTCGCTTTGCTCTGGTGGTTTTGGCTTTTGCCGCCTTTGCAGGTTGAGCTTTTACTGCCTTCGCCTTAACTGCCTTCGCCTTAACTGCCTTCGCCATAACTGGCTTAGCTTTGACCGATCCCACAACAGCCGCCTTGGGAACTGCCTTCGCAATTTTTTTGTTATCGTCGCCTACGCCGCCTGCTTTGTCAAGTAATCCCATTGTACATCACACATCCTTGTATTGTTCGCCTATCGAAGAGTAAATTGAAAAATCAGGGGAGCTAACGAACGCTTCGATCGATTCGGGTGACATATTGCCAAGTTGATCATCAACAATGTTGTAAAATTGGGCCTTCATCTCATCTGAAGCGGTTTCCGGCGAGCCACCAACTTCTTGATAAATACCAAATTCGGGACTAGCCATGAAGGCAGTGACGATGGAATCGGGGAGATTGGATCCGAGAAGATCATCAACAATACCCACGAATTGTGTAAAGAGTTCATCCGATTGTGAGTCGGAGGGTTCCGCTGTATGTGCTTCAACTACACTTGTTGATTGTTGGGCTTGCAATTCTTTCCGTCGATTCATTAAAGCGACGAGTTGAGGTTTCATCTCGGCAAGGCTGGCAGCATCGCCAGAGGCTTTTGCCTCTTGGTAGGCAGGCTTGAGTTCGCGAAGTTCACTTTCTACCATGCGAAGTTCATCTTCTGAGGAAATGGCGCTACTTGGCTCGTCATCAATCAGTTCAACAATAGGTGCGTCACGAACTTCAGCCACTTTGTCGGCTAGTTCTTGCTTGCGCATCACGATGATTTCACGATCTAGGGAATGTCCGAAACGGTCCGCGTATCTGTCGAGAAGAGAACCAGCTTCTTTGTTGGTAATTCGGTCAATGTGGCCGTAGATTTGTGGAAGAGGTTTGTTGGAACGTTTTGCCCACAAATCCCCGTATCCCTTATTTTCTGCAATCGAAGACAAAGATGTATCTGGGTCATTGCTGGGTTGTGGTTCACCAACGGGAGTGGGGATTGGTGGGAGTGGAGCAGCAGGGAGTGGTGCTGGCACGGGGGCTGGAGGGAGTGGTGCTGGCACGGGGGCTGCTGGAGACAATGGGGCCGCTGATGGGAGG
>JAKMEE010000003.1 GCA_022426155.1 Candidatus Poseidonia sp. | reverse complement strand
GCTGTTTGCGTCGGACTTGACGTTGACAAAATGGCAGGGCTTGACAACTTTTGTTGGCCCGACCCCATCGAATCGGTGAAGACTCCAGATGGACGCTTCAAACTGGCCCAGCTCGTTCGAGCCAATCGTGAACTGGAACGAGTGTGCCGTGCATACCGCCTACCCTGCGTGAGCGGGAAGGATTCAATGAAGAACGACTATGGAAGCGGCAAGGACAAAATTTCCATCCCACCAACACTTCTTTTCTCGCTCTTTGGCGACCATCCCGACGTGCGTAACAGCGCAACAAGTGATTTCAAAGAAGCCGGTGACCGAATTTATCTCGTCGGGCATTCAAAACAGGAATTGGGTGCAAGCGAGTTGTCATTCATGATGCGAGAACGAAATTCAGACAACGGCATTGGGGGCAATGTCCCACTCTTGCTCAATCCCGAGCAAAATCTAGCAACCTATCGGCAACTTTCGTCAACCATTCACCAAGGCTGGGTTAAGACAGCTCACGATTGCAGTGAAGGTGGCCTTGCAATAGCCCTTGCTGAAATGTGCATTGGCGGTCGTATTGGGGCAAGTGTTGACATTGATGGGACAGGCGACGGGGACCTTTGGGCTCGACTTTGGGGAGAATCCCTTGGACGCATCGTGGTAACGGTCAAACCGGAACATGAATCGGACTTTTTGGCCACAATGAAAGGTCATCCAACTACTATTTTGGGCGAAGTTACCGCTACTTCTGTCCTTGAAATGGTCGATGGTGAAACTCCACTCATTTCAAGCGACGTCAATGAATTGGCGCAGGCATGGAAAGGAACGCTGGACATGACTGGAGGGGTTGCATGATGGTACCCCGAGTCGCCGTCCTCTTTGGTTTCGGTATCAACTGCGACCACGAAACAAAAGCAGTTTTCGAACTGGCTGGGGCAGAAGCCCACCGCATCCACGTCAATCGATTTATCTCGGGGGATTCAAATCTAGCAGAATTCGACATTTTAGCCGTCCCGGGAGGTTTTTCTTTCGGTGACCATCTGGGAAGCGGACGTCTTCTTGGTAACCGTATGCGCTTTGCAATGCGGGACGCACTTCGTGATTTTGTTGATGCGGGCAAACCAATTATCGGTATATGCAACGGATTTCAAGTCCTTGTAAAAACCGGTTTACTACCTGGGCCAGATGCAGGCCAATCTCCTGATTTCGTTCAACGAGGCAGTCTTGGCCTCAACGATAGTGGACGTTATGAAGATCGATGGGTCACTCTTGAATTCGATCCGAACAGCCCATGCATATGGACCAAGGGGATGACGAGAATGACATGCCCAGTACGTCACGGTGAAGGAAAATACATCATGCCAACTCCGCAGGCGCTCGAGGCTCTTTCGACGAACCATCAACTAACTGTCCGCTATGTTGACCCATCAACGGCGGTCGGTGAGGGTTTGAGCGACACCGCGCTTCCCTACCCATTGAGTCCAAATGGGAGCATGAGGAATGTTGCAGGTATTTGTGACGCCACGGGTCTTGTGTTCGGCTTAATGCCACATCCAGAAGCCAATTACGCTCGTTGGTTGCATCCAGACCACACCAGAGGAACTGCACCAGTCGGACAAGGGAACGCCCTTGACTCATGGGAAGGCGAAGGATTGCAGATGTTTCGAAACGCCGTAGAGTACGTGAAACAGAACCGTTGATTCGAATGCCGAACGACAACAGCCGAATTGTCCACATCGATGCATTACGAGGCCTTGCAGTCTTACTGATGGTGATGGTCCATGCAGCAGCCACATGGAACCCCTACTCAAACACACAAACATCAGTTCTCGCATACATTGTATCTGGTTTGGGCGGTCTCGCTGCACCACTCTTCATCACGCTCTTAGGATGGGGGTTGCTGAAGGCGAACTTGACACATCCACAACGCTTTATTCGCGCTGGTTTTCTCTTCGCATGCCAATTTCTTGTCAATGTTGTCTCATCTCATCTTTTCGAACCCTTCACACCGGGTGTCCTTTCGTTGATGGCGCTGTTGATTCTAACCGAACCCGTCTGGATGTATCCACTCAGATACAATCGACTTTCAGTTCATGCATACTTCCTATCGGTCTTTACCGCCGTACTTACCTTGACGTTTTTAGCCCCAGGGCTGCAAGGAGTATCGTCATGGGATGCTCGAGTTGCAACCAGTTCAATGACTGAATTTGCGGCACATCTGGTTTTGACAGGAACCTATCCACTTCACCCCTGGATTCTTTTCGCAGCCTTTGGAGCTTCCATATCTGCTCTCCCAAGTAGAGAACATCGAAGACCAGCGGTGATGTTTGTTGCCTTGGGTTTGGTGTACAGTGGCTTCTTATTCATCTATGCTTGGCAGAATAAGTTAGCCTGGGCACTCCCTTCTGGAAAGGCCCTTCTGACATTTTTCCCAGCCAATGGGCCCTTTTTGGTCGCAAGCCTCACCGGCGTAATTCTTCTTTGGATGGTCGTATCAACACGCTTTCACTTTCAGTGGTTGGCCCAAACAGGGCGATGTTCCCTAACTGTCTATGTTATGCATTTTCTTCCGTTTTCCTTCCTCCATGGAATTGATGAACGATATACGTGGTCGTTAACAGAATCCATGTTGGTCACTTTTTGCTACACGTTACTGTGGGCAATGATCGCCACACAGTGGTACAAACGATATCCGTCGAAAACCCTTGAGTCATTGATGCGTTCACTCGAAGCGAACATCAAGATGAGGCAACAAAACACCAAGGGTGAGTCTTGAACAGCGCAGGTTTGAGTAGATTAATTCCAGATGATTTTCATGCCCTCTTACTGGCTCTTTTTGCAATTGCTCGCCTGAAAATAGATTCATAATCAGTAGCATTGTGCTCATATGTGTACTTCGAGAGTACTCTTTCACGTCCCAGTAAAGCTTTCTCTTGCGAGTCATCATCTGATAGCATTTGATTTACACATTTTGCTAGATCTTCAGGGTCTCCTCGCTTGAATAGCCCCCCGACAGTAGTATCGACCATCTCTGTCAATGGTTCCTGGTCTACAGTTGCCACAGGAGTCCCACTCGCTAATGATTCCAAAGGAATGAGCCCTTGTCCTTCATAATACGAAGGGTAAACTACCAAATCTGCAGAACGGAAATGTTGCGCCAACTCTTCGAAGGATAGGCTACTTTGGATAAAAATCGAGTCTGAAATTCCTAATTTCTTAGCTTTTTTCTCGAGACTGGATTTCATATGACCCCGGCCTACAATTACCAATCTAGCACCGGGGTTTTCCTGTAATATGGTGGGCATTGCTCTCAATAAGGTCATGTATCCTTTTCGGGCCACTAAGCGACCAACCGCCAGTAACATAGGAGTGTTCGTTTTGGATGAATACGAGAGTGCGTCTTCATCAGCACAATCGTATTGCAATCGTATTCTTTCATGTTCTAATTGCTCAGCTTCATCATCAATATTAGGCGGCCTGAACACTTTATCGTCACAGCCCCATAAAATCACTTCACAATCAAAATGTTCGTCAGGCCTGTACCATTGTTTGAATTCCTTGAGTGTGGATTGAGAGTTCGCAACACAAATACTCGATTCTAATATTCCTGCGCGTTCGTATTTTGAATACCACTTGCCGGTAGTCAGTATTGCAAGGTCGTTGGGGTTTCGCCAGGTGGCAGACTCACGTGCTGCCGCAGCTCTCTTCACCCCTTCCTTTTCACCTAACCAAGAACCGTGAAGACACGATACCACAGGGGCGATATTATCTTCTAGCCACCTGAATTCTTTCCTCTTCCATGAGACGAGAGGTAGATGTGCATTGATTATATCGATTGGCTTCTTGTTGTTCAGTTGCTTCAGTGCTGCAAAGGCATTCTTCCCGTACGATCGAGTGAAAGCCATAGGGAGCTTAGCCCAGCGAACAGAGATAACATCAACCCCCTCAAGAGAAGGTGGTGTTTCTGAATGACTCCTCGTTATGATGGTGACATCATGACCCAGTTTGACAAAGTGGCCTGCTAAGTGAAAAACCACTGAACCTATGCCCCCCCAACGTGGAGGATATTCACCGGACACTATGGCTATGTGCATGTCGAACAATTACTCCACTTCGTAATCTAATAAATAATCCAATGGAGAGATGGCTTCAAAACCCATCCATCCTTGAACCTACAAGACTTGGTTGGTGGGTTTACTACCGGGATTACGGAGTACTGTTAGCACGCTGAATCGAATGACTCGCAAATGCCGCCATGGAAACAGGACAGCCCGAGGGCCGCCCTGTCTCAGGGGGTTTGGAGAAACCGTGAACGGTCTTCACTCAGCAGCTGCAAGTGCTTCGGTTGCTTTCTTAGCACCCATCCAAGCAACAACACCGAATCCGATCTTGTTGATGATGTCTGCAATGTTGTAGAAGATAGCAAGAAGCTCTTGGTTACCGTCTCCCAATCCGAGTT
>JAKMEE010000028.1 GCA_022426155.1 Candidatus Poseidonia sp. | reverse complement strand
GTGTAAAGTAATTTATTAATGGGTTTGAATAATCAATCCGATTTTGTTCAGCCCTGAAATAGTACCTTTTGGATTTCCTGACGACCTATGCAGTACCTTATGGCTCGTATTGGTTCAATACAATTTGCCCGGATGGAAGCAATTCAGATGACAACGGAAACACCTGTGAAGGCCACGAAATTTGACAAAAAGAGTTGAAATTGTTGAGTATTTGAGCCTAGACTATCAACGAATTGACTCGGATAAGTTGCAAGGGGTTATCCGAAACCCCTTTGCATTTTATTTTCTGATAGAAAGGGGATTCAGTGGGTCGATACAGACGCTACCCTTGCGATTGCTGCTATACTCTCAGAAGAGGTAACATTCAAACGGCTGGGACACAGTATCCTGTTCATGGCAAGGAAGATGTACTTCTCGGATGAATTAGACCCGTCGTGGCGAACAGCATGGAATGCAGGAAAACAAGAAAGCGAATTGAGGAACCATCGTGGTGGCACTTCAAGAAAAATTGCGAATGCTATGTTGTGGGTGTGTCTCGACTTCCAAGATCAAGGAATTCAGTCGATTGAGGATATCAGTCCCGATAACTGGTTGGCGTTGGTTGAGCGATGCCGAATGGGTTTGACTCGGAGCAAGAATGTCATCGCAGAGATGTCAATCAAGAAACGCAAGGAAGCCCTCATGCTTATGCTAAAGGCACTGAATCTTCATTCAATTGTCGATTTCGTGGAAAAGTGGAAGCCGGGTGAGGACGAGAACATCATCCGCTGGTGGACCAATGAGGAAATGGAAGCAATGAACCAAACTGCCATCAAGATGTTCAACGAAGGAGACCGAATCGAGAGAGCGATTGCTCATTTCCTACACTACACGATTGGCCCCCGACGATCCGACAGTGCATTGTTCACCTGGGAGCGCATCGACTTGGATGAAGGTATGATTCGCTTCCCAGCACACAAGAATCGGAAACGATGTCAGACGAAGATTGAACCAAGACTGATACCTTTCTTTGAACGTTACAAGGATATTGTGAGTAAGTGCAAGGACGGAGATGTGTATCTCTTCCCAAAATCCCGTGCACAGAAATCAGGCACTGATAAGAAAAACAATTTGCACATCACCGATGCAACAATTGCAAAATGGCTCGCATACGTTCGAGACAAGACCTCTAAAGAAGGCAACATAGAGATTCGAAAGTTTCCTTGTCACTCATATCGTCACAGTATCGCCATGCGATATCTCAACAGTGGTTGTCAATACGAGGATGTGGCTGGAGTTCTCGGAGATACAATCGCTACAATCGAAAAGCACTACTCTGAACTCATCTTCACTCCGGCACGTGAAGCAGCATGGAGAAAGGCACACTGTTTTGCGACGAAGATCTCCTCAGAAGGGACAGCCCAACCTGCATTTATTCTGCGAGACGGAGGATTTAGGACGCACTCAAGTAACTTCCGAGCAGCATCCCATTCAGGGGTTATGGACTCTTCGAGGGTGGTGGACGCTGGGGCCAACGCTCTCCATTCGACAACCTGTGCAATGAGCATGGCAAAGCGAACACAATGCTCAACGATAAGAGGCAAAGTGGACGCTGGGGGATTTGAACCCCCGGCCTTCTGGTTGCAAACCAGACGCTCTTCCAACTGAGCTAAGCGCCCTTGTAGTTGTGGCGGTGAGCCTCTCCCTTTTGAGCCTTCACCTCAAGCGAGAACGATGACTCATACACAGTCGATGGTTGCATCACGATCGGGCCCGACACCAACGCTGGTGCAGGGAACACCGACAATGGCTTCCAGTTTGGCAATGTAATGTTGGGCGGCAGTGGGAAGAACTGAGATTCCTTTTCTAGATTCGTTGGCATAAAGAGCCATAGCAAGCCATTCAGAAAGGGGTAATTCAGGGAATCCGGGCATGCTGATGTAAATCGGTTTACAACGGGCAATAGCGGAGGCTGTTGAAGGTAATTCGGTGATTTCCTTTCCATCCAGTTCGTAGGCCACACATATTTTCAATTCGTCAAGGCCACCCAGAACATCGAGTTTGGTGAGAGCTAAACCGGTGAATCCATTGATTCGTTGGGCGTGACGCATGACAACTGCATCAAACCAGCCACAGCGACGTGGCCGCCCGGTTGTCGTACCAAATTCATGACCGATTGTACCCATGTGTTCGCCGACTTCGTCGTTGAGTTCTGTCGGCATGGCACCGTGTCCGACCCGTGTGATGTAGGCCTTGGTGATTCCAACAACATCTTCCACATGGCCTGGATGTATTCCGGCACCATGACTGGCATTACCCCGAGAAGTTACCGATGAGGTAACGAAGGGGTAGGTTCCCTGATCGATATCAAGCAAACAACCTTGAGCACCTTCGAGAATAACATGCTCCCCCAATTTGAGAGCATTGTCGAGCATCAATCCAGTGTTTCCAATCGAAGAGGTGTATGTTTCGTGAATCCATTGCAAATCGTTGGCCATACTTTCCATGGACACGCGGTCGCTTGAACCTGCGGCATCGAGAGAGGCATTCATCCGGTCCACAGTCGTGGTGAGCCAAACATCATCTCCTAGCACTTCTGCAACGTCACCAAAGCGTAACCCGATACGATTGATTTTGTCCGCATAGGTTGGACCAATGCCACGACCAGTAGTTCCAATTTTGGTATCGAGGCTGTCCATGTAACGATGATATGGCAATATGATATGCGATCGTTCACTAATGAATAATCGGTCCCCACGAGGGTCTTCTCCTGTAGAGGCCTGCCAATCTGTCAACTCTTTATCCAGTACCCATGGGTCAATCACCATGCCATCTCCCAAAACCAAATGGCATTCCTTTCGAGTGATTCCAGAGGGAAGTAAGTGGAATTTGAGGACCTGTTCTCCAAGCACAACGGTATGGCCAGCGTTATTCCCACCTTGGAAGCGAGCAACCCACGTGGCTTGTTCAGCCATACGGTCGACCAATTTTCCTTTGCCTTCATCACCCCATTGGGCTCCTAAAATGACGGTGGCTGGCATCTGAACTTCCTCAACTACTTGGCGGCGAAGGCCGTCTTTGAACCCTGTGCTTGATGATTCTCACAAGAACGGGTCAATTAAGCAAAGATTGTCCAAGTTTTTAGAACGACTCTTTATAACCGCTTGATGCTTTGTATGGGGTGTAACAGGGAAGTTAATATCCACCCCAAACAGGTACTACATCAACAAACAAGTAAGTGCAACGATACCAAGAATTAAAATAACATTGACCCCCACTACTAAACCAAGAGTTGATAAGATGACACAGCGAAAAGAAACCGTGCAGACCAATCAGACAGAATCACCATCCACACGAGGGGGTTTGGGATCAAAGCGGCCCTCACGCCGTGTTGTGGAAGGACACACCCGTCCCTGTGACGAATGTGGAGACGTCAGTTGGGAACTTGACCTCAGCCGAGGAGAAATCACCTGTAATTCATGTGGCTTGGTCGTCGAAGAAAACGTACCAGACCCGGGTGCAGAGTGGACCAATCACGACTCTGGCCAAGACCGCTCCCGAGTTGGACGGCCAATGACCTACACGCTTGCAGACAAGGGACTCAATACGACCATCGATGTGAGGGACCTCAACACAGGAACAGCCTCTCGCCACGGCATGAGTTCTCGAGCCCGCAGGGAGTGGCGCCGACGGCGAGTCATTGACGAGCGCTCAAAAACACGACGCAGTCGTGAACGAAACTTGGTGAAAGCTAACCAATACATCCGTGATCGCTCGAGTCTACCGCAACCCCTTCAGGAAGAAGCGGCTCGATTGTATCGGAAGCTATCGGGCGAAGGATTCGTCACAGGACGTTCTATTGCCGGAGTTACTGCGGCATGCACCTACCTGGTCGCACGTCAGGAAGAGTTACCACGACAGATCCCTGACATCGCTGATGCCTTTGACATCACTGAGAAGGACCTATCACGCCTCATTCGGCAGGTATCACGCCGGTTGAACCTCCACAAAATTACAGCCCCCAACGAGTATTTTGACAAATTCATATCCGACCTTGGATTGGAACCTTCCATCCGAATACCCTTAGACAATCTATGGCAAACCATCGAACCTCACGAAGACATCTGGCAGGGAAAGAAGCCCATGGGAGTCGCCGCTGCTTTGATTTACAAAGCAACTCAAGAAACAGGAACCACCCGAACTCAATCTGAAGTGTGCACTGTGGCCAATGTGTCGGAAGTTACGCTCCGAGGTTTGCTCAGGCTCATCGACGGACTTATTGAGAAGATTCGAGCCCGAGAAGCGCTGGAATGAAAGGGAACCTTGATGAAGCACCCTCTCAAGCCCTTTCACATGGGATTCAAGGCAAAGGCACGCAAGCACCGTTCTGACGCTGGTGAAGACACCGAAAAGAAAGATGCAAAAAAGTCGAAAGAAGGCGAAATTCCTTGTGGGATTCGTGACTGTTCGAAATATGCTGATAAGAACATGGGTGGACGTTCTCTCTCCATTGACAACGCCATTGAAACATGGGGTGACAGTGGCTACGATGCACGCAAAGGTCGTGTCCGAGTGTGCAAGTCCTGCTACCGCAAGTGGAAGAAGGACAACAAGTCAGACGACATGTACTGATTTCACTTTCACTTTTCTTGAAGGGTGTCAGAAAACACCCTAGACCGAAGCCGTTCATTTCGGTTGTATGAAGAACAGAACCATTGTACGTAGCCTGACAACATCAGAGGGCACCTTGGTTGCCATGGATGATGGACTCATCGTGTGGAATCCAACCAATGACCGCCCCATTAGACAACGATTGGAAACACTACCAACCGTCTTGCTTGCGATTCGTGGCCCGATGGGACGGATCGATACTGCAGTCGTTGGAAATACAATGGGAGAGGTGATTGTCTTGACCTTACCTCGCCTTGAAGTGGTTCAACGTTTTGTAGTGAAAGGGGGCAGTATCCGTGCTGTTTCACTGGTCAATGATGCCAGTATGAAACTACTTGCAGGAACCCAAAATGGTGAAGTTTGGTGCTTGGACGAACAGGGAGATGTTCGAGAACATTTGCTCTTTTCCATCGACGGGCCTGTGTCCAGCCTTCACTGCGATTCTGGCATCGTACATGTTCGAAGTGCCTGGATACACCACATGCATGCATGGGATGGAACGGTGATGAGTTCAGAAGATACTGCATCAACATATAGCCAACTTAGTTACAAACGGCTGGACCGAACCTACGCCCAGCGAGAGCTACCGACCATGGTCTAAACCTGTTCATGCTCTTCAAGTGGCCAAGGGGTCATCGGTGTCAACCACAATGCGGTAGGCGTTGGGCGTGCCCATGATTTCGGTGGATGCCCATCGCGTTCTACTGATTCAATGAAAAAATCAAGGTGCCGACAAACGACATCTCTTACGTGTTCTTTGCCCCTTATGGCAGGACCTTGCATGGGTACGATGGAGGCGAGATTTTTTGATTTAAGCCACTCAAAACTCTTGATCAGGCTCATCAATGAGCCACCTGGAAGGTCCCATCGTGCTGGACGGTCGGCCCGAGGCAATAACGCTCCAACCACCATCGTTGAGAGATGAGGAATCAGGTAGCCCATCCCATCAGGAGCATGACCGGGAAGAGAAATGGCCTGAATGTCACCGTCTCCGAGGGCGAATAACTCGTTTTCCTCAACTCGAATCGTAAGTGTTGATGGCATATCAGAATCATACCGATTGGCCCATGTGGTGAAGAAATCTCCTGTTTCCAATGCTGGCTGACCTTCTTCGTGAATGTGGATGGGTATGTTTCCGAAGGCATCTGAGACGTGTTTTGCACCACCTGCGAAAGGATATCGTCGTGACGTCAGGAGAATACGGTCCAGCGTTTGCTCCTTGAGTTGACCCTGAATTCGTTCAACCTGAAGGGCCTGGTACCATGAAGTCCCTGCATCGATGAGGACGCTGCCTAATGCACCGCTGACCAACACGACATTGCTGTCGTGGTGAATTGCGGGAAGACGAGTCACCTTCATGGGTTATGCACGAGCGTCATGAACTTGAAGATAACCAAGCCTCTACCGTCGTGGCTACTGAAGATTCGACCCTTGGGTCTGAGGTGGCGGTTAAATAGGGGAATTGGGTCGCCCCACCATGGCACGATTCCCTGAAGCGGAAGCCCGTTTGCTCCACCGCAAGATTTGCATGCGTTGCAACGCACGAAATGCTGTTCGTGCTGCCCGTTGCCGAAAGTGCAACTACAAGGGACTTCGTCCTAAGAACATCGAGCGCAAGGGTGCTTGATTTCAAACGTTCAAACGTTCAAACCAATCCATCATCCATACGGTGGGGTCACCCAACAACACAAGTGGTACAATTGCTGGAAGCAAAAAGACCAGCAGGGGCATCTTGAAACTGACCCAAACTTCCTTGACATCGTGTTGTTTTAGTTCTTCTATTTTCGCTTGAAGTACCTCTTTTGTTGGCGTTTGGCTCGGGGCTCGACTGCGATGATAGATCTGAGTTGAACCATCTGGCTTTTCCATCGTGGTTGTCAATAACCACACATGACGTTTTGTCACCTCCTCAATGGGAAGTACGGTGGCATGCCATCCAAGTCGCAAATCTCTGAGGGATGAGATGTGACCGCGCTTGATGTTGAGAATGAGCATAATGAATGGAATCAGGAAGAAAGCGAGACCGCCCCACATGAGTAAACTAACGGCAACAGGCAACGCCACCACAGCTGATTCCACTGCTTGGGGGCCGAAGAGAACAGGAAGTGTAGCCCACGAAGGGAATACAAGAGCTACCCACATCAGGGCTTTGGCATCAGCACCACCGTGAAGTAAGCGCATTCGCCATGCGAGATCGATTACAAAAATAACCACCAAGAGTGCTGCGGTTTTCCACCAAAGAAGTCCCAGGGCGTCACCTTCACCGAGTAATACATCCATCGGTGTTGTGGACTGATATTGAATTGCACCAGCGAACAGTCCAATCGCAGAAACAGCGTACCAGAGAAGGAAGCAAACATCAACGATAGAACCACCTCGGGCATCACGAAGTGTTGGACGACCAAAGACAGCAACGCTGGCGTAGGCAACGACCGCTGCAGCAGTGAGGTAGATGGTCCAATCAGCCCCCTGAACCATCAAATCGAGAGCCCACACAAAAATTGCTGGTTTTGCCCATATAATCCAATGCTCATTGGGAACCCTTCGGTCATTGTGATCCATCCAGGCAGCCCATGCCATTCCAAGGAACAAAATCCCAACTCGAGTCCACCCCAAGACATCGTCGGTGGTGACCTCCATGAACAAACGAAGGAGGCCATGAATTTAAAGACGGCCACCACCGACCCATGCTTACGGACCTTCGTGGTGACTGGTATGGATATTGAAGAACGCTTGCTACAAGTAGCCTCAGTCATCAACCAAATTGATGACCCCAAAGTTCCACGAAACATTCGACGTCAAGCGAAAGAAGCCTGTGAAAATTGGCTGCTGAATAAAAATAAAGGAATGGATATTCGAATTGCTATGGCTCAGTCAAAATTGGAAGAATTGTACGAAGACCCAAACATTCCCTCTGAATTTGGCACACTGATCTTGATGATCAACACCGAACTTGAGAAGATTCTCACTCAGGTTTGAAAAATCATTCTTCCTCATCTTGAAGTTCGTTGATGAGTTTCAACAAGAAAAATCGTTCTTTGAGAACCAATTTTCCATCTGTAATGGTTTCCTCGAACGGTCGACTCCATTCTTCTGGATCATCTAACAAGTTCACTCCCTCAGAAATCAATTCAATTTGATCAATGGTCAAACGACCACGACGAAGTGCATGCTCTGCTGCAATTCTTGCAGACATCAATGTCACTTGGGCATCTGTATAGCCCAAAACATCCTGTAATTCGAGCAACATTCGCTCTTCATAAGCCGTTATTCTTCCATCTTTGACCGCTTCTCTCCAAGCTTCTTCAAGCGTTGGCGCACGTTCTGAGAGGAGAATAGCAAGCGGACGAGTTGCCTCGATGTTTTCTAATACAATTTTCAAGATGACGATCAATGGGATGGAGAGAATCATTCCAACAACTCCCCACACCCAGAAGGAGAACGCTGTGACAACCAAAAGTAGAACTGGAGAGATGTCCAAAGCCCTTCCAGCCCAACGGGTTTCAATGACATTACCCCAGAGTTGTTGATTGGTGAGAAGTAGGACTGTTAACAAAATCACCATGCTTGGTGAAAGGAGAATGAATCCAAGCACCAAAGGAGGAATAGTAGCCATCAACGACCCAATGTAAGGAACATAATTGAGCAAAAAGGTGAGAAGAGCCCAAGTGAACCACAAATCAATACCGAAAATCAACATCACCAATCCAGCACAAACACCGGTCCCGATACCTACACCAGTTTTGACCACAACATAGGTGTTGACACTCGCCTCGATTTGATCGCGGATGAGTTGTACACGTTGACTTGCCCCACCAGGCCAAGCGCGCTCAATCCTTCCAGGAAGCAAACTGGCTTCGAAGATGATGAAGAGCAAGAAAAACAAGACAGTAATTCCCGTAATGAAAATCCCACCTGCGCTTGCAAGCACCCCACTGATCAAATCTGAAAGACTTGCATCTTCTGAGATGACTCCCATGAGAAGGAGGTCCTCATTCAGAGTCCCGTTCAGGGTAGCACCAGATTCGAGAATGCTCTCTCCAACCATGGGCCAACTTTTGGCATCGTTCCACTTCGCGTTGAGTTTATTGGTATAGTCCTCCATGACCTCTTGGTCTTCTGCAATACCGCTGGCTTGATCGTAAGCAAAAAGGCCTGCTGCGAGCACTAAAATGATCGCTAACAAGAGCATTGAAATGTAGGAAAGCATGACCGGTAGGCCTCGTCGTGCAAGCGAATCCGCCCCTGGCTTCAAAACAAAGTAGATTCCCAATGCGATAAAGAGCGGTTGCAATACATCCACGAGATAAATGAGCCATAATGTGACCAGTGTCATCAAAATAGCCGCATGAGAAAACATGGCCAGACGATGTCGAAATTGGTTGCCATCCCATCGCTTTTGCTTTACTTCCATAAACAGGGGAAACCCTTTGAGGATTTCATAATATCTCCGTCCCTCATTCGGACTCTGGAGGTTTTGAGATATCTTCGGATGGCATTCGAAGAGTGAGGAGTGCCGAGATTAACATCAGAGCACCGCAGAGGTGGAAGGCCGTATGGTAGTCCCAAGGGAAGACGCCTTCTGAGGTGAGAACCCAAACATATCCCCCTGTCAGCGGACCAAGAATACGCGCAAAAGCACCCAATGATTCCTGAGCACCCATGACAGCTCCCAATTCATAGCCCTCCTTCCGTGCTAAATGGGTTAAATAAGACGAGGTTGATGGCTGGAACAATCCGTTTCCAATAGCGATAAGGGCGCATACACCAAACATATGCAACCAAGCATGCTCTGCTTGAGTGTAAGGAATGAGAACGAGCCCAACCCCTGTCATCAAAGCGGCCATTGGGATGAGGCGTCGACTTCCAAAGCGCCGTGTTGCAGGCCCAATCAGCACACCTTGGGTGAGAATTCCAAGCAATCCAATCATCGCAAAGATCCTCCCGTTGTCCATCTCTGAGAAATTCAATCCACCTAAATCCACTGGGCGGGCTGTATAAAAAATGAACACTGCGTGCATCACTGTAAATCCGAAGGTGAAAAGCATCGTGACCCAAATGAGGGAACTTACGTGACCTTTTCGAAGCATGGTCATGGAATTCGACACCATGTTGCGCATTTCTTCTCCCCAGGATCGTTGTTTGATACCTGAGCGAGCCTCAAGATCAATGGACTCTGGAAGTGAGCGATAGGCAAGGATTAGCGAAAATACTGACAAGGCACTGGCTATGACACAAGGCAAGAGGTATGGGTAAGATTCGAACACAGTACCTTCGAAGAAAGCCCAACGTGCTGCTGGATCTGAAAATTCACCTCCCAAAAATGGTCCAATGGTGAACCCGAGACCGAAGGCAGCCCCAATGAGCCCCATTCGTGTCGCCATTTGCTGAGGGGTGCTGACATCGCCAATATAGGCACGAGCTACGGCAATATTGCCATTAAAGACTCCAGCCATGAAGCGAGTGCCTAATGCAAAGAGCAAAGTGTTCGAAAATCCAAAGGCTGTGAAGAATATAGTATTCCCCACCAATCCAACCATCAAAACAGGACGACGCCCGATACGGTCTGAGATGGAACCCCAAAGCGGTGAGAAGAGAAATTGGGCAGCGGAATATGAACTCATCAACAGGCCGACCCACAGCCCCACCGAAACGACTCCTTCTTGCTCTGCCAAGTCGACTACAAGATAGTTGAGAAAGGGAATGATGATGCCGAAACCAATCATATCGATCATGGTGACTAAAAACAACACGAGCAATGCGGTCTTACTGGCGGTTACCTGAGAAGGTTCATCCATGCTCTCACCAAACTGAACGGGACACACACCCTTTTTGATTGCCTCGTTAGAACTTGAGGGCAAACAACCGTTTGCCGAGAAACTCATACGAGTGAAATCTTGCTTTGAACTTCAGGAGTGAACCGATCAATGACCGCTTCCAAACGTTCCACGAGGCTGGCCTTTTCCTCGTGTTTGATGAGGGCGTAACGCATGACTTCGTCGAGGGTATCAACCCCTATGACTTCCACCATCTTCTCAAATCGTTCGTCTAAGAGAACATCTTGCATGTTTGCATGTGGCACAATGATGGTTTTCACACCTGAGCGTGCCGCTGCCTCAATCTTGGCAGTGACGCCTCCGATTGGCAGAACTTCACCACGAACAGAGAGAGAACCTGTCATGGCCAAATCTTGGCGGATGGGGATATTCTCCAATGCAGAGATGATGGCAGTAGCGATGGTGATGGAAGCTGAATCTCCATCAACACCGTGAGTGTCAACGAATTGAATATGAATATCATAATCTGAAATATCCTTTCCGGTCAATTTCTTGATTACAGCACTCACGTTGGTGACACTTTCTTTGGCCAAATCCGACAAACCACCAGTGGCGTGGATTTTACCACCACCCCCTAGGGAGGGGGTGACAAGTGCTTCAACAGGCAACATGATACCACTGAAATCCGACAAGCCAGAATTCGCACCGAGAACTGCTAGGCCGTTGACTCGGCCGATTCGAGAACCGGTGTTGACAATCATGGCGTAATCTTGACGTCGTTCAATCATGCGGTCAGCTACTTGCTGTTCGAGGGGTTTGGCAATGTTTCTCGCCCCAAGAACGTGTTCTGCTGTGGTGAATTGGGCTCCTTCTTCCACTGCGAGGTCCCCTGCGATACGAACCAATCCTCCGAGTTCACGCAGACGAAGGGAGAGTTTTCCTCGGCGGCCTGCACGACGTTGTGCCTCGCGTAGGATGATAGCAACCGCTGATTTGTCAAAATGAGGAATTTCACGAACGGTGTCAAGGTCTCTGCGAACTTCTTGGGCGATGAAACGAATCAACCGGCGACGGTTACGTGAGGTGTCTGGCATCTCTGAATTCACATAGACTTCGTATCCATAGCCCCGAATACGGCTGCGAAGAGCAGGGTGCATGCCTTGAATGGCGTCAAGGTTACCTGCAGCAATAAGGATGAAATCACAAGGCACTGGTTCTGTCTTGGTGAGAGCACCTGAGGAGCGTTCGGAGCGTCCAGAGATCGGGAACGCTCGCTCTTGCATGGCAGTAAGGAGCGCTTGTTGTTCCTCTAAACGAAGGAGATTGACCTCGTCGATGTAAAGAACGCCTTTGTGAGCCCGATGAATGGCTCCTGGTTCAACACGGTCGTGGGCCGGGGTTTCCATACCACCAGATTGGAATGGGTCGTGACGTACATCGCCAAGCAATGAACCGGAAAGTGTAGCGGTAGCATCCACGAAGTTCGGAAGAGCATTGGCATCGTGCTTCACCAAGACCTTGGGTATCCGACTTTCGTCGACCGAACCAAGACGGCTACGGATGAACATGTATCCAAACACAAGAAGGAACCCACCGAAGAGGAGCGTGAAGAGGTCCCCGGATTGGAGAGCGGCGATAAGAATCAAAAATCCGATAGCGGCAAAAGCAATGAACAACATCTTCTGTGATTTTTCACGTTGTTGTCGAATCGCTTCTTTTTGCACTTTCACGATTCGTTCAGCTCGTCCTGCTGGAACTGTTCGGACACGAGGAACGTTCTCGTCGTCCTCGTTAGGATAGACTAGAACGTCTTCGAGAGCATCACGGGGCAACAGGTCCGTCATGGAACGAGCAAGCATTGACTTCCCAGTACCCGGATCACCAATCATCAACATGTGTCGACGCTGTTCTGCAGCTTTACGAATGACAACCGAACCAGCTTCCTGCCCAACTACTTGGTCAACGAGTCGGTCAGGGATAGGGACATCTTCGGTTGATTCAAACTCAACCGCATTGATCCATTCATCAATGGATGATGAGAGAACGTCGTCTGCACCACTCGGTTCGGGCGCCCAGACGGTGATTTGGTCTTCCCCTTCTGCAACAACAGAAGGAGCGTCTACCACAATCTCCTCGGCCTCTTCGGCCGAGGTCGCATCGTCATGAGCCTCATCCGTCACATACATTCCTCCATCGTGCTCCCCTTTAGGGCTATGCTTTTGCATGCACCTGAGGGTCCTGCGGGACCAAACTCACATCTTCGAGTATTATTGAAGGTTGTTGAGGTATTGTTGCCCATAGTATTGCCACTGTTCCATGGTCCAGCCTGCAGGAAGACCTCCAGGTGGCAACGGTGGGGATGCTGGCACGGGGGGTGGTGTTGGAGCGACCGCTGGAGCGACCGCTGGAGCAGGTTGAACAAGAGGTTGCTGGAAGATATCTCCGGCTCCACCATACATTGAGTTAGCCACGGCGTCATGGACTGGAAGGGTATCTGCATTCCACTTGATTTCATCAGCAGTATGGTCTCTGCCTCGCATGAACATGAGTCCGAGAAGAGCCGAGACAATCAGGACACCAAGCACGATGAGAATCATGTTTGTGCTAATGGCTGCTCCACTTTCGGCGTTGTTGGATTGTACTTCTTCCACTGGGCAATCAGCACGTGGGTCATCACATGCCACATCCAATTTGAGGTTCAGAGCCGCGATTTCTGCTTCTAGATCTGTGATTTCCACCTCAACTGCGGTGTTAGACTCATCCTGATTTGCTGCTTTAAGCTCAACTTCAAGAGCCTCAACCTGAAGTTGAAGAGCCTCAACCTGACTTTGGAGGTTTGATACGTGATTGGACAGCATATCGTCATCCATGTCCACAGGAAGTGGCATTTCTTCAGAAATAACCCACTTTACTCCACCGCTCATGGTCTTGTAATCGTTCCCTGAAGAATCAACTGCAGTGATTTCCAATTTGTAATAATCGTACTCACGAGAGCCGCTTTCACGGGCTAATTTACCTTCCTCGAAGATTGACTCAATGTCGAGGAACTCGGTCCAACCAACATTGGATTTTGACACAGGGAGGTCATCCTCTTGCAATCCCTCACAGGTTCCAGTGAGGTCGCTGCAGAGATTCCAAGTGGCCTTAAGGTCGGTAAAGATTGGAGCAGCATCGGTCAACATCATGGTTGCTGTTGGAGTTTGACCGATGTATGTGTCTGCAAGATGAACGTACATGTAGCCACTTCCATCGTTATCTGTTGAGAGGAGGAATGGGTAGGCATCGAAGACATCTACTGACATGGTGTAGGTGTTTGTATCGAATCCGTCCGTGGCACTGATGGTGACTGTTTGCATGCCAACTTCTTCAAAGAGCAAAATCATGGTTCCGGTGGCGATGTTGTAACGAGCTGCACCTGGTTCACTAGGAACCACGCTGATGAATCCTTGTTCGACAGGACTGTCAATGTCTGTCATGAGAGACTTGAGATTGACAACATGTTGCGTACCTCGCTTGAGAGTGATTGACTCAAGACTGGCCATGTCAATGCGAGGAGCGTCATTCACTGGATTGATCATAAGATTAACCGTTTGGTCGGAGTATTGTTCGCCATCGCTAGCTCGCAGAGTAACGGTGGTCTCGCCGGTGACATCATCATCAACGGTCTCAAAGCCGAGGATGGAACCCCGTAGTTCAACCGTAATTGCTTCAGCATTGCTGTTTTCCATAATCTGAAGAGTGAGGGTCGAAGCGTCAACGGAAGCACCAGTGTCATCCGTGTCAGAGAGGAAAGTGCTGAGTGCAAGAATACCGCTACCACCTTCATCAATCATCTGAGTTGGCAATCCTTGCCAGCGAGGTTGTCCATTCTCAATAACGTTGAACAGCAGAGTACCGTATGGGACAATACCCGTGTCGGAGTAATCGCCACCGTCATCAACGGTCACTTCGATGCCTTTCTGCCCCAATGGGCATCCGCCATCGTATGGGAAGAGAACTTCAATTTCTTGAGTCTCAGCATGCCATGCGACAAAGTTCGGGTTGTCTGAGGTGATGAGCAAATCTTGCAACTGTGTTTCAGGATCATTGATATGGTTGGTCATGTCAACCTTGGTGCTCAAATCGCACATCACGGTTGGGACTGGTTCTGCTGTAATTACAGGGATACCATTTGCCAGTTCAAAACCATCGTTCCCTGAAGCCACGGACCATGAACTAGTTTGTCCACGAGCGTCAATGGTTCGAGAACGAAGGTCATATTGGCCAGAGGCCATCTCAATGCTTGGAGTAACAATGTATGTTCGTCCTTCATTTGGAGTGCCTCTGTAGATGATGGTTTCGCCACCGTTCACGATGCTTCCGTCCCACTGGTCAAGTCCAGTTGGGGAAACTTGAATCTCGAACGAAAGTGTATCAATGGTGTCAATGTTGTCATCGGCATCGCCCTTGGCAAGAACGGTCAAGAAATCGCCTCGCTCAACAACGTTACTACCTTCAGGGGCAGGCTTCTTGGCGAGAGGCGGGCGGTCGTGATCGAGTTCGGAAGTGACTTCGTTATTGCTGGCTGCCATATCACCTACAACATTGACCAAGCGTGCGCCAAAGGTGGTCTTCCATGCATTCGATGGCAGAGATGATGTGTCAAAATTGGCCGATGCGGACAGGTTCTGCCCAACAACATTGAGAGTGGGGATGCTGGTTGAATCGATGGAGACTACATTGACGCCGTTCTTGTAGTAGAATTCGATGTTACCGCCGTCTGTGTAATCAAGGTCGCCGGTGTTTGAGACATCTGCTTGGAGAGTGACATCATCACCAATCATGTAGGATTGGCCCCCAAGTGGGTTCATGGCGTTGAAGTTTGAGATTCCAATGTCCATCTTTGGCCCCATGGTTGAGTCAATAGCGTGGTAAACGTGAGGAGATGTGCCCCCAACGGAAACTGTGTTTCCACTCATGAGGGCTGCAACAACGACTGCGTTGGAGGAGCCACCTGCAATCAGGCTTGTTGGGACACCAGTCCAAGAGAGGCTTTGTTGGGTGGCTGTGGGTGTAACACTAGCGAATGACGTACCTGAGCCACTGCTCTTGGTTTTGTATGTGTCTCCGGAAGTGAGCCAGCCCATCCAGCAATTATATCCGTGAGGAAGGGCACTACCACTGCTTGAGTAGGTGTAAGTTGTGCATTCTTCTTCCACGATTGCAGCGTAAAGCTTCATGTTTGAGGCAGCAGATCCTGAGCCTGTGTATTTGTATGAGATATCGATGTCAAAGGTTGTTCCTGATGTCGAAATTGCTGCTGTCATGCCGTAGTTATTGGTCGTTGAATGCATTCCGCCACCTGCTGTGAATTCATCATCGTAGGAATCGTAATTACTCGATGCACCACTTTGACGAATGTCGGTTCGGTCTCCGAAGTAAGCATCAGGTGCGCCACCGGTAGGCCATTGCCATGAATATGGAGCAACATTGCCTGCACGGGTGGTGTCAGTATCTCCGTAGGATGCTGACATGTAGGTGACGTAAACATACTCATCAGGGAAGTCTGTCTTGAGTTTGTGATGAGCGGCGGAGCCACCTCCAGCCTTGTAGCAGTGGGGACAGTTGTCAGATGAGATGTATTGAGCGAACACAACGTGTCCTGGAGATGTTGCTGCCCCGAGGACGACAGGCTCGTCATCCAGCGTTTGTTGGGGTTCTATGAGGTTCAAATCAGACATTAGTCCGGCCATCGTGCTTCCAACGAACAGCGTTACGATGGTTAAGGCCAAAATACGAGAGGCTTGCTTCATACTTTAGCGACAGTCTCAGCGGTATATGAACTGACCGCCCACCCGACAGTCAGAAATCCGCCCAAAATGCTATTTTTGGGGAGATATAATGAACGAAGGGAAGGTTTAGACCAAGATTCTCCTCGGGGTGGCTATGCATCATCCAAAATGGGGCGTTTTCATGGAAGAACATGGGAAGGTACATGTTGTTGAAATGACCGAGGGTACGCGTAAAATCAAGGGATTGGGCGTCCTTGACCCCATGCTTGAACTAGCGTCGATCGACATCGGCCAGCAAGTCTTGGTGGGTCAAAAAATCCTCACGCGACTCCCCCTTCGCCTTCCTGAATTGAACCGGGGCATGGTTCGCCGAGCTCAAACCATCAGTGCCAAGGATGCTGGCTTTTTCATCACCCGAATGGGGCTTGGAGCGGGAGACACCGTCTTAGAAGCAGGTATTGGGAGTGCAGGGTTATCGATGCACATTGCCAGAGTCATAGGCCAGCAAGGGAAACATATCACGGTTGAGCCACGTTCCGAACATGCAGAAGTTGGCTTGGAAAATCTTCGTAGAGCAAAGGAATCATGGCTTGAATTCCCAGAACACCACCATCTAGAAGGTCGCATTGAAGAAGTCATCCCACACATCAAAGACATCACTGCCACTGTCGATGCGATTGTATTGGATTTACCCGAACACCCTAGTGCCATCCAGGCGGTCGCCGAACTCCTCGCGGTAGGCGGTAGACTCGCCTGCTATTGTCCTGTTAGCCAGCAACTTGAGCAAGCTTGGGTTACCTGTGAAGAAGTTGGCCTTACTGTAGAATGGGCAGGTGAATTGATGGAACGTGAATGGGGGCGTGCGGCTAAAGGTGGCATGCGCCCAGTGAACGGTCCGTTCGGGCACACAGCCTTTTTGCTCCTCGCACAACGCAATCGCGTCATTCAATAACACGAATTTTGTTCTCGCATTTTGGACAGGTGAAGCGGAACGGTGGGGTACTTCCACGAGGCACTCCCAATCTTGCATCGCATGTTGGACAATTCACTTTGCTCTCTCCATCCAGGCGGCACTCATTGTAGCCCAGTTCGCTGTGTTCTTCCTCTTCTGCTTCCTCATCATCCTCTTCGCCATCTTCCTCATCAACTGAGGCAACTTCAGGACGGCGGCGTATAAGCGCTAAAGCAATCAAAGCAAGTCCCCATCCTGCTCCAATAAGAGCGAAGGAGGTTGTTTGATCCAGCTCAGCCCCAAAGGGCAACACGAGCCCATTTGGTGGAAGAGCGGGCCCTTCGACCGTCACCATCATTGGAACGGATTCATCCGAAGTTAAAATGCCGTTTCCACTCGATGTTGCCCTCACAGTCAATGTCGCAGAGGCAGCTCGGGCAACATTTGAGGTCATAGTCAATTCAAAATCAACGGAAGAGCCAGAGGTCAATGTATACTCTGAAGTACTGGTTTGATCGGAGAGTCTGACCCATTCAGTCACTATCACTCCCAAGTTCTCTCCAATGAGGTTGAGTTGTCCTGTGATGTCAGCGTTGCCAAGGTTTTGTACCGTGATTACCACGGAAGTTGAACTGTCCATGGAGAGGCTTGGTGAAGAGGTTCCAAGGGTCACTGCGACCAAGGTGTTGCTAGGCCATGTTGGTTCAACTTGATAGATCAAGGATTGCTCAACAATGATGTTAGACCTCATTGAACTGACAGCTCTGAAGGTGATGGCTTGTTGGCCTGCTGGAGCGTCATCTGCTAGGTTACAGGCCCAACCAATCGGTTCAGAAACGAGGTTGGGGCCGAGGGTCATGTTCGCATCAATTCCACAATCTTTTCCAACTGTCGTGATGGTCCAAGTGTCTTCGCCGCTTCCAGTATTGGTCAACAAAACGTTACCGAAAATTGAACCACCAGCGGGAGCAGAATTGACATCTCCTAACAATGATATCGATGCGTTGACCACTACCGGTTCGATGGTGAAAACCCAATCATCAGTGATCATAGAATTGGTGGTTGATGATGCGGTGAGAGTCAATTCGGTAGTGGACCCTACGGCGATTTCCTTTGCTGTAACGTACACTATTTCGGTCTCACCAGCGTCCAGTGTGAATGCGGAAGGAGAGAGGTCGAGTTCGAGCCAATCCGTCGATGAGGAAGCTAAATCCAATGTGAAGTAATCACTTTGTGAACCGAGGTTCGTCACGCTGATGGAAAGAGTGGAGGGCGTGAGTGGGTTGACCACCAACCGATCCTGCACGGAATTCACCAGCACATGTTCACGTGGTTCGATGATGAAATCAAGGTCCAAACTCACGCTAGCATCACTTGACCCATAAGCAAATGTGAGCAAAGAGGTAGAGGGTTCTGCACCAGGAGTGGATTCAAATGTAATATTGACAATCTTGGATTGGCTTTGATTTAATGACACGGATGAATCCGAGAGGATGGCAGTAATTCCTGAGGGAAGTCCCAAGAGAGAGGCTACGAGCGAGAGATTCATGGTGCCAGTGTTCGCAATCGTGGCCTCCATCACAACACTTTCACCTGGTTGAATCATGACCCGTCCATCCACTGGGCCAACAAGAGTCACGCTTGCAATCGGCAAGACATCAATCGTGACAACTGTCGTTGAGGTTGAATCCCCATAATCCACACTGAATCCTTGTTGCAAGAGTCCAAGTTGGCCCATGTCAGCATCGGAATGGACTTCCCATACGCCGACTGCTCCTGGCTCGACCGTGACACTTGATGCTGAAACGAGTGTCGTTGTCAGTCCTGAGACTTCATCAACATCAAGGAAGTAGGTTACGGAATCGCTTCCATCGTTATTGATTCGAAGTTCATAATTCACACCTTGGTTTGGAATCAATGAGATTTGATTGGTTGGTCCAAGAAGCGTGAAATTAACGGCTTCATCAACCTCAATGGTGAAGGAGAAAATATCTGAAACATAGACATGATCGCCAGCACCCGCTGTCCCTTGAATGGTCAAATCGCAGGTACTATCGCTGTCTGCACTTTGATCAACGCTGACCGAAATTGGGACGTTTACAGAATCACTTGGCTGTAAATCAAGGGTTTCGGGATTGGGTAATGCCGTGTCGCATGGCCCCCCAGTGACATCCAAATCCCACGTCAGGTCCATGCCGATGTTCCCAGTATTGGTTACTTGGATGGAACTCACTGTGGTCGTACCTGGGACGAACGCATCGTCTTGGGAAAGGAAGGCAAATGTGGCCTCAGGTTCAGCTTCAACCTGAATGACCAAGAGGATGGATGAGGTCACGTTGCCTTGAGTTGAACCAACGGTCAATCGATAGCCGTAATAGTCCGGCGCAGCGTCGACGGGAACGTTAACGGAGAGAACTACATTCTCCGAGGATTCGGCTGGCACATCGGTCAATTCATCATCCGACCATTGGAAATACCATCCATTTGGAATCGATGAACCCATGCCAAATGCGGTACTGCCTGAAACCTCCCATGGATAATAGGACATGCCCGCCGTTTGATTGAAAACCGTATCATCAGCTGCTTGTTGAAGTTGAAGTTTAATCGAGGCATTGAGAGATACAGTATCGTTGCTTGCCTCACACACTTCACCGCTCATGGTGGAGAATAAGACACATGCAGCAAGATAGGAGCCTTTGAGTGAGGGATGGCTTCCATCTGAAGTGTACAAATCGTAGAAGAGGTTCCCAGATTGTGTTGCATTGGTGCCGCTCGCTTCAACCGAATCATGGATGTTCTTGAAGGCCAGTCCAACCGGTGCAATCCAGACTGTGTTTCCAGCAGTACTGATGTTCTCAGCGTATCGCGTATAGCCTTCAGTCAACCGTTCTTGCATCACGGTAAAATTCTGATTGATGTTGTATTGATGCCATTGCGTACCTGATTCACCACTTCGCCGCCCCCACGTCATGAAGAGAACAGATTCTGCTCCCTCAGCCTCAATTTCAGTGCTGACATTAACTACACCGTTCTTACTTGCCACCCAAGATGAGTCATTTGTTGGAAGGGACGGGATTTGGCTCTGATCTTGGAGAACGACATAATCCCAATCTGAATTACGTAGTGTGGTATTCCACTGGTTTCCAGCGGTGGCTACGTTTTGCTCGTGGTCTGCGAGTGACATGCCGCCTCCTGTGTTGGCGTCAACCGTAGCGTTGATTCCTGAAGCATCAACGATGCCCTCGACAAGGGCATTAAGACCATTTGCAGAAGTGTAACTGTTTCCGTACATCAGGACGCTCAAATTAGAAAGCGTTGAGTTGGTCCCATTGGTCGAATTTGTCCCGTTATTGGCACCCCCGCTGTTGTTAGCGGATTGATTGGCCCACCAGCCACTAAGATCTGGTTCGACCTCAACATCGAGCAGTAATGTATCTGAAAGTGAACCCAGATTGTGGGCTACGTACGAGAGGTTCGTACCCGTCCCGGCTTGCATCATCACTGCTGAAGAATAACCGCTTGTGCTCTCAAGAGCCGCTTGGTAGTGAGGGGCGACGGAGACTAAAACGGTGATGATGCTGGTCAAATTGGCATCGGGTTCGGTAACCACCAAGTCAAACGATCCGCTGTCTGAACTGACTGCAGTTTCATTCAATCGAACAACAATCGTCGTATTCTTCGACCATGTCGGGAACACACCCTCCACCACATCTTCAGCCGGAATCACGTCCCAAACCAATGGGAGGTTTGTCGATTCAACGCTGACGTTGTAAGCTTCAATGCTTGAACCGTTATTCTCAATCGTGAGAGTCAGATTCATGCTATCACCGGGTTGGATGACGATGTGCTGTGTATCCACTCCAAGTAGGATGTTGGGTGATGCGCTAGATGTGATCACCAAGGGCGAAAGACTGGTGAACAACAACAACACTGCAAAACTCAAAGCCCTTGCATGTCGGCTGGTCATAGATGAACCAACAGGACCCCATTCATGAGACTTCGGTATAAACGACCCACTCATGATGAGATGGCGGTGCGGAGTTCTTCGAGAAGAACGTCATCAAGAACTTCCCAAGGGAAATAACCGTTTTCTGGAACACGGCCAAAGTGACCACCTGCGGCTGTCTTTGCATAGATTGGGCGTTGGAGACCCAACGATTTAGCAATGGCTGCAGGTCGGAAATCGAAGACTTGGTCTACCAATGTACGGAGCTCTCCTTCACTCAATGATGAGGTTCCGAAGGATTCAACCCTGAGGCTCACGGGTTGGGCTACACCGATGACATAGCCGAGTTGAATCTCACAACGTGTTGCCAAGCCAGCAGCGACGAGATGTTTGGCGGCCCAGCGGGCGGCATAGGCGGCGGAACGGTCCACTTTCGAGGGGTCTTTGCCAGAGAATGCTCCTCCACCATGACGACCCATTCCACCGTACGTATCAACAATGATCTTTCGACCTGTTAATCCAGCGTCGGCGTATGGGCCACCAGGGTCTGCAAACCGTCCCGTGCCGTTGACGACAATGTTCACGTTCCCATCGAGTAGGGAAGAAGGGATGGCATGCTCAATCACATGCCTTGTAATTTCTTGAGTGACGAACGCATGTTCTTCATCTTCTGAACCACCAAAACGGTCTTTCAAGGCCGCATCATGCTGAATTGCAACAATTACCGTATGAACGCGTTTTGGTTGTTCATCGTCGTCGTATTCCACGGTAACTTGAGATTTCCCATCTGGTCTAGTCCATGGCAAGAGACCTTCTTCGCGTACGATTGTCAAGCGTCGAGTAATGCGTTGCGAAAGTGCGGCCGCAAGCGGGAAATAGCGCCCCTCAAGGTCATCAAATCCTTCCGTTTCCATGCAGGCATAACCAAACATGATTCCCTGATCCCCCGCTCCTTGTTGCATCCCTGAACGATTGACGCCTTGGGCGATATTGGCAGCTTGGGTCGTGATATGAACTTGGACGTCGCACTGCTCGGAGGATGTTGCGTCCATCCCGATAGCATGAGACGTGTAGCCTATTGAGGCGGCAGCGTTTCGGGCAATTGATTCATAATCTGGGGCCTTACCCTGCAAGGTAACCTCTCCCGCAAGAATGATCACGCCACCGTCTTGCTTTCCTTTGACGCAAGTTTCAACGGCCACTCTTGCATGCCCGTCAACTTCCAAGCATGCATCCACAATGGCATCGGAGATTGCATCGCAGAGTTTGTCGGGGTGTCCGCTGGTGACGGATTCCGAACTGAACAAATAGGCCATGTTGACGAGCCACCGAGTCCCCCTTATGAATCAAACGCCTCATTACTGTCCAGATTATTCCCCTAAGGAATATTAGGGTGCGTTAGACCCAATGAGAATTGAAGCCCGCTGAGAGGCCATCCGAATCCTTCATGTTCTCCGCCGAAACCCACCGCCCATGAAGACTTGGGTCCCCACCGCATACCGCACACATACCCTTGGAGAAATCCAACGCCTAGGAGCGGATTTAATCGACCAAGAAGTCACTGTTTCTGGCTTCATGGAAGCAAACCGTGGAAAGGGCGCTATTTGTTTCGTTGATCTTCGAGACGGAACGGGGACGACTCAAATTTTCCTCAAAGCAGACAATGTGGGAGAAGAGACTCTTGACATGGTTCAACGCATGACTCGTGAATCAACGCTTCAATTCACTGGAACTGTCTCACAAAAGCGACCGCCGAAGACCAAGGAAGGAGAACCTGTTCCACCTCCTGCTTACGAAGTCGTAGCTACGAATGTGAATCTCATCGCCCGTGCAGAAGCGCCGTTGCCCCTGGGTGTGACTGACACCGTTCATGTTGCATTGGACACACGCCTTGACAACCGTTTTTTGGACCTAAGAAGGGCACAGGTAAATGCCATGTTCAGGCTACGAGGGAAGGTTCTCCAATACGGTAGAGAAGCTCTCATTACGGAAGGATTCTTCGAAACCCATACGCCTAAAATCGTCGCTACCGCCACTGAAGGAGGCACAGATCTTTTCCCAATGATGTACTTTGACACACCCGCATTCCTCAACCAATCTCCGCAATTATTCAAGCAATTGTGCATGTCTGGTGGCCTCGAACGAGTGTTTGAAGTTGGACCTGCATTCAGAGCAGAAAAGCACGACACATACCGACATCTCAACGAATTTATCTCGTTTGATATTGAATGCTCATGGGCCAACGATGATGACGTCATGGGGGTCCTTGAACGAATGATACACCACATTTGGAAATCCATTTCTGAAGATTTAGAATCTCAAAAGCATATCCAGACCATCAATGACTATCGAGCAACGCAAGACGAGGAACCTATCGAAGTACTTGTTCCGGAACTGCCCTTCCCTCGTCTGTCTTACTGCGATGCAATTGCTACCATCAAGGCCAAGGGTGGCTCAATTGAATGGGGAGATGACATCGATGCTGAAAATTCGGATTTACTGGCCGAAGATTTACCACAATTCTACTTCTTGCCTCGCTGGCCAATGGATTTGAAACCCTTCTACATCCATCAGGTTGATGGAGAAATGGGAAGCACGGGTCGTCAACTGAGTCGTGGTTTTGATCTGAACTTCGGCCGAGATGAATTGACCTCAGGAGGTCAACGTGAACACCGAATGGATGTGTTGATTGAGAACCTCAAAAAGATGGAGTTGGACCCAGAAGAATTTGAATTCTATGTAGCAGGATTCCGTCATGGAGTTCCACCTCATGCGGGATGGGGATTGGGCGTTGAACGCATCCTGATGAAACTCACAGGCGCAAAGAATGTTCGTGAAACGGTACTCTTCCCACGAGATCGCCGCCGCGTGAGTCCTTGAACTCGTCCAACCTCATGCGAGTATTCAAGAACCCCCCCCTGAGGTCACCTTTCATGCACGAAGTAGTCTATTTCGATTCACCTGGATTTGCCGAAGTTTCTCGTTTTTGCCTTGAGCTTTCAGGTCTTGAATGGAAAAATACCGTTGTCAACTGGGATGGATATCTACAACTCAAAGAGACGGGTGAATTGCCTTGGGGTTTGTTGCCAATCATTCGATCACCCAAGGGTATCATTGCTGAATCCAATGCACTCTTGCGTTACACTGGAGCACTGGCTGGAATCGAACCAACCGATATTTACATGCGTGCCAAAGTCGATGAATTGGTTGAAGTGATCAACGGTTGGCGAGGCCATTTCACTCCAACGTTTGCCATCGATGATTTGGATGACAAAATCGCTGCACGACAGGCCATGTTCGCAGATGGAGGGAGCATGAACAAGGCCCTGAAAGCCATCTCCTCGGTGTTTGAAAACTCAACAACGGGTTGGTTGGCTGGGACCGAATCGATGACGATTGCTGATGTGAAGGCGTTCATGGACACTTTCATGATGTTCTCGGGCCAATTCGATGGAATCACTGCCGACATGCTCGCCAACTATCCCTCGCTCCTTGCCTTCCACGAGAAGATGTCAAACGAGCCCCGAGTCAAAGCATATTATTCCAATGCTGATGAGAAGCGATGGGTATTTCGCCCGGGTGCTTTTGAATCAATCAGCACACCTCAGCACATCTGAAAGTCGTTGACGACGAGCCCTCGTGCTCTTCATGGGTTTCATCCAAAAATGAGCATCCATCCGATCCCAAATACCACTACATCGCAGATAGCATGGGTGATGTAGGGAATCCAGATACTGCGATAACGCACGTATAACCAACTGAATGTTGCACCCCCTACGAAAAGTCCGAGGCATGCCAGCAGGTTCGCTGTTAGAGCAAAACCGAGGAAGTGTAAAGCGAAAAAATGGTGAAGAACAAATATTCCTGCAGACAAAAAGATTGTTGGCCAACCTGGCCCAACAACAACCTCACCCTTTTCAACCAAAAACCAGCGAAAGACGTATTCTTCAAGAACAGAATTTCCCACGGTCCAAAAGATTGCCCCTGCAATGTATGTGCTTGCTACAGTCAGGCCAAAGGGCTCGAGTGTGGAACGAAATTCTGCTTGATCGACTCGAGATTGACCGAAGAGAAACCATGCGAGAATCATAATGCCAGCGAATAAGAAACCAATGCCAAATGCCATTCGATATCCACCCTGAGTTGGTTTTGACCAAGACCATGGTTGCTTATCAATTGACAAATGCCAAAGCAGTGGCAGGCCCAGCATCCATACTTTTGAACCGAACCAAGCGAGCTGTCCAAGTAACCCATCACCTGAGCCAAAAGAGGACAAGATTGACGCAGTAGGGGCCAGACCAACCAACACTAAAGCGATGATAGCGAGTCTTTTCTCTGACATCAAGTCAACCCCAATTGTCCCCAAGATCCGTCCAACCACCCTCGGCAGTAGGGGGGGGTGAGTCGACACAATGCAAGGCATCAGCCTCAAAATTCTCTGGCATGTTCAGTGAATTCGAAGAGACGGATACTGGAAGGGAGTTCTCTTGAGGAGTCTGAACAATCAACTCTGTGGACTGCTCAAGAGGAGGAATTTCAGAGGGTACTAGAGGAGGTGGTGAAAATGCATCCATCGAAGGTGGATTCAACGGTTTTGAAACATTGAATTCGAAGGCATGTTCTTGAGTGAAGAGATCGATGGTATCTTGATTGCTCATCGTCTGACGGCGGAGAAGCCATGCGGTCCCGCCAATGAGTCCCAATGCACCAAGCAATCGAATGAAAACATCCGCCCATGAATCCAAGAGTGAACTTTTTGGAAAGGCGTCGTAAGCATTGGCAACCCCATCTCCATCACTGTCAATGGTAGCCTTGGGGTCGTTAGGGAATAAATCGGTGTTGTCACCGACTCCATCGCTGTCCGAATCTTTTGATTCAAGAGCGCTCAATGGGAACGCATCTTCATTATCACCAACACCGTCAAAATCACTGTCATAGCATTCGAATGGATTGAGTGGATACACGTCCTGGTTATCACCGCAACCATCGCCATCGGAGTCATTCCATTCATTGGGATCTAGTGGGAACATATCGGCATTATCCCCTACGCCTTCACCATCGGTATCGTTCCATTCAGATGGGTCGGAAGGAAAGGCGTCACGATAATCCCCATAGGAGTCATTGTCTTTGTCAGCCCAATCCATTTCATCGTCTGGGAAGAGATCCTCATTATCACCGTAACCATCACCATCTCGATCTGACCATTCATCTCCATCATTTGGAAAAGCGTCATTGGTATCGGCGTATCCATCTCCGTCTCTGTCAGGACACCCCTGTGGATCAACTGACAGGCCAAAAACAAATGGACACGCATCTGAATTATCACCTACGCCATCCTCGTCGAGGTCGAACCATTCCGTTTCATCTGCTGGAAAGACATCTTGATTGTCACCATAACCATCTTCGTCCGCATCATCGCATTCTTCTGGGTTAAAAGGAAACACGTCCCGGTTATCGCCGCATCCGTCCCGATCTGTATCCGCCCATTCTGTAGGGTCCAATGGGAAGGCATCATCTCCATCCAAACTCCCATCAGCATCGGTATCTGGGTTCCGTTCATCGGTTCCAACCGATGCTTCGTTGGTGTTATCAAGGCCATCACCGTCAATGTCTGAGTCTTCCACATCGGCGCATCCATCCGAATCGAGATCATTGATGTGCACGCCGATGAGCCCTTGGGGGCAAGCATCCATGTCATCAAGAACCCCATCGTTGTCGTCATCAAGGTCTTCAACATCAGCACAACCATCTTCATCATGGTCCCAAAGATTCGGACTGAACGGGCAGGGGTCAAAGAAATCGTTCAACCCATCCCCATCTGAATCTCGCTGACTGGACGAACACCCGTTTTCGTCAACGATTGTATCGAGCGTGGTATTCGGACAGATATCATCTCCGTTGAGGACGCTATCGTTGTCATCATCAAGTTGAGACCATCCACATCCTTGGGCGTTCGGAGTTTCTTGTTCGTCCGTCCAGGGGCAGATATCAAAAGAATCCACAATACCATCACCATCGGTATCCGCAGAACCAATGGATTCAATCGCAAAGGCTCCGATGAATGTGTGCATGATTCGAGTTGGGTGTGCTTTGTCGAAGAACACATATTCATCGACATTTGAAGCCACAGCACTCGCACTGTTGCAGATTGGAAGAGGCAACAAAGTACTACCTCCCGAACAGGCTGCATCCTGAGTATTGGTCAACCCAAGAGATTCCTTGTTTAGCATGATATCTCCGAAAATCGTCCAAGCATCAATGCTGTAGATGTTGATGCCCAGTTCAGCACGCAACGAGACAATTAACGATGCGAGTTGGCTGTTGTAATCAATCACCTCATTACGAATGGATGTTTGGACAGAAGAACTTCTGCTTTGAATTTCAGGGGTGTCTTCGAGAGGGGGGAGATTCGGAATCACAAAGGTTTGGGCGCCTGCGGTAGAGAGTTGACGTATATGAGATTCCATATTGGTAGCGATTGTATCTGCATTTGCCGTACCGTACAGGAAATCATTTCCACCTGCCCAAAGGTTCACAACAGCATTGCTTGGGATGGTTGATTGAACATTGGCAAGGTAACTTGTGATTTGAGACCCCACATTGGGGATGACAAGGTAGGCGTAACCACTGCCTGTTTGTGCGCCACCAAACGCTCTATTATCTCCTGTGCTCGAAATCCCCGAACCGATGGATGGAGTCAATCCATACGCATCGTACAGGTACCCTAGCCATACTTCGCCGTTGGAAAATCTTCCTTGCCAATAGGGTGGAACGTCGGGTGTGTTGAGAAATGAAGCCTTGGCATTCCCCATGTCTGAAAGTGAGTCTCCGAAAGAAAGCAGTTGGCCTACAGATGGCATCACTACTTGCTGAAAGACCGTGAAAGAAATGTCACCTTGGCCAAGAGAGGTATTTGATTCATCAAAGACTGTAATAGAGAAAGATTGGAAATGATGGCCACGATAGAAGTCTTCGAGTTGAATGGTAACCGTGGTGAACGTCCCAGAGGCCTGGAAAGCAGATGAACCGGTTAAGACTTGACCTCCTTCATCGGTGAGAATCCAACTGGCGTTCAACATTTGGTTGAACGGTGCATTGCGTAGAATCAAATCGATTTCTATCGTTTCATTTGACCACCAGTCATACCGTTCAATCGTCATATCAAGTTCCATCGAACGGGCACCGGTCGCAGATGAAAGCGTCATGCTCGGAGCAAGCAAAACAATGAGGAGTAGCCATGCTTGACGACGCACGGCACTGCTAGAACTTGGCCTATGAAAGGCCTTCGCCTACATTTGACATCACAATCGTGATAGAGCCCCCCCTTGTGTTCACCTCATGGCCGTTGACCGCATGCAGTGGGGTGCTGAAGCGTGGCAACATGCTGACCTGTACATGCCCGATGACCCCTCTCCTTTCCAAAAAGGCCAGGGCATTCCATGCATCATGTTGATTCATGGAGGGTTCTGGAAGGAACAATACAATCTGGATTTGATGCAACCCATCGCCGAAGATCTTGCAGAAGCAGGCGTTGCTGCTTGGAATATCGAATTTAAACGATGGAAGTCCGATGAAACTGGGGTTTGGATGGACACTCTCTCGGATGTCCTTCGGGCATGGGGCCAACTTGCGTTATTGCCTGGTATCGACATCACTCGCTCGATGGTCATGGGCCATTCCGCAGGAGGCCAGCTCGCCTTACTTCTGGCCGCCAAGGCAGAGCGGAAACCATGGCTGGCCATCGCTCAAGCGCCACTCACGGATTTGGTGGGTGCCGATCATTCAAAACTCTCCGATGAAGGCGATGCTATTCGGCAATGGATCGGCTCAGCCCCCGAAGAGGCACAACAGATATGGGACCAGTTAAATCCAGTCAATCATCCACCTCAGACATCGGTTTTGTTATTTCATGGAGAAGAAGACGTCGATGTTCCATTGGACCAATCTGAAACCTATGCGAGGGTGATGGAAGCAAAAGGCGCTAGCGTTCAGAAGATATGGCTTCCTGGAAATCATTACGATATCATTGATGTAGCAAGCGATGATTGGTTGGTTCAACTCAATGCGATTCTTGATTGGTTGTGAAGCGAAGCCCCTATGACATAGCGCCGTGTGGGAACGCTATGGACTTGCTTGGCAATGACTATCCCTATGCAACCAACTCCCTTGAGGGTAAGCATGTTTTGGTATGCGGCGCTAGTCAAGGAATCGGTGCTGCTGCTGCAAAAATGATGGCGAAAGCAGGTGCAAATGTGACCGTTGCCGCACGCAATGAAGAAGCACTGGAGCGCCTCGTTGGAGAATTGGAACTTCTCGGCAAGGGAACTCATGGAATCATGCCAATCGACCTTGAAGCTACAAAAGCAATTCCTTCGGCCGTCAATGAGATGATGGCCCAGCGTGGTCCTGTCCACGTACTGATCAACAACGCTGGCGGACCCCCGGGTGGACCGTTGCTCTCAAATGAAATTGAAGACTTTGAAGCGCCCTTCAAACGACACCTCCACGCCGCCCACACATTGGTCAAAACCTTGGCACCTGGCATGGAGCGAGCAGGATTTGGACGAATCATCCAAATCATCTCAACTTCGGTGAAGGAACCCATCCCAAACATCGGATTGTCCAATACCTTGCGTGGCGCTATGGCATCATGGGCAAAATCTCTCTCAAACGAATTGGCACCTTGTATCACCATCAACAACGTCCTTCCTGGATTTACTGACACCTCCCGCCTTGGTTCTCTGGCAAATTCAATTCAGGAACGCACAGGAAAAAGTGCACAGGAAATTCATTCTGGATGGATGGCCCAAGTACCAATTGGACGCCTCATTGACCCTCTTGAAACCGCCAGTGCCATTACCTTCCTTGCCCTTCCAGCATCCGGTGGAATTCGTGGCGTGAGTTTGGCTGTTGACGGCGGACGGTTGCGATCAATCTGAGGTGATTTCGTGCAAAACGAACTCTCTCCGGAACGCGCCCGACAAGTGCTGGACATGCTCACGGCAGGCGGTGCCATGGATGGAATCAACACATCACTCGCTCTACGCTTACTCCCCCTTGCATCGGAATTGGGCGATACATCCCTCATGGATCGTCTCATGAATCATGCGACGACAGTCGCTGAGGATGATACAGAACGTGGCTGGGCTCGCTTTGAGGGTTTGAAAATGATTGAGGCTTCGCTTCAACAATTCATCTCGCTGGTTGAAGAAGTCGAGACCCATGAGAAAGGTGAGCCCTTAGCCGCTGCTCTGCACCATCATATTGCGCTCATTCAATTGGCTGAAGGGTCACTCGATGTGGCACATGCCACCGCTACCAGAGCTCTGCGCTTGAGAGAGAAAATCGGCGACCTCCGCGGCATGAGTTACGGTTACGCCGTCTTGATTGCAGTCGCGAAGCGACGGCATGATATCGACACTGCCATCGCATTGGGTACCGAACGGCTCGAACTGCTCAACAAATTGAAGGATCATGTTGGCCAAATGGAAGCTGTTGCAGATCTCGCCCACAGTCAGGCTACTATCGGAGAATTTGGGGCTGCCAATGACCTCTTTCAGGATTCATTACAACGCGCCCAGGAGTTAGGAAGTCTTAGCGGCCAATTGGTTGCACGTTGGGGCCTTGCTGATTTAGCCGAAATCCGTGAAGACTTTGAGAGTGCAATGTTGGTACTTTCCGACTGCTTGCACGCTTACATGGCAGAAGACATACCTGGTCCTGTTCAAGTCAAGCAGCGAATTGAAGCCCTCACAAATCTCCAAAATACTCCAAAAGAACAGGATGAGGGCTCGCAATGACGCCTCCACACGAATTATGAGCCAAGGCGGCATGGAAGGAACGGTGAGTGGACATGGAGCATGACATCTTCTTCTCGATTTCACAAACCCCTGATGAACATGGGCACATCCCCTCTGAACAAACAATGTTCACCAATTACTTCCAACAACTCACCCATGCTGATAAATTGGGATTTGGCGTAGCATGGATTGCACAAGCCCACCTTTCTACGGAATCACAGAAGAAAAACTCCAAACCTGTTGTTCCACATTGGCAAGGTGAAGTTGGCTTGTGCACAGATTTCCCACAACTTGCATCGGAATCTTTTCGTCGCACCACCAACATCGAAGTTGGCAGTGCAGTGGTCTCGATTCTTGCTTCCGGGGGGCCCATCGCTCAAGCAGAACGAATCGCTAACGTCCTCACACTTCATGGCCTTGATCCCGGGGAAACTCGTAAACTTCACGTGGGCTTCTCCGCAGGTCGCTTTGAATTCATGGCCCGGCCGTACGGAATCGTGCCTCGAAATGCCATAGAGGAAGCAGCATGGCCAGCCCTCCGTGGTCAAATTTTCATGGAAGCTGCTGAAATCTTCCTCCGCTTATTGCGTGGCGATGAGATCAGCACCAGCGACATCCGCCCAACCACATTGACCCGTGAGAATTTTAGAAGCGATGATGATTGGGAGGCTGTACAAGATGCAGCCATGGAATTTGAAGCGCTCAGAGATGCTCCTGAACGGATCACAATTCATCCACGTTATGTCTTTGAACAACTCAAAATCATCCCCCAAAACTTCCGAAGGAGTCTGCTTGAACTGGTCGCTGGAACACATGACCCACGGGCTCAAACCTTTGTGAACACGTTCCTCCCTGTGAAAGTGTTCAATCTCTCCATCACCGCCCCGGAAGTAATCGATGCCACACATGACCGAATGTCGGAGGTCTTCCATCCAGAAGGTGGATCTTGGCAACGACGTGATATGCCTCGCACTTCTTTCGTATTCCTGAATGCTGAGCAAGGCCTCACACCAGAAGAGCAATCCATTGCTGCCCACGAGGAAGCGAATGCCGCCCTTGGAGAGTATTGGAATGCTCTCGAAGGTACGATTGACCCTGCGAAAGTAACCCGGGCGGCAAATAATGCCTTGATTGGAAACGTCGATGAGGTTGTGGAACAAATGTTGAGTCGTTTCCACCCGGATGACCGAATCATGGCGTGGTTCGATTTCTTCAATCACGATTCAGATCGAGTATGCCGCAACATGTCGGCTTACATGGAACTCGTCGTCCCGAAGGTGGAAGAACGCCTGAATGGAGGGACTGCATGAATCATCAACACGAAACATTCTCGGCAGTTCAACCTGGAAAACCAGGGTCCTCAATGTTTCCAAATTCTCCTCTCGGCGAACAGGTCGAAGGAATTCCAACAGGACGAGAAGTAGCATGGGAGCCTCTGGTCGATTACCGTCGTAACGGTGTTTCAGAAACCACAATCCACGGAGCTGTTGCCTGGGCGCATGGGGATGAAGTCATCCATTCATTTGGTGGAAATGTCCTTTGCTATGGACGCTCAATGATGAAACCCTTCATGCTCAAAGCCTTCACTGAGGAATTAGGTGATTGCTCGTGGGAGCAAAAAGCCATCTCTGTCGCCTCTCACAACGGCGATACCGAACATGTTGCAGCCGCCCAATCTCTTTTGAGCGAACCCGAATGGCCGCTGATGTTGACGCCCCTTGATGTACCTCTCATTCAATTTGGACGACAGGTGCGACGACCCCGAAGATGGTACCATACCTGCTCGGGTGAGCACGCTGCTATCCTCAAGGGATGTCGCCTCAAGGGATGGAACCGTGCTGGATACACACTCCCTTCGCACGAAGTCTTTGGGGCTTATATGGAACAATTACGCACTTATCTGGGAGCGAATTGGACACCTTTGCGAATTGCCAAAGACGGCTGTGGCCTACCAACCGTATCCAACACCGTTTCAGAACTTGCCCAGATCTATGCAGGATTGGTGCGAGACAAAGATGATGATTGGATTTGGGAAGCCATGATTCGCCATCCTGACTTGGTGGGGGGCTTCAATCGATTGGATTCGACAATTCTCAAAGCAGGCGAAGGCCGTGTTATCGCCAAAGAAGGTGCTGATGGGCTCCTGGGGATGGCCATCGAACACCCTGATTATCCGAAGGGTTTGGGCATCGTGGTGAAGATCGCACACGGATGGAATTCACAAGCGACATGGTACGTTGCACGAGCCCTCCTCGGCGTGTTGGGAGTCGACTTGAGGAACCCCTATCCACTTCATCGACAGAAGGCCTTCATCGTCCCCGGCATCGTCCCAGAACATTATGTTGACATTCTTGAAACCGTCCCAACATGGGATGAATGGGATCCTGATCGTGATCGATGGAATTACCAAATGGAGGTGTAAATGTGCAACCGTTGCGCAATTTCATCAATGGAGTCTTTGTTCCAGCCGTATCTGGTTCATTGATGGATACCACAAATCCGGCCACCGGAGAGGTGATCACTCAACTACCGCTTTCCAAAGCAGAAGATGTTGCTTTGGCCACACAAGCAGCCTGCAATGCATTACCTGGATGGAAATCGACAACCCTCGAGGAGCGGATTGAATGGCTCGAAAAAATCGCTGATGTTCTCGAAGAAAAATCTGAGGATATTGCTCGATTGGAAACGCTTGACACAGGCAAGCCCATTTCTCTATCACGTCGGGTTGATGCCTATCGTTCCGTAGCAAATTTTCGCTTTTTTGCTGAACACGCGACCGAGTTGCCCAATTTGCAGTATGAAGCAAACGGAGCTGTCAACCACGTTCATCGTTCACCCGTTGGTTGTGTCGGACTCATCACTCCCTGGAATCTGCCCTTGTACCTTCTCTCATGGAAAGTTGCCCCCGCCCTTCTCATGGGCAACACCATTGTAGCCAAACCATCAGAAATGACACCGTTAACTGCCAACCTCTTAGCTGAAACCATGGCTGAACTTGGATTACCACATGGAGTCTTCAATCTCGTTCATGGGCTAGGACCGGATGTGGGACAGGCCATCGTGGAACATCCAGACATCCAAGCCATCTCTTTCACCGGTGGAACGGCCACCGGCCGAATCGTTGCAGCAACGGCCGCGCCGATGTTCAAGAAACTCTCATTGGAATTGGGTGGCAAAAATGCCACTGTGTTGCTTGACGATGCTCCACTTGATTCCATTATGGATGACCTGGTCAGGGCGTCATTCACCAACTCGGGTCAAGTGTGTCTGGCTGGTTCAAGAATCCTGGTTCATAATGCCATCTATGATGAATTCGAACAACGTTTTGTTGAAGCTGTGAATGCCTTAGTAGTTGGAGACCCACAAGACGAACAAACGCAAATGGGTGCCGTTATCTCAAGAGACCACCAGTCAAAAGTTGAATCCTATATCACACTGGGTCTTGAAGAGGGTGGCAGGGTGATTGCAGGTGGTACTTCCGCTCAAGTCCCATTTCCGAACCTCCCCTCCCAAGGTGCCTTCATCCGGCCCACAGTCATCGCAGGATTGCCGATCTCGTGCCGAACGGCCACCGAGGAAATTTTCGGCCCCGTTGTAACCCTTCATCGATTCAACGATGAAGACGAAGCTGTGGCCATGGTCAACGCAACGGATTATGGATTAGCAGGCTCAGTGTGGACGGCTTCTGCCAATCGGGGTCACGCATTCGCTCAGAGAATGGATTCCGGAATCGTTTGGGTGAACACATGGCTAAACCGTGATTTGAGAACACCCTTTGGAGGAGTCAAGCAATCAGGAGTTGGTCGGGAAGGCGGCCTCTGGTCAATGAACTTCTTTTCCGAACTCACCAATGTCTGTGTTCAACGCTAAGACACACATTCTTATGGTGCGAAGACAAATACGCTCCATGGAAAATGAAGTCCTGCCTCTCTTCGTCCTACCCATGGTCTTGTTCCCTGGAGAGATACAGGAATTGCGAGTCTTTGAGCCAAGGTACCGACAAATGCTCGACACATGTATCCTTGATGAACGTCCTTTTGGCCTAGTGATGAATGACCCGTTTGAACCAAGCAATGGCTGGGACGGGCCAAGGCGACACGGTTGTGAAGCCATCATCGTCAATCATGAAACACGAGGGAGCAACCACTTCATCACCGTGATGGGGGGTCGTCGCTTCTTCGTGGAACGGGTCATTGAGCCTGCGCTACCTCCATTCCATGACCCTGAAATAGCACAACATTTTCCTCTCGAAGGGGTATTGCCAGACATCCAACAATTGCTTGATCACATCCCAGACGACCATCCTCATCAGCGACTTTACATCAGCGCTGAGGTCAAATATCTGGACCTTGGTGAATCTCTCACACAAAAACAACAAGACACATTACGAAGCGTACTCGCAGAAGTCATTTACCAAGCCGCAGAAAACATGGCCATGGACACATCAATGGTGGAAGACTGGGTCCATGCATTGTGTTCAGACCGAATCAATGAACATCCTCATTCGTTGTACAGCGTCGCTGCAATTTGCTTGGAAGAGTTAGAGCAACGCCAGCAACTACTCGCCTGTGGAAGTAGAGATGAGGCGATGGCCGAATTGCTTCAGCATCTCCGCCCCTCTGCAAACGATGCCTGAAGAGATGAGGCGAGGCATTGAAAACAGCGGTGTTGCTGGAGTTACCATGTCAGTCTACGGTGAGGCTCGCAAGGTGACGACGCATACGCTTCAAGAAATGAAGCGAGCTGGTGAGAAAATCACCATGCTTACCGCTTACGATTATTCGTTGGCCAAACTCGTGGACCAAGCAGGTATTGATGTCATCTTGGTTGGAGATTCCGCTTCCAATGTGATGGCAGGTCAAGTTACAACGGTCCCCATGACCCTTGAACACATGATTTACCACGCACAATGTGTTGAGCGTGCAGTGGACCGCGCCCTTTTGGTGGTTGACATGCCCTTTGGAACCTACCAAGGAAATTCTCGTCTAGCCCTCGAATCGGCCATTCGTATCATGAAAGAATCAAGCGGTCATGCCGTGAAACTTGAAGGTGGTTCGGAAATTGTTGAATCGGTTGAGCGGATTTTGACTGCTGGAATTCCTGTGATGGGCCACCTTGGGCTCACACCGCAGTCAATCTACAAGTTCGGCACATACTCAGTACGGGCAAAAGAAGACGAAGAAGCAGAGAAGTTAATCGCAGATGCCAAGGTATTAGAAGCGGCAGGATGCTTCGCCATCGTCCTTGAGAAAATACCTCGTGATCTTGCAAAACGTGTCTCAGAAGCGTTGACAATCCCGACCATTGGAATTGGTGCAGGTCCAGATGTTGACGGACAAGTACTCGTTCTACACGATGTCCTTGGTATCACGATGGACTTCTCTCCACGGTTTTTACGTCGTTACATGAACCTCGCTGAAGACATTGACAACGCATTGAAATCCTATTGCAGTGATGTGCGTTCGGGAGATTTCCCCAATGAGGATGAATCTTACGCTGCATGATCACAACAGCCATTGGTACGCCAGTATGGAGCCTCCGAGCGCCCCGATATTCATGCCCAATACGTGCCAGAGTGCAGAGCGAAATGGAGGCAGGTGAAAGCGCCACCATGAGGTGCTGAGCCAAATCCATACGGTGAGGGCAAGGTAACCACCACAAACCAATCCTCCATAGCCCATGAACCAAATGAGGATCAATGACCCCCCAAGTGCAGCTTGTCCCATTGCATATTCTGTCCATCGGGACATTTCATAGTCGGTCAGTAATCGATGTAACAGGGGAGAAAGAAGAATCGCTAGCAACAAGGTACCTTGGACTGGATTCGGGAATCCCCATGGCAAATGAGGTTGGACTTGCCACTGCCATAGCGCCCCTATTGTCACTCCGAAAAATGCAGGAAATCCAACATGAGTCCAAGTATCTCGCCAACTTGCTGAAGCGAGTGGTTGTGCAACATCAAGGGCAACAATCGTATCAGAGGATTCGGTTGAATCACCCTGTGGGCTAGGGTATGATTCTTCGTCCTGAGAGGTACGTTGAGTGGCCACATCAAGAGGACGATGGTGAGGTGTTTGAGGCTTGGCCTTCGTCTGCTACATGAAATCTGAAATCCGATGATGATTTAGGCCGCTGCGTTTTGGGAACATCATGGGCGGAGGCAAAATTGTCGCAGGGTGTTTAGCACCGCACCCACCGCATTTGGTGTACGCAGAAAATCCGCCGCAAAACGAACCGGTTGCTGAAGGAGGTTGGGAACAACTACGATGGGGCTATGAACGCCTCAGAGAATCTCTTGCAGATATTGAATACGATGCCATCGTTTTGCTTTCACCGCACTGGCAAACCTATGTCGGAACCCATTTCTTAGGCCTTCCAAATTTCAAAAGCCTCTCGGTTGACCCAGTCTTCCCGAATTTATTCCGCTACCATTACGACCTTTCCATCGATGTGGATCTTGCAAAAGCAATTCATGACGAAGCACAAGCATCTGGAATGCCCGTGAAGATGATGGAAAATCCAGACTTCCGTGTCGATTACGGAACCATTACCACTGGACATTTGTTCAACCCAGAATGGGATAAGCCATTGGTCGTTCTTTCGAGCAATCGTTCCACTGCATATTATTCTGTTGAAGTCATGCAAGAAATGATGATCGAACTGGGGAAAGCAACACGACGAGCCATTGAAGCGAGTGGAAAGCGTGTGGTCGTACTCGCAAGCAATTCACTTTCCCATCGTCACTTCACGACGGAATCCGAATTACCCGAAGACATGAGCAAAGAACATATCACCAGTCATGCCATGCACCTTTGGGATATGCGGATGATCAAATACATGAGAGATGGAGAGGCACAGAGAATTCTCGATGAGATGCCTGAATTCACAGAACAAGCGATTGCAGAGAGCGATGGAGGTGGCTTATCTTGGCTGCTCTCCACACTCGACGTCCCAGACTATCCTGCCATCCTTCACGGATATGGAACAATTATCGGCACTGGTAATGCCATCGTAGAATGGCCTTGTCACAAACACGAGGAGGAAAATTCGTGAGCGAAGGAGAAATTGTCGCCTCCTTTGTGGTGCCGGTTCACCCCCACACCGTCTTGGCACCCGAACAGAATCCAGGTTGGTCTCGGCTTCGTGCCGCCATGGATGAGGCTGCAAACACCATCAAGGAGCTCGAAGCAGATCTCTTGATCATTTATTCGACCACCTGGCCATCCATCATTGGGCACCAATTGCAAGCCGACCCTAATCCAGAATGGGTGATGGTCGACCACGACTTTCATGACCTCGGCTCCATCCATTATTCATTCAACATTGACGCTCAATTCGCCCATGCTTGGAACCAGGCAAACCATGAGCGTGGTTTACAAAGTCGCTGCGTGAATTACAAAGGATTCCCCATTGATGTGGGGTCCGTGGTTGCACTTACGCTTCTCAACCCAGACAATATCATTCCCGCAGTGATTGTCTCTTCCAATGTTTATGCGAATCGGAGTGAAACGACGGTGATGGCAAAAGCATGTTTGGACGTAGTCAAATCAACCGGTCGTAAGGCGGTGGCCATTACAGCTATGTCACTCTCTAACAGAATGTTTACCGAATTCATTGAAGCGGGAGATGACCGAATTCACTCCCTCAAAGACGATGAATGGAATCGAAAGATTCTGGAATTCCTCTCGGAAGGGAGATTGGAAGATGTTGGGCAACTCTCTCGAACCATCCAACAACAAATCCGTGTTCGCAAAGTGGTGGCTTTTAAGCCGATGTGGTGGCTTTCCGCCATGAATGGAAATCGCAACGACCTCACAGGTCAAGTTCTTGCTTACGAGGCAATACATGGAGCTGGTGGAGCCGTTGTCCACCTTGACCCTACACCATCTGGACAAGGTGACAAGGAATACGATGAGGATGATGTTGAATACTTCCACGGAGAGCGAGGTGTTCTTGATACTGCTGAAACCAACGAAAATGGGGAGGACATTGTTGAGGCGATGGAATCCAAATCTTCGGGCCCTGAACTCTGGGAACCCACCAAAGCCGAAGGATCGGTGAATACAGAGTCCGCACCAAAACCAGTGGGGGCTTATCCTCACGCTCGTCGCGTGGGAGACATGCTGTTTCTTTCAGGAGTAGGGCCTCGTCAACCAGGAACCAATGCCATCCCCGGCGGGCCAATTCATGACAAAGAAGGTGAACCGATGGACTACGACATCAAGGCTCAGACACACGCAGTGGTTGAGAATGTTCGACGAATTGTGGAGGAAGCTGGTGCCTCCATGGAACAAATCGTCGATGTCACCACATTCCTGGTGGATATGAAGCGAGACTTCGCGGGCTACAATGAAGTTTGGGCAGAAACCCTTGGGTTGGTTGGACCAACACGTACGACGCTCGCCATTGATGCACTGCCCACGCCCATTGCAGTTGAGATGAAAGTCATCCTGCATTTGGGCCAATGACCGTTATCAGGAAGTTTGTTGGAGTAATAGATACAAATAGATATAGTCTGCTTTTGCTTCCCCGCATTATAAGACCTTTTTATGTACTGAAATCGGGGATGACAGAATGAAATTGCCGCACAAGCCTTCACTGATTCAGAGTTTAACTGATGACCTCAAATCAACGCTTTCCCGAACGATTGGTTTGGCGGGAGTGGTCATCATTTCACTCTCGGCAATGTTGCCTGGAATCTTCGTGACCCCAACCTTCGCCGCGGAAATCATGGGACCCGGAATATGGATTGCCTACCTTCTCGCAGCATCAGTAGTCCTCCCAGGGGCATTATCCAAATCCGAACTCGCATCTGGAATGCCTTCGAGTGGCGGCTCTTACGTGTATCTTCAACGTACATACGGCCCCCTCATTGGCACCATCAGTGGCCTTGGACTTTGGGCATCGTTCTTGTTGAAATCAGCCTTTGCGCTCATCGGATTTTCAGCATATTTCATCGCAGTCACCACATATTTTGATGTCGACATGAACATGATGACCCTCTCCATGAGCGCACTTGTCCTCATCACCGTTGTCAACATACTCGGTGTCTCCAAAGTAAAGGCAATCCAAACCCCGATCGTCATTGCCACTGTCGCTCTTTTGCTGTTCATCTGTGTTGCAGCATTCTTTGTGGACGGATTTGATGCTCAGCGACCCGTTGATGCGGCATTTTCCACAGATATTTGGACACTGGCTGAGGCAGCTGCCTTCGTTTTTGTTGCCTATGCAGGTGTCACCAAAGTTGCAGCAATTGGTGGAGAAGTCAAAGATCCTGAAAAGAACCTTCCAGCAGGAATCATGCTTTCATTACTCATCGCCACCGTACTTTACACAGCCATCGCCTATCTGATGATGGCAGCCATTCCAGGAGAATGGTGGATACAGGATGGCAAAGTCGTTGAGAACCCCATCTTTGTTTTCGCAGAAAAAGTTGCAGGTACTGAATTTGGTATTTTTGCGGCTATCTTGTCTGTGCTGATTATGATCTCCATGGCGTTAGCTGGAATTCTGGCCTCATCTCGTTTCCTGTTTGCTATGTCTCAAGATAACCTCTTGCCGCAAGCTCTGGAAGAGGTCAATGTCCGCTATGAAACCCCCCATTGGCCGATTATTCTGACTGGAATTGTCATGGGTATTGCGATTATGGAGGCCCCCCTGAAGGACGTGGTCAAACTGGCATCAGGTTTCAAAATCATGATTTTTATGATGATTAATTCTTGTGTTATCATATTGAGGCAGACCAGTAAAGAGTACGATTGGAATCCAAGTTACAAGGGACCCATGTACCCCTATATCCAAATTTGGGGCATCGTTGCAGGAGCCGTCCTGATGTACTTCATTGGAGAGAAAGCCTTGATTGGTGGAGGAGCAGCCATTCTTGCTGGTTCAGCCACCTATTACCTCTATGGAAAGAAACATGCGACGATTCAAACAACACCCGTTCAATCATTCCGACAGCAATTCAAGAGTGGTACACCCAACGAACAACAGGTGAGAGTCGCAGTGTTCCATGCAGCAGACTTAGGTGGGAAGAACCATCTCACACTTCGAGAATTCCAGCATGCACTCTCCTCTCTTGGCTTTGAATACACGAGCGATGAATCACGCATGATATTCCACAATGCAGATATTGACGCCAACGGAGTGATCGACATTGATGAATTCTTCCAACTCTTTGAAGATCACAGCGATGAATGATTGCTCCACAATCTCATGGAACCCATCAAGGTGAATTGAGCATTAGCGGTCCAGTCATCCAAGTGAACTCAAGCTTCTTCGGATTCATGGCGAATCCATTCCCCTGCTGGAGTTACTTCCCAGTATTGTAATTCTTCAGAGACATCAACATACCATCCTGTTTGACCTTGCTTAGTTGATGGGGTTGCTTGCATGACACCAACTCTTGTGGCCTCAGCAGCCAATTCTTTGAGACCAGCATCCGTCAATCCATGACGGCTTAATTCGCTTTCATCATCATCGGGAATATCATCGTCCTCATCCCCACCATTAGAATCATATTCATCCTCATCAAATGCATCTTCAATCCATTCATTTCCTTCTTCGTTGGCTTTCTTAGTGAGTACAACCAATACGGCAAGGATCAGGCTGAGGAGAATAATCCCCATCACCATGGCAGTATTTGTCGAACCAACAGCTCCTCCGAGCAATACCGATTCAACATCAAAGAAATTTTGCGCTAAAAGTCCGTCCCATACCAATGTGCATGCTCGGTCAGTTCCATCATTTGTCACATCTATTTCCCAGATTCCATTGGTGACGAATGTGGCTGTTCCTGCTGTGCAAGTTACACTGGCATTCGTTTCATCGATAGGGACCGAGTTTCCATACGCATCAATGCCATAGGCTTGCAAAAGGACAACATCTCCTTGTGAAACAAAATCTTGATTGAGATTTGATTGAATTCGAATTGGTTTGCCCGGGACAACCTTCAACGAGACGGAATGGATCGCTTCATCTTGGACCATCACAAGTTCGTGGTCTCCGGCTTGCTTTCCAATCATTTGCCAGTAACCCAAGCCAGTAGGCGATGCTTCTAGCATGGCCACGGAGCCATTGATTGTGGTTGAAATTTGGGTTGCCTCAGCTAAGTTCCCATGAATATCAACCACTTGAACAAACATATCGGTTGGAACTCCAGCCACAACAGTGAACCCTTCCTCGACATCCGTCACAAGCCCATGGGCATCTCCTGCAACCACCGTCAAACGAACGGTTGCGAACACCCCATCAGCATTCACGCGGATTTCATGCCCACCTAGAGAGGTAGCCACCCAACGTCCATCATTGAGCAACATATCCAAGGTGATGTCATTCCCATCGATGGTCCAATTTAGAACGAGTTCAGGAAGTTGATTACCGTATGCATCAAAAAATTGTGGATTGAGATTGAGATCTCCGTCTGCTGGAACGATCTCACCCTCTCCATCCATGGTGATGAAAGCAAGGGGTCCTGGATGAACATCAAATGAATGGTCTGCGACAAACATGATAGCTGTCACTTCATCGTACCAACTGGCCTCAAAACGCCATGATTGGGCAAGTTGTGCTTGAATGAGTAGGTAAGGTGTCTGGTCCATGATTTCAGTTTCATTCCCCATATTCATTTCAATGGAGCCGTTGACAATCCAAGTATTCCCCATGACATCAACGGCTTGGAGAATGAGGGCAACTTGGTCACCTGCAGAAGGAAGAGCGGGGTTCATCATAATTTCAAGGTCCATTGGAGTACCATGCAAGACCTCAACTGAACGTTCAGAATACACATCGTTGTCCATGACAGAAAGAGTCGCTGGGCCAACACCAGAGGGGTTCCAATACACGCGATTATCGTCAGTAGACAGGCCCCCTGAATTCACGGTCCAAGCACTTAGAGGTAGGGATACCGTCCCAATGTAACCGTTGGCATCTCTGCGTTCAACTGCGAGTTCGTATTGCTCACCTGCAACGAATTCTGTTGGAGAATTGACGAAAATCAATTCAGACGCCACAGCATCACCAGGAATCACTTCGATGATTCCTTCACCCGTGATATTCCCGTAGGTTGCACTAATGTTCCATCGGCCAGTATTGGTCGCTGTATAATCGCCAGCTGCATTGAATGTTCCATTCTCTGCATACCAAGCGATCGATGGAATGGTTGACAATGGCATTGAGTAGCCGTTGATATCAATGAGGTCTGGAACAATGCGAACCGTTGCCCCTGCACGAACCTGAATCCTATCGAGAAAACTAAAGGTATGAGGGTCTCCTGAGACGACGGTCACTTCAGCGTTGTCTTCAAGCTGATTAAAGCGGACTCGAAGGTCCATATCACCTAACTTTTCAGGCGTCCACTCTGGCATACCATGTCCGAAATACAAACCATTGAGGTCCCATACCATCCCTTCGCCCCCGGCCTCTCGGTTTCCACGAGCATCGAGTAGATCTGCCTGTAACGAGGTTGTTTCTTTAACCATGAAATGAGTGGTCGATATCTCAATAGAAGTCGCAGCTCCCGGAGTCACTGTGAGGTTGTAATGTCCATTCAGGCCATTGTGTTCTGCAATGATTTCAACGCTTCCAGACGCCCATGGGAAAAATAAACCGTTAGAAGAAATGCTACCATTGCTCACCGTCCAATTCACTTGACCGGTAACGACATTGTTCACTGCATCGTAAATGATGGCTTCAAATTGAACCACTTCATCTGCTGTCAATTCAGCTGGCGGTGAGTCAATGACAATTCTGTCGGCCGGCCCTGCGAATGACGGGGTGGAGGCATCATTGAGTTCAAATGATGCTGGCCACGAGACACATAACAATGAGATGATAGCAACGAAGGTGAAGATTCGACGATGTTGCAGCAAGTCAAACACCTCAATCTTCATTCAGTCCATTCATCCCACTCTTCGGCGCCTTGAACTCGGTACCACCAAGTTCCTTCATCATCTTCCCACCATTCAGTGCCTTCATCATCAACACGATAACTTTCATCGTCTTCAATGGCAGAAGGCTCCTCAACAGGTTCTGGTTCTGAAACAGGAGCGGGCCCTGATGGACCTGGCGCAGGGCCACTCGGACCGGAAGCAGGACCTGATGGACCTGGCGCAGGACCACTCGGACCGGAAGCAGGACCTGATTGACCTGGTGCGGGACCACTTGGGCCTGCTGCAGGACCTGAGGAAACTCCTACTGATTCATCTTCGTATTTTTCCTCATATTCGTCGTCCCAATCATCGCTTCCAGAGCGCATGAAATTAACGAGCAAGCCAACCAATACCAACCCAACGAGGGCCAGTAATCCTGCCCCAACGTAATACAATGTTCCGCCTGATTCAAAGAATCCTGCCAATGTACCCGTCACTTCAATGTCTGAATCTACACGGACGGCTCCCACATTGACGGTGATCGTTTGAGCTCCATCTTCGAGTGTTGTGATGGTCCATGAATCTGAAGTTTGCATGGTCACACTTGCACGGCCAGTAGCATCAACTTGAATGCTTGAAGGTACAGGGATTTCATTGTTGAACACATCGAATGCTCGGATGGATATTTGGACGGTGCCAAGTTGTTCAACCCCTGTTGCAGAAAGATTCACTTCCAAACGATTGACGATACTCTGGGCTGAAATATTCAATTCCAGGCTCGAGGATGCATCACCTGCTTCAAAGAAGAGGGTGTGGATACCAGCAATTTCTGCAGCGTAGACATAGGCTCCGTCGGTGGCTTCAACCGCTGTGAGTGTAGTAACTTCACTTCCGTTTTCGGCCCATTGCACATTTTGTGCGAAGATGTTCCCATCTGCATCTGTACCGTTGATGTAAATCTCAATCAAGTCGCCCGCAACGGGTGTCGTTGAAGATGACCCTGCGATGAGATTGGAATTCACGCTTACTGCAATTCCATGATAAACAGTGATGGCGATACTGTCAGTGATATTGTATCCCGTTCCACTGATACTGTAGGCTTGAATGCTATATTCTCCAATTGAGCCTGCTTCCCAACGCATACCACTCATCAGCAAGTCGGTGGTAATGTCCGTAGCTACGCCCGATTCATCTTCGATGAGCAACCATGTGAGTTGGCTTACATCGATTCGATTGCCATCCATATCGGATAGTTCGGCACTGAAATCAACAGCATAATCTGAGGTCATGTCGAAACTTGCACCATTTGTGGATAGAGGATTGTTCACGACACCCGAGATGGAGACAGTGTGCAAGAAACCGTGACTAATCAATGACTCCAAAGAGACCTGATGAATGATTGTTCCATCATCATAGGTCGCTGTCAAGACATATTCATCTTCGCTGGCGAGGTACGGCATGAACACCGTGGAATCGCCAACGACCTTTTCCAAGAACGATGACGAGTCACCCATTGTTGGGTGGTCGAGGGTCCAATCTGCAACCACAACCCAACGGTTTCCTTTGGCGTCAATTGCCTTGACCTTCACTTCGAGACTCTCATCTGCAGTGAGGTCAAATTGTGAATTCGACAATGCAGCGTCTTCGTTGTCAACGATCAAAATCAATGCTTGAATTTCGCCTTCAGAGACAGTAATAATCACCTGGGCAAGTGTTGATTCATACCGAGCCTCAAGGGTTTTGGCCCCTCGGGAAATTGGGTCCCAAATCGCTGGAGCACCTGGCGTAAGTTGTCCGTCTGCGATCTTGGTCCAGTTTTCTGCGGGTAGAACAACTGCTATTCGGTTACCACGAACGTCAACACGTGTTGTGTTCACATAGACTCGTTCGTCTGCTGTGATCTCGGTCGAAGAAACATTCAATTCAAGCATGGCCATTTCTCCATGGCCAACTGTGATCAGTAATTCTGAGCTGACCCCGTACACTGAGGTAAGATTCAACCACCACTGCCCCACATGGTCGGGGAAGTATTGTTGATTGATTTCAGAATAATTGCCATTGGTTGTGGTCCATGTCAGATTCCCTGCTTCACTCAGGTTCAGTTCATTGCCAAATTGGTCGAATAATTTCGTTGTGATATCACACCATTCACCTGCGGGTACGGTTCCTGAACAACCAGTCAATTCGAAATAATCAGGAGTGCCAGTCAGAACCGTGACACCAACATCAACGAAACTTCCTCCCGTGATAGCATGCGTCACACGGATCGTATGACTTCCAGCTGCATGAGGTAAGAATTCATTGGGCATTGTAGCGCTCATTGAACCGTTGCTTGGAGTGAATGTCAGAGGTTGGCCTGGAACGATGTTTCCATGTTGGTCAACCATGTTCGCTGTAATGAGAAGGGTCTGGTCAGCAGTGATCGTTGCAGTGAGTGGACTCACAATCAAATCAGTGGGAGCACCAGGAGTTACTGTAATGTTTTGCGAGCCACAGACCAATCCGAAACAAGCACTGATCGTTATGGTACCAGACATACTTGGCGTAAACAAGCCATTGCTACCAATTGAACCTGCACTTGCCTTCCAGACAACTGGCGGTGATTGAACCATGGACAAATGGTCGTAAGCAGCGTATTGGAAGAGCACATTGGTGTCTGCATCCGTGGTAGGAGTTCCACTGGGCGAGAGATCGATGGTGCTAACGTTTGTCGTGTTGAAGAGAATTTGTGGACGGTAATTTTGGTCACCGGCTTCACTCGTGTAGAACGAAGCATGTGCGTGTCCGACATTGGATGTTCCCAAGATAATCCACTTGGTTGAACTTGACAACGTCATCCCTTCAGTGCTGATATCAAACCAAACCCATCCCGTCGTATCAACGTTGAGAACAACTTGTGACAGTGGTGTGGCAGCATAATCCACGCCAGCCTGCATTCCAGGTGCGCCCCATTGTGAACCCGAAGTTGTTCCGTTCCAAGTCACCGATGTTTGACTCCATGCAGAAGAGGTCACTTCGTGGATTGAGAAGGTCATTGAGGTCGCTTGACCAACTGAGACCCAATCTTCGATGAAGAGGCCGAGAGAGGCTGAATGGACTTGTTGGTATGGTGCAAATGGCACCTGACTTGCATCAAGTCCCAGTGTCGCACGACATTCATCGGTCCATAGTGTACCGCAGAATTCTCCGACCGACATGACATCGTCATCCACGTAATTTTGAGCACCGTATTCGGAATAAATAGCAGTATCTTGGATGTTCGTATGGCCGTATTGAACGATTTCATTTCCTGTTTGGAAGGTGTAAGTATAGGTCAAATCACTGTTGAATACATGATTTGGGGAACCTACAGCGAAACTCCATCGGGCCGATGATGGCCCTGGAATTGATTGGTTGACACCTTGGACCCACCAGGAGTAAACATCGCTCTGAGAGAGGTTATCCGAGAAACGGAAGGTCGTGTTCGTGATTTCAGAATCCTCCCATGATCTGTATTTTGTCACTCCAGACTCATTGGCAATCGAAACGATGTATCCAGTGGCTCCCGTCACAGGATTCCATGACAAAAGTGGTTGGAGTTCAGGCACTAAGAGGCCGCTCAGTTCTTCGTACAGAACTTCCCCATCAGTTGGTGTGATGAGGGAGGGTTGTGCAGGAGGGATAATGCCGGCAACGTTGTCAACGTAATCCAATACAATTCTAGGGCGAAGCGATTCATTGGTTACATCTGAGGAATGGAAGGAGTGTGTGGTCGAAGAAGTTCCAACACGCTGCAGCATGATGGTCATCGTTGTGTTTCCGTTGGCAATGTTATCTTGAGCAAGGCTGGTCAAATCCCATTCCATCCATCCATCGGGAGGCAAGAGAGTCAGAGTCGTTCGAGTAATTTCAGTAGTGGAACAACTTGGTGCTGTAGCCCAAATCGTGCTTCCTTCGTTGAAGGAACTGCAAGCATGTGCTGATACGGTGGTCGAGGATGTACCTTGGAGGCTTGTGCGGTACATTTGCAACACCATTGAGGTGGGTGTCATCGCAGCTGGCCATGGAAGGTTGGTCAAATCAAATTCCATCAAAATACGACTTTCTCCACTTCCTCCAGAGGATTGTCCAAGATCAAGACTTGCGGATGAACCAGTGTTCACGCTCGTTGATGAATCAATTTCAACATCAGGAACTGATGGGATGGAACCCGTTACGCTGAAGATCGATTCTCGGTAGAGTTCCAATGTGTGGTTTCCATTTCCATCATCGGACCCGTAATTACTTGGGTTTCGGTAAGAATGGACGGCTGACCATTCCCCGATTCGATGATCTTGATCAGCTCGTACTCTCCAGTAAACCCAGGAATCACCCTTGCTCATATTGCTTACTGAGATGGTCATATTGACCGGGTCGTAAGTGATGTTTGTTTCTGCACCGTCCATGATAGCATTGAGGTCATAACATTCCACCTCCTGAGTCATTCGCTCATCGTCGGCTGCACAAGCAATCCATCGTGTTTCGTTGTTCACTGTTGCTGACCATGTGAACTCGCTCATATCTTGGCCAGATGGACGAGGTTGTGAAGTGTCCCAAAGGGTAGCCCCATCCGCAGGAAGTAAACCTGTTGAGGCACTGGGAACATGCGGTGTAATCAAGCGATAAGTCATGTTCAATCGAGGGCGCAAGTCCAACAATGGATATTCGCTGCTCGCAAATTCAATTCGGCCGTTAACAGCCCCGTTGTACTCTTCGGCTTGCAGAATCACATCAATTCCACTTTGGCCATTGGCAAGTGCGTGTTGAACTAGAGCAGTCACGTTAGCTGCAACAGTATCAGAACTGTTCACCCAAAAACCTGGATTGAATGGAGCGTTCGAGTCTGAGGTATGATAAGCACCAGTACCTGACCAAGAGGAGTTGTTACCCGCTGGATAGGCCCATGTGGATGATTCAGTCCAACTCGAGACCATGTCGGATACCGACATCAAGACTTGTCCATTACGGTTGAGAACATCAAGTTCCAATGTTGCATCAACGACTTCATAGGTAGCGGGCATTGGGAGCATGGAGAAATCAACAGAGATCAAGGATGAACTACGAAGGTTCACATTGTTGTATGCGGTAGCGCTTCGACCAACATACAATGAGTAACCATTTCCCTCATTGCTTTGCGTATTGCCACTGTCAAGGAATGTATCCTGTGTTGAAGTTGGATAATTCAGAACCGGGACAATCGCTCCTTCCTGAACTGAAAGGGTTGCATCTGTACTGTTGATTTCTGTGGCGACGGTTGATGGTAGGTGGAAATGGGTGGAATTACTTCGTGGACCTAGCATTCCATCATTCACAGCTTGCACCATCCAACGAATCTCACGTGAGTAGACCAGCGGTGCGGGTGGTGTGAAGGTCATGTTGGTAATGTCAAAGGCTGAACCATTCGTTCGAGAATCGTAGGTGTACAATCCCGCCATGTCATTATTTGCGTCTGCGAGAATAAACACCCGCCAGTGATCAGCGGCTGTTGTTGAACCGTAGGTCCAAGAGAATGTGGGTTGGTCATCGGCCAGTAAGGCGTGGGAAGTTGAATCCCATACAATGCTGTTTGAAACAGGCCCAATGTTCGTCGCGGCAAGTGTCGGAGTCGTTCCTGCTCCATCTTCCCAAGTGAGATTCATCCAAGGATGTTCTGTGGAAGAACCTTCAGTCGAGGTGAACACGATATCGTCCGTAGTCTCAGAGGAGGTGTAAATCATTAGGGAAACATGGGTTTCACCGTTAGCGATAGCTGCTTGAACTGCTTCGGTGATGTCAAATGTCATCCATGAATCATCCACGCTTGAAACTAAATCGACATATCCGCCGATGTCAACACCGATATTTCGACCACCTGGCAACGACCAATTGTTGACGCCGTCATAGGTAGTATTGTTGGCAGAAGTGGTCCAATTTTGCAAGACTTGGCGAACAGCTACGGGTTCACCTACGGCTGACCCATACTCGGCGAAGAGGTTGATTTCTGCTTGCGTCACACGGGCATTTGCAGGCTGTGGGATTTCGCTCAAGGGGAGTTTAATCAGAGCAGCAGATTGGTGACCACTGCTGGTTTCTCCAACCAAAAGCCCAGTTGAATTTTCATTGGTTGATGATGCCCCTTGACCACCTTCCATCACGTACGTATCAATGAAATTGGGGAGGTTCATGTGAGGGAGAGCCTCTCGATGATGCAATTCGACTGATGCTTTTGTAGCATCAACAACATGAGTGGTCAAGTTGGGGAGATGGAAATGATAGGTGGAGGACCAATTTCCAATTTGGTTGGTTGCCGAGACTGCTCGGACACGCCAATACCATGTATTTCCGTCATCAAGGTCCGAACTTGGAGTGAAACTGAAATTTGTCAAATCGAAACCGGGGTCATTCCATGAGGCGTAGGTCATTGACGCGACTGAACTGAAATCAGATTGTGTGTCAAGTTGGAGTAAATAGCCACCAATGGTCATGGTTCCGCTGAAGCTCCAATCCAATTCAGGTTGAGCAATTGGTGTCATGTCGACCCCAGTCCCAATGGACCACGAGCCATTCAAAGGCAGATTGAGGGTTGGGTTGGAAGGAACTGCATCAGAACCAGGAACGTATACAAATGTCAACTCAGGACGATCGCTCATGCTCCCTTCTGCAGAACTGAAGTAGGCCGTTCTCGAAGAACCTGAACCAATAGCCAACATACCAGCAATGAAGTCAACACGTCGGTCTTCCCGCATGGCATTTTGGACAGCCAATGTCACGTTCCATTCCACAACATCTCCTTCGCTGTAAGAACTACCAATGCTCTCACTGTCCAGCAATGAGCCCCGTTCCGCTCCTTTTGCACCTCCTGTAGCCCAGGAGTTGTCCCCATCGTAACTTGCCCATGTGGCATCTCCGTCCGACCAGTTATTCTGCAAATTCTCCCACACCGCAATGGTTGGGTTCCCGAATGTTGAGGAGGTCAATGTCATATGAAGTTGAGCAGACTCTACTGCATATCCGCTTGGCAAGAGGTTTGAAACCAGATTGCAACCAAGTAAAACCGTGGTTTCTGAAGGCAAGGTGTTGTAATCAATGGCCATTTCTTCGTCACCATTGTAATTTCCGTTTGTATCTCCACTATCGATGTAAGTATCCATGCATTCTGGATATTGGTTGTCGTCTGTGCCGTTCCCATGCTTCATTCTGAATTCATATCGGTCTCCGCCCAACCACTCACTTTCTAAATTTGAGATCAAGAAACTTGAACTGACCCATGTCCCATAGTGTCCGTCAGCGTCCACAGTTGCCATGCGCCAGAAATACATGTTACCAAGGTCGAGTGTCTTAGCTCCAGTCATAGCGAGAGTTCCATCGACGGGTGAGAAGTCATTGTCGATTCGAGTGTCCACACGCATGGTTCGCAATCTGAAGTCTTCATCGGTCGCCATTTCGAAGACGATATCATCCCCACTGCTTGGAAGACTCCAGTTGAGTGAAGGTTGGGTATTGCCGGAGAGGTTGTGACCGGTCTGATTCCAAATAGCGAGGCCATCGGTGGGTGCGGTAAGGCTCACCGCGTTTGGTGTAACACCACTTCCCCATTCATAGGTGAGTGAAAAGACCGGAAGGTCACCGTTCCCTTCAGCAGCATGGAACACGATTCCTTCACCGTTGGTGTGAGATTCGTATTTTCCACGGACTGCAAGAAGCATGTCGAGTGGATCATCGTCGCCGCCATCCAAATAATTCTGAACAGGATGCGTGATGTCGAACGAGAAGAGGTCAAGGCTGCGGTTTCCATCTGCCAACCCAAATGCTGCAGTTCCGTTACCACGGCCACCGTCGTACCATTGGATTCCGTTGGTTGACATTTGATTCCATGTGATATCATCTTCAACCCACAAACCAGAATCGTCCATGCCATGCAAAGATACAACGGGATCTCCCGTATGGCCAAAGCGAGTGAGATTCAAGGAAGCGTCAACGATAGTGAGATTATCATGGAGGCCCAATTGGTTGAGCGATGCACGGAGATGAGAAATGCGTTCTTTGCTCGAAGTCATACTGGCTTCAAAGGTAGCTTCACCACCGTACTTGGTGGTCTTGGATGTTTCACTCACGGTTGCATCTTGGAAGAAATTTGAGGCAAGGCCGAGATCTGTTGGCTCTAAGGTCATCGTAGCGGTACCGTCGCCGTTATCGGTGACATCAAGGCTAGGGAGAAGGAAATGGGTGTTGTCCCATGTACCAATCTGCCCAGATGAATCCAATGAGCGGACTCGCATGTACATATCACTCCCATTGGTCAAAGCCAACGACGAGGGAATGGTGTAATGTCCACTTGTTCCAGTGGAGCCAAAGGTATTCCATAGGGTGGAGAAATGCCAGAGGTCATCGCTCATTGAACGGAAGTCATCCGAATGACTCAATTGAATTTCAACTTCGGCACCTGTGTTGTTGGCATAGCTGATGTCAGGGGTTGTGACTGGGGCCAAGAGGAAGGCTGATTCCATCCAAGGCGCCCCTTCTGCAATCGGTAAATCCGTTTGCACGGTTTGGCCAGAGCCCGCCGCAGTTGCTGAACTGTCGATGAGGAGTGACGGACGGGAGGCCGCATTGGTAGCTTCTGACATGGAACAATCGTAGGCGGCTCCAAGTGAAGTTACAATGATGGAGACATGCGCTTGATTGCTAAGTGCAGCATCTTGTGCGATGGCAGTTACATTCAGAGAGAGAGTTCCATTCGAACTAAGGCGGACTGGAGGCTCCCAGATTCCACGGTCAGCATCGCCATCTGCACCTGCGACATCCCATGAAAGAGAACTGGCATAGATCATCCACGAGGCATAGGAACCGTTCCACGTTCGCTTCATCTCTGCAGCATAAGCAATCATTTCCGTGCTTCCAATTTCAGCGTCCGTGGTGCAGTTGAGGTCCAGCGTGGCGCTGTGGATGGTATCGGAAGAGGTGAAGTTCATCGGGAAGCGGAACAGGAGTTTTGACTCGCTGATCAAGTCGTCATTAAGCGACCCTGTGGTGGAACCGTTGTAGGTCCCAGTTGGGTCGGCGACGGTGATGTATGTGTCGGCCAATACACTGTGTGTCGAAACCGTTCGACTAGGCTCTTGTTCGTCTTCCAATAGGGTCCAACCTTCAAGGGTCTGAGGCAGGGCCATGTCGGCAAAGATGAACATCATCACAAGAAGCAGGACAGTGATGCCACGTTGGTTTGACGGTTGATTACGCATGGGACTCATGCCCTACACCACTCCCCGTTATACGGACTTTTCCCTCTGCCGACATGAGAAAAGAAGTGGATATTCGTTGCTGTATCACATTTCTTTGAAATTTACACCATGCGAATGTTGAAGGAGGCTCGCCGACGAGAGAGGAGATAATGAGCGAACTCTGGGTGGAGAAGCACCGACCCCAATCTGTGCAAGAAATCCGGGGACAAGCTGCCGTCGTACAGCGATTGGGGACTTATGCGGGGTCGAAGAATTTCCCCCACTTGCTCTTTGCAGGCCCGCCTGGCACTGGGAAAACCACTGCAGCGATGGCTTTGACGAAGGATATTTTTGGAGAACACTACCGTCAGAATTTGTTAGAGATGAACGCCTCAGATGAACGGAAATTGGAAAGTATCCGAACCAAGGTCAAGCAATTTGCCCGAACCCAGCCCTACGGAGGTGCTGCCTTCAAAATCATCTTCTTGGACGAAGCAGATGCTTTGACCAACGATGCCCAGGGAGCACTTCGGCGAATCATGGAGCAATATGCAGAAACCTGTCGATTCATTCTTTCATGCAATTATTCTTCAAAGATTATTGAACCCATCCAATCACGTTGCGCTGTCTTCCGATTCCGCCCCTTAGCGGATGCGGACGTATCATCACAAGTGATTTATGTTGCAAAATTAGAATCATTGACGCTCGAAGATGGTGCGGTGGAGGCCCTCACGAGAATTTCACAAGGAGATCTCAGAAAGGCATTGACTGCACTCCAAGTGGCCGCAGCACTCAACACGACCATTTCTCGTGATTTGGTCTATGAGACCTCAGCAACAGCCCCACCCGAGGCCCTGCACCATTACTTGATGTCATGCCGAGATGATGGATTCCATGTAGCCCGCCGCCGCCTTCGTGAATTACTGGACCAATTCGGCCTGGCTGGAACTGACTTTGTCAATCAATTACATAGAGAACTCTACAGTGCTGATTTCCTCGAAGAATCTTCTAAATTGGCACTTACTGAGTGGATGGCAGAAATCGATTACCGTTTGGTCGAAGGTGGGGGTGAGCAGATCCAACTCGATGCAATGACTGCCAAAATAGTCACCCACCTTCAGTCGTAATTTCACTTTCAGTTTTTATGAAAGGGGTCCCGAAAACGAAGGAGTATGTCTGTCCTGACCTTGATGCATGAACCGCACTATACAAACCGCTGGCGATTTGCTGTGCTGGACTGCTTTTGCTCCAATCATCCGACGATACCGTCGTGCTGCCATTCAACGCTCTACGAGTGAAGCTTACGACCGAAGAAAGATTGATTCATTGCTGAATCAAATTATCATTCAACACGGAGATTTACTCGCCTAATTCAACAGGGGGTAGTACCGTAAAGATCCACTCATAGGTGCGTGTGTTAACCCATGGATTACCTTGTTCAGTGATTTCAACAACAATGGTGTGGTCGCCAACTGCCAAAGAATCTCCAAGATAAATGGCAAATTCTTGGTCCTGTTCACCATGAGGAAGAAGCATTGGTGCTGAATTATTTGAAACGGTTCGCCAAGTTCCAATCATTTCCCCATGTTCAGCCCAAAACGTGCCATTGGTTTCTAGGGTCGTGTCCGTGTTTTGGAAACGGTGGTTGACAAGAACCTCTGCTCCATCGTTCTCCACGTTGTCCGCAAGACCGAACAATAACCAAACTGCCCCGTCAAGAGATTGACCCTCTTCGAGAGTCCAATCAAGATGGTTATCGCTTCCACTACCATCCGCAAATGTGAACGTGTCGCCATCGTTGAGAACAATTGCCCAATCACTCGAGACTTGTGGGGCGACGATGTCACCGAAGGGCGGATTGACAAGCAAGAAGGCAAGAGATAGGAATGTGAACGTGTGGAGGAATGATGCCTTGAACCAGGTCCCTTTTGTGTAGTGTTCCACAAACCGTTCAGGCATGACCATTCGATGGATTTGTGGAATCAACATAATCATGGCCAAAGGCAACATGTAAAGGACATCCGATTTTTCTGGCGCCGTATTTGGCATCAACACATATCGCATCAAACATGTGACGAGTGTTGCATATCCGATGGTTAACCACATAGAGGCCGTATCGGCTCGTTCTTTGTTGACATACTTGACTGGATCGAATGGTTCAATGCCCAAATCTGCCCCGGAACGGCGCTTTTTCTTGTCATCAGACCCGCCGCGACCTGTGCGCTGCCTTCGCTCGGCTTGTGCCGCCGCAATGGCTGTACTGAGGTCCACCATGTTAGACCGGGGGGCAAGAGGGTGTTAGAATACTACGGTTCGGTGTTGTCCTATCACAGAGAATTCTTCCGATTTATTCAAAGAGGGAAGGTGGCACGCTCAAGTTAGGCCGGGGTGGCGTAGTTGGTAGCGCGTCGGACTCATAGGGCAGCCTCCAAGGCGATCGTATGACGTGCAAGCCCCTTGCGGTGTCTGAGACATCCGAAGGTCGCGGGTTCGAGCCCCGCTCCCGGCACCATTATTTGTTTGGATTTCCTCGTGGCATTTTAAACTCAAAAATTCATAGTGAATTCGTCACAAGATAGGTCGCGATACCATTTTGATTGGGGTTCGCGACTTTGTGTCTAAACTTTACAAAGAATAAATTTATATTCGACCACCCAGTCTAACCAACTGGTCGCATGCCTCTTGCTCGCTATGAATCCATTGATGAATCCCTCAAAACGAGGATTCTTGATGTTTCTAAGCATGAATTCTCTGACAACGGGTTCGAAGGCGCTTCGTACAACAAAATCATTCAAAAAATAGGCATCTCAAAAGGTTCAATGTACTATTACTTCGAAAATAAAGAAGACTTGTTTGTTACGTGTTTTCTCGATGAAGCACGTGCGACAGGAACTTTAGGTTTTGCAAAGGCTTCATCCCCGTTGACGGAGGACAAAGCCACATATTGGGATTCAATCATGGCGATTTCATCGAAGCAATGGAATGACGCTTTTCAGCACCCAATCCTGATGTCCCTCATGCGCCAATTGGTTTCACTGGGGACAGATCACCCTATTTTCCATAAGTTGAACGCAGAATGTGAGGGCTTGAGTGGGTATGGTGACATTATGGCCATTCTCGAACACGGAATCGAGATTGGCGCAATCCGTGATGATGTCCCCCTCAATGTACTCATTCGCATGAACACCGAATATGAGGTGTGGCTGATGCAAGAAACGCAAGAGGGGTGTATGAGTGAACAACAAGCGATTGACAAATTTTTCAAGATGTTTAAGCAACTCTTTGAAGCTAGAAGGTGAATAAAATGAATAAATTATTACAAATGGAAAATCTAGAACGGCATTACGAAACCCCTGCAGGCGTCGTCAAAGCACTTGACGGGGTGAGTTTTGAAATCCACGAAGGTGAACGTGTTATTCTTCTCGGCCCGTCGGGCTCAGGAAAGACCACGCTTCTGAATTGTCTTTCAGCCCTTGACAGTCCAACCGGTGGCGAGTACACCTTCATGTCCAAACAAACGGGAGGGTTGAATGCAGTCCCCCGAAATAGTTCCGAGAAAATGACTTCTTTCCGAAGAGAAAATATTGGTTATGTGTTCCAATTCTTCAATCTCCTGCAGGACCTCACCGTTCTTGAGAACATCCTCTTGATCCAAGAATTGGCTGGTAAAAAAGACCCTGCACGGGCGAAGGAATTGTTGAAACTCGTCGGCCTAGAAGCCGAAGTCGAGCGTTTTCCTGGTGAAATCAGCGGAGGCCAGCAGCAACGGGTGGCCATTGCTCGGAGCATTGCAAAGCGTCCAACCCTTTTGCTAGGGGATGAACTCACCGGCAACCTCGATACTGAAACTTCGAACAAAGTGATGGAGGCCTTGGTGAGCGCATGCAAGCAAGAAAACATCACTTCAGTTTTCGTCACGCACGACGAAGGCTTAGTCAAGTATGCAACCAGAGTGATCCGAATTGACAGTGGAAAAATTGTCTCTGACGAACTGACGAACAACGATTCATCGGAGTGAGGTTTTACCATGTCTGCTCTCCTAAACAAGCGCTTGGCTCGAAGCCTATGGCGAACCAAATTACGACTTTTGGCCGTGGTATTGATGGTATTTGTTGGTGTTTTTGCCGGCATTACCTTTGGAGGCTATGCTCACAACCTCGGTGGCATGTACGAAACCATGCAAGCCGACGATGAAAAGGGGGCGAATCTCGCGGACCTGTGGATCGACAACCGCAGTGCTCTTTGGACTCCAGAGGAGGTCACTTCATTCTGTACAGCTTTGGAAACTGCGTGGGATTCTTCATCCATTTCTCAATCGCTTGACTCTTGTGAGGGTCGAACCGTAACTCAAGGCGCGATGTTTCACACCAACGATACCGGTCAGTACATCATCAACTCACTATGGCATGGCATTGCCGAGGGTGCCAACGCCGACCGTGTCTGGATACCCGAGGGTCATTCTGAAGGCAGAACTGCTGTTGCTGCTGATGAGATTGTCATCGATGCTCACGTAACGGAAGCGCTTGACCTTCATCTCGGCGATACAGTAAGTATCGGGGCGGGAAATGCAACGGCTGAATTCACGATTGTGGGCACGGGATATCACCCCCTTCACATCCTCTTTGCGCCTGAAGGTGAGTTGTTCCCTTCCGAGCCAGGTCAATACGTCGTGGGCTACCTTTCTGATGCTGGAATGGCTCGTCTTACCGGAGAAGTACTTGGCACGAGCAACATGATTCTGTTGGATATCGAAGGCACGCCATCGTTTGATTTGCCCGATACCAGCGAAAATGAAGGCGATGAAATTGATGAGGTGAAGGAACTCGTCGATTCGGCTCTTGGCGAAGCAGCGTTGGACGCCCGTGTTCGAGACCGGGGGCAAAACGAACCCGTCGAAGTCATGCGACAGGATTTGGAAGGGACCAAGCGAACGACCGTCCCGTTCACCGTCATGATTGCTTCAATTGCCGCTATCACCATTGTCCTGAGTCTTCAACGCTTGGTTCAAAGTCAAGCCAAGGAGATCGCAGTACTGCGAACACTAGGGGTCAAGCGCTCATCACTCATGACAGGTTACCTCATTGCTCCATTGGCGATTGGTGGGCTAGGGTGTGCACTTGGAGCATTAGCAGGGCCAAGTGGCATGAATGGAATGTTGGACTTTTACCAAAATTTAGTTGGCGTCCCGATTGTGGAACGCTCCGTGCCAACTTCGGTTGTTGCATCTGTCATCGGCTCGACCATGCTTGTGGTGTTCTTTTCGGGTGCTTTCCCTGCATGGAAAGCAAGCCGCCTCGATCCTTTGGCAGTGCTAAGCGGTCAAAACGAGATGCGAGTGGGGTCAAACGTGCTGCAAAAACTCACCTCATGGATGCCAACAACGCTTGGCCTCTCCATTCGTTCAAGCGTTCGAAAACCCGTTCGCCTCACCATGACCTTTGTTGCCGTCGGTATTTCTCTCATGCTGTTTGGTTCAATTCAAATGATGTCAGCTGGTTTGCAAGACACAATGGTCAGCGCTCTTGAGGACGACCAAACTTGGGATGCGCAAGTCTACATTATGCCAAATGGCGAACAACCCGTCGTGGATTGGGCAGAAAACAACGCTGCAAGTTATGAAATGCTCATTGAAATGCCACTTGGTTCAGTTGCTGATGCTGACGAAATAGAACGAACCTTCACTCTCGTAGGCCTTGACTCATTTGAAACAGGCATGCGTGACGTCTCCCTTTTGGAGGGCAATACACCTACAGCAAACATGACGCTTCCTCAAGTCATGATGGATGAAGGAAGCATGACGTTCCTTGGTTGGAGCATTGGAGAGCAGCAAACAGTCAGTCTTAATGGCGCTCAAACCGAGGTCGAGATCGTTGCCACATCGTCTGCAGAATTGGCGAGAACGATGTATTTTCTGCGGGAAGATCTGAGCGAGATTTTAGGCGTCAATGCGACTTCAGTCTACCTTGAACTTCCACAAGGCGTCGAGGTTGATTCTGATTTAGGAGAGGCCTCCATGGGTATTGTTGAGCGCCAGACCCTCCTCAATGGCATCAACAGTTTGCTCGACCAGCAGACCCAGATTTTCCAGACGATGATGTATCTTGGTTTGCTGTTCACGGTTGTTGTCATGTTCAATACTATGATCATGAACGTAGCTGAACGTGATTTCGAACTGGCCACATTACGTGTTCTTGGTGCATCTACCAAAAGTTTGGGCATGATGTTATTGTTCGAGAGCCTCCTGATCGGAATCATTGGTGGAATCGTGGGCGTCATGTTTGCCTATGGAGGAGCGATTGGACTCGCCGCGTCGTTTTCATCCTGGCAATTCTTTGTCCCCGTAAAGATTGTCCCCAGTGTTGCCTACCAACTTATGGGAGGTGTAATCATGATTGCAATCGCCATGACACCGATTGGAGTTTGGAGACTGCGACGTATGGATTTGGTTGAGAAAATCAAAGACCTGTCTCAGTGAAGCGAACCCTTCATGTGGCGCCTTGACCTCCAAAGTATATGGAAGACCTCCCCGCTCTTGGCGAACGCATCTCTGTCATCGTCGAAACACTCAACGGGACTGGCACGCACGAAGGCTTGGTATTACCGTCCGCTGCGCCAAAACACCTCACCATGAAATTGGACAACGGATACAATGTCAATTATCCAACCTCTGCCATTCAATCGTGGACTGTTCAAGAACGAATTGAGACTCCGATGGCTGAGACGTCTTTTGAACCATCAAATGCTGACCATTTACCTCGGGTTCGTTTAATTCACACTGGCGGGACCATCGCATCCAAGGTTGATTACATAACTGGCGCAGTTGAAGCCAAATTCGAGCCAGAAGAAATGATGGAGGCCATTCCAGAATTGGCATCAATCGCTCAGTTAGAGGCAGTTAAAATCGGAAATATGTTCAGCGATGACATTCGCCCACAACATTGGAATTTGATGATCAAGGCCTGTGATGAAGCATTTGCAGATGGATGCAGAGGCGTTGTCATTTCTCATGGCACCGATACACTTCACATCACATCTGCTGCGCTGGCTTTCGCATTTGCTGGCACAGGGGGGCGCCCTGCGGGACCGATTGCTTTGGTTGGTTCCCAACGCTCAAGCGATCGAGGCTCATCGGATGCTACTGAGAATCTGTTGGCTGCGGTACATTGGGCTGCTCATGGACCTCTCCCCACGGGCCATGCAAGCGACGCAACCGTCGTCATCATGCATCACGGCCAAAGCGATGGCGTGATGGCAGTTCATTCAGGTCTTGCTGTCAGAAAATTGCATTCTTCACGCCGAGACGCATTTCAATCGGTGAATGCTCAGCCGCTTGCGCGCATGACATTGGAGGGAAGCAGCTTTGAGATTTCTTTGAACACAGGATATGAGCAGCAACGTGCCGACGGAGATGAACGTGAAGTGACTCAACGACCAACCACGTACGAGGAACGTCAACGAATTGCCCAGTTTGTGGCAGGGCCTTGGCTTCATGCAGAACACATCGAAGCAGTGGTGGGGACGGGGTGTCAGGGCGTGGTGATTCATGGAACCGGATTGGGGCATCTACCGATCGATGACCCTCAGAAGGATGCTCCTGAGAATACTGCACTTTGGCGAGGACTCACTCGTTGTGTCAATCGTAACCTCCCTGTGGTCATCATCAACCAATGCATCCATGGACCTGTTGACATGCATGTATATTCCAAAGGAAGGAAGCAAATCAGCATGGGATTGCTTGGACATGGAATTAGTTCGGCACCTGAGACCACGATTACAAAACTTCATTGGACGCTCTCCCAGAACAAAGACCCTGTGAATACACTCACCCAAAATCTCTGTGGCGAACATCAGAATAACCTGTTTGAGTAAGCGTTTGAATCAAGAACCTGCACGGAGTGGAAGATGCATGGAGGGGCGTTCCGAAGACCTGCTGGAGGACCTCAGAGCCAAACAAGAGGCGGCGAGGCTCGGTGGAGGTTTGAAGCGTCAAGAAGCCATTCGCTCCAGCGGTCGTGGAACCGCCCGTGATCGCTTGTCCTTGTTATTGGACGAGGATTCATTCCTCGAAATTGATGCTTTTGTGACTCACAGAACCGACGACCACAACATGTTCCTCCACAAGACACTGGGTGATGGCGTGGTCGCTGGCCAAGGAACGGTCGACGGCCGTCGCATCTATTGCTTTGCCCAAGATTTCAGCGTCCACGGTGGAAGCATGGGGGAGATGCACGCACTGAAAATCGCCAAAATTGTTGAGATGGCTGAACGATCAAAAGCACCTTTGATCGCTTTATGGGACGGTGGAGGCCAACGAGCGCAGGACGGCGTACGTGCGCTAGCAGGAACTGGTGAATTGCTTGACCGTTTGGTGCAATGCAGCGGTCGAATCCCCATCATTAGTGTTGTATTAGGCCCCGTCGTGGGAGCATCGGCTCTCGCAGCCTCGCTCTCCGACTTCACCATCTTGGGTGAAGAACACGGTCAACTATTCCTTTCATCTCCTCTCGAAACTCCGGAAGTGATCAGTGGTGAAGTCGACGCTGCCGGATTAGGCGGGGCGAATTTACATGCCTCGCGCTCGGGAATCGCATCACTCATCGCCGAGGATGAGGACGATGCATGCGAACTGGCACGAACCCTCCTTTCCTATCTGCCAGATCACAACATGGCTGACCCTCCAGTTGAGGCAACAGCAGACCCAATCGATCGAAGCAATGAGACATTGCAAGACATTGTCCCAGATAATCCAAACAAGCCATACGATATGGTTTCAGTGGTTGAGGAAGTGGTTGATGATGGAATCTTCATGGAATTGTTTGCAGCCTATGCAGACAACATCATTGTTGGATATGCGAGAATGAACGGCATGACGGTTGGCGTGATTGGAAACCAACCAAAGGTCCTTGCAGGATGCCTGGACATCGATGCCTCCATCAAAGCAGCTCGCTTTATCAGAACCTGTGATGCATTCAACATTCCACTGCTCACCTTTGAAGACGTGCCTGGATTCCTTCCAGGTGTCGTCCAAGAATGGGGTGGTATTATTCGCCATGGAGCAAAATTACTGTTCGCCTATGCTGAAGCAACCGTTCCAAAATTAACGCTGGTTACAAGGAAGGCCTACGGTGGGGCTTACCTAGCCATGTCATGCAAACATCTGCAAAGCGATTACAACGTCGCGTGGCCAACAGCAGAGTTGGCGGTAATGGGGGCAGAAGGTGCGGTGAATATCATCCACCGACGAGAAATTAACGCTGTGGAAGATGACGAGAAAGAGAACGTTCGACTCCGATTGGTTGACGAGTACAAAGCCAAGTTTGGCGACCCTTATGTTGCTGCAAGAAATGGATGGCTTGATGATGTGATTGAGCCTTCAGAAAGCCGCCTTCGCCTGTGTCGTGCTTTGAACATCCTCAAATCAAAGCGTGAATGGTCACCTCCCAAAAAACATGGGAACATTCCCCTCTGAATCATTTGAAATTCTTTGCTCGAGCTAACAAGCCGCCTTGGGATTCTGTCGAACTGGTTGGTTCTGAATCCTGTAAGTGGGTGTGTTGAAATGAGTCATTGGATGGCTTGCGTGTGAGACGAACCAATCCCACTCCAAGAGCCAGTACAAGCACGAGGGCTCCCACCACCCATTCTGTTTCTAAATCGAATGAAGAGGTCGTATCCGATGTTGGAGGTGTTGTAGTGGAGCCAATTCCAGGATCGAAGGTGTACGTCGCAACAATGTCTCGCCCCAGAGCTTCATCTGTCACTTTGACTTGAACAAGTATCAATTCATCAACCCCTTCTGGGATAGGAAGAAGGGTCACACATTGAAATGAATCAACGGTACTTGCCAGACATGAATGATTCACTGCTACCTCGTCGGCCCCGAAGAATACACGGGCTTGAGTGTTCACTTCACCATCCACATCGAAGACCTGCCATTGCATGGTGGCGGTGTTTCCTCCATCGATTCGAGATAAACTGTTGACGCTAACCACGGGTGAATCTGCAACTGGAGTCACATTAACGAGGAAGGCAACACTATGGGTGCTTTCACCATCTGTGACATTGATCCAGACATCCGTAAATGTACCAAAAACATCGGGTTGTGGAGTGATTACAATTTCATCAAGGATACGGATGATTTGGAGTTCTTCGTTCTCGTTTGAGTAGGTCCATACTAAGACATCGCCGTCTATGTCGTAAGCCATAGTATGGAGTATCAGAGTATGAGATGAATCTTCGTCGAGGGTGATATCCTCCCATTCTGTCGCGTTGATGATGACAGGGTCATTTCGAGGTTCCACCAGCACTGGAACATCAACTTCAATCCATTGGGTTGTCCCGTCGCCTACGAGGGCTTTGAGTACAACACCTCCGTTAGCATTGGGCAACGGAGTGAGTGTAAGAATGCCATCTTGTATAGCATATTGAACCGGTTCAGTTTCTCCGTATGTTTGACCAGATATGGTGGCGATGAGAGGTTCTCCTTCAGGGTCAGAAATGATTGTTCCGAAATCAAATATCTTACTGACACCGTCTTCTTCGAGAGTAATTTGGGGTACAATTCCAGTTTTCTCTGCGGGGTCATCAACTGGGAGCATTAAGACTCGAATCATTGCATTGGCTTCATCCAAAACACCTCCATCACTTTCCATGCTCACATTGAGCATGGCTTCTCCAAGCCATTCTTCATCCAGAGCATGCTCAACGATGAGAACAGTACCGTCTAAGGAGATTGCCGCTTCAAAGTGTTCAGCATCCAGACCGGTCATATTCACTTGTGTTGCACGGACGATTTGCCCATCTGGGTCAATGGCTACTTCTGTAAGATTGAGTGAGGCTGTGCCATGTTGTGGAAGATAGATGGTCGGCAAGGGAGAGGCGAGAATGATGGGTGTATTGGTACGTGCAATCTGAGCTCGTACGGTTGAGGGAGCCCCTTCAACAGAGACTTGCATCCAAGCTTCATGAAATCCTGGTGCTACCGTTTGCATCGGGAATGAACATGATGCTGTTGCGTTCTCCAAAGTAGCGTTGGCAATCCATGATTGCCCTTTCCAACCACAAGTGACCTCTGTGGTCCATGAAGCCGGCAAATCGAGATATGTATCACCATTGCGAAGTGACCAGTTGGTAGTCATAACAAATGTTTGCGTTGCATTGAGTGTGACAGTAGAATTATGAGACACGGTGGTGTCATTCAAACGCAAGAACGAACTTTGTCGAAGATCTTCATCAATATAAGCACTGGAATCGCTCACTATATTGTGTGCCTGTTCTCGATTAAAGGCATCACGGAACCGGGATGTATCCCCGTGAAGAACAGAGTCAAGATAGGCCACGACATGGGTTGTGCTAACATTGATTTGAGCACTTTGACTCATGCTTGGATCCCCATCGCTCTCAAAAAATGATGTTGAATCTTGGAACTGGTAGTGATCTGCACCCAACAAATGCATCCATTGCCAACCAATTCCACCCATGGAACGAACTTGTTCCATCGTTTCTTGGGAAGGCGATACCTCATCGACGGTTCCAGTTATGAAAAAGCCTGTATTCGGTGTTGGAAATTGTGAATTCGATTTAGCGATATCGTAATCTTCGTCAAGGTTTGCGAGATCCATGGCCAAACCGAACAGGGCACGCGGAGGGTGTTGTGATTCTGAGAGCGATGATTCATTCCAGAATGGGAACATGGTATATGCGGCTGTTGCACCTTCTCCATGACCGCCCACGCCCCAGTGGTCAACATCGATGTTTCCTGGTGTGCCAAGGATGTAAGCATTCGATTCATTTTGATCGATCATGACCTCAACAATGTCTGAGGCTAACATCAATGTTTCAGAAACATCTGTTTCCGAATCCATGGCATCCGTTACAACGACGATGAAACCTCGTTTCGCCAAGGATTCTGAAACCAACATGTAACTGTCACGAGATTCACCTGCATCACCGATGAACACCGTCCATGGAAACGGCCCATTTCCCGCCATCTCTGCATCCTCTCCAGCCTCCATAGCAGGGTAAACCATGCGCACTTGAGGCGCAAAGACGCCTCCAAGCCTGATATCGGTCCAACCAACTGGGAAATCAACCCCTTCATGTCGTTCTTCAAAAGCGGTCTGCTCATTGAGAATGGCACCTGTGAGAGGCAATGAAAGGACCAAAGTTCCGAGCAGGAAAGCGAGAGTGTGTTGAATCATCCTCATCTTGTTCACTTATCTCTGTCTGTAAACTCACTTAGAGCCTTCGCACTCAGGCATACTCTGCAAGCGTTGTTTCAGCCTCAACCAAACGCGTCAACAAGAGGTCAAGGCTAGGCAAGGAGTCGGCTAGTTCGGGGGCCCAGAGCCACCGCCAACATGCCAAGTGTTGAGCAACAAGCAGCCATCGACCATCATAGGGTGGCTGAGCTAATTGACGAAGACGCTCTTCTGCTGGACCTTCCATCTCAACATAAATGCCATTGAGGAGGTTTGGATGTTCGGCATTCACATCGGCTGGTTCAAAATTTACAGTGATGTTGGCCTCGTCATCGGTAAGTGCCTGATCCCATGGTCCATTCATGAGTTCTCTGCGCCCTCCAATTGAGTTGATTCGCCCTCCTCTTTCTGCCCAAGCTGCAGCAGTTGATCGGGCAGCTCCGCCCCCACCAATGATGCCCAAAACGTGTTGGTTTGGTTCAAATCCTAAATGCTGGAATACTTCACAAACACCTAATCCATCAAATCCACCGCACCACCATCCTTTACCATCCCAACGCAAGGCATTGATGCTTTTGTATTCCATTGATTGGTCGATGCATACCACAGCATCTGAATCCAACTGGTGCTTCAGTGGTGAAGTTAAATTCATCCATATTTCGTTTTTGAACATTCTCGTCGGTAGAGCATCCAATTCAAAATTAAATGTAGGTATATTCGAACCATCATGTTCCTGCGTTAAGTACGGGGACCCTTCCTCTATCTGACGGGCACTGGTCATGGCTTTTTCCAGCAATGCTGTTGTTCGAAATTTACCGAAAGGGGATTGAGTTGAATCCCATTCCATCGGTTGAGGAACCGCCCCTGCATACCCCCAAGCAAGCGCATCGCTGATGCGCGTCGCATCGACCAACTCCATGTGCAGGCTGACAGGACCTCTTGTGAGGCCCAGAGCATCACAGACAAGAGCGGTCAAAAGAGGAGATAGACTGTGTTTAACAGGTGAACCAGCGATAGCATACCTGATATCGCCCATGGATTTGGTAAACCCCTCAAGCATTTCAATCCACGCACACCAATCTTACTGCACCAAGCTTCATCCATTGCCCACGGTCAAGGAGGAAGATTAAAACGACAGCATGCTTTCAAATTTTCATGGACCATATGATAACCGAAGCGAACAAGCAATCCAAATTTGGTAAAACGATGTTTGGCCTGCTCACCATGTACTTGTCAGTTGCAAGCTATGCACGTTTCGAGGAGGCCTTAGCTTCTGAATTTGGGCCTGCTGTTGGCATCATCATTGGCACCATACTATTGGCGAGTTATCAAATCATAAAAATGGACAAAAAGAACATGACAGATGGAAGTTACATCACCAACCCATACACTCAAATCATCAAGGATGATACTGGTGCGTATCAAATCGTTGAAACCAACCAAGAGCAACAACGCTCTGGAGCATTTGGGTTGTTTATCACTGTGATATTCATCGTTTGGGCCTGTGAAAGCACATGGTCCAATTTATTGTGAGGAACATCAATGACTGGCTTGGGGGATGTCTTTCTCATGAAAGACCAAGTGAACGAGGGCACCAACATCTATGCCATGATTCTCGAAAAGGCCTCCATATTGCTTTCTCTATTAATCGTACTCGCTATTGCTTGGGCACTTAATCTTCCTGCATGGGGGATTGGTCTCGCAGTTGGCTTTTCACTTGGCCCCATCGTTTACGGTCATTACTACATTCTCTATATTCGCCCTGCAATAAAAGCGGGCAAAGTATCAAAGCGTAACACAGACTCGGGTGAATGAGGTGAATTCATGCTCGACACGATTCTAGACTGGTTCGGACTCGGAAGCGTCTCTGGCGTTGATGTTCTCTTTGCGGCCTGTGCTATCATTGGAACCATCCTCTTCATCCTTTATTTCATCCTTGTACTGGTCACCGGCGCAGCCGACGGAATGTTGGAGGTCGCTGGTTTTGACTTTGAAATGGATGCTGCTGGCGTCTTCCATATGTTTACCCTTCAAGGACTACTGAGTTTCATTATGATGTTCGGGATTTTTGGCCTCGCAGTATCACAGTCTGGAGAAAATACAAACGCTGTTCTTGCCGTTTTAGCAGGTACAGCAGCAGGTATCGCCTCAATGTATCTCGTCGCCAAAGTTTTCCAAGCCATGAGAAGTTTGGAATCTGATGGGACCGTTGTCCACAACAAAGCACTCGGCTCGAGAGGAACGGTATACCGTCGCATTGCCTCGAACAAGCCTGGGCAAGTACAAGTTGAATTCCAGGGAGCTCTGCGCACCATGTCTGCTCGTTCAGACGAGGAGGCAGTCACCCTTGAAACAGGCACATTGATTGAGGTTGTTGACACGATAGGAGAGATTCTTATCGTCAAACCCCTTAACAGGAAAGCCAAAATAATAAATGAAGAGGAATAATTATGGCAGATATAGTTGGATCATTAGTACTACTTGGAACTGGACTGTTTGTATTCGTGTTGCTTGCAACCGTTTACATCGCAGCAAACCGATACAAACTCGCACCTTCAGATAAAATCCTGGTCGTTTACGGTAACGTGAAAGGATCAGGTGCAGCAGCATGTTACCACGGAGGTGGACGCATCGTTTGGCCGCTCATCCAAAGTTATGCCATGCTGGACTTGAAACCACTCACTATCAACATCAACCTTGAACACGCGCTTTCTCAGCAAAACATCCGTATCAACGTTCCTTCAACCTTTACCATTGGTATCTCAACTGAACCATCCATCATGCAAAACGCTGCAGAGCGATTGCTCAACCTACCTCCAAACCAAATTGAAGACATGGCCAAGGAGATCATCTTCGGTCAACTTCGTTTGACCGTTGCTTCACTCACCATCGAAGAAATCAACCAAGACCGTGAAGCATTCTTGTCCCTTGTGGCCAACAACGTCGACACAGAGTTGCACAAGATTGGTCTGTACCTCATCAACGTCAACATTACTGACATCACTGACGAGGCTGATTACATCAAGTCCATCGGTGCAAAGGCTGCAGCCGAAGCAATCGCTTCCGCTGACGTCGACCGTGCAAATGCAACTCGCCAAGGTGCAGTTGGGCAAGCAGTAGCCGACCGTGACCGTGAAATTGAAGTCGCACGGAATCAAGCTGAATCTGACAAGGGACAAAAGGAAGCGGAAGCGGACCGACGTGTCTTCGTTCAGCAACAAGAATCCAAAGCAGTTGAAGGTGAGAACATCTCCCGTGCCGACATCGCCTCATACAATGCCGACCTGGCAGAGCGTGAAGCAGAAGCTCTGCAACGTTCAGAAGTTGCAAAGCGTCGTGCTCAAGTTGAAATCGAAAAGGCTCAATACGAGTTTGAGGGTCAACGCCTTCGTGCTGATGAAATTGCTCGTGAAGAAGTTTCGAAGCAACAAATCGAAATTGCTGCTGAAGCAGAAGCCGAACGCCAACGACGCATCGCAAGAGGACGGGCAGATGCTACCCTTGCAGCCTACAATGCAGAAGCAGAAGGACAACGTGCCGTTCTGGAAGCTAAGGCCGAAGGATACGCTAAGCTAGTCGCAAGTGCTAACGGAGATGCAAAGGCTGCAGCCACTCTCCTTATGGTCGAGAAGATTGAGGACTTGGTGGCTCGACAAACTGAAGCCATTGCCAACCTCAAGATTGACAAGATCACTGTATGGGATTCTGGAAACAGCGCTGATGGCAACGGTTCAACGTCAAACTTTGTCTCATCCCTTATGCAAAGTCTTCCACCAATTCACGATGTTGCCAAGATGGCTGGTGTTGAACTACCAGAGTATCTTGGCGAAATGAAAGATGATTGAAGCATTCCGCCCATTCAAATTGGTGTGGAAACAGGCCTTCTGCTCGTTCAACAAGCGAGGGGTTGAAAGACTCAACGACACGCAAACTCGTCCATGGCCAGTGATTTGGAAATCGCACGAGCGGCAAAAATGGAACCCATCGAAGCCATTGCATGGAAATTGGGCATTTCATCTCATGAACTCACACCGATGAGTCAAGGAGTTGCAAAGATTACTTGGAGTGCACTCAAATCCCGGTTTGACAAGCCCCAGGGGAGCCTCATCCTCGTCACCTCGGTCAACCCAACCCCATTTGGTGAAGGCAAGACGGTGACGACCATTGGCCTCACGCAAGCCCTCTGTCATATTGGCCAATCCGCAACCTGTGTCATTCGAGAACCATCCATGGGCCCAGTATTTGGCATCAAGGGAGGAGCAGCGGGCGGTGGCCACGCACAGGTGCTTCCCATGGAAGATATCAATCTCCACTTGACCGGAGACCTCCATGCCGTCACATCAGCGCACAACCTTCTCTCAGCTCTCATTGACAACCATATCAAACATGGGAATGCTTCGAAATTGGACTCAACACGTATTGTTTGGCCACGTGTGATCGACATGAACGACCGGGCTCTTCGCCAAACCGTCGTTGGTTTAGGTGGTCCTGCAAACGGCCATGTCCGCCAAGACCGATTCGACATCACCGCGGCGAGTGAGGTGATGGCCATCCTCGTCCTGGCCAAAGATTACGCAGATCTCCGACATCGCCTCGGTCAAATTGTTGTAGGGACCTCGACTGAAGGAAATCCTGTCAAAGCCAGCGACATCGGTGGGGCTGGAGCGATGGCTCTCCTCCTTCGCCAAGCCTTCCTCCCCAACATCGTACAAACTCTGGAAGGAAACCCTGCATTTATCCACGGTGGGCCATTTGCCAACATTGCCCACGGGAATTCAAGCATCATCGCTGACCGAATGGCATTGGCAAGCGCAGACTTTGTCGTAACTGAAGCAGGGTTTGGTTCGGATATGGGAGCAGAAAAATTCATGCACATCAAAGCCGCAAATTCAGGGAAATCCCCTGATTGCGTCGTCATGAACGTCACCGTCCGCTCAATGAAACTCCATGGTGGTGCCTTCGGAGACAGAGGAGGTATCCGTCCAGACAAAGCAACACTTGAGGCAGAAAATATCGCTGCTACCGAAGTCGGAGCGAAAAGTAACCTTGATCGTCACATTCGCAACATGGCCTCGTTTGGCGTACCGGTTGTCGTCTCAATCAATCGGTTCGCCTCTGACACAAATGCTGAAATTTCTGCTATCACAAATGCCGCCCATGAGAGTGGTGCAGCCAGTGTTTGCATTACTGAAGTTCACAGCAAAGGTGGCCCAGGAGGCAAAGATTTGGCTGAAGCAGTGGTCAAGGCGGTGCAAAACCATGTCGCAGCAGGACGACCTTTTGTACCGTTATTTGTTCCTGAAACCGATGTTCTTGAAAAGGCAGAAGCCATTGCAACAAGGATGTACAAGGCGAGTGGATTGGCCCTTGATGCAAAGGCGAAGAGAGAATTAGACCGTATCCGTTCATGGGGATATGGACACCTCCCCGTTTGCATGGCAAAGACACAGTATTCATTTTCTCATGACCCCGGGCAACTCGGCGCCCCAAGTGGATTTACCGTCCCCATACGGGAATTCCGCCTCAATGCTGGAGCCGGTTTCATTGTAGCCATCCTAGGAAACATGATGACCATGCCAGGATTACCAAAACGACCAGCTGCTTTGGACATGGACATGGATGAAGATGGAAATCTTCTCGGTGTATTCGGGTGAAGGCATGAAGATTCTGAAACGTGACGCACAGGAATGGCGGTTGCGCGTAGAATCTGTTGATGATTTATGGACGTTGACTCGTCTTGCAAGATCAGGTACAACCTTTGGCATGCTCGGAGAACGTCGAGATCAAACCACCGGGGGTGAAGAGGGGGGTCGTGCAAAACAGGCAGAGCGAAAGAAAATGTGGATCGAACTAGCGGTTCTTTCTTCAGAGCATGTTCCATTCAGCGACGTATTACGCGTGCATGGTACCATTGAGAAGGCACCCATTGACATCGGCATGCATCACACCCACATCGTAGAGGTCAGAGATGACGTCATGCTTCGTTCATCCCACCCATGGTCTTCAATTGATGTTGATTTACTCTTGGAATCAGAGGAAGCTGCTAAGCGTGGAGAAGTTGCACTATTGGTGGTTGAAGGAGATGAAATGATTCTTTTCTTTGTCACAGGACGTGGGCTCAAAGAGAGTGCTACGTGGACCATGCGCGGAGGTGGAAAACGCAGTGGTGCACGTGAGGCTGCCAATGTGGCTCATCAATTCAGATCGAAAGTGGTTCACGGACTGACTCAACAATTATCGAAAGAGATTCCATTGGTGATTTGTGGACCAGGCCACAATCGTGATCGGGTTCTCGCCGAACTCAAGTCAGAAGGGCATGTCCGACAAATGATTTCCGTAGGGACCAAGATGGGGGGTCGCGGGGCAGCCAACGAAGTATTGCAAGACGGTTTAGCAGGTTCAATTCTTGAACATCACAACATGGTTCAGGAGATTGCACTCCTCAATGAATCTCTCACACGAATCGGGACAAATGGTGCAGTAGCCTATGGCCGATCTGCCCTACAACGAGCAATGGAAGAGGGTGCCATCGAAACCTTGCTCATATCAGCTGATTTACTACGCGAACCATCGGTGGAAATTGATGGGAAAACATGGATGACCTGGGCGGAGCAACTCTCTGCGATGGGGGGAAAACTCGTTCAATGTTCAACCGACCATGACCCCGGTGAGCAGTTGTTGGGGATGGGTGGGGCTATTGCTCTCCTTCGATACAGGATGGATTGAGATGGAAGTGGTTCATTTCCATGAGTTGGGTGAACGCCCGAGAGCAGCGCTTCAAAACAAGCGCTGGTTAATCCTTGTAGCAGAGAATCTCCCTCATGCAACCGCTGCACTAATGTTCAGCGAATTAGAAGACGTTTTGGTTGCGGTTGACCACCGAGGTAAACTCATTGAAGAAGGACTATGGATGAGGGCGGTGCATCTCCTGCTCGTCGATGAATCCAACGACGCCCTTGCCCTCCAACAAAAAACAGGCATAACGAAGGTCATTGCTAGTAAAAAGGACGATTTATCCGCTCATTTGTGGTAAGTGGGTCTGGAGGGACTCGAACCCTCGATCAACGCCGTGTAAGGGCGGTGTCATAACCGCTAGACCACAGACCCAATGAGTCCTGTTGAGCCTCCCTTTTCAAGAATCCGCACAAGGCATAACCTCAAAACCAGCCGTCGCGAGGCATTACCAATGGATGACAATATCCAAACGACGGCCACTCGATTGGTCCGCCGTCTCAAAGGAGGTGGACACAAGATCACCGTTGCTGAATCGTGCACCGGCGGTTTACTTGCCAGCACCCTCACCGATATTGCTGGAGCAAGTTCTTGGTTCACCCAGTCATGGGTCACGTATGCGAATGAAGCTAAAATTAGTGAACTCGATGTTCTTCCTGAAACCTTAGAAGCAAAAGGTGCCGTATCTGCGAAGGTTGCAATTGAAATGGCTCAAGGCGCGCTCAAGCGGGCAGATGCTGATTTTGCAATCTCTGTTACGGGTATTGCTGGACCCACCAATGAAGGTTCCACCAAGCCAATTGGCACCGTTTATGTTGGTATTGCTTCACGCACATGGGCAACGGCAAAACAGACACAAATCGGTGGAACAAGAGCAGAAAATAAATTTGGATTTGTTCATTTTGCACTGATTACAGCAATCGGAAGTTTTGACAAGGCCATGGTCGATGCTGAAGAAGCAAGAAATCAGAAAATTGAGGCTCTTGAAACTGCGAAACGCCAAGAGAAAGAGCGAGAGGAAGAACGTGAACGTCGTGATGAAGAGGCGAGGGAATCTGCCCCGTGGCAAGACGAGGCTTGGTCTGCATCTGATTCGAATGATGGTTCAGGATTGGACCTTGAGGTCGAATGGGTTGATGGTGAAGAGTGATTTTGTGAACCTCCACTCACCTCCACGTCATCAGAAAGAAGCACACACCTTTTGAAGCGTCGTCCCCCATTCGTGTTATGGATGAGAGGTGGGCCGAGATTGCGGAACTCCTCAAAATTCAGAAGTTACTCCCTCAACGTGACCTAAAACAGCGATTACTGGAATTAAAGCACCCCGAGCAGGTCATATCTGCGGCACAATCTTTGAATTACTCAAAGGGATTTCTGACATCAGAGATGCTTGATGCAATGATTGCACATGTTGGAGATGATGTTTCAATTACAACACCCACTCCAATACGAGCACAGCCTGATTCCAAACTGCCAAGTGATCTTGCTCGAACGGTAGCCCCATTAATTGAACCTCAACCCATTGACATCCAATTTCGAAATAACCTTCCAGATTGGAATCAATCGGATTTTTCAACACATGCTAACGATGTTGGCAATGACATAACGGTTCATTATGACATAACGGGAAACTCGACAACTGAAGGAAAAATGACAGATATCACTGCTTGTTTTAACGATCGATTGCAAAGCATTCGTAAATTGATTATTCAAAATTCAAGTCTGCCCCGTAAGCATCAAGAAATCGCACGCCTACTAGCTGAATCGTCACGGTATCAGGGCTACGAAAATAAGGCAGTTGCTATTGGATTGGTCAATGAACCAAGATATACCAAGAACGGGCATTTGATGTGGGGACTCGAAGATGAAACAGGTGAAATGACATGTCTGCTAACGAAGCGATCTGGCAGCGACCGAGATAGAGCGCATGAGGCGATTATTGAAGCCGGCTTGATGCCAGATGATGTGCTTGGAGTCTCAGGGACATTCAGTCAAACTGGTGATTTATTCTATGTCGATGATTTACATTTCCCTCTGGAAACTCAGCATAAAAAAGTCAGTTCAGAACATGGCGTGAGTGTTGCATTCCTTTCGGACATCCACGTGGGATCAAAGACATTCCTCGAAGCACAGTGGCACAAAATGGTGAGATGGTTCCACACCGACCCGTTAGCCAAGACCATCAAGTATCTTATTCTATCAGGGGATTGTGTTGATGGTGTTGGAATTTATCCTGGACAGGACAAAGAGTTAGCCATCCCAGATCTCTTTGCACAATACACTGAATTTGCACGGTTATTGGAACTACTACCAGATTGGGTGGAGTGCGTCATGCTCCCGGGTAACCACGATGCCGTTCGCCCCGCTGAGCCTCAACCTACATTTGAAAAGGACATTCAACAGGATTACAATGCAACGACATTTGTTGGTAATCCATGTGATTTTTCACTGCATGGAGTACGCCTTCTATCCTACCATGGAAAATCAATTGACGATTTTGTCGCAGGCCTGAGAACCGTCACATACGCCGACCCAGTTGAGGCTATGCGAGAAATGTTGAGAAGGAGGCATTTAGCCCCCCAATGGGGTGGAAAAACCCCACTCTCTCCAGAACCAGAAGACGGACTGGTCATCCGTAATGTCCCTGATATCTTTGTGACTGGGCACGTCCACGGGCATGAATGTGTTGATTTTCGAGGGACCACATTGGTTTGCTCAAGTACCTGGCAAGACCAAACATCCTACCAAAGGATGCTAGGGTTCCAACCCAAGCCATGTATGCTCACCATCATCAATCTCAAGAGCCATCAATCAATCTCAATTCCCTTCGCCTGATGGATTCAATCCCAGGTAGGGGTAGAGCAGAAAGAGATCTTTCTCAACGATAATCGGAACTTCTGCGGCGGTAAAAGCTTCCCAGGAACTTTCTCGGCTTGGATTGAATCCAATGAAGCGACTGCCCTCTACTTGCATCGACAAATCCATTTCTGAATCTCCGACAGATACACAACCACTGGCGTCAAAACCGTGCATGGCGAGAAGATTCTCAATGATCTGTCCTTTACCTGTGGCATGCAATCTGCATACACCTTCATCGGTCAGGTATCCATCATCGTCGAAAACAAAACCGTTCGCAATCCAATCATCCACCTTGAGCAGAGAGGCGATGGAACTGACAAAGACGTCAACTCCTGCGCTAACTATGGCAACAAACACGCCTGCTTCTTTCAGAGCGTTGACGAGTTCCCTCGCCCCCTTCATGAGCTTCGCACCTGAATAGGCCCGAAAGACCTCATCTCGGTGGATTGGGTTGCTCACCTCTTTCCACATGGCAATGTCCGACCGCATGAACTCCATGTCACTGATTTCGCCCCTTATGAAGCGATTCAGATTCACTGAGTTGTCGGTGCCATAGGCATCATGGAGTGTCTTCCATGAGCTCACAGCATCGACCAGCACACCATCGCAATCAAACACTACCACTTGGGGTAGGGTCCGATCAACAACGTTGTCCATGTACCTGCGTGGATGCCCTTCCTTGAAAGGCTTCGCTCATTACTGTGAATCTCCAGAGGAAGGGGAGCCCCGAAGGGCTCCCCAGTTCAAACACGACACGAGGCCGTGTTCTCCTGCGGAGGCAGTTTATGTCAACGTCGGGCTTCAAGCCTTCTTGTCGTAGCTTAGGTCGTCCCAGGTGCGTAGTGTTGCACCATCGCTGTTCACCGGAGCGTAGCTCAGGACGATTGAAGCGTCTTCAAGAGGTGTGCCATCAGGAGCGTGTGTACGCACGAAGAGCGTGTCACCGGAGTTGAACGTCGAGATCGACGTAGCACCGTCCATGGTAACAGAGTCAACGAATGTCACGAATGCATCGCTGTTGGCTGGGTTAAAGCCGTAAACACCTGCGCTGTCAGCCAAGTTCACCTGGAACACATTCAACTGGCCAGTAGCGTTCGTATAGAACACCTTGACCTCAACGGCTTGCGTAGCAAGCGGCGTTTCTGATTGTTGGATGGTGATTCGCCAGTGGCCTTCGTCAGCGTCGTACCCGTTGACATCTTCAATATCGAAGGTGACACGAGGCACGCCCTTAACGTCGGTTTCTGCGAGGCTGGAGGCCCAGACATAGATCACACCAGACAAGACCACTGTGATAGCAACCATAAGGATGGTAGCGATCACAGGGCTCACTGCAGCATCGTCGTCAGCCATGGTTTCCAATTCCTCTTCGTCATCAGCACGGCGGCTGCTGAAGGTGAGGGCACTCACGAACAATCCAGTCATTGCCACAGCGATGATGCTTGGGGCAAAGGAAGGCACGGAGCTGGCACCGATGGTCTGCACAACGTTTGGCAAGGATTGGTTCGTTGCCAAGAAGTTGCCAGCAGGTTGGTTAGCGTGGTAGCAGACATCTGCGGTAGGCATCGAGGTCATCACGTTGTTACACCAGTTGCTATCTTCAAGCAGTGGACGTCGCTCGGAGGTCTTCGTAGCGTTGGAACCGTATTGTCCTGGCTTGGACCAGTCATCAGTGGATTGAACTCCATTGATGGTGGCACGGTGCGAGGTAGGGTCGTCTGCTTGGAAGCGGTCTGCCGTAGTAGCGGTCATGTCACAGGGGTTGTTCAAACAGGTGAGAACATCCATCTCAACCCACACATGCGATGTGTCCTTGGTAACATACACGTCTTCTGTGTAATCCACAGAGTCTTGGTAAGCAGGCACAGCATAGTAGCGAGTCAATTCGACATCGTCGTGTCCGTCAGTATGGTATGTGATCGCCAACATGTGGTCGTAGGTGTAAGGACCTTCATCGCCACCACCGTCAATAGTGACGGTGACTGGGACGTAGGTTCCTGTCATGACGTTCTGGATACCGCTGAAGCTGAAGCCAGTCAAGTCATTGAAGGCGTAGTCTGGTACAAGTTCAGGCACGTTAGTAACACGGACACCGAGTTCCTTGGTTGCCACACCTTGTTGGTAGTCAGCGATTGGCATGAGGCCTTGGTCGTAGTTTGGTATGTACGATGGGGCTGCTGCTGTATCACGGAGAACCAAGCGGATCTGACAGAACTCTGAACCGGATGGACCGATTTGGTGGATTCCGTTGTCGTTGAGGTAGTCGATCTCCCAATCCTTGGCGTTGGTTGTTGCATCTGGAATGAGGTCAAACACCAATTCGTCACCCACAATAGATGTGGAGAAGTAGTTGGTGTAGACACATTGGTCCACTGCTTCAACAGTCCAGACTAGGTCGTCCATTTCATGGTCAACGTCTGTCTTGACAGCCGATAGGTTGTAGGTGAGGTTAGCTGCGTTGGTATCGTCTTCAATCAAGGTGATAGCCCATGGAACTTGCGGGATGGAGCCGTTGTTGGCTTCAATCACGGTGTTGTTCTGACGGTCCCAGGTCTTGATAACAGGTGCATCGTTGACTGGGGAAACGGAGAACAGTACATCCATTGTGTCTGCAGCAGTGTTCTCAGCGCCATCATCAGACAAGCCGAGGGTCACGGCACATGTGCCACCCTTTTCGTTGTCCGTGTTCTCGGTGATTGTCAACTCGTTGTTGTTAACACCAACACTGAACGCTTCACAAGTCGAAGGAACACTAGCACTCCAAGTGTAAACTTGGCGAGCAGGTGCTTGCTCGTTAGCCATGTCACGGATGTAGGAGCGGGTAGCATTTGACACATCACCAAGGAACTTGGTGTGAACGCCGAATCCTTCAGGCAAGATGTTGTTGTAGGTGTCGTCACTGGAGAAGATTGGCATACAATCTGTTGCAACGCGCTCGATGTTACAGATGACTGGTTTGTCGTTCACGTTGTCCACCGTGTAGGTGATGTTGTGCCTGTCTGTCAATCCGTTGCTGTCTGTCACTACAAAGGCGAAGGTCACGTATCCGAATTGGTCGTCAAGAGGCGTGATGGTAATATCATGGCCATCCTGGGTCCAATCGATCAAGATGTTGTCATGAGCGACGAGGGTACCCTCTGTCATGACCCAATCAAGGTCGGCTTCGAGGTCTTGCACATCGTCCACCAAGTTGGTGAGACTGAATGTGAAGGATCCTGAATCTTCATCCTTGGCAAAGTCGGTAAGACCGGTGTCTGCACTGACTGAGCCCACTGTGCTAATCACAGGGCAAGCACGCTTCATGTCGATGGTGCTCTGGGCGTTAGTTGTGTCTCCACTTCCGGCTACATAGCTGTCCGAGAAGACAACGTTGGTGGACATCGAAATGTCTTCCACTGTTGCCCAGTCGTAGGCGCAGTCTGCTTGTGTCTTCACCATCAAGTTGTAGTCCTTAGCGGCCGATGGAGTTGTGCTGCCCTTGTAGGAGCGGTACACTAGAACTTCATCGGACAAACTTCCTGCGGTCAAATCGTCATGCGTCAACTCAATGGTCATGAACGAGCTGAGATTCTGCAAAGTTGCACCGCTGTCAATGGATTGAGTTGGGTGAACTGTGTTGATATCAGCTGTTGTTTCTGCTTGAACCACTGCGACAATGTCGATTTGGTCTGGCATACCACCGATTCGGCTCCATGGGAGCGAGATCTCAGCAAGTGATGTGGAGAAATCCACATCGACGTTGGCTGTGCTCAGTGAGGACGGGCCCCATCCGAGGAAACCGTAGCTGTAGAGGTCATAGGAACTCTCGCTGTCAGCCCAAAGGACGTAATTTGCGTTGAACGGTAGGTTGTGAGCACCGCCCAATCCGTTGTAACCAACAGATGAACCACTACCATCGACGCTGATGTAAATCATCACGTCAGAGGTGGCAAGGTCTGCGTCAGTCATTCCGAAGTACATACTGTCTCCTTCAATGTAGGTCACCATGAAATCATCGGTGCCGTCGCCGCTCATGTTACCTGGCATAGCATAGCCAGATGGGTTGAGGGCGTTTCCACCGACCCAATCCTCATCTGAACCGTCAACACTCATGGTTTCGGGTTGGAAAGAGGTTGAGACGTAGGAGGCACGCTCACTATCAGTGGATGAAACCATGAGTCCAACTTGTGAGGTAGGAGATGCACCGAGGTGCGTGGTCTCCACCGAAAGGAGGTTGGCTTCATCGATGATTGCAGTGGAGTCTACAACGATTCTTTGGTCATCCAATGTATTACCGATGGATGTTACATGGGCGTTGTATCCTGCATTGATCTGTGTGGTTGATAGGGACCAAGTCATGTTCTCGACACTTCCTGTTGAGTCTACCACACTAATTGCGGTTGTAGCGTCAACAACACCACCGTCCCAACGGAACGGAGAGTCGTCAACGGACATACCGATGGCGCCACTGGCATCCATTGGGTAAACCCAGACATCAGGACTGTCTACAACAGCCAAACCTGTTCCAGCGGTACCACCATCGACTGAAGCGTCGATTGCGTAAACACTGGTTGAGTCAGCATAGACACCGTAATCGGAACCTGCGATATCAGAACCACCAATCATGTGGAGGTTACCGTTTTCCTTGAGCACACCTGTAGCGTAACCACTGATGGTTGTGCCGTTCAAGGTCAAAACAGTGTTCGTGTCATCTCCAAGGATACCTGTGGTCGATGCCGAGTCTGCTCCAGTGAGGGTTGAACCCACATCGGAGAAGTCACAGTCTTCGATCACAATGGCATTGTCGGTCAATGTCACGGTGTTTGAAGCAGAGTTGATGCTCACAGATTGACAATCAATGGCAGTAATACCTGCAGCGTTTGGCGAGGTACGACCACTTGACAATCCAATGATGTTATCACTAACACTTGGACCACTGTAGCTACTTGAGCCTGGACTGGATTCCAGGACACTGATGGTCGCTCCACCGTCACCCCAGGAATCTGTCACCGTCAAGGTGTAATTTCCTGCGTCGGTGTAAGTTCGCAATGGGTTGTAATCTGCGTTACTGTTGAACGAGTAGGTGGGCCAAGTGTCAGTTGAACCGTCTGGCTTGTCGACAGTGATGCTGATTTCATATCCCCAACTATCAGTTCCGAGGTTGAAGTCAGCGGCCTTGCCTGAAGCAAGTGTCCACGTACACGATGTTGATGTTCGGTAGTCGTTAGAAGCGATAGCACACAACGAGGAGGTTGGGGAAGGCGGTGCTTCCATCCTGTCGAGGTAAATTCCACCATCAGCGTCGGTAAGGACGTTATCTGTCACATCTCCACTTCCACGTTGGATGTAAATACCAGTTGAACTGGAGTCTGCAATACCACCGATATTGTTGCTGTCAACAGTAAAGTTGTCAACATTGATCAGATAGATTGCATCATCTCCGCCAACAACGGTGTTGTCGGAGATGGTCACATCAGCGCTGTTTCCGCTGTACATTGCAATAGCATGTCCGCCGGATGGATTGAAACTGTTGGATGTAATATCAACCACTTGGGCTTCGTTGGATCCGTAGAACCATACGTCCGTAATTTCACCACCATCGTTGAACTGGTTTCCACTAATTGTGAGGTTATCCGTTCCAATTTCATCCGAATTGTGGGAGTAATAGTACGGAGAACGCTCGGACATGACACCAACACCACAATTGTTGAAGGTGTTGTCGGAGACAATGTTGCCATCTCCACCATTCATGACCATACAAATATCAGTGTAACTTATTGCATTGTTGAGCTCAGTGTAACCCTTGTAGTGAGAAATCGTACTGTTGGTGATTTCCCAGAAGTTGAGTTCGTAATCAGGGTAGTATCCGTATCCTATTGCACCGATGATCGAGGAAATACCAGAGTAGGTAGTGTTGTTCGACATCAAGTTCATGCTGTAGTAGCGGTAACCGAACTGGAATCCTTGTACATCGCCCGCATCTGTCACACCAACGGCGGTGATTGAACCGTCGTCGAAGTAAACGTTCACTTCACCGCGGTAATACGGATAGAAATAGTTCGATCCGTATGATGTGTAGGAACCTGTGGAGATGATGTTTGTACCATTCCAGTCGTGATCTTCGTCATCGAGATAATAGAACGGAGAGTCAAACATCACAGTTTCGCCAGTCAAATCGGAACCACTGTGTGAGTTGTAGTATCCATATTCAACCAATCCGCTGGAATATGTTCGGCTTGCACCAGTTCCCATACCTGTACAGGTCTCTTGAACAAGGTAGAACGTACTTGTGTATCCGTAGCAAACACGAGCTGTGAATTCATCTTCCAAGTAAACATCTGCTGTGTTTCCAGCGGTGTTGTCAAGAGTGACATCAGCAAAGGCATATCGGAAATCAGCATTGTTGTCACTACTCGAAGTATAGTAGTAGTTTCCAATGGTTGCCACTGTCACAACTTCGTAACCTGCAAGAGATAGATTACACACGGTTGAACAAGAGCCCGAGTCGACCTCTTGTGTTGGGTATGTAATGTCAGAAGCAACACCGTTTGTATCGGTTGAGGCCATTCCTGCCGTCACACCATCTGCATCCTTGAGGACAACATTCGTATCAACAACATTGCTCGTTACCGATGAAACGTTCGCCATGATAGTGACGTCAACGGTACGCATCCGAGTGAATTTACCAGTTCCAGTTACTTCAACTGAGTCAATATCGAGATCTCCCTCGATGAATTCCACCTGGCTCGAACCTGTTAGTACGAAATCCTTTGTGTTTGCCATCGTCACGTCGGTAAGGGTGAAGTCACCACCACCGGCGGATTCGATACCAATCTCGTTGGTTCCAATTGTCACTGAATCAAAGGTGATATCATTGTTCGTGTTCGCTCCATATTGGAACGCAGCCCCATCACTACCTTCGATAGATCCAGAGAAATCACCAGCAATATCCTTGAGGTAACTTACACCAGCCAATATTTGGTCATCCAAATCAACTTGGTTAAGATGCATGGTTCCTGAACCACTGCTGCCAACCAAGACACCGTAGTCACCGCCAGTCACGTTCAAACGTGTGGCACTGGCTGAAGTTTGACCGGTAACATGCAGACCTGCAGTTGTCGGGTTGGTCACTGTGATGTCTTCGAAGTGTCCTGCAGCGAAAGCGCCACCGATCTCGATTCCAGTTTCTGCACCAGTGATGACACCGTTCTCAAAGAGCGGTGTACCTGATTCACGGGCGTAGTCGCCAAGAGCCGATGGGTCGTTACCAGCACGTGCCACGAAGTCGTAGCGGTCTTGATAGTTGTCTGCTCCACGGTGGAGGACGTCAATCCAAAGTGTAACTGATGAAATGTTTCCGCCGTTGGCTTCAGCACCGCTGATGTCAACGATTGGGAACGTCATACGAGCACCTTGTCCGCTGTTCATGTAATATGTGTAAGCGTAGTCGAGGCAAATACCGTAGTTGTTCGGGTATCCATTAGCGTAGTTACCGTTTCCAGCACCTTGCCATGGACCTTGTCCATTGGTTCCTTCAGGTGGTGAGTAAACACCAGAGAAGTAGTTAGCTGGAGAGTAGTATCCCCAGTACTTGTACGGATAGTATGCGTAGTTTCCAGTTGGGGAAGTGCCTGGGATGTTTTCCCAGTCAAATCCAAACTCATCAGGCTTGTCGTAGTAGTCAGGATAGCTGACACTCTGTCCGAGCCAATAGTAGTAGAAGTAGTAGAAGTAACCATCATTGTATTGGTAATTTGGACCGTAGTCATAACTGTAAAAGTTACAATGCCACGATGGTGCACCACCAGTACCGCCTTCATAGTTTCCAACATCGTTGGAACCGATGGCTGGGTCAGTAGAGGAGTGAGGATAGTATCCTTTTTGGTTTCCATCTGTGATGTTCCAACTGTTTCCACTGGTATCGGTAAACTCAATGTTCATTCGGTCTGTGATGAAGTAATACTTGCTTGTTGCATAGTTGTATGATGGGTGAGCGTTACCGCCACCGAAGATGGAGTTAGCTCCAACTTGGAGGTAATCGCCAGTACCAAGGTATGTCGATAGATCAATTTGGTAGGTTTCCCAACCAGCAGATGCTCCAGACAAGATGGTGCTTCGGTAGATGGAAGGTAGTGACATTCCACCGTACGCTCCAACACCAACGGTGTTACCCTGTGAGGTGAAGCCATCAACTTGAGGTGCGCCGTTGTAAGATTGAATTCCAACTGCAGCGTTCTTCACAATAATGTCGTTGATGTTACCTCCAGAGGATTCAACCCAAAGGGCTGTTCCGGTTTGACCGATGTTGATAATGCTGGATGCATCGATGCTGACTTGTCCACCATCAATCTTGACAGTAGCCATGTCATCAGAGGATGCTGAAGAACCGTATACGGTTGCTGAATCCATCATGCGGAATGTAGCACCGTTACCGATGATCAAAGCTCCCTTTTCAGTAGCGTCTTGAGCAACGTCACGTAGCACTGCATGGTCTAATTCAAAGGTACCATCCTGGATATCAAGATGAAGTCCATAGGCAGAGGAAACTGCTCGAATAGCAGCTGGGCTTCCTGAAGTACCATCATCGTTAGCGGTGAGTGATCCACCGTCCTTGATCGTGATCACAGGAGACGAGGTTGCTGTACTGAGAACCTTCAACACACCACCCTGCAATTCGAAGTTACATCCATCAATCATGAAATCTGCAGCAATAGTAATTGATGTATCATCAAACGTGAAAGTGTTGGATGGCGCATCGTAGTTTCCTGCCAACGAGGTGTTCGCAATCATGCTGGAACAATCCGTGGCTGGATCACTAAAGGTGACTGGAGCAGGTTCCAAAAGGAGGTCCAAGTGGGTTCCCCAGTTGAATCCGGTAGTCGGATACCAATCGCTTGCAAGAGTCACATCGGAGTAGTCTTCCGGGTAGGTCTCGTTCTGACCTGCAGACCCGAATGCACGCACAATGTGATCTTCGTAGGAAGTAGTGTCGCTATCTCCGACAACAACCCAAACACTGGTGTTTCCGCTAGCGTTGGTGCGGTGAGCGCCAACTTGGAACATTTCGTTTTGGTTTGCGTCGAGGAGTGTTGCTGTCACCATATGGCCAGACTTCCACACTTGAGTTCCACTAGCGAGGCGGTACACACGAATAGATGCCAATCCACCGAAGTAAATCATGGACGGGTTGGAGGTCGATGAAGAAACATCGTAGTCACAGTTTCCTGTATCTCCGTTCTCGTCTGAACAATCATCACCGTTTAGGTCGACTGCGATAAGGACGATATCCGTACCCGTTCGAGCCTTAGCAAGTTCAGCGCCTGAGCCAATGGTGGAACTAGTAACACTCACTTCACCGACGGTGATGCGGGAGTTTCGTCCATCAATAGCGTGCTCTGTTGTTGATGTGTGTGTGATTGAACCACCGTCAATGACCAACGTATTCTTTGAGGTCGTACATGATGCAGAACTCTTGATACGGTCCATGGATGGGTTCACCATTTTCATAGACCATCCACAGCCAGTTACGACCATAGCGCCTACGTCAAAGTTGTCCATGGCCAATACATCAGATGTGATGGTGTTACCAGTCATGCTAACATCGCCTGCAGTCAAATCTGTGAAGACTGATGGATGCATGCGTTGCATGGTCACATCACCAGCGGTGATTGTGTCCAGAGTTGCAGAGGTTCCAGATGGCCCATTACCTGTTTGGGAGGTGCCGCCAGGCGTGAGTGCCATGGTGGCTGTTCCAAAGTCAACATCTTCCAAGTTCATGGAGTCCATTGCAAATAGGTTCGCAGTTGCGTAGGAATCAGCGTCGACGTTGTACATGTATGTCGTGGATCCACTTCCAACAGATGGGTTGTGGGTCACTGCATGTCCTGCTTGTGCACCAGTATTGGTAACACTCACGTTGCTCAAGAACATACCAGCAAGATCAGTGCTGATGAAGTTCTTGTAGGAGTTGCTAAAGGTGGTGTTCTCCACATGAAGCATACCTGCAGTTGATCCTGTGACACTGATAATTGCACCGTCTCCAGCACCACCATCGGTGTTACAGTTCTCAACAGTTCCTTCCATCAGTGTTGCCACAGTATTCTCGGCAAAGTCGAAACAAGCGCCTGAAACACCACTAACTGTAAAGTCAGACATTGACAAAACAGTACCTTGTCCACTTCCGTGAGAGAAGATTCCACCAACGTCGGTGAAAGAGACTTCGCTCATGGTGTAGTTACCGGTGTTACAATCGGCTGTGCTGCTTCCACAGGATGGCCCTGTCCCATCGTGACGGCTTCCAGATTGGAAGACTGCGTCAGATGTGTTGTTGAAGCTCACATGCGTGAATTGGTGACGGTCATCTGTGCCACCAGCTGATGTACAATCATCAGTGAAGGCCATACCCAACCATTCTGCACCGTTCATTCCGGTGAAGGTGATGGGGTGTGTTGCGTTACCGTTAGCAGTGAACTTTGTGCATGCTCCATCAAAGGAGATACCCTTTCCTGCTGCAATTTCAATCTCAACGCCTGGTTGAATGGTCAGGTCAGATGACACAACCAAATAGTCGTTGGATGGATTGATGCGGATTGGGCTGTCAGTCAGATCCCAGTTCGGGTCTGCAGTGATGTCAGCTGTAACATCCGTACCCTTGCCTTCGTAAGGCATGATACGGTAGTAGGTTGAACAGTCAACACTGCTTGTTGAGAAACAGTAGTAGTTGTTGTAGTTGGACCAGAATGGTGCAATTAGACCAGCACGTGCAATGCTTGTGCCGCTGTAAGGCAATTCAGGGTTGTGCCATGTCCAGACACCTCGCTCAACGTTTTGGTTATTGTTGTCAATGAAGTACATGTATCCTTGACGGCCGATTTGAACACGGTCGTTGGAGTCATCACCATCGTAGGTCGTTCCGAAGTAGTCGAATTCAAATCCAGATGGCAAGTCAATGTTGGCGTTACAGTCGTTCTTGTAACTGCTGTAATAATACCAGCAGTAGTAGGTGTACGGACGTCCATTGGAGTTACCTGACAAAGCTGTGTTGGCATTCGACAATTCAACGAGACCTTGGTCAAACGCTTCATAGGCGTGTGCTGTCGAACTTGTCGAGATGCGGAAGTTGCTAGTCACGGGGGTATGCCCAGGGTTACTGTTGAAGGAAGTGGATGCACTGTGAGCAATGCTCGCACCCTTTTGTCGTGTTTGATCCATGTAACCAATCGACCAGGAGTTGTAGGTAGTACGGCAGTTTGAGTCGTACTTGTATTCAATCTCATTGGTCACGTCATAGAACAACGCTTGGACGGTGCAGTATGTACCGTAGGTGTAGTATGCTCTGTCAACCCATTCCACGACGAAGACCTTAGTCGGGTCTCCACGCTCGAATGTGTTTGTTGAAGATGTGTTTGAGTTAATTCCTGCAGATACATTTGAAACGTCACGAGCAGTGAAGTAGTATTCCACAGAGTCGTTGACTTCCAAATCCTCAATGTCAGCACTCCAAGTACATTCTGCGAGAGTACAAGCGGCACGAGAGGTACCACTTTGAGTCATCAGGGTAGAGACCCAGCTACCAGCTGAACCACCGTCGGGGGTGACTCGGTGGTAGAGCGTTGGCCCCACGCCAGCAGATGTGTTCACGTTCAGACCAGATGCTGGATCCCCTGCATCAAGAATGTCAACGGAAACAGTTCGTGTCTTTGCGTGCGAATCAGCCATTGCTGAGTGGGTGAACATTGGTTTGAATGTGTCAGGCGTAGGTGCAACATTTCCTACCTTGTAGGTTATGGAGCCAGTAGACGCTTGGCGACCGTAGTATCCAGACCCAAGAGCAAATCCGCTCCAGCGGTATGAGCTAGCAGCTCCATAGATCATGTAGTACGCAGACGTACAACGGTCAGTGGATGTTGCTCGGTAGAAGTAGTACCATCCATTTGTCGTAACACACATTCGGTCAGCGACGCTCGAACTTCCAGTACTGTTGAAGCTGAACTTACCAAAGTCTCCAGTGATGTCACCAGGGATGGCAAATTTGTAAGCATTCGTGTAACCGTAGCCCGTAGACGTGGATGCAGTTGCTCCACCTGTCAGTGGTGTACCGATATCAGTAGATGTACCAATACCAACCACGGCCCACTTATTGCTGGTTGAATCATACAAGAAGGCCAGGTTCATCCCTGGGCCGTCTTTAGCAGCAATTTGTAGGTATCCGTCAGTTTGAGTCCACAGCATTTGATTACCGCTGTTGGTTCCGCTGTTCATTCCGTAGGAGCCAGTACCGGGTGCGTTGGACCATCGTGCAATCCAGTTTCCATAGAAGGTACTGGTGCTGGTGTACCAGCAAGCACTGGAGCCTGTGCCGCAACCTGAGGTGTCAAATTCGAAGAAATATTCGTCGTTGGCACTGTAGTAGGTCATTTGTCGGTCGAGGTATCCTGAAGGGTTGTAGTAACTTCCTGCATGGACATCTGTTGATAGCACAGTCATCTTCTTTGAAGAGGTTGGTGCATTAACTGGGTCAATGACATCGAACTGGTAAGCCGTAGGCGTAGTTTGTGTTCCTGTCAAAGCTGGCATATATCCAACGTTGTGGCCACTGCTACCGGTGTTGAGGTCCTCAAACTTCCAGTAATAACGGAAGTCATCGCCGTACTCAACCTTTGGTGTTCGAGCCTTGAATTTACATTCAGTGGTGGTTGAACTGCATGTGCCTATTGAAATCACTTCACCTGCATCTAGAGCATTGTTGGTGCCCAATCCATAGGTGGTCGAGGCCCATGTGGATCCACCATCAGTGGAGTACACAAGTTTAGGGCCGTTGGATGATGTTGTATCAATACCAGAGTTGTCTTGCAATGTGATGAAGAACGTTCGCTCTCCCTCAACATAGGAGTCAATTCCTGTGTATGGGACGAAATCTGGGGTTGGTGCATCTGCATCAACACCACCGGTGTAGGTGATGGCAATGTAATTGTTTGAAGTACCTGATCCACGGTGGTAGGTGTAGGTGTAAGTGTTCACGGTCAAGACCATGCTTGTACCGATTGTACCAGCATTGCTTTGAGCGGAGGTGATGTAGTTCACACCGTTTGTTGAACCTGAACAGGCTGTTGCGCTGTTACAGAGAGTAGCGGTCTTCCAACCGGTTCCTCGGGCCATGCTTGGCCCGTTGGGTGAGTTACCGATGGATGAAATCAGCTTACGCTCATTCAAGTTAGAATTGCTTCCTGACAAGAGGTTAGCGGAAATTGCACCGCTGCAACTTGCGCTCGTGATACCGTAGTTGTATCGTGCGTCAGTACCACAGCTTTCGAGAATCTTGGCCTTGGCGTTTGAGTTACTGGAGGAATAACTGTACCAGTATTGCATGTAATGCTTGTACTCAATCTTTGAAACCGTAGCTCCTGTTGGGAGTTGGGAGGAGCTGGAGAAGGTCATTTTAGCCCAGGGGTAGTAATACAGGCTACCGTAGTATCGGTAGGCGTATCGGTAGTTTGCGTTGTTGTAGCAGTATCCGTAGTAGATGTAACAATATCCACCGTTAGCGCTGTTGACCTTGATGGTTGGGTCAAGTCCCAAGGGGAAGACACGGTCATCAGACAGAAGCCAATCGGTGTCGACTGCTGTGGTCAAGATGATGTCAGGACCGTTTACTTGGACAAAGAAGGTTCCAACGTATGGAGCCTCTTGGCCTTCTTCAACAATCACTGGCGTAGGAATCTCAACCAGCATTTCACCGGTTTCGATGTTACGAACGTAAAGAGACTCCTGAGTTTGGAAGATCTCTTCGCCCAACATGGTTTCCCCTGAGTAGAGGGCGTAACCAACTGGCATTCGAAGGGCTTCGGTTAGGCCGAACCATTCTGCAGTTTCATCCAAAACTGGGCGTTCGCGGATGATGAGATTTTGCTTGACTTCGTTTTGCATGACTGTGTAGTCCAAATCAAAGCCTTCTGCAATTGGATAGCGGATGACGTTTCCACCGATTTCGACGCCTTTGGACGAAGGTCCAGCATCGTATGGTCGAGGAGCGACTGCTGCCTCATCCAATGTGACAATCGTAGGATTGATACCGGAAACCATAGGATCAACCCATTGATTGGGTTGAACGATGATTCCACCAGACACTTCTGGAGCGAAGTAGCTGGCAAAGGTGTTCTCTACGACCTGGTAGCCATTGGGTGTTGCTTCGATGTTCAAATCGATGTTGGCCCAAGCGCCATCATTTGTCATGTAGTGAAGAGGTTCTGATGCAGTCAACTGCACCATATCGCCTTCATCATTGATGAAGGTCTTCACGTTTGCGTCTCTCATCCCTTGCAATTCAAGCGATGGGTCATATTCGTATTCTGATGCTTGTAGGTTATCGGGCAGTTTGAAGAAGTCTTCATCGACCGAAGTCGTTTCTGCTTCCACAAAGTTGCTTTCTTCAGCATTGTTGTTGACGAAGCCACTCATAGGCATGAGTGCCATTAGTGCGCACAACAACAGTGCAATTCCGATACCGCCAAACACGGTTTTTTTCTGGTTTTTCTTAGTTCCCAACATGTGTCATTCACCTCATACGGACTGTATGCAGTGCATCCCACATCTTACACCCCTTATGAGGATTGGGGTGCATAACATTTGAAAAAACGAAGGTCCTGCCAATAATTAACCACGATACCACGGAGATATTTCCGAATAAATGGGATTGATTTCATACCAAAAATAACAGCGCTTGGATAAAGATCAATATTTGCCTGATAACGTGTCGAATTCTATCAAAATAATATACGCTTATTCTCGCCCAATTTAATCCTGATGAACGTTGATCTTTTCTGCAACTGATGGACCATGCTACCAGCAAGAGATATCGCAAATGGTCATGAGTACTGAAGAATGACCTTTCCATCAATCGGAATTTGGAGCTGCTGTGAGTTGAGCCGGTTGTTGTCTGGTTCAATATTTAGATTAAATCTTCATCGAGTAGACTCAACTGAAAGCGAGAGAAGGAAGAGGAAAAAGGCTGAAGGGGCCGCCGAAGCAGCCCCCCCAGCGTTGTACACCTTTCTGATGAAAGGTGGATTGTTGCTGAAGGAACGATGTTACCAATCAGTAATCAAAGTCCTTGTCGCCGCCTTCTTCATCTCCTCGAGAGAGAATGAAAGCACCGGCTACAAAGGCGATGATGACAACACCAGCAATCATGCCCCAGGCCGCCATTGGGATATCTCCCGACGCGTCGTCTGCGGAATCGCCACCAATGGTTCCATTGCCGTCGTTGACGTTGGTGTTATCAGCTGCACGGAAGTAATCTGCAGTGTTCATTGAACCTGCTGCATCCATGTTGCCCAATTCATCCATTGGGACGGCCGTGAAGTAGTAGGTAAACGTACCCGCAGTTGTTGGCTTATCGATGGTGACCGTGTTGTTCATTGTGTTTGATTCACATGGCTCACCAGCACCAGTGCCCATAGGCATGGTGGCTGCGGTGAAGTCTTCGCCACGAACCATGCAAACATGCCACATTGCAACATCGGAATCATCGCCTTCGATGGTCCATTTCACGATCCAGGTTTCACCGTTTTCTTCAACGGTCATTCCTGTAGCAGAGACATCGCCGTCAACCTCTTTGTCTGCGACGACTTCTTTGTACCCAGGTGTAGAACAGCCTTCTTCGTTGCAAACTGCGACAGTTACGAAGTATGTTTCACCGTGTGTGGTGCTACCACCAGAGTAGGAGTAAGTTCGGTCTTCATCGCCAGTGGTTGCAGTGAACGGGGCAGTACAGTTAGCATCAGCAGCACAGATGGAGACAACGATGTTGTCACTCTGTAACATAGTTCCCGAGACGTTCCAAATCATGGAGATAGCACCTGCCCTTTCGGCTTTTGCGTCAAATCCACTGATTGTAGCGTCTGGAATGCTTGCTTGAGCAAGTGCGCCACCCATCAACACCAGATCACCAGCAGGGACAACAGGGCTGTTTGCAGGGATGTTGTAGGTGAAAACTTCGAAGTTGTTACCGTCCTCTTCAGCATCGACTGCTGTGTCTGAGAAGAGCACCCACTTACCGGTTGAGTCAACATACCATAGAGAGGTTGCTTCAAGGGCCTTAGGGACTGTCACTGAGAGAGACTGTGAAAGCACGTCACTTGCACTAAAGGTGGTGCTTGGAGCGTATGAGACAGCTGCAACAGCGTCGTAGGTTCCCGAGAAATCAGGAAGCACTTCGCCAGTGTAGTCTGAAATATCCGCATCGGCCCAAGTACTAACCGTGAAGTTTCCAGGGGAGTAGTATGTCAACGGATATTCGATTGACACTTCGGTAGCAGTTTCACCCACTCCGGTCTGTGTGTTCCAGATTTCAAGAATGAGTTCTTCACTGACTTGGCCGCCGTGGTTGTCTTCTACAACAACAGTCACTGGGAAGTCTGTGACGTAATCTTGGACGATTGGAACATTACAAAGGGTACCACCATCTGCCATTGCACCACCACATGGGAGTTGGCCTCCAACGATGTTGTAGATGAAATTGAGTTCTGATCCAGCTGGGTCATCAACGTCAAAAGCGGTAACGGTAAGTTGCAAGTTATCGTCTTGTCCAACAATCAGGTCTCCTGTGTTCACCAGTTCAAATGACGTGATGAGGGGGAGATTGTTAACAACGGACGATGTCATCGAACGGTCATTGTTTGAGGTACGTGCATCGTATGCACCAACCCACATTTCTTGACCTGGTGGTGAAGCAGAGTCTCCTTTGTCATCCATGTTCAACATGAAGTCAAAGGTGTAAGATCCTGGTTCAAGGTTAACTTCTACGCAAACAGTTGCAATCAGTTGACCTGCCATACCGCCGAGAGGTTGGTACTCATAGGGCATCTCGATACCTTCCATGCATTCATTGACCATTCCACTGTCAACATTGTTTCCATCATGAGTGATGGAGTAGGTAACATCCCAGCCATATCCGATGTTAGCATCGGTTCCGCGGTGCTCCAAGAGCGCGTATACTCGAGATGGGCCAACGTTAAGGTCTGCATCAGAGGAGTCGTCAACGGTGCTACTAGGGGTACCAGTTGCATCTGCACCTTCGTATCCTTGGTAGACGCCCATGCGACTGATACGAATATCGTGGTAGTTCTGGACTGCGCCTGTGATTTCTGAGAAATCAGTGGTTGCACGGTCATCACCGGTTTGTTCAACTTCACAGAAGTGTCGCCAAGTGGTGGAGTTTCCAGCACCATCGTCCCAGGTCTCTTCACAATCTGCAAATTGGCCATAGGAGGCGTATCCAAGAAGTTCAGCGGTCAACTCATATCGGGATTCGTTGTTGTCGCCGTCAGGACTAACCAGGCCGGTGAAGGTCCAAGGGGTTTGGTAATCCAAAACCATAGTGGTGGTTGAATTAGTGTAATCTGAAGGGTCGCTTTCATTCTCGAATGTGCGGACGGTTTGCATTGTTCCAGGGAACACTGTCGAACCAACACCGTCGTTAGCAACAGTCGTTGCAGTAGCATCTCCGCTGAGGAGGACCACCACTTCGACATCACGAGGGCTGAAGTCTGAAGACCCATCTGCTTCCACAGTCAAGGTAAATCCTTTGTCACCTGCGCCGGTCACGGAAGTCTTTGGGTTGCCCTCTGCATCAAGTTCATCCCATGTGAGTTCAACAGAGATGTCGAACCAATCAATAACGGAAACATCAATTTGTTCCACGTTGTTGGCGATGTCTGCATCGGATCCAGCGTCAACTGAGACTTCAACGATGTAGGTACCTTGAGTAGGAGTCCATTCAATGGCATTGCCTGCTTTCATGAGGATGAGTTTTCCACCTCCAAGGTCGTTACCTGGGGTGAACGCCTGTGCTGTATCTGTTGAGTCAAAGTCACATACCGACCCATCATCACATACTGCGTCGAGGTTTTCCCATTGCAGTGGGTTTCCGCTGGTGTCGCTAGCGATATTACCGACGGCACCTAGTGAATCCGTCAAGTAGACAGTTACAGTGTAACTCATCTCTTCTACGTCTGCATCGCCTAGATTCCTAATGTAGGCTGCAAAGTTGGTCGGCTCGCCGACTTTCAACTCGTTGCGGCATCCTAGGATGTCACACGTGGTTTCTTTCGGCGTGGTGATGGCAATCACGGCAGGGTCGGCGCCTGAGCGGGCCCCTGTTTCGTCAATTACCACGGTTTCTTCAAGCTCGGTGAAGTCAATTCCAGCAAGTACGCTGGTCATCATTAACAGTCCGAGAATCATTGGTGTCATATTCTTCATGTCTATACCCCCGATGGTTCGGTAACCCTCCCCACATCATGCGTCGTATTTATACTATAGGAAGGTTGATTATTGGAAAATTCACCCAAAAACAGCGATTTCAATAACCTCACTACCGACCAGTAGGCCGATTCCTTTGTGAATTGGTTCACTCGCTTTGTGAATCCGTAGCCATTGTGACTTGTTGAGGCTTTCATCGGTCGCGTAATGCAGCGGACGGAAGAATTCGAGATGCGGCTTTTGTAGGGGGATAGGTTACGAGAATGACGAAGATCCAAGCAAAGAAAAATATCATCAATGTCGTTGCCCATGGAAATACGAAACTTGCCCCCTCTGAAGCCCAGATTGTCTCATAGAGGACTTTGTGAAACCCGTAACCGATCATGAACCCGTTCAACATTCCCAAAACAGCCACCCAGGATGTTTCGAGCACAAACACACCCATCACATGCCGTTGCCGGAACCCCATAGCCCTTAACATCCCAATCGTTCGGCGACGTTCACTCACATTGCGAACGGTCACGACACCTATGCCAGCGATACCGACAATCAAACCAAGAGCAAGGTACCCTTCAAACAAAGAAAGGATAGCAAGGACAAGCGATTGTATGACCATCACTTCTTCTGCAACAGTCATGACATTGAGACCGTCAGAAGCGAGTTCTGCGCCCAGAATCTCTTCGAGTTCATGGGCCGCCTGCCGCTCCCCGAGTGTCTTTCCCTGGCCGGAGAGGATGACATCGCGCGAATCACTCATTTCAGATGCTTCGGCTGAGGGGGTGACACTCACGTACATTCTCGTCACTTCGCCTCCGAATTGCTCCTCCACGACAGACCCATCCATCCAGACACCTGGAGAGAAAATGTAGGAGGATTGTTTCAGGAAACCTCCAACCGTGACTTGACGGGTGTTTGAAGGGTTTGAAAAGTCAATTAGAGAAATTGAATCTCCAATTGATAGTTGCAAGGGAACAAGCGTTGTTCCATCGGCGGTAGATTCGAGTCCAAAGGAGGCATCAACAAATACGATGTTATCGAATTTTTCAATTGAAATCCATGCGTCTTCTTGAGTCTCTCCTAAGGCTTCGTCCCAGATGTGCAATGGCAAGCCACCATGCGAGGAAAAATGTTCATCAAACCCTCGTAAGATGTAGGGCATTCTCTCGCCTGAAGCATCTTCCAAATGGACAGGGGCACGATGTATGGCTCCCACGGAATCAATGTTTGAGATGGATGGATGGCTTATATTCCATTCATCGGGGTCGGGCCCGAGTTCGATTGGTCGAGATCGGGTCGATGTCAACAATAACTCATATTCACCCTCTGCCTCTTCAACAAAACCCGATGAATATGTATCAAACTGTGCCGTGTAACCTGAGAGAACAACAACAGAAAACATGGTGATTGAAAACATACCCATCACCACGGCAGTTCTGACTGGATGGGCGAGTGGGTGGGCGAGTGCAACTGGCCCAATGGCCCCAAATCGCTTGGTCAAAACACGTGATTTGGAAAGGGATTGCACCATCAAGGGGGCAAAGCTTGTCAGAACCATCACACCTGCAAGCACTTCAAATAAGCCGAGGACGATGAATGCCAATTCATTGGCTTGAAGGTCTTGGCGGAAAGGATCAATGGAACCGAGCATCAAGGTCCAAAGAAGATAGGAAGTTCCCAAAACACCCAAGGTAGTTCTCGGCGCATGTCGCTGCAACCCGTTCCAGAAAGGGCGGTTTGAGAAAAGATAGGGTATTTGCCATGTCAAAACCGGTAAGATAACTGTTAGGAGGAACAAGCCACCTAACACGTAGGCAAGGTAAGCCAAACTACTCGATGTACCCAGAAGGAACAGGGAAGTGTACGAGAGAACTGCACCTCCGAGGGCCAGAATTTGAAGTAAATACAGACCCCATGGAACGCCTTTTCGAAGTGAAGTACGAGCACCTCTGAGGGCTTTGACGATGTTGAGGTTGCTATTCCATAGCGCTGCAACCCATAGCAAAAAGAGGGCGATTAATGACCCCCAAATCCAACCAGCAAGGAATGAATCTAGGGTCCAATCAAATCGGAAGGACTGAGCGCCAACCGATGAGAAAATCGTACTGAAACCGATGGAGATCAGCCAAGCGAGACCGAGACCGACCAAGGAGCCAAGCCCCCCCGCCATGAGAGATAGGACGGTCCCCTCTTGGATGAAAAATGCTCGTGCATCGCTGATCCTCAGTCCCAATGCCCGCGCTGTAGCCAATTCTGAACGCCTCACATCGGCCAAGAGTGTGATGATTGTGAGCACCAGTAAAACGCCAGCGGCCATCGTGAAGGTGCCGAACACAAGGAACATGGCAGATAGAACGCCAGCTGATGCTTCGGCTTGCTCAGCAGCATCCACTTTGACGGGTTGTACAAGCAAATGAAGGTCGTCCAGTGTACTTCGGTCATCAAGCCACAAAGATGTTGCCTCGAAGGCCTTGTCTTGTAGACTTGAATTGGTGAAATCCCCCCCAGAAAGCAACAACAAGGATCGTTCATCATCCCCTGCCAGTGCCAATATTTCTGCATCTTGGAGAGATATCAATCCTAAGACAACCGATTCGAGTGCTGAAAGGTCTTCAAAACCAGGGAGAGAGGCATAGGCTCCATCGTTGGTGAAGAACACGGCAGTATCGTTTCCGTAAGCATACGGGAGCGCTCCTTGTACAGCCAATTCCATGCTCAGGTCATCCAGCGCCAAGGTGTCAAGTCGAGAGGAAAGCAGCACATGCCCTGGCTCAAGGTTTTGAGTTCCATCACTTCCACCAAAAGCGAGGAACATTTGAGGAAACTGACCAAAGCCCGGGGCCTCAGAGATAATCGGAAGACGTATCCCAGTAGCATTGTTTGTGGTTGAATTCCATTGCATTAAACCATGTTCAAATGTGCACCAATGCAATGTTGAAGAAAGGGATACAGATGCAGTATTGTCGCATCTTGGATGGAGGTCAATATCTGAACCTGGTTCGGTTGAAGGCCAATCCACGGCTTCGCTTGGTAAGAATTCAAACAAATTCAGGGATTCAGTGGCGTAATATGATGTGCTTAGCAAACCTTCAACACGAAGGTGCAACCCGATGTCAACCGACAGATCGTAGGACAAAACTGTGCTGGGCAGTTCAAGAGTTAGGGGTTCCATTCCTTGAGGGTTGAGGTTCGCATCAAAACGATGCAATTTTGCATTGCTTGAATTGGCCTCCAAGACGAACCATTCTCCATCGGCCCAAACGGCTGCAACTGCTGAGTTGTCTGTCTTCCATGAGGCATAGGATGTTGAATCGCTTGCCCATTCTGCGGCTAGCTCAATGCCACCATCATGTGCCAGGAGAGCCTGTGTCCCATTGGGAGAAAATGCTGCATCGTTGATTCGCTCACCATCATCGGCTCTCCAAACCCATGAATCATCAGCATCACTTGGCTCAAATCCAGCCCCTGAAAGACCGATGTGCCATAGGGCCGAGCCGCTGTAGGCCAGGGTGTGAACATCGGAATCTGCCAGAGTGAGAAGCGATTGATTATCAAACGATACATCGATTAGCGGCACCTGTAACACTTCCATCATTGAGACATTTCCTGCAAAGGAGGTCATGTTTTCTCGAAGGGAAAGAACATCTTCACCAGAAATACGTCCAAGACCTGCGCTGTTGGAAAGAGTGGCCGTTCCAGTTGATTCTGCAAATGTCAAATTGAATCCAACATCAGAAGCAAGAAGACTTTGATTGACGAATTCTTCAACTGTTTCTCCAAAAGTACGCACATCCGCATCACTCATGCCAGATTTTAATGCAAGAGAGAGGCGGTTCATGGCCCCTGGTGCTTTCATCAATTCTTGTGCAGTTCTGAGATCCGTAAACACCGCTGGAGTGACGCTACCTGCCATGGCTCCTTGACCTGTATTCGCAACGATTTCGAGGACCGAAACATTCGTTTCCTGATGAACGCGCTGACCGCCCTCCCCAGAGATGTACCACCCCATTTTAATCACATCACCCACATCCACTTTCATTGCATCACCGGCGGCTTGGTTGAGGACAATTTGAGGTATTTGGGCACCTTCATTCGCCATTCGAATGGTCTCAAAGCGTAGTCCATCATCGCCCAAGGGCTCCCAGATTTGTTCTGCGTCAATGGTGGAGTTTCGGGCAAACCATGACACAGTTGGCTCACCTCTGCCCTCTGAGTTCGTCAGACTCACCGAGGTTGCCAGACCATGTTGACGTCCCTCAATGTGAGGCGAAGTCGACGAATCATTCTGCAATGCGCCCCAAATCCGTGCGCCCACGTTTTCTTCGAATTCAACCGCAACACCAGTTTGGGGATTGAACCCTGCAATCAATAAATCCGTGCTCCCCCAAGATGCTTCAACCTCATGCGTCACCGTAGCGTCCAATGAATCTCCAACCACCAAAGAAGATGTGATGATAGCAGAAGCAATCACAAGGCCTGCAATCATCAATGCAGACTGACGTTTTCTTCGTCGAATATTTTCCATGGCAAGGCGCCAAACAACAAGGCGACGAGGGACTAAGAGCGGTTGCAAGAATGTCAGGGATGCAATGCCAAGTAAGACGCCTCCCAAAACTGCGTTGATGGGACCGAGACCAAGCCACAGAAGGAATACCATTCCAAGCCAGCCATCCACGATAGGACCGAGAATCAGGAGTGTTTTGACCCAAAGTCCTGTTGAATCTAAACGACCCAAACTCAAGGTAGCCACCGTGCTCAAGAGTGCTATGACGAGCACCAAAACCACGGATTCAATGAGCAAGTTCACTCCTCCTGAGTGATCGGTGAGCGATGGTCACTCACAATTTTGCCATCCATCATGGTCACAGTCCGCTGGCATTGTTCAGCCACATTTGAATCGTGAGTGACAATGAGAAACGTTGTCCCCATAGTGCGATTCATCTTTGTCAGCAACTCCATCACTTCAGTGGATGTTGTTGTGTCAAGATTCCCCGTGGGTTCATCACAGAGGATGATGGAGGGCCGATGAACAATCGCTCTTGCTACCGCAACACGTTGCTGTTGACCTCCAGATAATTCGGCAGGTCGATGTTCTGCTCGGTCTGATAAACCAACCTCTGATAGGGACTGCAAGGCTTGTTGCCGGGCTTCGCTTGGACTGGTTCCAAGCAAGAGCAACGGTAATTCAACGTTTTCAACAGCGGAAAGAACTGGCAGGAGGTTGAAGTCTTGGAAAATGAATCCGAAATGTTCAGCGCGTAGGTCAGTTCGGCGGTTATCGGAGACGCCGTAGAGGGGCAAACCCTTCACCATCACGCCTCCAGAACTCGGTTCATCAATGCCTGAGAGGATGTTCAACAGCGTCGTTTTTCCACATCCTGAAGGGCCCATAACTGCGACCATATCGCCGGAATCAACCGTCAAGTCCACACCCCTAACTGCCTCAACCACTGATTCGCCTGCTTGGTATAACTTCCAAAGCGCCTTTGCAACGAGTGCCCCGGTCATGATTCACGCACAGAGAACTGCGTTGATAAAGGCCCGTCCTTAGCCTATGGTATGACTGATGATTCTACAACGGGCCAGATTACTCTCATCGCATTCGGGCCGCTTGCCGAACGGTTGGGCGGACGAACCCATTCACACCCCCATCAACCAGACCAAACCATCAGGTCCTTGGTCGAAGATTTAGGGTTGAGTGAATGGATTAGCTTTGGACTCTCCGTTGCCGTCAATGGAACACGATGTGACCTTGAACAAATCCTGAATGAAGGAGATGAAGTTGCCCTTCTCCCCCCTGTGAGCGGGGGCTAACCCTCATTTTGCTCTCCGAAGAAGGAAAGCCTTGAACAACGGGGAGCGTTTGCCTAAGTTTGAGGAAGCACCATGGCATTCACTCCCGGACCGCTTGAACTCGTCATCCTATTGGGATTATTTTTCATTCTCTTTGGCGCACAGCGCCTCCCTGAGTTAGCCAATGCCCTTGGTCGCTCAAAAGGAGAATTCCAAAAGGGGCTTCAAGAAACCACTCAATTGGCTGATGTAACACGTACCGTCAACGATCTTGAAGCAGGTGGCCGAACTCCTGAACAAGTACTGATGGACCGAGCAAAAGCGGTTGGCCTTGAACCAGCTGGCATGCCTGTTGATGAATTGGAAAAGAAAGTTGCTGCCCTCGAAGCATTGGACAGCGATGAGTGAACCTCACGAACGACGCTTTGAGCGTTTCATCTCGGTTGGTGAACCACACCGTTCACATTCTCCAACCGCCCCTTTTTTGGAACGTTGAGCGTCCTTCGGAACAGGAAATGTAGCACGGCACCCTAAACAACGTAATTCCCAATGCCAAACCTGGGAGGCTCCTTTAGTATTCACGGATTCAACCACTCCACCATGTGCCTTGAAGGTGTTTTGCAATTTGTAATCATCCGTGACCAAAACAGCAGATAAGCCTACGGCAAGGGCCAAGACATCCAAATCTACATCTGAAAGGCGAGGAAGATCACCACTGGTTGAAGCGACCTGTTTCGCTCGGTCAAGCCAAGATGGAGGTGCATCCCTCCAATCCAAATTTGCAGCTTCTAGTAATAGAGAGCGTGTTTCACTAACCGACTCCAGTTCACGACGTTGCGAAGATGCACAAATGCCTCCAGACAGCCGCTCAAGGGGCCAATGCAGCAATGCCGCTGTATCGAGTACCCGGTCCATGTCCCGAACAGGAGAATCACCTCCATGAAGGCACCGTTGACCTCAATGTTCATGAAAGGAAGCAAGCAGCCAACATCATGAGTTGGAAACAGGAGATGCTCGAAATGTTCGAGGTCTTTGGCCCTGCAAGTCTTGCAGTCCTTTCTTTTACCGAGGCGATCATCCAACCGCTCCCTCCAGATATTCTCTATCTTCCAATGCTCGTCAACGCGATGGGTGACACCCCGCTTGTAGTATGGCTTTGGGGAGTGGTTACCGTAGCATCCGTTCTTGGATCTCTTGTTGGATATCTGATCGGACAACGTTGGGGTACACCGTTGATGGTCCGTTTCGGACAAGAACACCAATTGAAAAAATTAGAACATCTCACAGAAAACTATGGTTCAATCGGAATTTTTATCGCAGCGTTTTCACCCATTCCCTACAAGGTTCTCGGATGGATGGCTGGAATGGGTCATATGGAAAAGAAATCCTTCCTCATCGCAGGATTCCTTGGCCGAGGCTTACGCTTTGGTTTGGAAGCACTCCTCATTGGCATCTATGGTAACCAAGCTCTTCAAGCAATGGAATGGTTCATCGCCAACGAAATCTTGCTCGCGATTGCCACTATTGCGTGTGCTGCAATGGCTTGGATGTCCTGGCGATGGTGGAATTCCATCGGAGACGGAAGCACTGCTTGAATCCAAAGAGACCACAGCCTCCACTTTGAGGGACGGGAACGGTTATGAAGAGGCGGTCGGTGGGCGAGAATGGCGCTCGTGTGGTGTAGCCAGGTCCATCATAGTGGGTTTTCATCCCGCCGACCCGGGTTCGAATCCCGGCACGAGCACTCCATCAAGAACCGTGAGACTGCGGCGTTATAATTTGGAGAGAACATCCAAGTCAAGCCGTCTCTGAACTCCCTTGCCCCAATCCCTTCCATCCATCCCGACGGTGAGAGTTAAATGAGGGTCACTTGAAGCCGATTCATGGTCAACCAAGGTGACACCGCCCCCCAATTTACGCTAACAACCACCGACAAGAGCAAGATTAGCCTCTCAGATTATGCAGGCAAGCGAGTTGTCTTGGCATTTTATCCAGCTGCATTTACCGGTGTGTGTACTACAGAAATGTGCCACTTCCAAGATTCCATGGCAAAACTGAACGATTTGAACGCAATCGTCATGGGGGTTTCAGTAGACGCCCCATTCTCAAACGGTGCCTTTGCCAAAGAAAACGGTTTGGAATTCCCACTGCTTTCCGATGTTCACCGAACCATGATCACAGATTACAACATGACCTTCGAAAACTTCGTCATTGATGGATACACAGTCGCTAACCGTGGTATTGTGATCGTTGAAGCTGATGGAAACATCGGCTATGTATGGCGATGTGACAGTCTCGGTGATGAGCCAGATTACGAGACAATCATCGCACACTGCGCTGCATGATGGAGCCCTCAGGCAAGTGTCCCGTTATTGTAATCATCAATCGCTTGATAGATTTCCTCACGAGTGTTCATGACGAACGGTCCGTAACGGGCAATGGGCTCATCCAAATGTGGGCCACCAAGAATCAAAAATTCAGCACCTTCTTCTCCAGCAATGCATTCAACACTGGAGCCTTCAGAAAGAAGACCGAGTCCTCCATCCGAAATTGAACGGCCTTCGAGGCTCATGCTGCCTCCAAATACATAGAGCATCATGTTGTGGTCATCAACACAAGCATGGGTGTAAGTCCCCCCGGGTTTGATTCGGACATGGATGTAGGTAATGGGAATGACCGTATCGATCACGGCTTTCACTCCCAGTGCTTCGCCAGCGACAACCTTCGCCCAAACGAGTCCGTCATCGGATTCAACCGATGGTATCCCGAGTGAAGGTATGTCTTGGTACCTTGGCTTCATCATTTTGTCCTTTGCTGGGAGATTCACCCAGATCTGGAATCCATGCATCTTTCCACCTTGATTCATCATTGCATCGGTCGGCATTTCGGAATGTATAACGCCCCTACCTGCCGTCATCCATTGCACATCTCCGGGATTGAGATCTCCTTGATTGCCTGCTGAATCAGCATGTTGCATGGCTCCTTCAAGCAAATACGTGACCGTCTCAAACCCACGATGCGGATGTGATGGAGCACCGACAGCTTCTCCTGGACCATAGACGACAGGACCCATTTCATCTAAGAGCAAAAAGGGACTCATCAATCGGCCCATGGCCACTGGACGACGTACTTTGAAACCGCCACCTTCCAAAACCGTGTGGGTGGGGACGATGGAGGTCAGAGTTCGCATCATTCGAGGCCCTCCGTAAGCGCAGATAACATGTCTTTGGCTGTTTCAGGGTTGTAAGGACGGGACTTGTTGACCACTATGTTGCGCCCCAGAACGTTACAACCGATGAAGGAAAATTGTTCACGCATGGCCATGATACAATGGTGACCGCCCCCGCCAGAGTGTGAGGCCAAAGCCACACGCTTGTAACGAAAGAGACGGCGAAAATCATCGCCTTCTCTTGACAACCATGCGATCGTATTGTTCAGAACAGGAGGCATAGAACCGTTGTATTCAGGAGCAAAAACCCACCAAGCATCTGCTTTTTCCATGCGTTCTATCAGCCGATGAAGTCCCTCTACCGATGGTGTTTGTGATTCTTTCAATGGTGTGAAAAGTGGGAAATCTTGGTCGCACAATGAAACAAATGAGACATGATGGCCTTCCCCTTCAGCCAGCACAGAAATTTGTGAGGCTAACTCTAAATTTTTACCATCAGATGCCATAAGAAAGAGAAGAGATGCCATGATGATGGCAGGGACTTCTCCTATTTGGGATTGGTAGTATCTGCCAGAGTTTCAATGGCAAGACACATTTCCTATCGCTTCGTGGATGTACCATGAGCAAGGCATGGTGTGTGGGCATTGAGCCAACCGATGCATTGCTTTGTGCTATCAACAACGTTCATTTCTCAAAGAAACCAGATGGCTGTACCACGGCAATATTACGAACTGAAGCAGGAGATGGAGAGAATCTGCGAGTTCTGGATGGAAGTGTAGGTCGGATCTCAAACATGCTCGAAGATCTTCCAAGCAAGATACAACGAATTGTGATTCTCAGCGACCTTGCCTCCCTTGAAGGTGGGCGATGGGCCAACGTGGACGGGCCATGGAACGATGAGTCGGGAACCAGCCTAGCAAGTGTCCACGGGATGGGTCAATTGATGGTTGAGATATTTGCTAAAAGCCTCGCAAATAAGGGCCGTGACGTGGTACTTTTCCGAATCGGAGAAACGAGCCAAGAACGAATTCAACAACACCTCAGGGTAGCACTATCAGCTGCATCGAATTCTCTTCGGTCATTGCATCGGTCTCACCGGCCTTCAATGGACGGTTGGTTGAGTCTTTGCCTTGATGAACGGGGAATCTATCAAAATCCACAGGAACTTGAGTCTTGGTTCATGACACAGAGTCTTCAAGAAGGTCGGCCTTGACCCTTGTTTTGTGTCAGAACAACGAATCCTTGAACACGCTGCGAATAGCGAAGATGATTTTCTCATCTATACGGGGAACTTCTGCGGATATTGTAGAGCGCTGAAGCAATTGCTGAAGACCAAATCATTCACCTATACCGAGTATAATTACGATGAACAAGACCGCTCTCTGAGAAAAGAAGTTGTGGCAGCCACAGGACATCGTACGGTCCCAGTGGTCTTTGACCTACGGGGCGATGCACCTATGTTCATCGGTGGTTTTGATGAAACCAGTCGTTACTTCAAGAAAACGTTATGAGCCATTCTTTGAGCGCATCATGATGTTCAAGCGGAATCATGTGGCCCTTGGGGTGTTCGATTAATTCCACCGCCCACTCTGCTGATTCGAACAAATGAGCCACTGCCCATCCATCTTCAATGGGCACGCGTAAATCTTTGATTCCATGCATCCAAAATAATCGTTTATTCTCTAAGTCTCGTAAACGCATTCGCAGTTCCATCGGTCGAACAAGCCTGGTGCCCATGCAAACAAGTCCTTGGATTCGATCGGCGATTGGAAGGTGGAGTAATTCTTGGGCTATTGCTCCGCCCTGTGAAAACCCCCCGACAATAAGTGGGCCCATCGGTGCTTCTTCTGCAATCAATTGTTCCAGTTGCGATAGGCTAGCGTCAACATCCATGAGTTCTGTACGTGAGAGATTCAATCGACGCGTGACATCAGAATCGTAATTTTCATAGCGCCACCATGTTCTTCCTCGCATTGGATGCTTATACCTCGCTTCAGGAACGAGAAGTGTCCATCCTTCGGGCAGAATTTTTTCTGCAAAGGGTCGCATCATTGAGGCATCGCCCGTCATCCCATGCATCATGATGAGCGTGGGCATCCAATCACCTCACAGAGTCCACTGAGTGATGATGCCGCCAGCGACTTTGAAGTGAAGTTGGGATGATTGTCCACGCAGGGTGACGGTCAAGGAATAATCTCCTGAGAGTGAGGGAACGGTCCCAATGGCGCCTTTTTCAGTTGCACCTGAACCCCATGCACGAGTTAGAGGCGAGGCTCCTTGATGGTCTTTCATAGTCAAGGTCCCTGACCCCCCTCCTGAAATGGCAACGTCAATGTACCAAACCAAGACATCCCAATCACTTCCATCTGGGTGGCCACTATCAACGAATGAATCGTACAAGTCATTCTCATTGCTCTCATACACTGAATCGAGAAGGTCACGGGCTTGATAGAAGTAAACATCTCCTTCGTATCCGGTTCTTGTTTGGGTCAACTCCATGCGAAGTTGCTCCGTTCCTTCAGCGTCGGTCCACACCAAAGAATCAAGGAATCCGCTTCGACCACTGAAAGCATAGATGAGGTCGTGACCGTCATCCGATGTGGCGACGACATCAACCACTCCATCGTAGATAGAAACGGTACTTGCAGTCCAATCTTGCCCGAGGAGGGTGAACGTCCATGTATCGCCCAAGGACCAAGGGAAGTTGAACACTGGCTGAGGATCACCCTGTTCGTAAACTGACAAACCATCCATGGTGATGCGACCCAGGAAGGGGTTGTGATTTATCACAGCATGACGTTGTGCTTCTCTTTCAGAGGAAATACCAAGGCGGTAGAGGCCGTTCTCATCTTCGGTTTCTGCAACAACCAGACGTGCGCTATCTTCTCCGAATTGAGGCGTAATGAAGGTGTAGATCCACTGATCTCCAACTTCCCAAACTGGTAATGCTAACTCTTCTTCAGTGGTATCACCCATTGTATTAGAGTTAACAACGGGACCATCCAGACAACCAGCTAGGCTGATTGAGAGCATGAGGATACTCAGGAACCATGGGCTTCGCATAACTACCCGTCAACGGTCCCTCTTGAAAGGCTAACGCTTGAGAACTCAATGAAATCTCAGAGCAAACCGTTCTTTGTAAGCTCGCCCGTACCAGCGAGAACCACGGCCACAATGGACATCAATTTGATGAGGATGTTCAACGAAGGACCAGAGGTGTCCTTGAATGGGTCACCAACAGTATCCCCGATCACAGCTGCATCGTGAGCATCGTCTCCTTTCTTGGCTCCGTCAATATGACCTTGTTCAATGGCTTTCTTGGCATTATCCCAAGCACCACCTGCATTGGCCATGAAGAGAGCCATGAGAACGCCGGTCACAAGAGAACCTGCAAGCATACCACCCAAGGCTTGGGTGCCGAGTACGAACCCAACAATCACTGGAGCAAGAACAGCCACAATACCCGGTCCAACCATCTCTCGCAAAGCGGCCTTGGTTGAAATGTCAACACAGGTTTGGGAATCGGGCTTGACACCTTCCTTTCCTTCGAGAAGTCCTGGGATTTCTTTGAATTGTCGTCGGATTTCAACCACCATATCACCAGCAGCACGACCCACAGAGGTCATGGTCATGGCAGCAACAACGAAGGGTAGGCCACCACCAATGAGGAGGCCAATCACAACCATTGGGTTGGTCAATTCAAGGGAAAGATCGCCGCCAACTGCTGTTACGTATGCGGCAAACAGAGCAAGGGAAGTCAAAGCGGCTGAACCGATTGCGAATCCTTTCCCAACCGCAGCGGTGGTGTTTCCAATGGAGTCGAGTTCGTCAGTAATCGCACGAACATCGTCACCGAGTGCACTCATCTCTGCGATACCACCTGCGTTATCTGCAACGGGGCCGTAAGCATCAACGGTCATGGTAACACCAACGGTGGCAAGCATTCCCATGGCTGCCATAGCGATACAGTAGAGTCCGTAAGCGGAGTCTGTACCAATCTGACTACCGAATTGGTCGGCACCAAGAATTCCACCAGCGATGAGAAGAATGGGGATGAAGGTCGATTGCATTCCTACCGAGAGTCCTGCAATAGCATTCGTAGCTGGTCCAGTCTTGGACATTTCACCAATGCGAGGGATGGCCTTTGGCTTGATTCCGAACACGGGTTCGATTCCAGTGTAGTATTCGGTCACTAAGCCGATGAGAATACCAACGATGCTACCCAGAACAACGGAATGCATCACTGCGTTGTGGACGTCGATGAGTCCTTGCTGGATGGCGAGATAGCCGCCAGCCCAGAAGAGCGCAGCAGCGATGAAGGTCGTGTTACGGAGAGCAGCAGCGGGGTCGTTGCCGTTCTTGAGGACGGCCATAGAGAAGACACCAATGATAGATGCGGTGTAGCCGATGAATCCAAGGAGAATGGGCATGAGGACATAGTCTGCAGCGCTGACTTCACTCCCAAATTCGTTGGCAATGATCATAGCGGCGATGATGGAACCAACAAAAGATTCGAAAATATCTGCACCCATACCAGCCACGTCACCGACGTTGTCTCCAACGTTGTCAGCGATGACACCGGGGTTGCGTGGGTCGTCTTCTGGAATACCTGCTTCGACTTTACCAACCAAATCAGCACCGACGTCAGCGGCCTTGGTATAGATTCCACCGCCAACACGAGCGAAGAGGGCAATGGATGAGGCGCCCATTCCGAATCCTGCTGCAGCACTGATGACATTGAGGTCACCTGCTGCATTGGCTTCTCCAGCACCGAGCCAGTAAGCGACGAGTGAGATTCCAAGAAGACCAAGTCCACCTACGGAAAGTCCCATCACGGCTCCGCCGTTGTATGAGACTGCCAGAGCACCAGCACGACCGTCGGTTTTTGCAGCCATGGCCGTGCGACCGTTGGCAGAGGTGGCGGCTCGCATTCCAGAGAAGCCGGCTGCCACTGATGCAAGTGCACCAGCAAAGAAAGCAATCGATGTTTCGATATCGTTCAATTGCGAGAGCAGTATACCCACAACAACAACGAAGATTGAGAGTACTTTGTATTCTGCAAACAAGAAGGCCATAGCGCCATCTTGGATTTCTTGAGTGATGTCGGCAACTTTCTCATTGTCGATTTTTACTTTATTCACTTGTTGGTACAATACAAATGCGATAATTAGCCCAATAAGGCCAGTTCCCGCAGCAATTAGAGGTATATTTTCCATCATTTTCTAACACCTGTTGCTCCCGCCCACCTGAGAACTCCTCATAAGGGGTTCCCCCAATAAATCAGCCGATATTGTCTTTTTTTGATATCTTGAAAATCGCCGAAGGGAAAGCCAGGTCTTCCATTGGACCTTCTTCAATGAAAGCGAGGGTGGAGGCAATTCAATGAACAGGCAATCGTTCAAAGAGGATGGCGTGATGGAGGGGAACATGGGCATCAGTGCAGAGGAGATTCTTGCTGAAATCGGTCCAGTTCAAGAGATTCTTGACGAACACGATGGTGTGGTCAATGTGATCGACACTACCGATGGAAATATCATGCTCTCGCTCGATGGGGGGTGCAATGGATGTTCCTCAACACCAATGACGGCCATGCAAATTTACTATTCACTGAAAAAACTGGAGCACGTCAACGATGTCATCTTCGTCAACGGAGAATTGCCCGAGTACATGCGTACATTCATCGACCAAAAGATGGCTAAAGAAGCTGAAGGAGGCGGAGATGAACCCGCCGGAGAAATCGTTTGATTACTCCTCTTCACCCATTCGCTTGATGCTGTGGGGATTCGCTCCGAATGAGACATTCTCTCCCTTGATGTTCATGCGAGCGGATACGGCAAGCACTAGGCACACCAACGACAACGGTTTAGGAAGATAATTCGACCCCCACAACACACCACCTGAAAGAGAAAGCCACCAAAGAACTCCAGCCGCAGCAATGAGCAGGAAGAAAATCGCGTTTTGGGCCATGTTTTCCGCTCGTTCTGAACGAGAGAGTGTTGCGATGAATGTGAACAAAACCGCCGAAACGCCACAAAGCGCTTCCGCGAGATGTTCGATGAAGACAACATCCACCATGCCGCGATGACAGGCTAGGCCTTCTTGAACATGCGGGGGTGAGAAAGGAACCTTTGTTTAGGGTCGCCGTACATTGATGAACATGGCAGGAGCTTCGTTCACACTTCCAAAGGCCCGACCAAGTGGCCCTCCCTATTTCTCACGCAATCAAGTCGCTAACGTGCTGCATCAAGTGGCTGTCTTGCTTGAACTGCAGGGAGCGAACGTATTCCGTGTTCGATCATATCAAAATGCTAGCCGGATGCTTGGAACACTCACGAAAGATTTGGGCGAACTGGTTGCGACTGGAGAATTGTTCGAGATGAAGGGCATCGGCAAGGGACTGGGTTCTGCACTCTCCAGTGCCATCACCGGAGGAACTTGGCCCGATGATTGGCACAGCCTGCACGAAGACACACCTGAAGGCATGATCGAAATGTTGGGCATTCCTGGCCTTGGGCCGAAACGAATCAAATTGATGCACGATGAATTGGGGGTTGATTCGGTCGCCAAACTCAAGGAAGCAGCGGAAAAGAATGAGATTGCCCCTATGAAAGGATTCGGAGCAAAATCACAACAGCGAATGCTCGACGGAATCGAATTACTCTCTCGATTCCGTGCTCGACGTCGCTTGGATATTGGCCTCAAATACGGCGAGGCTTTTCAAACTAAAATCGCAACAATCCCTGGCGTTCATCGAGCAACCTTGGCAGGTAGTGCTCGACGAAGAAAAGACACCATTGGGGACTTGGATGTCGTAGTTGCCGTCGACAAGGACGATCACGATGCGGTAGCATCCGCCATCTTGGCGTTGCAAGGAATTGCTGATGTGAAAGGTGCTGGTGATTCCAAAATTAGCCTAATCTTGGACACTTCAATCTTTGATGAAACTTTCACAGTTGGTCATATTGACCCTAATGTGATGGATGCAATTGGCGGTGATGATTACGAGCAATTGGAAGCAGGCGGAACCATTGACGCTCAAGTCCGACTGGTTCCACCGCATGTTGAACCGTTTACTTTGGCATACTTCACTGGAAGTAAAGAACACAACATTGCCATGCGACAACGTGCCATTGACCGGGGCCTTCGACTGAATGAATTCGGCCTCATCCCTGAAGCAAAAGCAGGGGACCTCAAGGGAATGGATGCCGCAGTATATTCCCTGCCCGCCGCAACTGAAGAAGACATCTATGCTCATCTTGAAATGGCCTATGTGGCCCCCGAATTACGTGAGGACATGGGAGAAGTCAACGCTGCTGCAACCGATGATTTACCAGACCTATTGACCACGAGTAACATTCGTGGTTCCTTGCACAACCATACCACACTCTCTGACGGAGAGGCGAGCCTCGAACAGATGGCAGATACCGCACGTAAGATGGGTTGGTCTTGGCTTGGTATTGCCGACCATTCACCAACGCTCAAAATAGCAAATGGAGCGTCTGCAAACGACCTCCTCGCACAAGGAGCGACCATCAAAGCTTACAATGAAGCATGGGCGAATGAAGGCGTTGATTTCCGATTATTCCACGGAGTGGAATCTGACATACTTCCAGGCGGGAAATTGGATCATCCAGATGATGTCTTAGAACAATTGGATTACGTTGTGGCGAGCGTTCATGCCATGACGAAGTGGCGCAATCGCGATGAAGTTGAAAACACCGAGGAGATGATCAAGGTCATCGACCATCCCTCAACCACCGTCTTGGGTCATCCAACTGGAAGGATTTTGCAAGGAAGAGAGGGGTATGAAGTCGATTTGTTTGAGGTGCTCGAACACATGGCAGACCACAATCAAGCAGGACGTATGAAAGCTATTGAACTCAATGCGAGTCCGTATCGCCTCGATTTAGATTGGCGTTTGTGTAAACATGCCAAGGGACTTGGCGTTCCAGTCGCCATCAATCCCGACGCACATTCCATCCGTGGTCTCAGCGATATCGCATACGGCGTGATGACTGCCAGAAAGGGATGGTTGGAACCCGGTGATGTGCTCAACTCCCTCACTCATGAGGCCATGAATCTACGATTGAATCCACGCTGAGTGCAAGCACACCTTCATGAGACAGCTGCGTATCGGAGAATCATGCGCACCCTCCGCACCATCATCATGGGCAGCATGATGGTGATTCCAGGACTCTTTCTCGGCATGTTGGTGTGGTGGCTCATGGGAAAACCAATGGACAATAGGGCCTTGTCCACAATTTTCGCCTGCAACATTATTCCGTTAACCTCTGTATTCCTTGGATTATACTTCGGCTGGAAGACCGGCGAAGAGTACGCTGTCAAAATGGACGAATGAGGCGAAATCATGCACCACGAGATTGGCATTCGTGAATTCCAGGCCCTACGAGATACTTTTGCAAAATTCTTCACACCGTATGGCCAAGTTCGATTAGAAGAACACAGCCTTCACTTTTCGAGTCGACCAGAACATGTGAGTACCTCTTTCGCCGTATGGAATGATGGGCGATTTTCAGCGAACATGCCATTGCATGAAATTGATGCACGCTTTGAGAACCTCCGGTTTGATTCAACATCACTTGAAGTTCATGCAATGGGTTCCTTCGGAAATTACACTTACCGCATTCCACACGAATTAATTGAAAAAAATAAGGGGGATTCAGCATGAAGCGAATGGAAAAGGCTGAGCGAATTGCTGCCCAACTGCATGAACTCTACCCCGTGATTCCCATCCCACTTGACCACAGCAACCCGTTTGAGTTACTTGTTGCTGTCCTGATGAGCGCTCAAACCACCGACCTCAAAGTCAATGAAGTCACACCTGCCTTGTTTGAGAAGGCCAGTTCGGCTAAAGCGATGGCTCGACTTGAAGTGGAAACAATCCTCACCGACATTCGACAAATCGGACTTGCGCCAACCAAAGCCAAAAACATCAAACGGTTGTCTGAATTATTGATGGAAAGACATCAGGGAGTCGTCCCTGCGAGTTTTGAGGCTCTTGAAGCACTCCCCGGCGTTGGGCACAAAACTGCCAGTGTGGTCATGTCCCAAGCCTTTGGCGTCCCAGCATTCCCCGTCGACACTCACATCCATCGTTTAGCCGCTCGTTGGGGCCTTTCAAACGGAACAAACGTGGAGAAGACTGAACGCGATTTGAAGGCTGTCTTCCCCAGGGAGCGTTGGAATGACCTGCACTTGCAAATCATCTTTTTTGGTAGAGAATATTGCCCCGCCAGATATCATGACTTGACTCAATGCCCAATTTGCTCTTGGAGCGCTACAAAAAAGCGAATCCGTGAAGAAGCCAAGCGGTCCTAAATTCAGAATAACGAGAAGCTTCGTCCAACGATGCTTGTCAGAAGAATGACTGCAGCGAGGATCATGGTAATTCTTAGTGCCACATGATGCGAATCACCCTCATGGCCCTCTCGAATGAAAGCATAACCGATCAGCGACAAAGAGGCCGTTGTCAGAATACTACTCAAGGCTGCAAAAAGGGCAACAAGGCCTTCAAAGCTGTCTAAATCATCAGTGTATTCCTTTGCTTCTTTCTCAACCATCAAGTCATAATCAGTGATATCGGGTGCTGAAGTTGAAAGAGGAAATTCGGCCAAAACTGATGCGATGATGAGAACGATGACACCAATCATCAACCATTTCTGAAATGAGTACATACCTCCCTTCGTCATGGAAGAAGGGGGTTGATACGGAGATGGGGCTGCTGCAGAGGGCATTGATGCGGGTTGCATGACAAAGAGTTTGACCAAGTAGCGTATGAAGATTGCTCATCATTACACGCTAAAAATGCTGGATGCACCTTCCAACATCAATGCGGTCAACAATGAGGCAATTCCTGAAACCCAAGTGAGTAAAATCATTTGTCCAACTGCACTTGTTCGAGTACCACCACGAAGTCTTGTGGCAATTGATGACACAGCGATGACCTGCATCAAAATGAGTAATGAGATGATGATCTTGAACATCCGAATATTGTCGTCAACCGCAGAAGCGTCTTCCATGACTGGCAGAGCCACACCCCCTCCAAAATCAGAGAGGGCCCCCACATCGGTTTCCGTCAATCCAGACGCAACCCCTGCGATAGCATCACCCAACTGCAAAACAATCGCAGTGGTGACATTGAGTGAGGCTACGCTGGAGATGAGGAGTCCGAGTGCGACACCCCACATGGTGTTAGCCGAGAGGGAACGGCGGTTTCTCAAGGAGAGAAGATTCCCAACTGAACGTGAAACCATCTCTGCAGTTTCTGCAGGTTTTCCCGAAGATTGGGAACCTTCGATGTAAATCCTGGTGTATCTCGAAATCACCGCTGAATTGGTATCTGCTGTGAAGTAATCCCATGCTCGGTCGGAATCAATACGCGTCGACAAGCGTTTCTCAAGGCGGTCAATGGATTTGTCAAGTGTACCAAAATCAATCCCTCGCAGGGCCTTGATGGTTGCAGATGGTTCAGCAGAACGGGCTTGAGCAGTACCGCCGAGGGCGCGGATAAAATCAGGATAGGTTTCGTCACGGCGTTGGATTTGATTTTCTTCTCGCCGAACCATCATGGCTGGAACGAGCAAAGGAGAGAATGGAATCGCAATGAACAACAGCCCGTATTTGTCCCACTGCGAAGTCAGTGCCTCGAAGACCCATAATAGTGTAAACGAAAATATAACTAACAGACCGGCCGTGATTAAACCTGTAACAAGGAGAGAACGGCGGAAATTGATACGAAACGGCGTGTCCATTTCGTCACGAGCGAAGGTCAAATCTTTGGGGATGGTGGAACGGAAGGCAAAGACGGCCCCAATCTGGAGGAATGAGAACATCAACGATGCGAGGAGAAGGTAACGAAGCCTGCTGGCAATTTCGATTGGCGTATCGGTGTCTGAACCCACTTCAAACAGGACCAAATGAATTCCGGAGATCACCAAACCGAACAATCCTGCAGTCACCAAGGAAACATAGATTTCCTTGAGTGTATCAACTGATTCTAAACGGGTGTCGTAGAGTGTGTTGTATTGCTCGGCAATGGTTTCTTGTTCGGACCGCATAAAATCGTCAATCGGTTGACCTGCTTCGATGGAGAATGCCATGCGATCGAGGAAATCTGCCCAGAGCGGGCTCGCGCTTTGTTGGGCAACAATCCGTGCCGCTTCTGGCAAAGAAGTGTGCCATTTGTCAACCAGTGTCTCAATCCGTTTTACTTCATTGGCCAGCTCACCGTAATCACGCATTTGTTTCAGAATGTCAAAAATAGATTGGGCCCCGACTTCACCAATGGACAAAATACCCATTCTGGTGATGAACATGTGCATTTCAGCCTCAATCATAGTGGCTGAACGTTGAACTTCAAGAATCGGGAAGGCAGCAGCAGCAATAGTGGCCATTACTGTAAGCATGATGACAAGAAGAACTCCTGTGATGCCTGAGAAGAGCGCCCCCTCGGCTAAACCACCAGTCATGAACACTAGGAAAATTGAGGCGAAGAATGTCACCCCTGCCGCTGGAGCAACATAGAGGGCGAGGAAACGCCCAAGAGGCATTTCAACACGGCGTAAAGCAAGTTGCCAAATCGGCATGCGCTCCATAAGCCATCATCTCCTCATTTGTGATTCACGCCAACCCATGTGTCCACGGCTCGACTAAAATGGTCCCAACCATTGTTATAATATAATCCAAGGAGGTCAAAGACATCATCATAATGTGTCAAACCTCTATCGACCATGCGCTGAATCGCATCGGCACGGCGAAGCATTTCATCATAGATGTCCCGCTTATTGGCGAATCCTGCCATAGCAGCAATCTTGTTTTCAAGCAAGTGGGATTGGAACATACCACGGAAGTAATGTTTGTCTTTGACAGGATCCCACTCGAACATACCACGGGTTAGAACACCATCGCTGTGTTTGTTGTATCCAATCACTTCGTCGATACCAGTAATACGACGGGCGATACCTCCACCAGGCGCTTCCACAACTTCTTGGAAAATTGCAAAGTTCAGGTTGTCAAAGAAACGAATGGGGACGTTAATTGGATCACCAGTGAAACGTTGAATCATCTTGACGATGGAGGATGCGTGGAAGGTTGCGATAACTGGGTGACCCGTCTGCATGGCTTGGAAAGCCGTAGCCCCTTCAACACCACGAATCTCACCAATGATGATGTATCGTGGACGGCTTCGCAGAGCTGCTTTGAGAAGGTCGAACATTTCGACTCGGGATTCCTCATTCTTTGCATCACGAGTGACAAGGCGTTGCCAGATTTTGTGGCGGACCTTCACCTCAGGTGTGTCTTCAGCAGAGTAAATTTTCACGTTGTGATCGATAAATGGTAGGATTGCATTCAGAGTGGTTGTTTTTCCTGAGGCTGTTTCCCCAGACACCAGGACGGACATACCGTATTCAAGACAAATCCAGATGTAGGCAGCGACTTGAGCGGACATGGTGCCCCATTGAATCAGTTGGGTAATGGAGATGGTTTCCTCAGCGAACTTACGAATGGTGAACGACGGCCCGAGCATGGATACGTCGTCGGAGAAAATAATGTTGATACGAGATCCATCAAGCAGAACACCATCGATGATCGGCTTGTTGTCAGAGACGGGACGCCCAATACGCTCAGACATTGCACGAAGATAACGTGCGAGCAATTCACGTTCCCTGAATCGGATGTTGGATGTGACCATACCGAACACTTTGTGGTCCATGTGGATGTGTTTCAAGCCGATTGAGTGGATATCTTCCAGCATTTCATCGGAAAGCAAGGGTTCGAGTGGCCCATTGCGAATGAGGTCACGGATCACCACATAGGTCAGCCGTTCCCGTTGGGTTTGATTCACAGTCAAACGCTTGTCATCCATACCGACCATTTCCCAAAACCTTCCTTGACGTCGTACCACGTTGGATACATCGGTGTCAAGAACGGTGTACCGTTCGATCATTGTTTGGAGGATGTTTTCAAATTCATCATCTGTGGTAAAGGAAGGAGCGGTTGGGGCCTCTTGGAGCAAGGTCTCAATTAATTCTCGGCGGATGTTTTCTTCTTCCTCAGTCAGTTGTGGTTCAAGACCAAACCAAAGAATTTCTCCACCACCGTCTTCGTCGGCAGGGGGTTCGTAAATATGCACAAAAATTGGTTCTTTTGTAACGTAAATGAGATTCAGAGGGCGTTGTTTCATTGCATCTCGGTCCAATGGCCCGTAATAGATGGGGCGGCTACCATACCGCGTTTCGAAATCACGGACCCAATCAGCAACGTGCGGGTAGGCATTCATGACCCCGTTGAGGTCGCCACGTGCAAATCGAAGATCTTCGTCCATGCTTTTGACCTCCTCAACTGACCGCCGTAATATCGACGATGAAACCCATGCCAGGTTCGACTCTCCATCCAATGGAGGTTTGAATCGGGCCTGCAGCCCGCAAGAAACGAGTGACAACGATATTTCGTTTGATTTCTCCACCGATCATGGCATTCTCCATATCGAGCACAACCTCCGAAGAAGCTCGCATCGAGTGGAGCAATTTGCCATCCATTTCATCAGGATCAACGCAAAGTAGGAATGAACGTCCATCAGAAGCAATTTTTCTAAATTGTTGCATCAAAGCAAAACGTCCAGAATCATCAAGGTCTGTGGGCATGAGTGCACTGGCGGAATCAAACACAACGACGTCGGCAGCAGGAACTGCTGGACTGGCCAAAACATCATCCAGCGTTACATCGTCTTTGGATTCAGCAACGGTTCCATAACGACTGAGTACCATCAATCGTCCTTCACGGATGGCATGTGTGACGCCATAACCAATGCTTTCCATTTGTTCAATCCACCCTCTTGTGGTGAGTTCAGTGGTGATGACAAGTACCTTGACGCCATTTTCAAGCATTCCATGAGTTAGACGCTGAGAAATCAAAGATTTACCAGATCCAACTTTCCCTTGAACCATGTACATGGAACGGTTGGGCAAACGCAGTCCCATTGAATCTCCAAGGGAATCTGTTTCCACTTCAAATGGAAATCCATCCTCAACGGGTTTGTGTGCAATCAAAAAAGGATTCTCTTCAAATGACATTCAATCGAACCTCCTTCATCATGACGCTTGAGTAAGTATTTCCTGCAAGTTCTTCGGAAAGACCAACGAAGTAGAGATTGATGTCATCTCCATCGGAATAGGAAAACGAGGAATCATCCACTGAGACAAGAAGCAAGTAGCCAGGTAACCATTCCGTTCCAGAGGGAACGATACTTTCCGTCGTACTACCCGGAGACAACCCATCGATGAGTACATCATAGATTGTGCTCATCTCGTGGCTTCCTGAATTGAGAACATAGAAGCTGATGGTATCGTTAACACCCGGTTGGACATCATAACTGACCATCGCTGGATCTCCTGCGAATTCAATGCTAATAGCAGATTCATAGGTGGCTTTTCGCTCGCTTTTTTGAATCACGGTTGTCGCCTTTCCCCATTCTGTAACCAGGATGGCACTCACACTGCCTGAAATCAGCAATGCTGTAACCAGCATGATGAAAGAAGATGCTCCGCCGTCTGCCATGATTCTCCCTCAAGCCAATACATGGCCAATACTGGTTGGTCCCACCGTCATCGAAATTCGGGTGTTACCAGGATCCAAAGTTGGGTCAATTAATTCCAGATACAATGTTTCACCAGTGTACCAATTCGTCGATGAAATAGTCGACGTATAGTAGGAACTGAACTGATTAGCGTACATTCCGTTCCATGTAATCCACATCTCATCAAAATCAATGGTGGTGGACCCTAAATTGGTGAAGTTAGCATGAACTGCATTTCCAAGGGTGAAACCTATAGCCGCATTTCCTGAATTTGAACTGCACGGGGTCGAACAGGTGATAGTTGGTGTTGGGGCAGAAGAATAATTTCCGTGGCTGGTGATCACCACGTCAATAATTGTTCCACCTCCATCCACCGTGTATGTTCCTGCAAAACCACCTGTACTCGTTGTCAGGGTTCCGTTGGTATAAAGGGTGCCTGGTGTTGTGATAGTATAACCTACTACTGCACCTTCCCATAGTGTTGCGTCATCGATGGTAAAGGTTGGAATCGGTTGTTCCGCATCATCAATTCGGTCAAGACCTGAACTGATTTGGGAATTGATGGATTGATAGGCCATTGAAAAAACAACCAACATCGAAATACCGATGATCAATCCTCCGATGCCAACCGAACCACCCATTTCACGCTTCACCTCGAAGGGTTTGCAATTGTCGCCAAGATGAAACCAGTGCTGAAAATGTCAGCAACTCACGGTGAGGTAGGTGGTCGTCCAAAGCAGCGTCAGCAGAGCCTGGTGAGGCAAGCTGGACGATTGCTAGAACAGAACTTCCTTCGGCTTGCGTGAGCATACCGGAATCAATGGCTTTCTGTGCAAAACTCACAGCGGCCATACCCGACATCTGATCAAGCAACAAGGCTGCCACCGTCGGAGCGCCCGTTTGATTGGACGAACCAGAGCCGCCCATTTTGGGAGCTACGAGGAACGGGTTGGCTGCCAAGGCCTGGGCTTCGTAAAGTTCCACAAGTGGAGCTTCATCTTCTGCCATCATGCGATTGACACCTTCAAGTTCGACAACTTCGCCATCAGCCGAGATGATACGATCGCCAGAAGACATGCTTCCTTCTTCGCCATCGCCGTCAACAACGCCTTCTTCGCCCTCAGCACTTTCTGCTGAGGCCGCGGCTGGTGCTGCACCTTCTTCAAGGCGTACTTCCACCAGCCGTAGGACGTCTTCTACCATGTCGAGACGACTACTAATGAGTCGTTCAAGACCAGAAGTGTCCACCGTTGCGGGTGCCACTTGCGCTGGAGCGCTCGCAGGTGCGAGAGCTGCTGCAACATTAGGCACGCTGGTTTGACTGTTAATCCGTGCTTTGGTTGGTCCTGGAGAAATGGTCCACGCATCTTCTTCATTGAGAATTCCCTGTTCGGGGAAGGGCACCTGTTCAATGGCCACGTTGGCCAAAATTTTCAGGCGTTCTTCACTCAATGATTGGTCTGCGCTTTTCCCTCCAGAGTTTCCACTAAATGGCCATGCCATATTGATCTCTCCTCTGAGCAAAATGCTCAGAAATCAGATAATTGGCTGACCAACTGTAGCAGGAACTTCAAGCACTTGGTAAGTTGAACCACTGCCTTCGATGTGAAGCATCATGGTGATAGTACCAGTTGTGCATGTAGCAGCAGAAATAACCATTGCGTATCCAACTGCAGGAGCAACGTTAGTGATTGCTGGAGTTGCAGCAGAAGCCGTGTCCATCGTGTAAATGGCAATGTTATTGGCGTCTATATTTTCATTACCTGCTGCACAACCCAACTGGGCAATGATATCAGTATTGGTAACGGCAGTACTACCGGGAGCAAGTTTGACAAACAACATGAATGTATTTGCAGCGGACAAAACACCACCGTTTACCATGAAACGGGATGTGCTTTGTTTTGCGGTGTCATCTCCAGTTTTCTGAGCATTCTGTTGAAGTTTTTCAGCGGTTTGGATGATGACAGCTGCTGCGACAGCAGCAACCAAAATCAATGCAATAAATACAATCATTGCACCGATACCGATAGCAGCGAGAGTGTCTTCTTCTTCTTCTAGATTCTTATGTTCCATCTTTCATCACCTCAAATAACGGAAAGCCCTTGCGCCACCGATGCATCAAATCGTTCGTATGTAAAACCTGCACCTGCCGAGTCAATCATGAGTGTGACGTCAGCGTTTGTACCGCAGGTACCCAAAGTCATTGTGTGACTGTAGACCTCATTGGGTGAGAATGCAACGGGGTTGGAAGCACCAGCAGTGTTGATATTTGTTGCACCATTCAAGGTACCTGAATCAACACCAGCAGAACAAACAGCAGTCCATCGGACAGTGTTTGCAGCAACTGCCGAACTACCAGCAGCAAGTTCCATGGTAAAGACAACAGTACTACCGGCGCCTTTGACTGCACCGATGATGTTGATCTTGTTCGCCATTGACTTCTGCGTGTCATCGCCAGTCTTTTGTGCGTTTTGTTGCAGTTTTTCCGCTGTCTGAATAATGACAGCAGCTGCCACCGCAGCAACCAAGATGAGTGCAATGAAGACAATCATTGCACCAATACCGATCGCAGCGATGTTATCGCTTTCTTCGTTCGTTTTTTCGTTTTTCATTTTTTTCACCATTTTTGTTTTGTATCCTCCGCCTCTTGCGGATGGAATAGGATGGGTCAAGAAGCGCCTCCTTGACCAAGGTTGATGCGGAGCGGTATACGAACAACCGCCACTTCATCGGGAGCGAGGGTACGAATGAATGGCACTTCTTCAGCGGCAAATCCGTCGGGAATCCAGGGTGTGAGAAGTACCTCAGTAAGAGGTTCCATTGAACGGTTCTGAGCGCGTATGGTCACATTGATTTCACCAGACCGCATCTCGTAAGAGGTCGCAACAGAGAGTTTACGTGTTAGCGGAATATCCTCAGAAGTCAAATGGTAGCCTGGTTTGATATCGAAACGAATTGGGATGTTCCCTCCAGGTGCAATGACTGGTAGGTCAACATTCGCTGGTATAGCAGTCCACCCACTTGGGATAGGAGGTTCAAGGCGAAGCATTGGCATGGGGATTGGCCCGTCGTTGATGATTCGAATCAATAGAACACCTGAATCGCCACCTGCTGGCCATCGTGTGTCGACGCCCATCCAGAAATGGCGGAAGAGGAAAGGGTTGAGAGTTGATGAATTTCCTCCGATCAAATCTTCGAGAAGGTATTCTACTTCCGAGGTGGCTGCTCGTATATCACCAACTTCTGCCGCTGCGGTTGATTCCCGTAATTTGAAAAGGATGTGTTCAGCCTCATCGAGCGTGATGTGCTTATTCGCAAGAAGACGATGCAACATGGCAATGCTACGACGGAGGTGGAGGACATCTTCTTCTAATTCATCCAATGTCTGCTCCGCTTGCTTGATGTTCTTCTGAGCACGACTGAGATTGTGCAGGCTGAGGTAGACCTTGGCCTCTCCGAGATCCATGTCGCTCTCTGCAAGGCTTGCATTCTCACGTCGTGCTGCTTTTCTTGCGAGGTCCGTGAGGGTTTGTGAAGCTTCACGGATGCCCTCTTCCATTGTGGCTAACATCTCAGGGGATACTTCGAGATCTTCGTCTTCAGACATCTGGCTCCACCTCCTCATTCAAACCTATGTCAATCGTGATCGGTTCGGTTTGTGGTGCAACTATGTCGTCAATTTCTTCAATGGTGGATGAACTATCGCCTGGGCTCAAGAGATTGCTCAGATCCAATCCATCGTTGGCCAAATCGTTGAGGAGTCTTGCAGGGTCTCCCAGGTCTCGCTCAATTCGGATAGCCTTGATTTCGGCATCTGTGAGGCGGCCGTAGAGGTTACCATACATCTTGTCGGATCGCTTGAGAAGGTACCACACACCGAAGATGGTGATACCAAAGAACACAACCAAACTGACGAGGTTGTCACGTGTTGGGTCTAACTGTGGAGGGAGGCCAAGGACAATTGCCATCATACCGAGAATCGGAAGAGCGAGGATGAGAGTGAGTTGACGGCGTCCATCCGAAAGGGCTTGGAAATGGTCCGAATATACGGTGGAGACGCCCTTTCGTGCTCGCTGATAATCTTCGTGAATCAACCGGAATTCTGCGCTGCTCTTCCATGTCATTCGCCAGAGCCATAATGCGCTCAGGATCAGCACTGATGGGCCCCAATAATTGATGTTGAAGAGATGGAAGGCGAATCCGAAACTGATCAAGCCGAGATAGATCCCTCCGAGTTGCCACTTTTCAGATTGGCCTGATAGACGGACGAAGGCAAAGGCAACTAACGCAGCAACGACACAGGATACGAATGCTATGGATAGCCCTGGCGTCCATGAATATACATTGGACTCAATGGTCTTAACGTCGTTGGCCTCGTCGTTACCAACCATGTAAATGGACTCGATTGTTGCAGTGCATGATGAAGATTCAGCCTCATCCCACCAGTTGATGGTGTCGGCTGTAACGTTCCATTGGAAGGTCACCGTTGCACTTGCGCCCAAAACATCAACAAATGCAGGAGAGGGTTCCCCAACCACCACTCCAGGACAGTCCAAAACGACACCCACGCCAATGGCCATGGCAGTTCCCTCGTTGGTAACTTCAACTTCGTAGACTTGTGTGACTCCTTCAAGTAATTCACCGCCAATTGGACCCATCTTGGTGATGGAAGGGTCGGCAAAGACTGCTAGAGTGTAGGTGAAGGTGGCTTCATCGAATTCTGAATAACCTACATTTTCATTTGGATGGTATAACCTCATGGTCAAATCCCATCCATCTCCCGCAAGGATGTTGGGGCGGTTTGGTGCATCGATGATGATTTGGATTGGGTTGGCGGTAGTGTAGGACGTTCTGGCGGGGAGTGTGATTCTCGAATCCTCACCGAGGCTACTGCTTGCACCACAGGTTTGAGCTAAATCCAAAGGATAGTTCACACCGTCCACATTCACGCTGAACGACCAAAGATAATCCGATTCATTCAACCCGAGGCTTGCAAGATTTACAAGACGCTCTGACCCGCATAACTCCAATTCATAAGCGACTGTATCTGCTGGACCGTTTGGGATGTGGGAATAAGGAATTTCGTATGATGACGGACCATCGTTCGTAGGTGGCGTCACTTTTGTATCGCTGAATTCAAAGAAGCGACTCATTCGCAGGCTAGTGTAAAATTCCGCATTTCCTTCGACTGAGATATCGACTGGAGTTAGGAGAACTTTTAGATCTGCAGCGAAGGTCAAATCGGGTTCAGGCTCAGTCGCCATCACCGAGAATTTGAATTCAACTGGTACATCGCGAGGCAGAGCCAATTGCGTAGGTGCTGTGTTTGAGATTTGCCAATCAGATGTTGGTGTTGTTAATCCACCCCGTGTAAGAGCATAAGAGATGTTCACCGTCACATCTTTGTTTCCAGTGTTGGTTAGATACACAGACCATGTTCGGGCCCCATTTGGGTGATATTCCATGAGACTTGGCCATTCTTCTGCCTCAACAATAAACAACGGAGACACAACGAGGTTGAAAGAATGATTTTCGAGAACTTCGTAAGATGTCGGGTCCAACACACGCATTATCACTGGATAAATGGCCCCATTGAGTAACTCATCTTCAGCCCCAAGAGAAGGAACATCAATGGTGAAGGAGCCATCGGTAATATCGCCGATTTCAAGCCCTAGTGTGATGTTCGAGGGTGTCACGGTCCATCCGCTATCCATGTAGGTTTCAATGATGATATTCTCGGCTAAGTTGCCAATGTTGGTGATGTTGTAATCCACAGTTTCACTCGTACCAGGAATCACGCCAATCGAAGTGGGCGTGTTAATGCCTACAACTCGGTTTTCAGAAATATTTCCAACAACATTGGCAGAGAGATTCAATCCAGATTCTTCATTCGAAACCCAGACTGTGGCCATGTACAATTCATCTGCTCGAGCATCAGCAGAAGCCGTTAGCCTGATGCGAATCGTTTCATCATAGCCCGCTCCAATTTGGAATTGTGAAGGTGTTTCCATCAGGAAAGTGACTTCACCAGCATCGGCAGTATCCATCCAGACATTGAATTCCGCTGGCGTATTTCCAACGTTGCTCACGACGATTCGAGTGGCGATTGAATCCAAGGCTGTGAGATTGATCGATTGATTGGTGGGGCTGAGAGCAGCATTGACCTTCTCACCGACACGAATGGGTATGTCAAATTCACCAATGAACGCTCCAGAATCAACTTCTGTCACTCGAATTCCGAGGTATTCAATGGTGTTTGCAGTTGCGTATTGGTCGGTTGTCACATAGAGGTCGTAGGTCGAAACATGCAATTCGCTTTCATCCGGGAAGTCGGCAACATCCGCAGGGAGAGAGAGAATGGTGGTCGATCTCATCGTGCCCGTGTCAGAAAACGAGGTAACCCAATTGATTGGCAGTGTATCCTTCATCGAGAGGCGATAAGATGTCATGTTGTTACCGTCGTTGGAGAAATTGAGATTGAAGGGGGTTTCCTCGCCGACATCCGCTTCTAAGATTCCATCGGAATACGACTCATATCCCAGAACTGGTGGGATCTCCACAGTGATGGTCTGAGTCACTGTAGATGCAATGACGTTGGACCCGCTATGGGCCGCTCCCAGGGTGGGTGTTACGGTAATGGGGATTTCGAGTGTACCGGAAACTGGATAGTTATCATTGGGCCCTTGGAGTGTGAAAATTGCCGGAGTTGTGTCGGACGAGTCTAACTCCAAATCCATGAAAGCCGTTGGGCTAATACCAGAATTCCATCGAGTAGCTTCGTTGAATCCCCCGGTGGAATCTGATGTGAAGGTAATCGCGCCGATGGCGATTGATGCATCAACCGTTTCTGTAAGGTCGACGACAAGGTTGTGTCGAACTTGGATTTCTAAATCCATGAATTCCTCAAGCCCGACCCCTGCACGAGCTGCCATGACCTCTTCAACAGTCATGACAATACTGTCTGTGGGGAGGCCGGGGTCGACTGCTATAACAGGACGGATTTCAATCGGTGTTGAATCAATACCAGGCATTCCACCGTAAACGGATTGCGCCTGGACCCAGACTCCCATTGAGGATCCCGCTTGGGTGTTTTCGTTGGTTGCACGTGGGAATTTGATGGTTGGAGGTGTGACGGTAAGGACGATATCTCGTGAAACGCCTGGCATCATAATCGGAGTGGTTGGGGTGGAGAGGCTGAGGTCCCAATTGTCGGGTGTGGAAGTGAGGCCCGAAGTGAGCATGAATGGAGCAGGAGCATTTCCTGTGTTTTCGATGTTTACATTGATGTCGGTTGGTTGGCCTGGTATGAGTTGTTGAGAGACGGCTGGCATGGTCACTACAACTTCGTAAGATTCGCCAGCAAGGACGGTGGTGGATGCTGTGTATGAAGCAGATGGGTCTTCGGTTGATGTGAGGGTGATGGTGACCGTTTCGGAATCTGTCATTGCAGCGTCCGCCGGAACTGTCACAGGAACGAGTACGGCGGTCGTGGCGCCTGGAGAGATTGTGGCAGTGGTTGATGTGTCAGCGCTGAGATCAGCCCATGTATTCAAGGAGCTCGCGGCAACATCATACCCATCATTCAACAACCCCTCATTTTTGATGAGATAGGTGAGGGTGGTTGTTTGCCCGGGCTCTGTGCTACGGTCTTGAGCAGGAGTAAGGGTGGCGTGGTAATCGGAAAAGCGCATCGATTGAGCATCAAGAAACACTGTGTTCTTGGTCCATGCGACACCATTCGTGACCAAGGTGCCTGTGACTTCGAAATTCCCGGTATAAGCGCTTGCATCAAAATCAAGAGTGATGGTCTCGGCTGTTGCCCCACCTGCCGCAAGAGACCCTGGATTAACCACAGGAATGGTCCCGGATAAAATTTCGAAGTTATTTGCGGCGTTCAACGGGTCAACAAATGATAAGCTAAAGCTGGCTGAGAAGGCTTTGACGCCCTCGTTCATGAGATTAACATTGAGGCCGATGGTTGTCTTTGGCCACACTACGGGCGTACCAGATGAGGGGAAACCAACAGTATTGAGGACGCTTACTTCTTGGTAATTCCTGACTTGCAGGAGCATGGATTGTTCGTTATTATTTATGTTGGAATCCGTAGTAGAACTCACTCGTGCACTCAGTGTTTGGTCATCCCCGATAGTCCCTGTCCATTCAAGAAGGATGACGTTGCTGCTGACGCCTGCTGCCATCACCCCCAAGTCAACGGTCTGAACAATTGATTCGCCAGAAGTGAGTGAACCTTGATGATAGAGTGTAAGAGATACTTCGCCTGCAGCAGATCCGATGTTTTGAACTTGGACCCGCACGGTATGAGTGGAGTCTTCGACAATGATTTCGCCTCCAGACGTAATGGAGCCCGCGTTCTCGAGTGTGAACGAAGTGATGGTGAAGTCGGGGGTGGTTCGGGCTGAGGTTCCGCTTGCCAATGGAGCTAACCCCGTGATGAGCAAGAGAAGTACAAGTCCTAACGAAAGACCACGGTTGTTCAAATCAGACCCCTCCGCTAGGTTTTTCGAATCGATCAATGGTCACATTGCGTCCTTGACGCTTCCACTGAAGGAGCAATTGATTGAGCAGGCGGTCATGTTCACCATCACTGATGCCTAGGCGACGGCGCTCTTCCCAGAGCAACAATTGCTCGGTTCTGGTCAGAAGGGCATCTCGCAAGTACAATTCAAGCGTTTTACGGTAGGCGTCACGGTCTGAAATTGCATACACGATGCCATCCCCTGGAAGTTGATCTGCGCGGTTCTGAATGAGATTACCAAGCATCAGTGCTTCATCATAGGAAAGATGGCGCTTATCCAGGTCGGTTTGGATGGAACTGGCGATTTCTTGAAGTTTGAACTTCTCCGCAGCACGCTGAACTTGCTTGAAATGGCGGCGACCTCTTCGAGACATTCGTGGCGCCACCATGAATACCACCTAACACGGACAGTTATTGAAAGAATCGGTTGGTTTCTACGAATCTATTCAGAGTGAGTTGCTCCCTACCCAATCTGCATTTTAGCATGATAGCCACCATGATGGTCAAAAGGCAGGCCTCATTTCGCCCGTCCATGAAGAAAAAGCGAGGGCTTTAGGAACACGACCGCTTCGGTGAAATTATGACCGACCCAATTCAACTCGCAGCAGGCGACATAGCCCCTTTGTTCTCAGCCCTTGACCAAGATGATGTTACTCATGACCTACAGACCTACCTGGATCAGGGGAAGCACGTCATACTCTACTTCTATCCGAAAGACTCCACGCCAGGTTGCACCGCTCAGGCTTGTGACTTCAGAGACAATATGGCTCGCCTTCAATCTGAAGACTATGTGGTCCTCGGGGTTTCCAAAGACTCAGCAAAATCCCATGGACGCTTCATCGAAAAGCAGGATCTTAACTTCCCATTGCTAATGGATGAAGAACTGGCCCTCCACAACACCTACGGTACTTGGAGAATGAAGAAAAACTACGGCAAGGAATACATGGGCTGTTCCCGCTCCACCTTTGTTATTGGACCCGATGGCAACATCGCATGGGGCCGTTACAATGTCAAGGCAAAGGGACATGTCGGGATGCTGATGCGAGAACTCGGATTGACTGAATGAGGACTGGATGTGTCGTCTCAACCTATCAACGGCCAACGATTTGAGTTGGAAGGAGGCGGTGTTGCTTGGTGGCCCTGCCTCATAGGAAAAAATACCTCAGTAGGCATTGGCACATCAATTGGAGCTCTAGCGCACATCGGACAACATGTCACCGTCGGAGAGCGCTGTAAAATTCAAGGCTCTGCCTACATCGCAGACCATTGTAACATTGGCGACGATGTTTTCATCGGTCCAAACGCCACACTCCTCAACGACCGATTCCCCCCCTCAGGGAATGTTGACGCATGGCAACCAATCGATGTGGGCTCGCATGCCGTTATCGGTGGCAATTCCACCGTTGTGGCGGGATGCAACATTGGAGACAACGCTGTCTTGGCTGCAGGAGCAGTACTAACCAAGGATTTGCCAAATGGGGAAGTATGGGCTGGCAATCCAGCCAGTTACCTGATGAAGCGATCCGAATACGAGGCGAAGCGGGAGGCAAAAACATGACAAATGAACGGACAACAGTAGCTACTTTTCTTCGCAAATGCAACGAGTATGCACGTGCCTCCATTGAAAGAAAAATCGCACGCGAAGAACCCGATGAAATCGCTCGCTGGGAAGCCTACATCGAATTTAACGAACACGCATTGGAAGAAATTGCCAACGGTACACTTGACCGTTGGTTCACCGATGCCCCAGAACACATCCCTCCAATCCATCGTATGGATGCAAGCACCATGGAGCATGTTGAACGAAGTACATGGCTCAACAATGTGCTTTCACCACGCCCCGTCGTCGTCGCCGCTACATTGGATGACAAAAACCGTCGCAACCTGGCACCGATGACCTCCGTGATGGCTGTATCAACCGCTCCACCTTACCTTACTGCTTCGTTTTCAGTCCACAAAGATGGTGAACTCCGTGACACACTTCGCAACCTGCGCTCAACTGGAAAGGCAATCCTGAACGTCCTCCCAGCGACCCCCCTTAGTGCTGCGATTGTGGATAGCACAGCCACACCATTGCCTCATGGAGAGGACGAAGGGGCGTTAATGGACCTCAAGACCGTTGAGGGTGAAACACTTCTTCTGGAAGAATCCGTCGCAGCGATTGAAGTCCACTACGTGGAAGAACACCCCCTCCCGGATGCCGTAGCCATCGTTGCCATTCTGAAAGTTGAAGCGATTTGGTTCGGCTCCAACACGCCCCCCCTTGGTGGAATCGATGTTCTTTGCCAACATGGCAGAGATGACATGATGCCCTCGCCTCAAGGATGGAAACAACGTGTCGAGAAGCATTACGGAAATCAGCGTAAGTGATCCCACATTCGTCGCAGCCCATCCTTCAGCCCAACCTTTGGAGACCAACCCAGACCTGTCATGGCAGCTTCACAATCTGGAACCCTGCGCGAAGAATCTCCCGGATGCCCTTCTGTGTGAACGGTGCCTAGGCCCTCCTTGGATGATACAGCAAGGATGTGTTGTGCTAAATCGTTCATCGTGATCTCTTCAGAAGTACCTATGTTGAAGCATCGACCGCTCAAAGTAACTGAATCATCAACTGCCTCATCAAGTTCACCTGCAAGGAAGAATCCCTCAACAATGTCTTCAATGTATGAAAAACAACGAGTTTGGCCGCCTCCATTGTGGATTAAGATGGGAACTTCATCCAACACACTCTGAAACATCATACCAATCACCTGCCCGTAAGCATCTCCAAGCATCCGAGGCCCGTATGCATTGAATGGACGAACAATACGAGCATCCACACCACATCTCACAGCATGCTGAACAGCAACTTCATCGAGATATTTACTGGCTCCATAAGAAAACCGTTGATGGGAATGGGCGGATGGAAACATGCTGCTCTGCTCTTCGAGAAGAGGCATGGTTTTTGTGTCGCCAAAGGCTTCAGGAGAAGAGGCCAGAACGTAACGAGCACCCCATGATTCTGCGGCTTCGAGAGTGCGCAGGGTTCCAATGATGTTGGTTTCCATGACATGACGTGGAGTCTCATGAAACCACTTTGTCCCGTTGATGGCAGCCAGGTGATGGACGAGGTCAAAGCCCTTGGTTACTTCAGCACAAGCCTGAATCTCCTTCAAAGAAGTGACATCACCTTCATAGAAGGAAAACTCAGGATGAGATTCTATTGTGGAAAGGTGAGAACGAGAACCTCGAAAAAAATTGTCGATTCCAACAACGGTGTGACCTTCCGCAATCAATCGTTCGCATAAGGATGAACCAATGAAGCCAGCAGCACCCGTCACCAATACGCGCTGGGTCATGACTCCACCTTCACTCGTTCGATCACGGTGAGGGTGACCTTGTCGCCCATTCGACGTAATTCAACCAAGTCGCCGTTGTTGACCGCCATGCACGGGTCTTCAGCAAACCCGTGACCATAGGGGACATCGAGAAGAGAACAGGCAGGTAATGTGAGAGGGCATACATCGCGATTGACAATGGCTTTCGGCCCTTTCCCTGTGTAAATCAATCCCATGAGGACGTAAGGGGCCACGGTTGAACCCGAGCCCTTTGGATAGACCAGAACCGTATCTCCGATGGCTTGACCGTCAAGGGGATGGCCAGGCTCCTCAATCACACCAGTATCTCTATTCACATACCCTAGATAGGTAATGGGGACGTCTGAAACCATCGCTTTTCCCCTCACCACAAAGTCCGATTGCGAACGAAGTCCCTTACCACTAAGAGCGACATCCCCTTGTTGATGAGATTTATTCGTGGCATGTTGTGGTTGCGCTTTGACTTGTAATGTCGGACGCTCACCTGCACTCAAGGCGGGGTCGAAGGCATGGGCTACACAACCTTGGATCGGCATGACGCTGGTCGGTAAACGATTCAAGCCACTTGTCAAGTAATGTTCTGCTTTGAGTGAGTTGGTCAGCAAATGGTTGTATTTTGTCCGATTGTAGGGTGTGACCTCGGGACAAGTGTCCTTGAGAATCAACGCCCCTGCATCCTCCAACAAAGCGAGAGAACCATCTGCCAGGGCTAATTCATAATTTTCCCCACTTGTGAAAACCCACAATCGTTGGTTTGGAATTCGCATTCCCATTTCCATGTAAGAACGAACCGCTGAAGCCGTTTTACGAATCTCTTCAAGACTTGCTTGTGGACAGCCAATAACGACCAAATCCACTTGCCCTGTTGGAGCTAATTCATCATACCTCATCTCGAGGTCAGCGTTGGTGAACACAAGTTCTCCTTGCCAGCCACCTTCGGGTGGTTCCCATCCAGCATCACTTTGTTTCAGTGGAGGGCTAGCAGAATGACCATCAGCCCACAACATCGCACAACCGTAATTTGCAGCAGCAGCCGTCAAGGCCTTCTTTGAAGCGAAACTCATGAAGGAGGGAAGACCGGTGAGAAGGGGCATCGGCCCAAACGGCATTGACCATTCAGGGCGTACTTGCTTGCCAATCCAATCCCCAAGGATGGACCAATCGGACAAATGTTCCATTTCACATTCTACTCTGACCAAAAGATTTGGAACTCGGTGTATATCCAAATGCAACCCCCATCGCGGAGCGAAGCCAGTTAAGCCAGTAGCTAAAGCAGACAAACCAGATTCTCGGTTTGTCACCAAGGAAGTCCAAGTATTGGAAAAACACACTGCATTGGATTCTGCCCAAGAAGCAATGCCTGAGCCATCATCAACGCCTCGATCATAAGGAGTGCACGAAAGTGTGGCATCGATCCCTAATCGCTCATAGGCTTGCACAATCTCAAATTGCTGTTCCAAGAAATCCGGCCATTCAATGTCCATTTCATCCATTTTTTCACGGTCACATCCTGCAGAATTTAGCGTGGTTGGAATGGCCACTTCGCCGTCTTGACTTGCGGACAAATCAGAGAGGAATCGGCGCAAACCATGCCCGCCAGTGATAACTGAAACACCAGAAACGTGAGCATGAACGGCCTCAACAAATCCCTCTGCGTTCGCTGTTTCTGCCAAATCAATAACCAAGCGGGCTGCTTTTTGACGCGTTGGGCCTTCGGCTCCCTCGAGTTGAGCCTTGAGGCGCTTGGGAGGTTCCATAACCTTGCCAAGGGAAGAAACCTCATCAATCCACCCCTTTGATTGGAGTGACAACGAAATAAATGCAGGGGAAACTTTTCTTACCATTGAGGATGAGAAATCGACTCATGTCTCAACGAGACCAAACCATAGCAGAACCAACCCATTTCACGCCTGATGAAATGGAGAGAACGAACGAAAATCCGGCCCTTAATGGCCATACACACCGTCGGTGGCTCACCGTTATGCAAGTCGTATCTTTGGTGTTTGTTTTGGCTTTGGCCACCTACAACCATGCATTGTTATCCTCTCAGCCCCCATCTGTGATGGTTCAATCCTCTGATTTGCACGTAACTACCGAAGGCGTCGCCTCTGGATCAATCTGCCCAGAGGGTGGGCAACGACTTTTCATTGGCAGCGATGGCAATGGAAATGGAATCCTCGATGCTTTCGAGCACAGTTCCTCAACGGTGGTATGTAATGGCCCCCAAGGGTTATCTGGCCCTCAAGGCCAACCAGGAGATGCTGGAGAACTTGCGCCTCAAAGCTTGGTGAGAACCGAAGCGATTTCACCTCTCAACGAAACATGCCTTGCAGGTGGAATTCATATCTTGAGCGGCATGGATCTGAACTTTGATGGAACACTCGACATCAATGAGACCTCCGCTGACAATGTGCTCTGCCACGGAACTGTGGGGCTGGACGGTCTTGACGGAACCCAAGGAGTCGATGGAGTCTCAGGGGCACCAGGGGCGTCAGCCTTGATTGACCGTGTTCCCGTCCCAACCTATCTGTGTGAGGATGGCTTCGTCTTAGCCTTTGGAATTGATGATGGGGCGGGAAGTGGAGAGCCCCATGATGAAACTCTCCACATCGATGAAACGCATGATTCACTCAACATTTGTTTCTCCGCATTACGCTCTGGTCGATTGAGTGATGTGAATTTTGGACTGGCTGATTCTGTTACAAACGGTTGTGACCAGGCAGGAGTCCTACCAACCAGTCAAGCCCTGATGTTCGCAGGAAACGATGGAACAAACGGCTGTGAATTACATCTCGTTTTACCCAACGACCAAGGCAGCAATTTACTCGCAGATATCCATTCGATGGGCGATAGCAGCCCTGGCCGCTTTCTTGGATTCACACCCTTGGTCGTTGAGGGAGAAGACCGAATGTTGTTTGATGCTGATGATGGGGGCATGAACGGCCGGCAGTTATGGGTCTCGAACGGGACGCCAGAGGGGACGGTGGCATTGGGTTCAGTGGAATGGCAGCAACCAGTTTATTGGATGAGTGGAGTTGTATTTCAGACTTCCAGCAATGGACTGGTTTGGACCAACGGCACCTCCCTTCACCCTCTCCTTGAGCATCCTTCTTGGAGCACAACCATTCGCCAAGAGGCCCTCAATCAGTCGCAAGGCGTCGTTTCAATGGGCCAAGGTTGGTTGCATTCTGGTATGGATGAACTTTGGTTCAGTGGAGAAGATTCCACCGGAGATACTGAAACATATCGACTTTCAACAAACGGCACATGGTCGCATTGGGAAGTGAATGAAAACGGTGATGCACAATTCACGAACCTGATCAGTGAGCATCACCATTTGTACGCTGTAGCCATGAGAGGAACTGCAAAACAAGTTGTGAAACTTGCAGACGACGGGGCAGTCACTTGGTTGACTTCCATCACACCAACAAGCGGAGACACATACCTTGGCGAAGGTTTTGGACTTCACATCATTGGAGACAATCTGGTGTACGACGCTAAGGTTTCATCATCTGACGCCACCTTGTGGACCACTAATCTGGTCAATGGAATCACCGTTCAACTCTCGACCGAACTGATGGCCCCTGGTGAACAATTGGGGGCCCACCGATCTGGAGATCGATTAGCCTTTGACTGTTTAACACCAACGAGAGGACTTGAATGGTGTGTGACCGATGCGACCACCATGGGTACCAAGGTGGTTGATGACCTCACACCTGGCATGGGTTCATCGGACCTCAAAGCCATCGCTCCAGTCGGCGATGGTTGGGTGCTCGTGAGTGATGGAAGAGGACATGGTTCTTCGCTTTGGACCTTGAGTGGAGATTCCCTACAACTTGCTTACAATCCATGGGAAGGTATTGGAAATTCATCAGATGCTGGGCATTACGGTGGCCTCATCATTGGAGACACACAGGCATTTGTGATCGCTCATGACGGGGAGACGGGGCATGAATGGCATCGCTGGAGCCACGGCGTGTTGAGCGATGATTGGATGATCATGGTTCACGTTCAATAGTGCTCCGATTTCGCCCGATGCAATACGGGCAAGTTTCACCAATGATGTACTCGGGAGAGGCTTGTTCCTCTATTGAAAGAGGCTCTCTGCAGGCGAAGCATACGACTACGTCAGTTTCCACCAAGTCGGGGCTAACGGCAACACGCTGATCAAAAACAAAGCAATCACCGTTCCAATGCATACCACCGGCATGTTCGAAATATCCGAGAACCCCCCCTCTGAGTTGTCGGACCTTAGTAAATCCAGCTTCGATCATGATGGCACTGGCTTTTTCACAACGAATTCCACCAGTACAAAACATGACGACCTCCTCGTCTTTCATTGATTCTGGAAGTTGTGCAATGGCCTGGGGGAAATCTCGGAAGGTCCGTATGTCCAAATCAATGGCGTTCTCAAAAGTCCCGACTCTAAGTTCGTAATCATTTCTGGTATCCAATACGTGGACTGGGCGTCCTTCATCCAACATGGATTTGAAGACCAATGGATCAATCTCCTCCCCCGTGAATTCTTCGGGTTTGATATGGTCAAGCCCCACGGAGATAATTTCCTGCTTCTTACGCACATTCATGCGATTAAACGGTTGATACTCAGTGTATGAACGCTTGAGAGGAATGCCTTCGAATCGTGTGTCGCGTTCAAGATAATCGATGAATGAAATCACGGCCGTTTCAAGGCCAGCGAGGAAAAAATTGATTCCTTCGGGCGCCAACAAAATGGTTCCTTTGAGGCCAAGGTCGTTGCAGACGCTCCTCAAACGGGATTGAAGAGAATCTCGACCATCAAGTGCGATGAACCGATAGCCTGCTACATTCAGAATGTGCCCTGACACAGAAGACCGTTGGCTGTTGGCTTCTTGATTCCACCGACGCTATCACTTCGTTCGCCAGTTGTGTTTGGATGCCAGAGGTCGGCGCCAGCCTTGCCCAAATGCGCGCGAGGTCACGCGAGGTGCGGGCGGCATTTGCCAGCGTTTGTGTTCATTTCGCTCAAGACGATTCAATACATCGAGAACCAGATCTTTGGAATGGCCAACTTTCACGAGATCTTCAGCATTGAGACCTTCTTCAATGTGGCTTCGCAGAATGTCATCAAGGACAGCATAAGGTGGAAGAGTGTCCTCATCAAACTGATCGGGAGCAAGTTCAGCAGAAGGCGGTTTGGTCATGGTTGATTGGCTCACTGGTGGTGTTTTCCCTTGTGCTTGGGCTCGCTGATTGAACCATTCACCCATGGCATAGACTTCCATCTTATACACATCACCGAGAGGTGCATAACCTCCAGCCATATCTCCATAGAGGGTGCAATAGCCTTGAGCAATCTCTGATTTATTGCCCGTGGTGATGGCCATGCTGGATTGTGCATTTGCATACCCCATCACAAGCAATGCTCTGAGCCGTGCCTGAAGGTTCTCGCCCGCAACTGGGTGTCCGTCGGAAAGCACCGTATCGAGTGTGATTTCTGTGGCTTCATGCATACCATCAATTTCATGGAGGTGGAAGTTCATTCCAAGCGCCTGCGCTGTGTGTCGTGCATCTTCAATGGAATGTTGAGAAGAGTGGCGACTTGGCATGGCAAGGCCAGTCACGAGTTCAGGGCCAAGTGCCTCTACTGCGACACAGGCAGCCACGGCTGAATCGATGCCGCCCGAGAGACCCAAGACAATGGATTGGATGTTGGATTTTCTGCAGTAGTCGGAAAGTCCTGTCACGACTGCATGAGTGATTTCTTCAATCATGTGCTCTTTTGGCAGTTGATCATCCTCTGGACCTAACCGAACCAAATGGCCCTCACCGATGTTCAAAGAATCAGATTGACCTGCGGGCAACCATCTGCATTCCTCAGGTTTAGCGAGGTCAACCATCAAGACTCCTTCACACCATGATGGAGCAACGATGGCTGTTCCATCGGGCCAAACCACCATACTGCGCCCATCAAATAGGAGGTCATCGTTACCCCCAACTTGATTTGCGAGCAAAAATGGATGGTTCAGAACTGCAGCCGCATGACGGGCAACTTGGAGTCGGGTACTGAATTTCTCGCTGTGATATGGAGATGCTGATAGATTCACCGTTGCCTGGATTTCGACCCCCTGCCTCACCCATTCCGCAATGTTCTGAATCGGATCTTGTTCGTAAGCAGAAGGCGTCATTCCTGCTGATTGCCAAGCATCTTCACACACAGTAACCCCAAGTGTCATCCCACCAAAGGAACGTGCTAAGCCAGACCGATTTGTCGGTTCAAAGTAGCGTGCTTCATCGAAGACATCGTAGGTTGGAAGCAATTGTTTCTCAGCAACAATTCTACCGGTTTCATCCATCCAATCCAGCATGTCAGGGCCGCAACGAACAACACCATTGCTGGGTAAAGAACGGGGGTCAGCAGGCGGTATGGGTGTGCCGACAAGTAATGGGAGTGGTGATGGAAGAGCCAATGCATGATCCATGCATAGTTGAAGGAAATCACGTTCGAGAAGAAGATCTCGAGGAGGATAGCCACAGATGGCTAGTTCAGTTGAAACCCCTACGGCTGCTCCATTCTCATGAGCCCTTTGTGCAAGATTCGAGAGTCGAACTGAATTGCCCTGCAAGTCACCTACCGTGGCATCCATTTGGAGAAGTCCAATCGTTTGCATGTGGTCACCCGAGGATCAGGAATGTTTGACGATGTTACCTTCAGCATCTTTGTACCACCATTCATTGCTCGCTTTGTCGTGGTAATACCAGTAGCCATCATCGCCCTTCACCCAATCCGTTGTGACATCGCCGGTTTGAGCTTGGGGTTCTGGCACTGATGTAGTTGCAGTTGAGGCTTCTTGGGCATCCATCCCTTCCTCAATGTCGTCATCGTCTTCATCTTCGTAATCGTCGTCGCCCTCCAATTCTGATGAATAATCATCCCAGTCATAATCGATCTTCGCTCCTTGATTGAGGGTAAGTCGCTTCATCCAAATCAGAACTGTTGCGATAATGGAGAGGAAGAGCAAACTCGCAATCGTACCGATCAGTGGATGAACATCACCGAAGACTTGCTCGGAGAAGGCTAATTGTTCAGGGTTGCGTACGTCAATGGTCGGACCACTCGCAATCTCACCGTTTTCGAGGGACGCTTCGACCCATTGCATTCCAGAGTTTTCGGGACCCCAATCAAGGGACACAACAGCAATGGCGCCAGCAGGAACACTGACCGTTTTTCGCTGAATCAATGAACGTGTACCGTCCATTTCAATCGAACTAAAGGTGACTTCAACATCTCCGTCAAGTGTACCGCTGTTTTGTACTTCAAGTTGAACACTCGTGGTTTCACCTACTTCCAAAAGCAGGCGAGAGTAGGTGATTGCAGAGGGTTCCATTTCGAACTTGGGCTGCAACCAATCCATGTTCCAGGTGGTAATCGGTGCACCAGATGTTGTACCGCCAAGGCCGAGGACGGCGTTGCCCGCCAGGTCTCGACCTTCAACTCGAATTTGAACGACCAATCGGTCTTTGAGCATCTCTTGATTGATTTCACTGAGGTTCATTTCCGTTACCAGTTCAAGACGTAGACCTGCGATTTCTCCGCCATCGAGGACGAGAGGTTCACGGCCCGAACGAATGATATCACCGGTCTCAAAATCTTCGACTTGCCAAACCAGTTCCAGTGATTGCGTGTCCAAGCCACCAATTTCTTTGAGAACCACACGGACCTCATGACTCTCGCCTGCGAGGATTGCACGAGGGCGGGGGGAGAGGACTTCGACGGGTTCTGGGCCAGTTCCATCAACAAGAATCCATTTTACGGCTGTTTCCTTATCTGATAAATCGACACCCTGTCCTTCAAGACAACCAACCGACCAAGTGAGCGGCAAGGAACCAGAAACAACAGGAGCCTCTAGCGGGATTGACCAAATGCCATTGATGGCATCAGCTGAATGAGTTTGACCTGCAAAGAGAACATCGACTTGACAATCGAAATCAGGTACTGTGGATGTTTCACTGAAGACGAGGCCACCTGAGATTTCCATCGGCGTGAGTGGTGTCACACGTGCCCCATCACCAAGGAAGGACCCAGAGGTGAGGAAGAGATTGATGCTTTCTTCAGGAATACTCAGGCCTGCCGAGAATCTCCAACGATGTTGAGGGAAGGTTTTCATTTGTTCTTGACCAGCTCTGTCAACAACACGAATCGCAGGCTCTCTTCGGTTTTCGCCAAGGTCTGGAGTGTTCCATCCAAAGTGCAATTGAATGTTCAGCATCATGTCTTTTTCGAACGGGCCTGCCGTACCGTTTTCACCCATCATCTCACAATCTTCCAGAATGAGGTGAATGGATTCAGTTGTACAATTACCAGTTTCGAAATCCCATGTGATGGTCATTGAATCGGAACCTTGATTGTGAGCCAACATAACATCAACGGTGGCCAAATCTGAACCTCCGTTAGGTTCACTGATCTTGACATCAAGTTCGTAAGGCTGGGCTGGATGAATCCAAGATTTCCGTCCATCCTGCCAAGTGAAAGCATCGGGTTCGAGAGTAGGGGCCCCGTCAATGGCTAATTGATACACGAATAATTGCTCACCCTCTTCGGGTCCTCCACCATCTTTGAGGGCATATCCAGAGGGGTCAGTCCCTTCGAGATATACTGCAACTTTCTGTCCCAAAGAGCCTGCCGAATCATCAATCATCAATGTGTAAACACCTGTTAATTGCGTCAGATCACTTGGAAGCAGGAGCGGTATCGGGTTGAATTCACCCTCATCTGGCCAACCATTCAAATTGTCATCATCAATCCATTCCATCCAAACCATGGCTTCAATGTCTTCAGGCAAAACGGGTTGGTCCGTCACCGTCACTTGGAAGACTTGTGTTGGGCTTGGTGTTCGATGATCGTATCGTTCCACAGTCGAGGACATCACACGTGGTTTTACCGAATCAACGGTGAAGGTGCGAGATTGTTCGGCTGGGTCAACCACCGTTGAACCGTTGAGCGATTCCAATTGGAAGGTCCATGTCACATCACCGTAGGTGAACGGAATGGTATCGGTGAAGTTCCAATAGGTTCCAGTGAGTGTGGTGGTGTTGAGGACTTCCAAACCGTTCCTGTAAAGCGTGAGACGAGCATCGTCATCGACGAACCCGTGTTGACCAAGAATGTCTTCAAATCCAATGCGTACGGAGATATTCATCAATTCACCTCCTCGAAGGTATTGACGTTCAGGTGGCATGATGCCTTCATCTTCCGAGAATACCAACGATTTGATTTCCAAATCATTCTCATACCCTTGTTGAGAAATTGAGCCCCATGTATGTGCGAATGGAATAGAGATCACACCGTTTTGAAGCACCACCCGGGAAGTAGCGGTCAACTGCATTTCATCGTCCCAATCAGGGCGTAAACGGAAGGTAATATTCGCAGCATTTGTGGTGCTCGTTTCGGTCACAACGATTGGGAAATCAGGATGAAGTTCAACCAACTCGGCGTCTCCTAAACCGTAGGGAGAACTCCCGTCTGTTGGGAACATCCAGGTTGCTTGATGGTTCATGCTGTAAACGTCAAAACGATGGTGAGTGATGGTACCACCGATGAGTTGGTATTCGGTTTCAATGGTCTCCCAACGTTGGCTGGGAGTCAAGACCAATTCAGGATCCACCATTGAACCATCTTGAAGTTGTACGGTGGCCGAGGTTTGGAGATCCAGAATTTCGACCGCCAAACCACCTCGCTCAGCAGCAAGGAAAGGAAGCGGAACCGATTGAACCCCCCCGATGGCTGTAACAAAAGCACGTGCTTCGTTCACGCCCATTACAAAGGCTGAATCTGCACCCGCTGTGACCAAATGGGATGCATTGTAAGGAGCTGAAAGCCCGCCAAGTGTGACATCGCCTTGGCCTGAAACCTCAATTCGAATTTCTGTGAATTCCGTGCCTGTGAAACGAACCGTATTGGGAATCGCTGCTATTTTTTCCTTCAATTCACTGAATTCCGTGATGTTGAGACTGACATGTTCAGCGGTAGCCATGGTGTAGGAACGGTTGACGACCAAGTCGTTTTGGGCAAAGATGGCAATTTCTTGGACAGAACCACTGTTCGCATGGAAAGCAAAGGAGAATGACTCAAGGTCGGTATGAGGGACCCAAACCGAAGCAGTTGTTGGTGCACTACTGGAGAGGGTGAGGTCGACATGGTTTTCTCCGTTGGTGAATCGATCTTGCCAACCCCATGAACCAACACGGGCATCAGCACCACCCCACTCATACCGGCCATCGAGGTTGAAATCAAGACCGGGGCGTGCAGGGTATTGCCCACCAAACATCTCATGATTCAATTCCTTCACGTTCCAAGACGTGAAATTGCTCATATTTCCATCGGCAGGTGGGAGAGCGACGACATTCATTTGAAGCCCGTAAATCGGTGCATCAAGCAAGGGTGCGTGAGGAAGGGTGACATTGGCCCAAGGCTCATCTGGACTGTGGCGAATTTGGACTTGAGCGTTGTCTACATCACCAAAGACTTCTGCATCATAGACTGGAGCGTTGGCCCAAAACCATGGTGAAGTCATTGTATCGTTAACGCCACCCGAGACACTTTGCAACGGAATGGAGTAGGTTGAACCAGAAAGATTCCATCCCCGCTGTGTGGGTTCGGTATTGAAGGATTCAGAAGCGGCACCGTCTCCAGAAATTGAGTGAACCAAAGGCATTGCTGTACCTCCACTCTTGAATTCAAGGTGCAACCGAATTTCGTCATGGACTGCAACATCGATGACATTCAATGGCACAATGAAAGTGTTTGAGCCATGCATGCCAGGAATGAGATTGCCAGCACCATCTAGAACACTCCAGTTGAGGAAGGCACCTTGAGGCACGGTAGCTTCGATGGTGACTGGGGCGTAACTCTCAGACGGCAAGGGCTGACTGACGCCATTTTTGTGCCCCATGGATGGGCTAGTCCAGTTTGATTCAGGTGGAGTCGCAATATGAACATCATCAACGAACCAATAATCACAGCAGGTTCCACTGCCGCTGTTTTGGTGGATACGAAACTGTGAGTTTGCATGCAATGCAGCAGCAGGTAATATCGTCATGAATTGGAAATTCGACGTCACTCCCTGAGGTTGCGAACTACCGCCTGTGAATGTTTGGAAGTTTGTCCAACCACCTGCCGAAGTCTTGTATTGAAAGTACAGGTTTTCGTTGCTATCCGGAGTTTCGCCACAGGATGATGTCCCTTCATTGACCCAGGCATGGAACGGAATGTTAACACCGCCTGCAAGGTTGACGGTTGGGGAAGTGGCGTAGGTTGAGCCTGCATAGGTTCGCAAGGAACCTCCTGCAGATCCGTTATAACCGCAAGCTGGTGATGTCACTCGGCCAGCGTAACTGTTCGAGAATGTCCAACCCTGGTTGTTGTTATTGAAATCCCACAGAACACCTGCGGAAGTCCCTGTGAGGGCATCATTGGAAACAACAGAACCATTCATCAATGCATCCGAATGAGTCCAATCGGCCTGTTCATCCCATACGAAACCGGATTGGGTTGGGAGAATTTTTGGAGCGAGGTGAAGTTCTGCATTGATGAGAGGTTGCTTATCCATTAGATCAAGTTCGAGGTTGTAGTTGGGAGAAGTGCTGAGTGTGAGGTCCATCCCATCACCTGCACCAGCAAACTGTGTGGAAGGAGAATACAATTCCTCTGTAATTTCCTGGTTTTGCGAAGAGAAATCAAGCATGACGAGCATGCTGCTGCCCAACAGCAATCCTACCAGCAAGAGTGCCTGACGCTGCTGGAGCCCATCCGCCATGGTAATGGCTAATCTTTCAAAGGACTTGAATGATACGCCTGCCATCCCTCCCACTGTTTTGAGACCTTGAGGGCCCATCAAATCAACAGCGAATTCAAAATGAACTCCGAAGGGGCAAAAATGAACAAATTATGGAGTGAGGTTCAAAACGAGTTTGCAGGTGGAAGGAACATGGCTCAACCCAACGGTGCAGGCGAACTCAACGCTGTGAAGTTGGAAACGGACCTTTTGGAACAATGGAAGCAAGAGAATGCCTTTGCATCCTCCGTTCAACATCGCTCGAACGGTGCCCCCTTCATTTTCTTAGAAGGACCACCAACGGCCAATGGGAAGCCAGGAATTCACCACGTCGTGGCTCGGACTTACAAGGACCTTGTTTGCCGTTGGAAAACCATGGAAGGATTTCACGTCGAACGCAAAGGTGGATGGGACACACACGGGCTACCAGTGGAAATTGAAGTGCAAAAACGATTGGATTTAATGAGCAACGAAGCCATCGAGCAATTCGGTATGGACGCTTTTAATCAGGCTTGCAGAGACTCGGTTTGGACCTATGAAGCCGCATGGCGGGAAATGACAGAACGAATGGCCTACTGGGTCGATCTGGACGAACCCTACGTCACCCTCGACAACAATTACGTCGAGTCTTGCTGGTGGGCACTCAAACAAATGTTCGACAAAGGTTTCCTGTATCGAGGACACAAAGTCCTGCCATATTGCCCACAAACTGGCACATCATACTCAAGTCATGAAGTGGCGCTTGGCTACAAAGAGGTGGAAGAACCATCGGTCTATGTCAAGTTCAAACTCACAGATGAAGATGCTTCAATTTTGGCTTGGACTACAACTCCATGGACGCTCCCCGGCAATGTTGGACTGGCAGTAGGGCCAGACATCACCTATGCTCGTTGCCGAATCAAGGAAGCAGCTGGCGAGGGGTGGATTGGTGCTGGAGGGGCAAATGTTGGAGAAGAAGTAATTCTGGCCAAGGATTTGATGAAGGAAGTTTTGCGACATCACGTTGACATTATCGAAGAATTCCCAGGTTCTCACTTGGTCGGACGCTCGTATGAGCCCCTGTTCACAGATGCAGTGCCACGTGGTGATTCCTCGACCGCATGGACGGTACTTGCAGCCGATTGGGTGACCACAACCGATGGTACCGGGGTGGTCCATACTGCAGTAATGTACGGTGAAGATGATTACAATCTTGGGATGGAAGCAGGCCTTCCAGCCTATCACACCGTTGAGATGAACGGCCAATTCCGAGCGGGGACACACCCTGAACTGGACGGCAAGTACGTCAAGGATTGCGATGCATCCATCATTTCTTTACTCAGTGCACCAAATGGTTCCAACGGTGCTGGGCCCGAAAGTGGATTGCTTTACAGAGAAAAAAATTATTCTCACGATTACCCACATTGCTGGAGGACTGACCACCCCTTGTTGTATTACGCCATGGATTCCTGGTTCGTTCGTATGACTGCGGTCAAAGAACGCTTGCTTGAGTTTAACGATCAGGTCGAATGGGCTCCCGATTGGGTTGGTGAAGGCCGATTCGGAGAATGGTTGAGGAATGTCAAGGATTGGGCCATTTCACGTGAACGGTATTGGGGAACTCCGCTACCGGTTTGGCGAAGTGCAAATGGACAAATGAAGTGCGTTGGTTCCATTGCTGAACTTCAAGCCGAAGTCGCCAAGGCTGTTGCTGCTGGCATTGAGAACCCCCCTTGCCCCGATGATGTGGATTTGCACCGACCCATTGTGGATGGATTCACCCTCCTTTCTGATGAAGGCGAACCCATGCATCGTGAACCCTTCGTGATGGATTGTTGGTTCGATTCGGGCTGCGCATCATTCGCACAATGGCATCATCCATTTGATGGCGGTGAACGCTTCAACGCTTCGTCCCCCGTGGATTATATTTGCGAAGGAGTGGACCAGACACGAGGATGGTTCTACACATTGCTCGCTGTCTCAACCACTGTCTTTGATAGCATGGCCTACAAGCGTTGCCTATCACTCGGACTCATCCTTGATGCTGAAGGCAAAAAGATGTCAAAATCACGAGGGAACATCGTTGACCCCTGGGACCATTTCAATCGGGAAGGGGCCGACGCAACCCGTTGGTACATGGTCACAGCAGGTGCCCCTTGGAATCCAATGAAATTCGACGCAAACGGTGTCCGAGAAACCTACGCAAAGATGTTCCTTACCATGTGGAATGTTTACAAATTCCATGCTGATTATGCGGCCCTCGATGGATTTGACCCTGAAACAACCACCAGTGACATCGCAACTCGACCAGAGTTGGATCGCTGGATTCTATCTCGCCTTGCCACCGTAGCTAAAAATTATCATGAGAGTTTTGTTGACTGGCAATTTCACAAAGCCTGCAGAGACCTTGAGGACTTCATCGTCAACGATGTTTCCAACTGGTACGTCCGACGAAGTCGCCGACGTTTATGGGACGAAGCCGAGAGCGGCGATAAATTATCATGCCAGCACACACTTCACGAAGTTCTCATGACTGTATGCCGCCTTGTTGCACCAGTATCGCCATTCATGGTTGATGTCATCCACAGAAACCTCACAGGACGACCTGTCCATGAAGCGAATTGGCCTGTAGGAGTCCCAGGCACCCTCGAAGGGGCAACCGCTGATTCATGGGACCAAGAGGCTGCAAAAGCCACTGCACAATTGCCTCCACAAGACCTAGCACTTGAATCCACTATGGAGTTGGTGAGAGAGTTGGCCGAAGCGGGACGAAGAATTCGCATTGATGCTGGTCGACGCCAACGTCTGCCTTGTGCACAAGGATGGATTGTCGCTGGCCCAGATCTCTTACCCTTCCACGATTTACTTGCGGAGGAATTGAACGTTGAATCCATTCTTGTTGAAACTGACTTAGATCGTTTCCAACGAATTGAACTTTCTCCTAACTTCAGAGCCCTCGCCCCCAAGGCCAGAGCCCAAGTAAACGATGTAGCCAATGCCATCAAAAACACAGAGGACCCAGAAGGAATGCTAGCTCAAATACAGGCTGGAACGGCCGAGGTACTTGGTGTGCTAATCGAAGAAAGCGATGTTGAAATCAAGCGTGTTGAGAGATCAGGCTTTGCGGCTGATACCGTTGAAATGGAGGTAAATGAAAACACCATCCAGGTCAGTTTGGTACTCGACATGAACGATACGCCAGCGCTTCTCTCCAAGGGAATGGCTCGGGATATTACCCGACGAGTTCAAGCCAAGCGAAAAGCACTCGACCTTGAGATAGAAGCCACCATCGATTTGGAAATTTGGTTGGCAAATGCACCTGAGATGATGGCAGCGGATGAAGATTGGGTCGCTCATGAAACTCGGGCTGCAGGTTGCGTGTTCCATCCAAATGATGCCACCCCCGCTGGAGATGCTGAATCCTTCGATGTTGATGGGACCACGGTTTCCTTCACAGTCAAGTGAGGAGCAGGCATGCGGGTCGTTTCCCTTGTCCCAAGTTTGACGCTCACCTTGTTTGACCTTGGATTAACTGCTAACGAAGTGGTGGGACGTACGGCATGGTGCATCCACCCGAGTGAAGAAATTGGGGGAGTTCCAGTAATGGGGGGGACCAAAACACCAACGCTTTCGAAAATCCTCCATGCACGCCCAGATCTTGTTGTAATGGATCGTGATGAGAATCCAAAAGCAGTTCATGATTGGTGCATTGAGAATGGATTAACGACTTTTGTCTGCCATGTCCAACACCCTCGGGATGTTCCTGAGATGCTTCGAGAATTGGGGCAAGCGGTTAACCGGAAAGCTAGGGCCCATCAATTCGCTGAAGCACTGGAACACCATCTTCAGTTACTCGAACATCGCCCTCCTCTTGAGATGACTGTTGCTCCTCTCATCTGGCATGACCCTCTCATGGTGGCCGATGCTCACACCTATGCGGGAGGGATGCTCAGCTGCTTGGGTTTTGATGTCGCCAAAATTGAGCCAGAAGGTAATGGCTATCCTGCCGTGACTCCTGAGGTATTGATTCAACACGGTGTTGACGGACTCCTAATGTCGAGTGAACCATATAATTTCTCTCTGGAGGAAGGACAAGCTCTCGCTCGGGCCATGTCTGAAGATGGCCGAACCCCTCCTTGGGTCAAATGCATCGATGGTGAGGCGTTGACCTGGATGGGGTCCGCAACCATGCGAGGACTCGAGAAACTGGAGCGCCGTCTGCTGTGAGCGTTCAACATGGCACAAGCGACGCCTTCAAAACACGCCGCAACTACGGCAATTTATGCGTCGCAACCTGCTGAGCCTTGCTCTGGTCGTTTCGATGCTTCTCGCTGGTTGCTTTGGTGACGGTTCCTCCATGGCCAAAGAGACTGATTCAGGGCCCATCTGGGAGAACTATGAACGCGTTGACAACGAGGCTCATGAGGTGGAACGTATGTTCACAACGGTCGATCTGCGAACCAACACCTCAACCAGCACCACATGGGCTGTGTTTGATGCCACCTATGGGGGAAATTGCTGTGAGCATTACCTCGCAACTGACATCGACGGACAAATTTTGAACATCGGAGGAGAATACCCAGTCTTTTCAGAAGACCGTGGCCACCTGTGGGACACCTACATCCCTCCAGCATTACCCGATAACCAATGCAGAACATTCGTCCCAACAAATCCAGGTCAAGAAGGACTAGGCGAAGGTAGCATTGTGCAAGCGACAAATGGAGATATCATTTCCATGTCATGGTTCCCTTATGTTGGAGGCGATTTGAAACTGGATAAGTTCTACGCCCTCCTTTACGATGAATCCGAAGGTGAATGGACCTGGTGTTATAATCGAATTACTGAACCATTCTATGACCGTTCATGGCAAGTTGAAGTCGTTGGCCCCATTAGTTCCAGCATCGGGAACGGAGATTGGGCCAGCATCGTCGTTTCCAATTTCTGGCATCAAACCCAGAATGCTGGTGGACAGATCAGTGTTGATGGCCTGAATTATTACCCCTTCCAATTCCCAGGTAGAGACGGTGGTGACCCATCCATTGAACTTGACCTCGACTTTACAGGAGCCGACCTCCCCGCATATTGGGATGTTAACAAACCACACAAAGAAATGCGAGCCTTCCCTTTACCAAGTGGAGGGCTCATCTTCCCTTCGTATTACAACAATGGTAACGCTGCCTACATGGACACAACATTATCATGGAATGAGTTGGAAGTCCAGTTCCCCTCCGAATATTGCCAAATTGATCGAGTAGGTACCATCCACTGTGTTGTCAATAGCGGCACAGCATTCACTCACTACATGTCGATGGACGGCGCTGTTTCTTGGTCGGAACAAAATTACACGCTCGGTGAAACAGCTTCCCAAATTGAAGAATGGGAATTTCAAGCCAACGGGGAATTAGACTTGTTCATCCTCAATGTCCGATACCAATCAACAGAAGGTCCTGATGTTGACACGGTGTATCACGTTCGAGGTTATAGTGAAGACATGAGTCCCGATACGCTGACCTACATTGGGTTGGGAGATTTAGACTCAACATCGGGAGCAGGTAACGACATCCGCTTTGATTTCGCATCTTTAGGAATCCTCAATGACGGTGGTGTCATTGTAGCATATCATGATTCAACGGACCCTGATCCATTATTTGCAGTTGAGTTAGAACTTCCAACAGCATGAATGGATATAGTGCACGATTCTTGCACAGATTGTTCACACAATGTACCTATACTGCATTCGACTAACATCCAGTTATTCTTGTTCAAAGCCAGCCAATATTGAAACAAATAACTCCTGAATTGCGCCACTTGTTTTACGTTCGAGACGACGAAGAATAAGCTCGGGTGTGGAACGTGCGAGATAATTTCTTCGTGGTGTTCGGTCAACGACGAGTTCCAGGTCGTCCCCCAACCCACGTGCTTCGATACCGTCCACTCGCAGATCATTTCGTCCCGTGGCTTCTAAAATTGCAGGAGCTAAGTGTGTCACCAACATCATGGTCGTCTCGGGTTGTGCATGGGCAGTCAGTAACATCCCAGCAATGATTTTCGCACCTGCACCTGGTTCTGTAATTGCCTCTAATTCATCAGCAAGGATGAGTTTGGGCGCCGGGTCACTCACAACATTTGCTAATTCAATCAAGGTTTGTTCAAGTGCTCCAGCACTTTGAGTCCCACCAGATTTTGCCAATATATGCAAAGATTCCACCTTACCAATCCTTGCATCATCGGCGGGAACTGGCAAGCCCATATGGGCAAGAATGCTCGCATAAGCAAGACACTCGAGGAGCGTTGTCTTCCCACCAGAATTGGCTCCCGTCAAGAGGGCCAAGGATTGCTGGTCACCTTTGGAGGCAGCTTGGCCAAGACCGTACGTCACAGAGTCTGGCTCAACCCCAAGAAGTACATGACGTCCGTTTTTGAGCCAGATTCCATGGTCAGCCCACTGGGGCATCGTGCAGTTATCTTGGTGAGCCCAACGTGCTACAGACAACCATTGGTCAGTTTCAATCATGCAAAGGATGGCCTGCTCGCACAAGGGTTTGAGGGGACCCAATTGTTGAGCCATGCTCACGAGATGATCGCTGGTTTCTGCTTGAAGTTTTGATTCCAAGGCACCATCAATTCCGTCAATTGTCTGTCGATCAACTTTGGCAGGCCAACCGTTCGTAAAGAGGTCATAAGGACAACGGAGTCCCGTTGGTTGAAGAAATTCAGATAATGATTCTCGTGCCCGCAACATGGCTTCTTGAATCACATGACCTGTGGCTTCCTTGAGCTTTCGTTGGAAGGCTGCTCCGTCGCTCAAGGCCTCCAATAACTCAGCCCCGGATAGAGCCATTTTGGCATCATTCATAGCCTGTTCAACCTCTTGATTGACTTCTGTTTCGAGTTCTTTGACCACGGTCCAGAGTTCATCCTTGATTCGGGTCACTTCTTCAATATTTGACGAATCTCCCATCACATTCATCACATCTGGTAAATCCTTCAGAGGTTCAATGACTTCGTGCAAGGAAGCGAGAGCCTCGTTTTGAGGAAGGTGGCCTGCGGAATGAGTTTCGATTAAATCGCAAAGAACCTCCAAGGGCCGACGATTATGTTTGAACCAATCGATGGTCCGCTCGGGCAATAGTAAGGCTTCATCTGGCTGCGAACCCAAAACCAGCCACCCTTCAGGAGCCTCCATAGGTCCGCTTGAGCCAAGCCATGTCACCGTTTTGAACACGGTGTAATCCTTCCATGATTCATGCTCTCCTGGCTGAAGTACTCGGCAGTATTTCTTGAGGTGTTCGAGTGGTTCTTGAGAGACAATTACCCGTTCATATCGCTCATTGACATCGCGTAGACGGGTCAAGGATTGCCATGCCTTTTTCTGTTCGTGCAACCATTGTAAGGGCAAATCAAGTGCTCCAGTCATTAGTCGTCGACGCTCTGAAGGGTCCAGAACGGGTGTAAGTAAGCCCATGCGTTCTTTTGATGGGGAACAAGCTGCAAAGGATTGGAGGTGCTGGACGATTTGTGTGTGGAGACGAACGGCTTCTTTCGTTGCTAGAAATTCTCCGTCTTCACCTGCCACTCCTCTGGCAAGTGTGAGTGCACGTTTGAGTGAGAGCCCTTCAATTTCTGCAAGACGCCCAATATCTCCCGTGGCCAAGGACTTCATCACGGCTTCTTCAGAACCGAAATGATCGGTCATCTTTCGAGCCATTCGCTCACTCACACCCGGCAGGGAACTCAAAACCATGTCAACCATCGTTTGTCAAGGGCTTAAGAGGATGACGCTGGGACAGGACAAAAGAAGGTGAAATGAACTGTTGAACGAAAAGGCTCAACAGAGACGGTCCGATTCATCACCATAGTCGTGCATGGGTACTTGGAAAAGATCATCGCAGGTTCTGTAAACAATGGGGAGGGTCAATTCTGATTCTGCCCAATTCAAACTGTATCCACCTGCTGCACCGGGAGATGGAACGTAGTCACGTCCAGTTTGGGTCATGGTGATGGTGATGGTTTCTCCAACGGGAATAAATACATCCATCGGGAGGAATTCCATCTTACCCAGAACGGTTGAGAAAGCGGGAAGCACTTCATTTCCATCTCGCCCTCCATCTGCGAAACGAAAGTCCATGACTGCGTGACCGAGATGCATTCCCGATGAGTCTGTCATGTCGAGGAATGCATGCGCTCCGTTGGCAGTATGGGGTGTAACTGCAATGTGGAAAGAGGGCATGCCTGCAATGTAGAGGTCTTCCTCAAACGGCCCATAAGTCATCGTAATGGTTTCTGTGGTGGTAACCATTCCTGCTCCGCTTGGATTCAAGTCAGCCGCACCAATGACCATGTATTCAGTATCTTCAGCAGGATAGGTTGCCTCAAATCGCCAACCGCCTTGATTGTCTTGCATTTCGACGCCAAGTATAGGAGCCCTTCCTTCACCCTTCAGGTACCAGTCAAACCAGTAGAGCATCTCATCGGCCCAATCCCAGCGCAGGGTGTAGGGATAAGCCTCAGCTCCTTCACCTGACGGTAGGGTGCTATGGCCTGAGATTCTATCGGGGTAATCATGAGCCCACTGACCTGCAAGGGTCTTCACTTCAATACCAGCTTCTTCGACGAGTTGGTGTGTTGGGAAGGTCATGTGTGGATCAACGTTCCAATCTTGCATTCCTTGAATGATGTAAACAGAACCGTTGTAATTCTGAATCACTTGATCAAGGAATGAACGAGAAGTCCAGTAATCATTGCCAGCATAATCCACCATGCCGCCAGAGAGGTAGGCTGCAGGCGCGTTGACATATCCTTCGATGTAGCCCTCACAAAGATTCTGAACGTCTTCTGTATCTCCATCGATTCCAAAAGAACCGTAAACACCGTTGTGCATAATTAACCCACGCGCCTCCATACTTCCGTTGCGCCACATCAATTCGTGAACCCCGATGAGACCTGACATTGGCACGATGGTTGCCAGGTGAGGGTTCCCGAATGTGGCAGCCTGCCAAGGAGTGGAACCATCGTAAGACTTCCCAATCAGTCCAACGTTACCATTGGACCAGCCTTGTGAACCAAGCCATGTAACAGCGGCGTCAATTCCACGTTGCTCATCGGTTCCCATCAAATCCATGCAGTGGTTAGATTCTCCAGTTCCAAACACTGAGACTTGGGCAACTCCATAGCCATGGGGGACGTAATTTTCGATGAGCATTCGACCGAGACGGTCAGCAGGTGTCAATGCATCTACATCGCCGTCATTGTAATATGGACCAACTTCAGCGATGACGGGAACTTGACATTCCTCAGAGACATTGCCAGATTCCCAATCGCACCCTTCAATGACGGGTAACCAAAGACCGAGGTGAACCTCTGCGTTTCCAGTAAGTCCCGCACCACCATCGGCGACGGTGATCGAGGGCACAGGAACGAAGACTGAGCGAACAGCATCAATACCATAGGAGCCGTTCTCAGTCACTCGAGCAAAGACATCTGAATCATCGTAGACCAGGTTGGTACGGTCCCATGGGTCTGCATAGACATCCATCTGTTCGTTGCCAGCGTTGATGGCATCATCTTCACCGAAACAACCAGCGAGCATGCTGGTCGAAAAAAGGACCATTACGAACCAAGGTCTGAAGTCCATGTATCTCGGGGTTGGTGGTGATGTCTTGAATCAATCGGCGTGTTGAGTATTATTCTTCTTTGCTCTCTTGAGCCTCGATCTCGGCACGAACTTCGTCCATGTCAATTTCTTTGAGTTTGGTGACCAAATCTCGAAGAGCGTCTTCTGGAAGAGCACCGGGTTGCATGAACACACCGATGCCTTCCTTGAATGCGATGGTGGTAGGGATGGAACGGATCCCAAACATGCCCGCGAGGGCTTGTTGATCTTCAGTGTCGATTTTTCCAAAGACAACATCGGGGAATTCTTCGGAGACTCGTTCATAAACAGGCCCATAGGCTTTGCAAGGACCACACCATTCCGCCCAGAAATCAAGGATAACCAGTTCGTTTTTCTCAATGGTCTCTGCAAAGATCGGTTCGGTCAGTTCCAAGGTGGCCATAAACAAGCCTTGGGCTGACACCTTTTGAACCCATGTTTGGGTTGAGGGATGTCATGGGATTCATTGATGAGCCCATTTCCACTCGCAAGGCCATGAGCCGACGTTTTTGGCATGTCATTTTTCTATCAGCCATCATGATTGCATCAACCACCGTGTCTGTCAATCCATTGGGTGACTCACTGCAACCGTCTGAAGCAGAAGCAAGAAGTACCAGCGATGTCAAAATTAGTGAGATCTTGGTATCTGCCTCATCGGAAGATTACGATGGAGTTGATTGGAATAACGATGGAATTACAGGGTCTGTTTCCGACCAATTCATTGAACTCTGGAACAGCGGAGATGAGGCTGTTGATGTCTCAAATTGGCTGCTAGATGATTCAGAAGGTCAGGGTTCTGCACCGTGTAAGATCGCTTGGAATACCACCATTGAAGCCGATGATCGCATCGTGATATTCAGGGCAAGTTCCCGCATCGAATTGGATTATTGGAACGATGATTCCGCAACCATCTCGGACCAAAATGGACAACTCGTTGACAGTATTTCCTATCTGGCAAAAGATTCCTACTGGGATACATCTTACGTCAAAGCTCTCGATGGAACAATCTCCAAAGTAACTCCCCCAACCCCTGGGTGGGAGGGTTCACAAACCTTCCCCGTGGCACAGAATATGGTTCGATGCTATGGACTCAACGATAACGTCCACGATGGAGCCTATGTTCTGAAGGGACGAATTGTCCCCATGACTGGGGAAGCAGATGTCATCAACGAAGGATTCATTCTCATTGAAGATGGCCTCATCAAAGCGATTTGGGAAACTACTATTCCATCCAACATCCAATTGACAAATGTACCAATCATTGAAACAAATGGAACCATTTATCCTGGACTTATTGACCTTCACAATCATTTGCATTATAATCAAGCACCGCTCTGGGACATGGACACACACCTCACCCAATCCAGTCGAAATGAATGGGGCGGTTACAATAATCGATATGAATGGAAAAACCATCCAGATTACAGTGAACAGGTGACGAAACCAAAGATGCTTGTGCATGGAGGACCGTTTTGGAACATGGAATCTCAAGCCATGAAATACATCGAAATGAAATCCATCGTTGGAGGTACCACAGCAGCTCAGGGTAGCCCAAGCAATCCCGATGACAGTTACTCTACCATTCTTGCTCGCAATATCGAAGATTACAACTTCAAAAGGGATGAGATTCACACAAAAGTGACTGAATTGACATCGGATTATATCGGCAACCACATCAAAAGCGGTAACTCCAGCGGTGAACTCGATGCATGGTTCGTTCACATTGCAGAAGGTGTCGACGAGCGAAGCCGGTCAGAATTTGATATCCTCGTTAGTAACGATCTCTTGGTGGGAGAACTTGTTCTCATCCACGGGGTTGCCTTAGGCGAAAATGAATTCCAGCAAATGGCCAATGTGGGATCTACGCTGGTTTGGTCACCACTTTCCAATCTCCTTCTCTACGGCCAAACCGCAGACGTGGCTGCCGCCAAAGCAGCAGGTGTTCACATCGCATTGGCTCCGGATTGGGCCCCTTCAGGCTCAAAATCACCCCTTCACGAACTGAAAGTAGCCGACCTTTGGGATGACGAAATGCTTGGTGATATCTTCACCGATTACGAAATGGTAGAGATGGTCACCTCTGGTGCTGCCATAGCTACAAATTGGGACGAAGAAGTTGGAACCCTTGCAGTCGACCGCGTCGCTGACTTGGTCGTGATCGATAACATCCATGAAAACCCCTACCGCAACCTCATCAATGCCGTTGACCCTGATGTTCGCCTCTCAATCGTTGGAGGATTGGCACTCTACGGAGATACCGACATCATGACCGCCCTGAAAGGAAGTGATCACGAACCAGCCGGCGCCTATGGAAAGTCGTTGGACGTCACCTTCCTCGCTGCTCCTGATGGATCTCAAACATGGGCGAGTATCACCGAGAACCTCACCATGGCCATGCGCTTCGATGAGGATGAAATGAGAACCGCATTTGGAGATGCAAACGACTTTGACGGCGTCACATCTGGAATGACTGAAGTCGGACTTGACCCGTGGTACACTTACGGTGATGAACGATACTTCGACGTCATCAATGGGTCGGCAGTTGCCAACGCACAACTGGATCTTTCCATGCTCTATGACCGTTATTACGACCGTGCTGAATCCCTCACCCCTCCAGGTGAACTTGAAACGATTGAACAGGTAGAAGAAGAACCAACCCCCTGTTCAGATGGAACTGCACCGCCGTGTGATCCTGCAACAAATCCTGATGATCCCACAGACCCCTCCGACCAAACCAATCAAGATCCTAATCAGAACGATTCAACCAACACGACAAACGGAGACACAACAACACCCGGAGAAAACAACGACATCACTAACCCTCTTGACACGACGCAATCCAATGAAGATGTAGCAAAGCAGAATGCGTTGGTACTGCTGGTCGTAATCGTTGCGGTTTTACTAATTGGGCTATTCTTTGCCTCTCGTGGAGCTGAAAATGCACTCGTTGCAGAAGTGCGTATTGAGAAAATGTGGGATGAGGCTGAAGAAGAGCGGGCAGCAGAAGCACAGTTTGTGCCAACGCCCCCTCCGATGGACCCTCCAGCAAGCGAAGAAGAATGAGTTAGGAAAGGTCCCATTTTGGACCGTCGGCGGTATCGGTTACGATGACGCCAAGAGCCGTCAATTGATCTCGAATTTCATCTGCACGCGCCCAATTCTTCTCGCTACGAGCGGTGCTACGTTCCACCAAGAGTGCTTCAACATCATCTGCAATGGTCGCTTTACGAGGGTCATCCACAGGTTCAGCCATAGCCATTTCACGAGTTGGAAGAATACCAAGAACTGAACCTGCTGTTTCCTCAAGCAGGAAGGTTGCATAGTGCGCAAACGCATTGCGGTCTGCTTGGTCGATTTCTGACTGGAGCATTTTACTCATTTCTCGGACCATTCCCAAGATCTTAGCAACCGCTTCTCTGGAGTTGAAATCATCGTCCATGGCTTGACCAAAGCCCTCACCCATTCGCTCCAATAAACCAAGGCATTTTGCCAATGGTTGGGGAGAGGAAAGATCGGGTTTGGGCAATGCTACAGGATGATCATCTGTCCTCGCTTTGAGTATCTCAACATAGGTTTCCAACACCTTGTTGTAATTACGTTCTGCATCTTTAAGCAGGGCTTCATTCATATCAATTGGGGAACGGTAATGGGCGTTAATGAGGGCGAACCGAAGGACCATCGCATCAACGTGCCTCAAAATATCTCGGATGGTCCAAAAGTTATCGAGTGATTTACTCATCTTTTCACCATCGATGTTGACAAACCCGTTGTGGAGCCAATGGTGGACAACGGGTGAATGGCCTGTATGGCATTCTCCTTGGAAGATCTCTGCCTCGTGATGCGGGAATCGAAGGTCATGACCTCCCCCGTGGATGTCGAATTCTTTGTCAAAGTGGTCGAGCGACATTGCTGTGCACTCAATGTGCCATCCAGGGCGGCCAGGGCCCCAAGGTGAATCCCACGTTGGTTCATTGGGTTTTGCCGACTTCCACAATGCAAAATCCTTGTGATCTCGCTTCCCTGTTCCAGTTTTTGCAACACGGCCTCCCGCACCAGAGCGGACCGCTTCAATCGATTGACCTGTGAGGATACCGTATTTTTCTGGGGCAGATTCGATGTGGAAATATACCCCATCGGCGGCAATATAGGCATGCTTTTTCTCAATCAAATCTTCAATGATTTTTATCATTTGATCAACATACTCTGTGCATCTTGGGTATGTGTCGGCTCTCAAAATATTGAGGGCGTCCATGTCTTCATAATAGGCCTCAATGTTTTCATCAACGAGGGTTCGCCAATCTCCTCCGAGTTCATTGGCTCGCGTGATAATCTTGTCATCTATGTCTGTAAAATTCTGGACATAATCCACGTCAAAACCGCTTGCTTCCAACCATCGGTGAATCAAATCAAAGGCCAGATAACAGCGGGCATGTCCGAGGTGACATCGGTCGTAAACGGTGACGCCGCACACATACATCGATACTTTACCGGGTTCAAGCGTGGTAAAGTCCACTTTCTCTCGTCGTTTCGTGTCGTGGACGCGAATCGGCATGGGTCTCATGCCACGGTGTATGCTGACACACTTGAAGGTTCATACGAGACCTGTGGCTCGTTGGGTATATGGGGGAAGAAACACTTCAACGCATCTTCGTCACTGGAGTGAATGGACACATTGGGAATCATATCGTCCGCGACCTCCTGGAACACGGCTTTATGGTCAAAGGCTCGGTACGCTCACTCGACGATCCAATGAAGGTCGACCATGTTCGAAAACACGCCCAAGACCTAGGACTCGAGGAACGTTTGGAGTTGGTTGAGGCGAATGTGATGGAGGCAGATGGATGGACTGAGCTCTTATCGGGGTGTGATGGTTTGTTTCACACAGCGACCATCTACAGCACACAAGGGAATGCTCAAGAAATCCTTGATACCGCAAATAAAGGCACATTGCACCTCTTTCACGCCGCATCTGCAGCGAAGGTTCCCCGGATTATTTACACTTCCAGTACTGCTGCGGTTGGAACCGAACCAAAAGGGAAAGTGAAAGACGAATCGATGTGGCAAACAGATACCAACCTCCCGTATACCACCGCCAAAACACAAGCAGAACATTTGGCCTGGGAGCTTGCTGAAAACCTGAAGTTGGATGTTCGAGTCATCAACCCCACCGCTGTTCTTGGAGGCGGATTCATCCGACCAACACCGAGCGTGGATTTCTTCCAAGATGCCATGAAAGGGGCCTTCCCCGTCGCCCCAAAGTTCCCGATGGCTGCAGTGCATGTTCGAGATGTTGCCCGAGCACATCGGCGAGCGTTTGAGGTAGATGAGGCAGAGGGGAGGTTCATTCTCGCACCACATGCAAACCTCACCCTTTCCATGATTTGCAGAAAAATTCGAGAATTATACCCTGATTCGAAATCTCCAAAATTGGCCCTCCCCAACATCCTTCTTCCAGTTGCAGTTTTCCAAGATTGGGTCGGAGGGTTGTTTGGAAAACAGCGCTATCTGACCCGAGCAGTGGTTAAATCTCTGAAAAAAGGAGACACAAATTATTCGAGTGAAAAGGCAGAACGAGTTTTAGGAATGAAATGGGAGGGATTTGACACGTGCATCAAAGATACGGTCGACGCTTACCGCTAACTCAGGAACAGGGTTACTTATTGGCTCTTCTAAGCTGGTTGGTGCCAACCATAACCGTCATCCTAGCGATGGTAGTGCATTTGGCACAAGGTGCGAGGACATTTCCAATTTTCATCTCTGAAACAGATTACCCTGGCCCTCAACGTGTGATTTTTACCATGGGTCTTATCATCAGTGGAATCCTACAAATGATGTATTCATGGCATCTTTATCATGAAATTTCCCCTGAGAAATCACGACTCTGGAATGCATCGTGTGTTGTTGGCTTGGGGGCTGGCATCCATGTGATCTTCATCGCAATTTACGACATGTATGACCACATCAACCCCCACATTTACGCATCCATGGTGGCCTTTGGGGGTGGACTTCTTTGGGCAATTATGGGTCATATTGCCCTTGATTCATCATCGAGCCCTGGTGCAAACATGCGAAAAATAGGAATTACCGTATCGATGATTTCGCTCATTGTGATGATCACGTCGTTTCAATACGCAGTGAGTACCTTTGATGGCACAGGATTGACCACAGAACAATTTCTCAATCAAGCCCAAATCGGCATCAATTTCGCAGGCCCTGCAGAATATTTTCTGGTTGGAGGATTGATGGTCGCTCTAGCCTCATTCCGAAGGGACCTCATGGAACGAGATGGCGCCTCACCTGAAATTCAAGGTGAGACGAAGCAATCCTTGGAATGAAGAAGTTCCAAAATTTTGTGGTCCAAACCCGATAATGCCAATTCTTTGGGATGGTGACCTTGAACCGAGCCCTCTGCCCGTCCAATCCATACGTTAATGGTCATCTTTCGGTGACTGAGAGTGTGCTTTACTTGACCAACATAGCCAAGCATGTGATCCGAAGGGTCGTCGAATGATTCGAATAATTCAAACCCCCACAACCCGCCAAATAATCCAGAAGGAGGGCGTTGATACAAGACAGGTTGACCCGTTTCATCCAATCGGACCTCACATCGATAGGTGACAGATTTGGTTTTTGTCTTGTTCGGTAACGGGTAGGAGTGAGGTGTTGATTTCCCGGAGCATGACTCGTGAATGGGACACACTTCGCAAGACGGTTGACGAGGTTTGCAAACCGTCGCACCAAGTTCCATCAGTGCCTGATTCCAATCTCCTGGACGAAGAGGTTCCAGACAATCATCTGCCCATTGCTGAGTTTGATTCACGGTGGGTGCCGGTTGAGCACTCTGTCGGGCCATGACCCTCCTGATGTTACCGTCCACGCATGCGATGGGTTGTGAAAAAGCGATACTTGCCACCGCTGCTGCAGTGTATGGACCAATGCCAGGAAGCTTCAACAAGTCCTCTGCTGTTTGAGGGAGAACCCCATTATGACCTCCCTCTGAAAGAGGAAGCATGACCTGTTGTGCAAGGGTGTGTAAACGTCGGGCACGGCTGTAATATCCCGCACCCTCCCACGCTTTCAGCACATGGTCCACCTCGGCAACAGCCATGGATTCAATCGTTGGAAAGGCCTCAATCATGCGATGCCAATACTCAATCCCTCGACTCACTTGTGTCTGTTGGAGAAGAATCTCGCTCAACAGAATGTGCCAGGGATGACAACTTTTCCGCCAAGGCAGGTCGCGCTGATGATGGTCATACCAATTGAGTAGAACTGCTTGATCTAGCGCAACGTGACCCACAGGCTCACCCTCAGGCTTCCGCAACTTCGGAGACTTCAGCCGTGGAGGCTTTCTTGGCTTCGATTTTGGCATCGTTCGCCTTGATTTGCTCCCAAACGATTTCTGCGATGTCCTTGACTTCCATCTCTGAGCCAATAGCACTCAGACCGTCAGTGACCATCGTTGAGCAGAATGGACATCCAACAGCGACGGTATCAGCACCAGTGGCTGCGAGTTCCTTGGAACGGATGACGTTCACTCGGTCATATCCTTCATCGACGTGCTCTTCCATCCACATTTGTGCACCACCTGCACCACAGCAGAAGGACTCCTTACCGTGACGTTCCACTTCGACATCAACACCTCCAATGGCATCGCGTGGTGCATCAAGTTCGCCACCGATACGACCAAGATAACACGGGTCGTGATAGGTGATGTTCTCGTCATGTGATGGGTCGGGTAGTTTCCCTTCCTTTTGCAAATGGTTGATCAGTTGTGAATGGTGCATAACTTCGATATCTTCGCCGCCATAGTCCTTGTATTCCTTGCCAAGTGTGTGGAAACAATGTGGGCAAGATGCGACGACTTTCTTCACTCCAATTTCCTCAAAGGTTGCGAGGTTTGTTTCGGCCAACATCTGGAAGAGGTATTCATTTCCAGCACGGCGAGCAGCGTCTCCACTGCATCCTTCTTGCATGCCGAGGATTCCAACATCAAGCCCTGCTTCCTTCATGATGCTGATGGTATCCCGAGCAACTTTCTTGTTCCGCTCGTCAAAGGATGCTGCGCAGCCTGCGAAGTAAATGTACTCGGCTGGCTCGGCAACCTTGACATCCAATCCTTCTGCCCAATCGCCTCGCTCATGAGAAGGAAGCCCGTAAGGGTTTGAATCCGATTCAAGGTTTTCAATCGTCGCCATCAAAGGCATGACGGTGTCTTCGACCTTTTCGTCAAATTCCATCCGCTCCATCATCAAATGACGTCGAGCATCGGTAAGTTTGGGCACGTGGTCGATGTAAATGGGGCAAGCCTCCACACAGGCATGACAGGTTGTACATGCCCAAATCGCATCTTCACCAAACCGTGAGATCATGTCTTCTTCTGGTGTTTCACCTGCCAATAGTGTTGAAGCGTTATCGTTTGCATAGTGGCGGACATCGTGAATAATTTCCATCGGATTGAGCGCCTTACCGCTTGCATAGGCAGGACAGACATCTTGACACCGTGCACATGAGGTACAAGCCCAACCGTCGATGAGGTCTCGCCAAGTGAAATCGGTATAACTCACAGCTCCAAAGGATTCCAAATCCAATTCGTCGAGCAGAACCGCCTTCCCATCTTCCCCTCGTGCGAGTGGTTCCATGGTCGCCATGGGTCGCAAATCGTGGAAAAATACATTCGGGAAGGCCATGACCAAGTGCATGTGCTTGGAAAGTGGAATCAAAAACAGGAACACGCAGATGGCCACCATGTGAGCCCAATAGGCTGCAATGACCATGCTGGCACTCGGCACAATTGTTACAGCAACCCACCAGCCAATGGGTTCCCAAGTTTTTGAGATGGTCGTTTCACCGGCTTCCACAACGAAGGAGGTGGTGGTGATGGTCATGATAAGAAGCAAGATAGCGTTGCCTTCGAGTTGTGACTTGCCTTTCAGTTTCTCAGGCGTGAAGGCAACCCTCCGAATCAAAGCGGCAACACAGCCGATGAAGGCAATGGTATAACCGGTTTCAACCACGATGTTCCAGGGGCCACGAAGCATTTCAGGCAGTACCTTCTGTGAGAATTGATTGCCGGTTGCAAGGTCAAACATGTCGGTTGAGAGCATCAGGAAACCCCAAAACATGAGAACGTGAATGCCTCCAGCAACACGGTCTTTCAGAACTTTCTTTTGTCCAAGCCAACCGGTCGCTACTTCTTTGATCCGAGTACCCCAATTGTCAAAGCGATTTTCTGGCCTACCTAAGAGGACCAGACGAGTAGCTTTCTGTACTTGGAAGAGAAAAAACCCACCAGATACACCGAAGAGCATCAACAAAATAACCCATCCAGGAATGGGCCCATAGTCCAAAAACAGGGGATGTTTCATGCTGTTCACCGCCAAAGACATGCTCGGGCAGGTCTCCGAAAGGGAGACGCACTTTGAAACCACCGTCAAAAATCAAAGGTGAAAATCAACTTC
>JAKMEE010000034.1 GCA_022426155.1 Candidatus Poseidonia sp. | reverse complement strand
GAATACAACGTGGAACGTTTGTGGCGTGATGCAAAACTCCTCGAAATTGGTGGAGGTACCTTGGAGTCGCATCAAAAGAACATCACACGAGACCTGTTGAAAAACAGCGATGCCATCACTCGATGAGATTTTATTCTTCTTCGGTTAGTGCCTCAGGCGCCTCATTAGGTTCTTCTACGTAACTAATTGCTTCAGTGAAGATCCCACCTATGAGTCCAATCATGATTGGAATTGTAACAAACCCCAATAGAGGGAAAGTAATCGTAAATATGATAATTGCTCCAACCGCAACAGAAAAAAGAGACACGGGAATGTAATGAGTCTCAAAATCAAAGACCGACATTTTGACGACTTTTGTCGGCCTTTGCCGGGTCATTCCCTGACCGCGTTGCTATTCGTCTTCTTTTTTTGATGATTGTTCTTCTTTAGATTCTGTTTGAACTACGACTTGGGCTGCTTTGACAACTTTCATCGATTCAAGAGAACGAGATGATTCCATTTCCATCTTTTTCGATGCGATTTCCAGCCATTTGGTTCTAAGGATTTCATATTCCTTCATCTTGAATGTATAGTCTTCATGAGCACGTCTTTTTGCACCAATATCAAATCTGAACATCCCTAATGCGGATAAGGCCAAAAGTACAATGCAGAAATATTTGATGAAATCATACTCTTCTTTAGCGTTGATATCAAAGACACTCCAACGAACCATAATAAGCAAAACAAGGAGGAGGCTTCCTAAACAGAGCAACAAATTCAGAAATTCCATGGCGTCCATACTGGACCTTCTTCGCAATTTTGGCTGGTCTGGGGCGCGGTCAAAAGACTTAGGCATAATGATTCATAGTTGACGCCTCATATAATTATTTTTAGTATTCAACCGGAACAGGGTCCAAAATCCGCCATAGGTACCACGCTGCAGCCGTTCGGTAAGGCCTCCAGCGTTCTGCAATTTCCCCAACCTGCTCTTTCGTTTCTGCATCTGGAACCAAACGCTGAGTGCCTCGGATCAATCCTATATCGCCAAGACTGAAGATGTCCTGTCGTAAAAAATGAAACATCAGCATCATTTCTGCAGTCCACGGACCAATACCTCGAAAGGATACGAGATGCCTTTGTATCTCTAAGTCGCTCATTGTTTCCCAAGGTTGCCCCATCAATCGCTCAGCATCTTCAGCGAGTCCGTAGATGTAACTTGCCTTGGGCCGAGTTACACCGCAGGCGGCAATGGATGGTTGGTCTGTAGCGAGAACATGATGTGGCGTGACCTCACCCAGGTGGGCACACAACCTTCCCCAAATCGCATCAGCTGCTGTGACTGATATTTGTTGGCCAACAATTGAACGAACGAGCGTTTGAAACAGGTCTTCCCTGCTACTGATGCCGGTAGGTCCGTGTTCTTTGACTACCGGTCCGAGCAATTCGTCGTTGAGGAGAACTTCGTGAGCCTCATCCCACCAAATCGGCACTCGACTCCCCATGACGCCCCATGCAAGAGATGAGGTTTTGAACCCATGCTTCAAGGCCACTCCATGCGAGATGAACTGATGGCCCTCTTGGAATTGAAATCCGTCATGCGAACAGGATGGGTTCGTGCTGGAGTGGAACAACCCGAATCTGTTGCTGCACATTCATGGGGAATGGCGGTCCTCGCTTTGCGTCTTTGTCCTCCAGAATTGGACTTACAGACCGTCATTACGTATTGCTTGATTCACGATTTACCCGAAATTATTGTCGGCGACCTCACCCCAGATGATGACCGCAGTACGAAGGCCGAAGATGAACACGCTGCGATGAAGAAATTAGCGCCACAGTGGCTTGAAGCGTTTGAGACCTATGAACGACAAGACACTCCGGAAGCACAGTTCGTGCACCAACTTGACCGCTTGGACATGGGCCTACAAGCACTTGTCTATCAGAACCGTTCAGATTTGGACCTCCATGAGTTCCTCTCAAGCGCTAAATCCGTGGTAAGTGACCCATTACTCAATCAGTTGCTTTGAGTCTTTTCGTCAATGACAGCCGACAAGGCCAAAAAGCAAAAACCATCCGGTTGGATTACAGCCCGATAGTGTAGGGGTCCATCATGGTGGGTTTTGGTCCCGCCGACGTCGGTTCAAATCCGACTCGGGCTACCTCTAATCATCTTGCGATGCAAACGATAGGCCCGCATATCCGAGTGGTGCGAGAATGCTGATGATCAGTCCAATCCACAGGATTGGCACGTAACCAATTGATTCTAAATCTCCTTCAGCCATGCCCAAAGCACCCGATGCCCCTGGGGATTTGATCATGTAGAGGACGATGGCCAAAAACCACAACAGACATCCCACATAATAGGCACCCTTTCCCGCAATGTTCAGAAGAACGGCTAGACCTAATGGAATCTCAATAATTGCCGATTCATACAACATGATTGTCAATTTCAGCACCATCATCATGATGAAGAGAATAAGGGAGCAGAGTATGAATAATGAATAGGTGTTGCCAGCAGAATCCCATGCCTCCATATTTTCAACCATCATATCAATCCCTTCGCATTTCTCTCCCGTAAATTCAACGCATTCTTTGTTGAGATTTGTAAGGTAGTCAATCCAGTAGGTGTATTTCCCCATGCCGTTGGCTCCGTAGATGTTGTAGATTGTCATTTCATCCGAAGTGAATGTGTATTCGTAAGGTTCTTCTTCGGAGGATTCCCCGGTTGCGGCATACAAGGTGTCGGCCGAAAAACACAGCCATAAGACAATAAAAGAGATTCCCAAAATAAAGACCTTTCCCGCAACCATAGGATTGATGCTGCTGAGGTCAAACTGGAGCGAACTCCCCCCTACCCTAGAATCCTCATCGGATTCAAGGTTCCATTCGAATTCCCCGTCACAGAGTGGACAAGCAAACACTCCTGAGGCATCATCTTCAAGTTCAATTTCTTCTTCGCAATGCGGACACAGGATGGCGACCATCTTTTTTACTGACAGTCAACTGAGAAATATATTTTTCCCATGCATACCTCCCTGTCGACGAGGAACGAGGCTAACATCTACCCGCTCTCATCAACACACTCAATACAAAACCGAGGCCCCAAAAAATCGTCCTGCCGACCTCGGTTCGAATCCGAGTCGGGCTACTAAAGGACAAGGTTGATTCCAAAAAGGTAGATCGCATAAAGGATTGCAATGCCTGTTAATGTCCTCCCCCATCCTATGTGCTCTCATTTTCAGGATTCACAAAAAGTATTTTCTTCTAAAATCTCTCAAGTCACGGCTTGAATCAACATGGAAAGCAATGCAATTGTTCATGAAGTCCGTGCTAGTGGACTGGATGAGGGACATCCATGCAAAAAATCGGTGTTATCGGAGCAGGGCAAATGGGTAACGGTATAGCGCAAGTAGCTGCATGTGCAGGCTATGATGTAGTTATGGTGGATATCAAGGACGAATACGTGGAAAAAGGCCTAGCGACGATTCAATTCTCATTGGGGAAACTTGTGTCGAAAGAGCGTATGTCTCAGAGTGAGGCAGATGGTGCATTGGCCCGTATTTCCACCAGCACCGAACGTTCTGCTTGTGCAGACTGCGATCTGGTCGTTGAAGCAGTCCCTGAAATTTTGGACTTGAAGACAAATATCTTGTCCGATTTGGATTCAATTTGCAAGCCTGAAACAATTTTGGCGTCGAATACCTCTTCCATCTCCATCTCAACCATTGCACAAGCGACCAACCGGCCTGAGAAAGTCATTGGGATGCATTTCATGAATCCAGTTCCCATCATGAAATTGGTTGAAGTCATCAACGGTGATCTTACCAGTGAGGAGACGAATCAAATTGTTATTTCAGCCGCTGAGAAAATGGGTAAAACTGCCCTCTCATGCAACGACGCTCCTGGCTTTGTTTCGAATCGAATACTTTGCCCAATGCTCAACGAGGCCATTTTGACTCTCCAAGAAGGCGTGGCTGAACCAGAAGCCATCGATGGAATTATGAAACTCGGAATGAATCACCCCATTGGTCCTTTAGCCCTCACGGACCTCATCGGTCTCGATACTGTCCTGCATATCATGAACGTCCTCCATGATGGATTTGAAGATGACAAATACGCCCCTGCACCGTTGCTCATTCAGATGGTTGAAGATGGCAAATTAGGGCGTAAGAGCGGTCAAGGTTTCTACACCTATTGACGTGGGGAGGTGGTCCGAAAGATGACGTCAACCTACCTTGTCACTGGGGCATCAAAGGGCATTGGCCGCGCCCTTTCTATCCAACTTTCCCAAGCTGGCTATCGGGTCATTCTCCTTGCTCGTCCAAGCAAGTCGCTTGATGATGCCCTTGAGAAAGTCCAAGAGTATGAAGCCTCTTCCTTTGAAGTGGCGTGTGACCTTGGAAATGCAAGCAGTATTGAACAGGCAGTAAGTGAAATTCAAAGTCGCTGCTCCAGCCTAGAAGGATTGATTCACAACGCCGGTAGCATTGCACCGATCAAACCCCTGCTTGAAGCCGATGGTCATGACTGGGCACGATCAATGCAAGTGAATCTCGTTGGCGTTCAACAGTTGACCTCTGGCTTGACTCCACTTTTAGTTGGTGAAAATCGTGTTCGCGTTTCGACCATTTCGAGTGGGGCCTCGCTTCGTCCTTTGGGGTCATGGTCAGCGTATTGCACAGCGAAAGCAGGACTCGATATGTGGGCTCGTTGCCTTGCATTGGAAGGTGCTGAACATCATATAAGTGCCATTGCAGTAGCGCCAGGTATCGTTGATACGGGGATGCAACAAGATATTCGAAGTGCGAAACCAGAAGATTTCCCCTTGAGAGATACCTTTGTGGCCTACCACCGGGATGGTGAACTCACTGACCCCAATGATGTCGCTACCCGATTGCTTCCGATTCTCACGCAACACACCATGGAACAATCAGGGCAGCGTTTTGATATCAGAGATTTTACGCAATCTTGACGAAGTCGCCCCAATAGTCATAAGCCCAAACCTTGACAGAACAGCAGAGGGAACCTCATGCCAGGCACTGACCGCGTAGAAATCCGAACCTTGAAAGTTGGACGCTTTTGCGTCGTAGACGACGAAGCATACAAAATTTTGAGCATCTCGAAATCCAAGCCAGGAAAGCACGGCTCTGCCAAAGCACGTCTCTCTCTTGAAAGCATTTTCACAAAGAAAAAGATTTCACACGTCGGTACAGTAACTGATTCGATCAACGTTCCTATGATTGAGAAAGGTACTGCGACCGTCACTCACCTCGAAGGCAATGAAGTCCATGCTATGAACGACCGTGACTATTCGATGATGATTCTCCCAATGCCTGATTCAGATGAAGGTATGAACATCGTTTCTGGGAATAAGATCATGTGGCAAGAAGCCCTTGGTCGCTTCATTATCATTCGTGACCATTGATGGTGTATCAGTAGGGGTCAAACAATTGGCTCATTTTTGGGCTTTGTCGGAAATGCATTGATAAGCCGAAGCGCATCACAGGAATCATGGATACCGAAATTAATACCTCTGTTGAAGACCATAGGGTACGCGGCTATTGTGCGTATGATTGGGGTAAAAGCGCCTTTGAAACGTCTGTCACAACTGCTGTTTTCCCGGCTTGGTTTGCTTACCTCTTCATGGAAGCAAACGGAATCTCGATGAAGTTGCTTGGTTCTGAATGGACTGCAGATGCAATGTTTTCGGCCGCTGTTATGATTGGCGCTCTGTTCGTCGCGATTTGTGCTCCGTCACTCGGTGTTATCGCGGACCGAAGAATGATCAAGATGTGGTGGTTGAGAGTTCTCACCATCTTGGGTTCAGTTTCTTGTATCCTTCTTGCCTTATCTCCTTACCTTGGAGTCTCTTTGGCTTGGGTTTGGGCCATGGTTATGTTCATGGTAGCTAACGTGGGTTTGAACGGTGCCGGAGTCTTTTACAACGCTTTGCTCCCTCACATGGGTGATGAATCTGAAATGGATTCAATCTCCAACAAGGCCTTCGCATCAGGATACCTCGGAGGTGGAATCCTACTTGTTGTTCACTTGGTAATGGTGGAAACTCTTGACGGGTCGTGGGTGATTCCATTCGTCATGGCCTCCTCTGGACTATGGTGGCTTGGATTCGCTCAAATGACCTTCAACCTAGTACCTGAACCACATATCGAAGATGAAATGGAACCGATGGGGCTCATCGCCTCAACCAAGATGGCACTTGGTGAAGTTAAAAAGACCCTTCTGGGGATTAAAGAATTTCGAACCTTGTTCATTTATATGATTGCTTACTTCTGTTTTATCGATGGAATAAATTCAGTTACTGCACTAGCAGGAGTATTCGGAATCGTGGTTCTTGGACTAACATTAACCGGACTGATTGCGACGATTGTAATTATACAATTCGTCGCCGCTCCTGCAGCGATTGGATTTACCAAATTAGCAGAAAAATGGGGCACTAAGAAGGCGCTGCAATTTTCATTAGTATGTTGGTGTTTTGTCATAGTAGGGGCGCTCTCATTCGCTCCACTGGAACTTGAAAACCATGATGAATTCGACATCCAATACACTTGGGATGATGATCAAAACACCTATGTCGCAACAGCTCGAGTAGGTGTAAACAATATCGCCGCTCTTCCAGGTGACAGTGAGCAAGATTGGGCACTCGATCATGAGGACATCCTACCTGTGGCTCAAAACACGGACTATGATGGTGGTTATGCTGTGAAGTGGGCGTACGAGGAAAACGGAAATGCAACGCCTATTGCAGTCAGTTTGAATGCGACTTCCTTGGCCGCTCTTGAAGCTACAATGGATGAATCCCGGTTCTCCTACAGCATTGTCAACGGCACACTCGGTAATGCGACCAGTGTGGGTGTAAATCACCCCACTAGTCTTGGCGATGGAAAATTGGATTTCATACCTAAAACTGTACGCTCTTTGGTTTGGGCACCACTTGGAATGACCGTATTCTTCCAGTTCTTACTACTCGGCGTATTTGCAGGAGCACTTCTAGGTGGTTCTCAAGGTCTAGCTCGTTCGATGTTTGGGCAGATGGTCCCTGAAACAAGGTCTGCTGAGTTCTTCGGTTTCTTCGGATTCTTTGGAAAAGTAGCAGCTTTACTTGGCCCTCTAATTTACGCATTGATGACGGTCTGGTTCGATTCCCGTGTTGGAATCTTCGCGATCTCGTTGCTAATTGTGGCTGGTGCAATCATCCTTCGTAAGGTCGATGTCGAGGACGGAATCGCCGTTGCTAAAGCCGAAGATGTACGCAACCGTACTGTGACGCAAGAGTGATTCCTCACTCTTGAAAATTGCCACTCGCCAAGCAAGGTAAGGGCATGATTGGGTGAGGTGATTTGAATCACATTTGAATTGGCTTTGCCATGGGTGAATCATCGGAACCGTCATGAAGTGCCGACGCTACCCAATGAACGAGCCTGAAGGGTTGGTGAGTTGAATGGCAGACAAAGAAGACGGTTCTCAACCAACTGTGAGTCAATCGGCCTATCGTCAACCTGTGACCCCAGAGGGTCTCAAAGCCATTGAAACTGGGACATTAACTTGGCTCGATGATGAGATGTACAACAACCTCAATACGGGTGTTTTAGAACAATATTTGGAAGAGAAAAACCTCAAGGAATCCTTTGAGATTTCGCATTGGAATACTCCAAAAGTCCTGATTGGGATCGGAATTGGTGCCATTTTTTCTGGAGTGACGGCGTACATTGGTCTCAAATTGGGTTTGGCGATTTCTGCTGCCTGGTACATCGCTTACCTGTTGGGAATGGCACTCAAATGGTCACCTTCTGAAGTGAACATTGCCACCTCGGCAACAACCGGTGCAACCCACGCATCCACTGGATTCATTTTCACCTTCCCTGCAATTTTCTTGCTCGCCAGCCAACCTGCCTACGCTTTAGCAGACGGGCCACTTGTCACATTGGATGATGGGGAGGCTTTCAGATTAGCCTTCATCGGTATCGTGGCTTCTATGTTTGCTGGATTCCTCGGTGTGATGTATTTCATTATCTTCCGTCGTGTATGGTTGGTCGAAGATCCGCTTCCTCTTCCTGGATTCGAAGCGACCCTCAAGATGCTTGACATATCATCCGATGTGAGTTCTGGAGCCGTTGAGCATGCACGTGATTCACTGAAAACGATTGGAATCTGGACGGCCTTAACGATGGTAGGATTATTCCTCGTCGAATATCCATTGATTTGGGCAAATGACCGCAAAATAGCCTTGCTTGATTACATTGCAGAATCACTCCATTATGGAGATATAGGCCTAGCAAGTTTTTACTCACATGGAAAAATTCACCAACCTTCTGGAACCGAGGGTGGAATTTCTTTGGGACAAACTCACTGGTCTGCTGATACCGCTTGGAATCCATTCGCTTACACCTATATCGGGGTCGCTTTGACACCCTCGATGTTTGCCATTGGGTGGTTCATGAAGACTCGGGTTGCTTTCTTGGTCAATCTTGGAACCATCGTGGGTTGGTTCTTCCTCGTCCCACTTGCGGTGTTCATGAATGTGCCCATTTATGATGCAACTCAACAAGCGAATATTCCGATTCAGGATTATGCCCAAGGCGGGTCAGCAGCTCTGCAAATGATAGCGTTTTCAAAGACAGTACGAACAATTGCTATTGGAGCCATCGTTGGTGGAGGAATGTTTGGTCTCGCCAAGATGTGGCGCACCTTTGCCAATATCTTCCAAGACATTGGTTCTGCCTTCAAGGGTGAAGGCAGCGAGGAATACATCGAAGGCAAAGGATGGTATGAATGGCCTCTCAAACATATTCCGATTTTCATGGGGGTGACATTTGTTGCCATGATTATGATTTTTACCATCGGTGGATTCTCTGTCATGGCCGCTTTGGTATTCGCCATTGTCCTTATTCTCACCACATTCATGCTTGGAGCCATCGCTGTTCGGGTGATGGGCGAAACGGGTATTGAACCAGTGTCAGGAACTTCATTCATCGTTTTGCTGATGCTTCTCGGCGTCTTTCTCAATGCCCAAGAATTCCTTCAACTTTCAACCCAGGATGCTGTTCTTCTCGGACTCGTCGGCACCACTGTATTTGGTTCTGCCATCTCAATGTCGGGAACGGTGATTGGTGATTACAAAAACAGTCTCTACATCGGTAACAGGCCCTATCACATCTCCAAGGGGAACATCATGGGTGTTGTCCCTGGCGCCATCATCGGCGCAGGAGTTGCCATCTTTTTGTCAATTCAACTAGCCGAGGGGAGGATCCAACTCATTGCTCCTCAGGCCAATGCTTTCGCGACTTTTTCAGTGATTTTCGCTGAGGGTCAAGGAGATCTCACACTTCTCGCTCTTGGGTTCCTGCTAGGCATGTTTGTTGAGTGGGCAACTGGCATGGGAACCTCCTTTGGTCTGGGCATGTACCTCGATGTCCCGCATACACTTCCAATGTTGATTGGTGGAGTGGCACGTGATAATTGGGAGGATAAGAAATTGGCACCAAGAATTGATGCCATCAAAGAAACTGAAGGAACCACAATTGCTGAGAAACAGCGCGCATTGATCTTGCTTGGAACATTCATGGTAGCAGCAGGATTGCTGACGGGTGAAGCCTTCTTCGGAACAGAATCGAGTATTCTTTCCTTTATTGATTCAGTCTGGTACAATGAAAACGGCGAGGGAAAAACAATCTATGGAATTGAAAATTTCCCAGATTCAGGTGCATGGTATGCCATCCGAATGGGTGGACTCATCATGATCAATGTCGTCGCAGGTGCTCTCATCTACCTCTTGTTCAAGCGTGCTGGAGTCATTGGTGGCCCAAAGACATCCGATGCAGTTCTTGAAAACTGAGTGTGAAAACATGGCCAATGCCAGTGGAACTCCTCCTTGGGTTTGGGGACTCCTTGTTGCGGCAGTGTTTGGAGTTTCAAGCGCAGGTGCAATTTTTCAGCAAGTCGACAGTGTTCCACCGCTTCTGCGTGCCTCGTGGCGATTGCAGCTAACGTCCATCATTCTAGCACCCTTGGCGTACTATCAATGGCGTCAACTGGGCCATGAGGAAAAAACACACTATCTTTCCTTTCGGGCATGGGCGCTCATGTTGGCAAGTGGATTGGCTTTGGCTGCACATTTTGGGGCATGGGTTTCAAGTCTTGATGAAACCACTTTGACCCATTCCTTGCTCTTTGTGACTGCCCATCCTCTCGTCATCGTGCTTGGTATGTTAGTGCTGAGTTCCTTTGTGGTTGACATCCGCCGACCACTGCGAATGGAAATGGTCGGGGCATTGGTTTGTTTTATTGGGGCAGGGTTGACCTTGCTTGATGATGGGCAACAACAAGGCGATCAAACCGTGACGTTCTTTGGTGATGCTTTGGCTTTCCTTGGGGCAGTTTTTGTTGTTGGCTACATTGTCGTAGGGAGAATCTTACGTTCATGGATGCCCATATTCCTCTATGCTTTTCCAGTGACATTGATGGGGGCATTCATTCTCCTTCCATTCTCGTTCATGTGGGAAACAGAAGCTGCTAATTTTGGAATCTTTGGGTGGCTTGAAGCAGAATATTTTGGCTGGTTCTTATTATTAGCACTGCTCGCAGGCTTGCTTGGGCATACTGGGCTCAATACATGTCTACGCTATATTTCACCCCTCATTGTCTCAACTTCTGTTACCTTGGAGCCATTGATTGGTTCAATGATTGGTTGGGCATTCTTCGACACTGGAGTTCCAGGACCACGAACATTGTTAGGTGGTCTGATCCTTATGGGCGGATTGGTGCTTGTGGTTTACACATCAGAGGCTGCTTCATTGGATAATACGAACAATCAAGAAGTGAATTCCGACTCTTCGCAATTGGAGGCAACATCATGACATCATCAAATAAAGGCTGGATTTTATTGACCAACGATGATGGAATTGAGGCACCTGGGTTTGAGGGGTTGGTCAAGGCATTGCATCATGCAGGTCATCGTTTGGTCGTTCTCGCTCCCAGCCAGAATAATTCTGCGACTGGAATGCACATCAATTTGATGCAACCGATGGAATGGCGTTCACGTCAAGACCTTGTCTCTACATGGGACCTCAATGGAGGCCAGGGAGATGTTCATTTGTTCGAATTGGACGGTACCCCGTGTGACACGATGATTGTCGCCCTTGACGGTGGCTTAGAACATTTAGTGCCCGGCATCATTCCACAATTGGTTGTTTCAGGTGTGAACTTGGGCCCAAATCTCTCGCAAGACGCCTATCACAGTGGGACGATGGGGGCTGCAAGAGAGGCAGGGCTTTACGGTATGCCAGCCATCGCGACATCATTCACATCGTTTGAAATTGAGGGCATGCAACGTGCGATTGAGGCCACGGTTGAAGTGGTCGAGCAAGCGCTTCGAGTTCTTCCTCAAAAACCACGTAACAAAGGTCGTCCTAACGGGACATTGGAGACGGACTATTTTGCAGGCGTCAAGGCCTCCAATGACTTGCCAAAGTGGGACTCGGATCCAGATCATGCACTCCTTGAAGCGTTCAAAAATGGCGACCTGATGTTGAATCTCAACACCCCACCTCATTGGAATGGAACATATTCCACGACACGGCTTGGTGTGAGGTGGTACAGAAATGCGGTTCGATTTGCGCAGGAAGGTAATGAATCAACTGCAACGTTCACAATTGGGGCAGCTTCCGTAGACCATAGCCCAGTTGAACACGGAGATTGTGACGCTGTGGAATTTGGTCAAGCAAGTCTCTCATGTCTGGCGGTCTGGCCGCAATCACACCCGTTCGCACTTGATGATGATCTTCTCAATCTTGGTATTGAACTTCAACGGGATGGATGGCCACGATGGCTCAAGCAAGATTGAGTGTGACACCCTCGTCGAGGATAAAATGAACAATCCCAATAGCCATGTGGCCTTGAAGCCATTGAGTTCCAAGTGAACGCAATTGAATTCCATCTGGGAGTTGATCGAGAGGTTTGTCATCGCTGAGGAGAAATCCAATCTCACTTTGATTGGGTTGGCTCACATCTGGCAGTATCACATCCTTCTCCCATAACCTCGGTGCATCAGCATCGAGCGCTATCAATGGTACATCCTTCCATTCTCTAAGTGTGACATCAAGCCCACCTCCGCTATGCGATAGGCCTTGCGTCACCTCTGTCCATCGTCCGATTGGAGGCAAGGGCTGTGCGATGACCTTTCCGATTTGACCTGCTATAGAACGTTCTTCTGCATGGATTCCAATCAATGTTGAACCGTCAAATCTGATTCGACGAGCAGGGCCGGGTCCACCAAGGAGATGAAGGATGATTTCGGTATCTTTGCGCAGGCCATGGCTTGTCATCAGTGCCGCCATGATGGCTCGAATCAAGACATCCATTCTCCCTGCGCCTCCAGCAAGGTCATTGAGGGGCAATTTCCCTTTTGACATCGCGCGGTGACCCACGATGGCGAACCTTCGCATGATTACTCCTCCACGCCTCGTTCAATGAGTGTTTGAATGGCTTCACACATTGCACGTTGGTCTTGAAGGACGAAGTGGGCCCCAAGTTGGTCGACGAGGTAGCCACGTGGTTTGTTTGGATCATTTCGGTCTTCAAGACGATTGGCGACAACAGCGGTCATGCCCGATGATTCAATTTGAGCCACTGCTCGGTAAATCAAATCCTTCTGCTTGATGCCAGATTCTAATTTGAAGCCGATTCGAACACACCCTTCAACGGTGGGCTGCAGTGCTTTGATGTGTTTTGTTGATTCGATTAATTCAAGTTTGAGTGCACCTTGTTGACTCGCTATTTTTCCCTCGGCAGGGTCTCCAACAACATAATCGAGAACTGCCGCAGCATGAACCCAGGCATGGATAGAATCATTGGCAAGAGCGAAGCATTCCTCTAACATTTCTTCGGGAGTTGGAGCGTATATCACCAAGGGCAACCAGGGTGGAGGAGCAGCACTTGTTACACCTGCGACACACGTCACATCGTGTCCATGGCGGTAAAGGTGGTCGGCAATGTCCCATCCAGTTTTACCCGAACTTGTGTTCTGAAGATGACGAATATCGTCGACAGCTGAACGTGTAGCACCGAGTGTGATGACGATGGATTTTCTTTTGGTCTTTCGTCGATTCACTTGATGACAAAGACTTGCTACGATGGTCTTTGAATCGGGCGTCTTTCTCTTGCCTTCTTCTTGAGGTCCCCACAAGAGATTCACATCTTGCAAGGTGAGTTCATGACCGATGTTTTCGGTCATTGGGTCGTTGGCAAGGTCTTCGTGCATGCTCGGGACCATCATGATTGGAGTGTTCCTTGAACGAGCCACTGACAGGGCCATCATCAATGGGCCATGTTGCAAACCGTGCAGATGACTCGCCATGATGTCACGTGTTGCAGGTGCGATGAGGACAGCATCGGCTTCGCTAAGTGCTGTGAGGTCACCATCCCAATCGGTGACTACCTCACATTGGCTTGCCCAACGAACGGCGAGTGGTGTGATGATTCGTTGGGCCGAGGGTGTCATGATGACCGTAAGTGTGGCCCCATGGCGCCGCAATTCACGGGCCAACTTCACAGATTCAACTGCTGCGATACCACCCGAAATACCCAGCACAATCGATGTTCCCTTCAGAGAAGTACCCACCTCAACAACATCCGTGTCTCGGGTGGCCATGAACTGGCCACCATGCTGAATGTCAAGACATCTTCGCTCATCAGTGATGGACGGTTTCAAGCAAATCCTTGAAGAGGGGCCTCATAGACCCGAAGGTATGGCCAACGACCGTGCTGACGATTTTGTCTTGGCCGGCTCAGCTCCTCGCGGTCGCTCTTTGAATGATCCAATTGAGCATGTCCACCGTGGTACGTCGTTCATTCTATTGGTTGACTCACTCATTGTCGTGTATTTTGTAGCTCAAGTATTGGGGATGTTGGGCTTGCTCAATACAACTACAGGTTCTGTTATTCTTGGCGTTGTTTCCGTAGGTGCCCTCATGGTCTACCTGAATTACCGTCAACGAGCACCTGGTGCGTATTGGTTAGCGGCGATTGTTCTCATCTTTGCGAGTGCAGTTTTTGCATTAAATTTGTTTTTCTCGGCCTTCATTCTTCTGAGTTCTGGAAGTATTTCTTCGCTCATCTTTGTGGTGCTCTTTGGATGGGCTGCTCTTGGTTCAGGGCGAAGGGCTTTGTTTCATTGGCACCCTGGGTATCGTGCCGGTTACATGAATCGGAACCCAGCAGCAGATATCGATTTAGAAGAGGGGGAGATGTTGGCTGCGTGTCCGTCATGCTTGGCTGTCCTTGCTATCCGCCCCCTCATGTTGAACCGCCATGACCGCTGTCCACATTGCTCCGCTTTACTGGTGAGCGAGGCCTTGTATGCGAAGCACAGCGATGGTGAAGAATAATGCCATTTAGGTTTGGAATACGTCAAAGGAGCATTCTTGAAGGAAAGCGTATACGGAATGACACGGAGGGTGAGGTATGACATCTATTCAAGAACGTCTTCAGCAATTGTTGGACGGAGAATTAGATCCTGCAGATATCGCTGATGATCCGACCTTGGTGAGCCTTGCTGACCGCATTTACGGAATCAAAATCGCCCCAGTTCAACCCGTCAAGGCACGAGACTTCCCCGCCGGAGGAAGTGAGAATATTACTGAAGTTGCCCCACCCACTCACATGTTGGTTGAAGTGATTGAACCAGCAGCACCACCCCTCCAACCCATCCCCACTCTCGAGAATGGTGCTCTGCCACCTGTCCCTGAACTTCCCACCACGTCCTCGTCGCCTTTGCGATGGGCATTTACAGGAGGATTCATAGTGAGCGTTCTGAATTTGTTTGGCGTTTTTGGAATGCTCTTTGGTGGTGTCTGCGAATCGGATACCCTCTGCCCAGTGGATGGTTATACCCGAATCAACTGGCTATCTGTCCACGAAATCAATTCAGGGCATGGATGGAGTCTAACCGTGCTGGATGGAAGTTATGGTATTCCTGACATTGTCGCTGTGATTGGCACGGCCTTCTTGATGTTCATCTTCACTCGTCGGAAGTGAGGCCTTGACCGAATTGTTGAGTGAAGGTATGGCATACATTGGTATGCTTTGCATCTTACTTGCCTTCACCTTGGAAACCCGTGATGTATTGCACAGCAAGCAACCTGTTTATCTCGTTTTGATGGCGCTAGGTTCCGGGCTACTTGGCATTCGGGCCTACTTGATTTCGGAATGGGCTTTCTTGGTGCTGGAATTGGTCTGGTGTCTTGCTGCCGTAGCGGCCTTGCTAACAATCCAAAAGTCAGCGGATGTCAGTAATCTTGATGCGTCATCTTGATGAGAAATGAGTCCGCCCACGAACCATGGGCCATGGGAAAGCGAAGCGGGGTATCCCTTCGAAATCCGAGAATTTCAATGAGTGGTATCCATTTATTGTGGAAGCAGCAGAGCTGGTGGACAAGCGTTATCCAATCAAAGGTATGGACGTTTGGCGACCTTACGGTTGGAAGACTATGAAACTCATCGATCAACTCACGCACGATGAGATGGAACGCACACAACACGAAGAGGTTAATTTCCCCTTGCTGATTCCAGAGCATCTCTTAGAAAAAGAAAATGCATTGGTTGCACGACTTAAGCGCGCTCGAGAAGAGGGTGTGGACCCCGATGAATTGAGGGATGAGGAAGAAGAAGGTGGCTTCAAGAAAGAAGTCTATTGGGTGAAACATGCTGGTGAAAACGACCTTGATGTGCCCATGTTTTTACGACCAACATCGGAAACCGCCATGTATACGATGTTTCCGCTCTGGATTCGATCTCACAAAGACCTCCCGTTGAAAATTTACCAAATGGTCAACACCTTCCGATACGAAACAAAGCAAACTCGTTCATTCATCCGTGTTCGGGAAATTCATTTCTTTGAAGCACATACGGCTCACGCTGATGAAGCCGATGCCACTCGACAAATCGAACAAGATTTGGAAATCGTTGACAACATTATGCACGACCTCTGCCTCCCCATTATCAAGGCAAAACGTCCAGTATGGGATACCTTTCCTGGCGCTTGGTACACCATCGGTATTGACGCTGTGATGCCCAATGGGCGAACGTTGCAGGTAGCTTCCTGCCATCATTACCAAGATCAGTGGGCCAAAGCCTTCGATGTTACTTACGAAAATTTGGAGGCACAACAAACTCACTGCCACCAAACAACCTATGGAATGTCAGAGCGTCTCCTTGGCGCAATTGTTGGAATGCATGGTGATGAAAACGGCCTCATCATGCCACCTAAGGTTGCTCCATTCCAAGTCGTTATTTGCCCGATGATTCGGAAAAATGCCGAAGTTGATACGGTGGCTGTCGCACATGAGTTGGCCTCAACGCTCAAAGAACGAGGTTTGCGTGTCAAGGTCGATGATAGGGACCTCCACCCCGGCCAGAAATACTATGATTGGGAAATCAAGGGTGTACCCCTTCGTTTGGACATTGGTCCACGAGATATTGCTCAAGGCACAGCTTTCGCCGCAAGGCGGACCGGTGGGAAAGAACCCCTCGCTATGGACAACATTGTTGATGAATGCTATCGAGTTCTTGGTGAAATTAGTGATGAATTGCGTTCAAGAGCATCCCAACACATGGGGGATGTGGTGCAGCCACTCCCCAGTTTCAGTGAAAAGGACGGAGCATGGACGATGGATGGTGAAGTCAAAGACGGTCATATCTACGAACTTGCATTTGATGGTTCAGACGCTCATGCTGAAATTATAG